>JAHHHB010000013.1 GCA_019359545.1 Desmonostoc geniculatum HA4340-LM1 | reverse complement strand
CTTTTTCGATTAGCAAAACTGATATCTTGTTTGATTACAGGCAACAAAAACTTATCTTTGCTCTTCCCTAACTACTGAGTCAATTTCTCTCTTGCCTTGGAATGACTTTTTCAGCAAACCCTATTTAGGCGAACCTGATATGACAAGGGTTTCCCGTTAAGTTGACATTAATGACAGCTGTGCTACCCTACCCGTGTACCTCATTTACCTGAAAAATGCTGTAATTTTCACTTACGATTTTCGCGCCGCCACTTACACCGCACTAAGCGAATTTCATCAAAAGTGTAGCTTTCACCTAGTTGTTCTTTAATGGGAGTGAGGGAAATGTCACCGAGTACTTCTAAAACTTGCCAAATTTTTTGTTGATGTTCTATAGGTACTAATTGATTTAAATCAATCGGCTGATTTTTCTCAATTAGTTTTTCTAGATGATTGCTAACTGTTGACGGACTAAGATTGCGCTTCTGGGCAATTTGAGCGATATTTAAACCTTGCTGATGTAATTGTAATGTCTGCAATTCCGTATAAGAAGATGAACTTGGAGAGGATGCATAATTATTAGTAACCGATTTATTTTGCAACCCTTTTTCTTGGCGGTAGGCGCGAATTTCTGTAATAAACTTTTCGCCATATTGAGCGAGTTTGTGACTACCTACACCAGAAAGTTTGCCAAATTCAGCTAAGGTTTGGGGTTGTACCTGTACCATCAGTTTTAAAGTGGAATCGTGGAAGATGACGTAAGGTGGTACAGATTGCTCATCAGCTAATTGTTTACGTAGCGATCGCAACTTCTGTAATAATATTTCTGCAACTTCTGCTTTTTCACTCCCCTGTTCCTCGGTAATTTTTTGGACTGTGGTTACAGCTAGGGAAACTGTGCGTTGTTTTCGCATTACTTCCCAACTTAAGGCATTGAGTTTTAAAACTGAGTAACCATCGCTAGTTTGTTCTAATAGTCCTTGATGTAAAAGCGATCGCCCCAACATTCGCCATTCATCTACAGTTCTATCTTTACCAATACCGTAGGTAGAAAGCTTATCATGTTCGTACTGGAGAATTTTATCTTTTTTTGCCCCCCGCAACACATCAATTATGTGTAGCATCCCAAACCTTTCTTTGCAACGCGCCACACAAGATAAAAACTTCATGGCTTCAATTGTCCAATCTTGCATGGGTTTGGGATGACGACAATTGTCACAGTTCCCACAATTTCCCGGAAACCTTTCGCCAAAATAACCCAGTTGAATTGTTCGCCGACAATCAGTACCTTCAGCGTAATCGATCATCTGCCGCAGTTGTTGTTTAGCAATCAACTGTTCTTGAGGATCGGTTTTTTGATCGATACTCCATTCAATTGTTTTAACATCACCAAAGCTGAAAAATATTGTACACCGAGATGGTTCTCCGTCTCTACCTGCCCTACCCGATTCTTGATAATAACTTTCTATATTTCTGGGCATATCAAAGTGAACTACCAACCGCACATCGGGTTTATTAATTCCCATGCCAAAGGCGATTGTTGCCACCATCACTCGGACATCATCTCGAATAAATCGCGTTTGATTTTTACTACGTTCTTCATCAGTTAATCCAGCGTGATAAGGCAAAACAACAACCTTATCATTTTGCAGTTTAAAAGTGAGTTCATCAACTTTTTTCCGAGTTAAACAATAAATAATTGTCGAACCTTCAGTTTCTCGAATTAGTTCTAATAATTCAGCGTAAGCATATTTACTTTTCGGACGAACTTCGTAATAAAGATTTTCCCGGTTAAAACTGGCAAGATGGATGCTGGGTTGCTTTAGTCCTAGTTGTTGAATAATATCACTACGGACGCGATCGGTGGCTGTGGCGGTGAGGGCGACTGTAGGGATATCAGGATAGCGTTTCCGCAGAGATTTTAACTGGCGATATTCTGGACGAAAATCGTGTCCCCATTCCGAAACGCAGTGGGCTTCATCAATAGCAAAGCTAGAAATACCGATTTTTTCTTTAACTAAATCGAGAAATGGTAGAAACCTTTCACTGAGGAGACGTTCGGGGGCGACGTATAGTAATTTTACTTTACCGTTGAGGATGGCTTCTTCCCGCGATCGCACCTGATACGCATTCAAACTACTATTAAGAAATGTGGCGCTAATATTATTATTTCGCAGTGCTTCTACTTGGTCTTGCATCAAAGCAATTAACGGCGATACAACCACCGTTAGTCCATTTTTTAACAAAGCTGGTAACTGAAAACACAAAGATTTTCCGCCACCCGTAGGCATCACAACCATTAAATCCCGATTTTGTAGCGCATCTTCGATAATTTGCCGTTGTCCGGGGCGAAATCTATCATAACCGAAGTGATATTTTAGCGCTTGTTCGAGATGGGGATACTGAAGCATGGCGATCGCTTTTTTGCAGGGGTTCTGCGTGGATTAAGTAAGTTTAGTCAAAAAAAGTGAGATATATTTTTAATAATCTTAGCTTTCTCGTTGAATTTGTGTAACTTAACAATTACTAATTGTCGCCGATCGCAAAAACTCAGGCTAAGATTGGAAAACGCGGTAGGAGGTCATGGTGTCAAAAACTTTTCCATCATAGCTTGTAGTGTTGCTACCAGCTCTAACAACACTAGAAATAGTGATTTAGAAAGTTCTAACAACACGATCTAATACCGTTATTCTTCCGTAACCTGAATTTTCACGGGGTTTGAAAACTCTATTTGAGAGAGAGTAAGGATGTGACAATGCTAGAAGGAATTTGTGAAATTCCAAAATTTAAGCTGAATAAGTGTGTTTTCCCTAAATCCTTACACTTTTTTCATATGCCGTGAAAAGTTAGACGGTAATAATATTTTCTGAAGTTCTGAGGGGAGGAAGCCTCCACTCAGAACTTTTTCATGAAAACAAAATTCGGCGTTACATAATTCCGGGATGATTTGAGAATTTGCATCAATATAGGAGTTCCCAATCACATGAGCTACAAAAATTTGTAGGGGCGCATAGCTATGCGCCCCTACCTTGTACATAATGTTCAAAATCAGCGTCATCAAAAATCTTTTGCACGCCCAACGCCAAATTGATTAACGACAATATAAAACTATATTTTATTCGGGCAATTCATAACTAGATTTTTTAAGTAGTTACTAATTTGTATTGATAGTCAATTTCATCACATCTGAAAATTTGTCAATATATATAAATTAATATTAGTGTATGATTGGCAGCTATTTGGCAATTTGGCATTTTGCGATCGTGGTATTTTGATATATTGCAGAAATTACCAAGATGTTTTTACTTATTATACAAAGTACGGGATAAAGCCCGTACTTTTTATTTATAATAATTTGGCATTTTGGCATTACATTAAAACCTTTTTATGATATATTAATTTGAATAATAATAATTTAACTACTAAGAATATAGTAAATTACTATTCTTTGAGTTGATCTTATTTGCTAGTGTTTCAACCTATTGAATTTTATTTGTGCTATTTCTTATAGACTCCAAGGTGTGCTGCCACTTTCAAGCTATTTGGACGGGATAAATCATCCCGTCTTTTATTTTGGCTGCTAGTTGTCAAAACACTCTTGAGAAGATGTTTGTCCAGTATTAGGTTATATCCAGATACCTTTTAACCACCCTTAAAAAGTGGGGAATATGACTCTCAAAGTCTCCCTTCTTAAGGATGATTTAGAGGAATATCAAAGTATTTTATATAGCATCGAAGAATTTTAAAATACCCTACCAGCATCTAAATTGTTTTGCCATAAGCTTTCTGCTATGGCAAAACAATTTTTTCTTTTAAGTACTCAGTGATACTAGAGCAGTGTCTTATCAGGTTTGAGGATATTTGAATACTTCCTATAGGAAGATGCCCAATGAATATATTAATGAGTAAATTAATTCGGGATGTTGTTATGCACTGGATTTATATTGAGGTTTGGTTCACCACCAAACCTTTTTTATATCTCTTGAAAATGGGGCATAGGGGATGGGTCACTGGAAGAGATATGAGGAGTTTCTGATCGAAAAATTTTATCCACCTGCAAAAAGATAGACTTAATTTATTAAGTCTGGGTATCCAAGTATTCTGAATTCTGGATTCTGAATTCTGGATTCTGGATTCTTACACTAAAAAGTAAAAGTACTCCGCAGAATGCCGATGGTAACTGAGTCACTATCTGGTGTGTGACCAGGTTGCAAAATGTGAATAATGCCTGGTGTAATGCTAATGTTATCATTTAGCTGAAAGCGATAAAATGCTTCAATTTGAGTAGTGGTTCCTGGTTGTCCTCCAGCACGTCCCAAACCAGTATTGACAAAATCGGGGACATTATCGCCTACAGGTAAATTGCTACTAGTAATTTTCGGAGGCTGCCCAATATAAATTCCGCCTAAATTACCCTTGGCAAATAAATCAGGGAAATTCAAAAACAGCATATAATTCGTTGTTTCAACATTTCCCGATCGCCCCGGAATATAAGATTTAGTATAACCACCCCATGCACCTGCACTAATACTCTTGGAAATTTGCCAAGTTACAGTCGCACCTACAGCGTTGGTTTGTAGCGGTGCAGATCTTCCGGTAGCGCTATTAACCGCAGTTAAGCATTCATCGCCCACGAAGGTGAGTAAACAACCATCCGAAGAGTAATTATTAACGTAATACAAACTGAAATCTATAGTATCAGTTGGTGTCAGCAACAATTGTACGCCTGTAGTGGTGTTTCCATCAAATAAACCGCTACCTTTATTCGGATTTCCTGGTTGATAACTCGTATAAATTGCCTGTAAACTAGCGCGTTTAGCAAATTGCCAATCAATGGCAATACCACCGTGGCCGTATCCCATATTTAAAATCGGGTTTCTTTGGGCAAAATAAGACAGTGGGCCTGTTGCAGCACTTTCTACGCGATTTGGGCCTCGGAAAGCAGCTGGCATACTTACACCTTCTGTTCCCACCATTACTGCTAATTTATCTGTCACCAGCCAATGAAAATTGAGGTCACTGATAATCAAACTATCCGTAGGAAATTCGTAGCCAAGTAAGACATCATTTCGAGAAACGCTATTAGTAAATCTCGGCGTAGTACCACCTTTACCAGCTAACAAACCTGTGAACAAATAACTACGGGGAGTAATTTGGCTAGTTAAATACAACTGCGCCAAGGAAATAACATTAATGTTTGTTCCAGCATCATTTGTCTCTTTTTGTCCATCTCTAGGATTAACATCACCACGATTGCTAGTCCGTCCTTGAAGCCCAACTATTAGTAGTCCGCTGAGTTTAGTTGTTGTTGAGAATTGGTTGGCTTCAATTTCGGCAATTCTAGCTTCTAAACTATCAACACGACCTCGTAAAGTTGCTAATTCTGCTGCAAATTCTGACTGCAATCTTTGTAAGATTATTAAATCTTCGGAGCTAAGTAAATCGTTGGTAGCTGTGGCGATTAACTCGTTGATTCTATCTAAACAAGCATTCACCCCAGCAGCAAATTCATATCGAGTTAAGGCGCGATTACCGCGATAGTTGCTATCTGGATAACCCGCTATGCAACCATAGCGTTCCACCAAAGACTGCAATGCACCGAAAGCCCAATCATTGGGTTGTAGATCATTAAGTTGAGAAACCGATGTGACTTGCGCCATCGGATCTGCTGGAGAGGAAGATGAGGGGATAATATCGCTATTAACTCCTGAATTCTGACTTCTGAATTCTGTTAGCGTAGCGGGGCGTAGCCCATTCTGAGTTCTGTTAGCGTAGCGGGGCGTAGCCCATTCTGACTCCTGAGTAGTTCCTGTATCCGTGGGAATAGCGATCGCTTTTTCTACAACTGTGTTGACTCCCGCAACAAGTAACCATGCGAGCATCCAGGTTGTACTATGGCTGCGGCTAATAAGTTTACCTTTCAATTTTTTATACTCTGCTCACATACTTAAGTGAAGAGTCTATTCGCTATCAGATGACACTCACATGAGTAAATTTACGTATTTTGTAGAAAATTAGACATAATCCTTCTGGGCAACTTTACAAAGGGCGAGTATAACTATTAGGGAATAGGGCATGGGGCATGGGGCATGGGGACAAAGGAAGAATAAACTCTTAACTCCTCACTCCTCACTCTTAACTTCTCACTCCTCACTCCCAATGCCCTATGCCCCATGCCCCATGCCCAATAATAAAAGAATATGGCAAACCGCTCGCGCAAGTTGACGCCAAAAACTTCTAAACAAAATCAACCTCGTACTGGTGCGATGAAACGCGTTGTTAAAAAACCGCTTCAAAAACCAAAACGAGGAAGTTGGTTGTCGTCAACGCTAGCGATCGCAATTTTGTTAAGTAGTGCTAGTTTAGTTACAATTTTTGCCTGGATTAGCGTTCTTTTCATCTTCAATCCAGATCGAGTAAGCTGGCTGAATAAAATTTTACCCGCATGGGCACAAATTCCCCTTGGTAAGCACGAACGCCCCCAAACTTTCAAACAAATTGAACTCGATTTGAGTCAAAAAAAGCTCATAGTCGGGGAAATTCTACCTTTGCATCAAGGCACAAAAAACTCGTTTTTCATGCCAGTTTTTCAGCAGCGCGATAATTGTGAATCTAATTGTCAAAAACTTATTGAAATCAGAGTTTATCAGCGTTCAAAAGAGTTAGAATTTAAGTCTGAATCGGAAAATTACTACTATTTAGAAGCTCAATTACCAATAACTGGGCCAGAAGAATCCTTTGTGATTTCTTCCTTGGCTGATACAACATTAGAACCCCAAGATATTAGTGTTCCCTTACCTTTAAATAAAGTACAACGTTTTGAAGGTCAAACGCCATCACCAGGGGTTTGGTTTAATTTGCGCGGTGAACGTCAACAGGGAACTGGTACCATTGCTTACGGTCACATCATATACTACAATCCAGAACGCAGCAATTTACAACAGATGTTGTCTTGGACAAGTCCCAGTGGTCAATTACCCAAATGGCAGCAGGTAACTGGTGATGCTACAAAAGAGTTGGTTATCGATCAAACTATAGGCTTAGAACCGCACTTGGAGGTTTACCAAGTCAAGCCTCTGAAGTTATTTCTCAAACCAATTCAACTGGAGGCGGTTGACCTCAAATCACCAGTCCTCAAGGATTCTCCCTACCAAAATGCTTTGTCAATTGCCCATAGCGGACTCTGGACACCAGCTTTTGATTGGTTGAAATTTATCAAAAAACAGCGTAAAGGATTACCAGAGGCGGCGCAAGCCCAAATGGATGTAATTCGCTTGCACTCCCAACTGACTAAATCCCAAGCCCAGAAAATTTGGGCAAGTCCTAGCGAACAAGTGCTAGCAAATTTAATTGATGGCCGTTGGGAAAAAGCTTTGCAGGTGTTTGAAGGGTCGGCACATAATGTCCAAGAAATTGCTACTCTACTCAAAGGTGATGAAAAACGCTTGTGGAATCGCACAGTAGCAGCGTTGCGGGTGAATCCAAAGAGACAAGAAGTGCAAGCATGGTTCGCCTTGATTTTAGCAGTCCAACGGGGGCCAGAAGCTGCTAATTCCTGGTTGAAGACGCAACCACAAATTACCAAAGATGGTTTTGCTTATATTCAAGGTCTGTTAGCAAAACTCGATGGTGAGGCTACAAAGTCGCAAATATCCCACCCTAGTCAAATTGTTGGTACTGTGCAACCAATCACTCAAGTTAATACCAGTGAGTGGCTACAGCCAAATTCCACAGCAGACTTGAAACTTACTGATAACCAAGTTTGGTATCAGGTGCAGGTGAGTGCATTTTCTGACGGGAAACGCTGGCTAAATTTCCCTTTTGAGAATTTGAAGCCACCCAAAACTTCAAGAGCAAAATTTCTCTGGGAAACATTGGGAATTAATTCTGACCCAGAAATGCAGATAGTGGTGTGGTTACCAAACGGAGAACAAAAAATTTCTATCGCCGCTATCAAAGCGGTGCAACTACGAGATAAAGTTTTGCGCTTACTAGTTGCTGGGGTAAAAATTCCGGAGAATCAAAACAATGTTTTCCAACCAAAACCCTTAGCCTTGACAAATGCAGCACTGGAATGGGTGCAACCATTTCCCATCACTCTCCGAGAACTGTATGCACAAAATCCCTCAGGAGTCAAGGTAATACTATCGAATGTGTGGGAATCTTTACAAAAATCCGGCGAGGTTCCGCCTGGTGCTATTCCTAGCTTTGAGCAGATGGAAGAAAAGTTAGGTGATTGGCCTGTTCAAGCGATCGATTTAACAAATAATGCTCAGCCAGAAATAGTACTCACGATTTCTGGAACAACGATCGCATCATTTAATCAGTCTCAATCTGGAATTGGTGAGGAAAACACAAATCAATCCTCTGACCGTACCATCATTTTGTCTGATACCGACGAAGTAATTTATACAGATTTTGAAGAAAATTCTTCCCAAAGATTATCCGCGATCGCCAAGCTTTCAGGCGTGCAATCCTTAGCTTTACTGGTAGAAAACGGTGACATATATAGTCTCAACCGCTGGTCAGATAAAAATCAGCGCTTTGAGTAGCACACACCAAAGAAAAACTTAGCTCCAAGGAGTGCTGGCGATCGCGTAGCCCGTCGTAGGCATCGCTAACGTGCAAAACTGACTTATTCTTCTTGGGTAGTAGCAGCTAAACGTTGGTGCTTCAGGCTTTCCAACTGCTGCAACAAAGATTCTACTTCTGCTTGTAAATGCATAAATTTAGCTTGTTGATCGTCTTGGTAGTAAGACTTGGTTAATTTGGTAACCAAGCTAGCTTGGGACTCGCGATCGGAAACACTGGATAAACAAGTAGGCATCGTTAATTAAATCCGAATATTAAACTCACACCTTTAGACATATTATAATAACCTTATTTTAAGCTTTGTTAAATTATTGTGTATTTTCAATCATTTAGTTTAATAGGTTTGAGGCTCAACCATAAGAGACGGCGATCGTAATGGCTCTGTTCCAGTAGAAGGGGCAGGGGGCAGGGGGGCAGGGGGGGCAGGGGGGGCAGGGGGGCAGGGGGGGCAGGGGGGGCAGGGGGGCAGGGGGAGAAAGAATAACCAATGACCAATGACCAATGACCAATAACCAATGACAAACTCGTTATGATAGACTGACGTTCTTGAGAAAATAAAAATCGCAAGTAAGACGCCTTGCAGCCCAAAAAATAATATTCTGAATAATATTCTCTTGGAATTCAGGGACTGGGTACTGGCAATTGGATACTGACAAAACAACCAATTCCTACTCCCTACTCCCTACTCCCTACTCCCTAATTAAGAAACTTTAAATCCTGTGACTTTGAGCCTGTCTGTTGCTAAATCTCATCGCCAACCTTGGCCCGGACTGATAGAAGCCTATCGTGAATACTTGCCTGTCAGCGAAACAACGCCTGTTGTCACTCTGTTGGAGGGTAATACACCCTTAATACCAGTGCCAGCGATCGCAGAACGCATTGGCAGACAAGTACGTGTATTTGTCAAATACGACGGTCTCAATCCCACCGGCAGCTTCAAAGACCGAGGGATGACTATGGCAATTTCTAAGGCCAAGGAAGCAGGAGCAAAAGCGGTAATTTGTGCCAGCACCGGTAATACTTCAGCCGCCGCTGCCGCTTATGCTCGGCGTGGCGGGATGAGTGCTTTTGTGCTGATTCCCGACGGTTATGTGGCATTAGGTAAGTTAGCCCAAGCGTTAGTTTACGGGGCAGAAGTATTGGCAATTAAAGGTAATTTTGACCAAGCTTTAGATATTGTCCGCGAGATGGCCGAAAATTATCCCGTCACTTTGGTGAATTCGGTGAATCCCTATCGCTTGGAAGGACAAAAAACAGCAGCCTTTGAAGTTGTCGATGTCCTTGGTGATGCCCCAGACTGGCTATGTATACCTGTGGGTAATGCGGGAAACATAACAGCATATTGGATGGGTTTTTGTCAATATCATCAAGCCGGAAAGTGCGATCGCCTACCGAAAATGATGGGATTCCAAGCCGCAGGTGCAGCCCCTTTAGTACACGGACAGCCAGTGGCAAATCCCGAAACCATAGCTACAGCAATTCGCATTGGTAAGCCTGCTAGTTGGGAATTGGCGATCGCCGCCCAATCTGCCAGTCAGGGAAGTTTCCGTGCAGTCACCGACGCGGAGATTCTCGACGCTTATCGACTTTTGGCAGCATCAGAAGGCATCTTCTGCGAACCTGCTAGCGCTGCTTCTGTAGCTGGGTTGTTACAGGTGAAAGACCAAATTCCCACAGGAGCGACAGTGGTTTGTGTCCTCACAGGCAATGGTTTAAAAGACCCAGATACAGCTATTAAGCACAATCACAGTCAATTTAAACAGGGTATCCCAGCGGAACTGGGAGCAGTAGCCGAAGCAATGGGATTTTAGGTGTAGGGAGTGGGGACTAGGGACTGGGGACTGGGGACTGGGGACTAGGGACTGGGTAGTTATTATTCTTCTCCTACCCCCTGCCCCACCTCCCCATCCCCCTCATCCCCCTCATCTCGCTGATCGCTCGCGTGTTAAGCTATCGATCGCATCACCCAAGGCGGTAGTCAGATTTTTGCGGGTTTGGGCGTGGTTGTCTTGCTCAGTTTTCAAGGCTTGCAAGAGGCGATCGCGTTCTTTGATGGCAGCGATGAGTTTACCTTGCAATTCCTCCACAGATTCTAACTGTGCTATTTCTTGTTGGATAGCTGGGACTGGTGTAGCAGCCAGTATCTCTGTTTCTAAACCTTGGAGTTTATGCAAATCTGCCTTCAAAGATGCGATCGCTTGTTGGGACAATTGAGCATCTGTGCGTCGTTGTTCTGCTTCTGTGTTATAAAGCTGACGCCATTTTTGGGCACTTTCCCAAGCAGCATTGCGATCGTGTTGAAGTTCCACCATCTGCTGTTTGAGTGTCTGAATTTCCGTCAGCCACTGCTGTGTTAAAGCTGCTGCTTGATTAGTACTTTCAGCCATTTTTATCCTCACACGTCCTATTAAAGTTAAAATAATCAAGAGCGGCAAGACCTGCTCTAGTTTTGAACCTCGAAAGAATCTCTATGGTTTTAGCCACTATTAATACAGGTAGCCTGAACTTTGAAGCATTCGTTGCAGGTTATTTAGATGATATACGCTACGAATTAATAGACGGAGAACTAATAGACTTGGAACCTACTGGACTCCATGAACAGGTAACAGGGTTAATTAATCGGAAGCTTAACGTAGCAATTGATTTGCTGAATTTGCCTTGGTTTATTCCCATGAAATGTCTAATTAAACCATTAGGTCAAAATTCAGCTTTTAGACCCGATATTGTAATTCTAGATCGGACGGGTTTGGCGAATGAGCCATTGTGGAAAACTGAACCAGTAATTCCACTAGGTGAATCTGTTAAATTAGTAGTGGAAGTAGTCAGTACTAATTGGCAAAATGACTATGCCCGGAAGGTGGAAGACTACGAAGCCTTAGGTATTCCAGAGTATTGGATCGCAGATTATCTGGGGCTGGGAGGCAAACGCTACATCGGCTCATCTAAACAACCTGTGGTGACAATTTATCAGTTAGTCGATGTAACTTATCGAGGACAACAGTTTAGGGGAAGAGAACGCTTAATTTCCCAAACATTTCCAGACTTAAATTTGACCGCTGAACAAGTATTTGCCGCAAGTCATTTGAGTTAGGGATTTCCAATAAATAAATTATCGAACCACAGAGGCGCAGAGAACACAGACAGAGGATAAATACAGAGGGTTTTTGCGTCAGTTTTGGGATATTTTTTATTTGGAAGTTTCTAGTAGCTGGGGGATAGGGGGTGTCCCTACGCGATTTATTGAAAATTGCTGTTAACCAGAAGCGGTATTAACCGCATTGTGTCATAATTCGATTTTATAATTTTGAACTCTGTATTTATGCCTTGCTCTGCCACCCTTGCTCAACTGGTCGAAGTTCTTTTGGCTCGTCCTGTAAACTTATACGAAACTGGTTTAACACAAGTAAGTCGCGGTATACAAACAGATACTCGTATTCTCAAGCCAGGTGAAGTATTTTTGGCTTTGCGAGGTGATAAATTTGACGGACATGAATTTGTGCCAACAGCGATCGCTAAGGGTGCCATCGCTGCAATTGTAGATTTAGCATACGAAAATCCCGGTTTTCCTGTATTGCAGGTAAAAGATACCCTCAATGCATATCAAAAAATTGCCAGATGGTGGCGCGATCGCTTTGATATTCCGGTAATTGGTGTTACAGGTTCCGTAGGTAAAACTACTACTAAAGAATTAATTGCCGCAGTTTTAGGCACAAAAGGAGCAGTTCACAAAACTTATGGCAATTACAATAACGAAATTGGTGTCCCGAAAACTCTCTTAGAACTGGATACAGAACATGACTACGCCGTGGTTGAAATGGCGATGCGGGGTAGGGGACAAATAGCCGAACTGACACAAATAGCCCGTCCCACCATTGGAGTGATTACCAATGTAGGGACAGCACATATCGAGTTACTGGGTTCTGAAGAAGCCATCGCCGAGGCCAAATGTGAGTTATTAGCCGAAATGGCTGCTGATAGCGTGGCAGTTCTGAATTACGACAATCCCCTATTAATGACCACGGCGGCAAAAGTTTGGACAGGAGAAGTTATAACTTACGGTTTTTCTGGCGGGGATATCCCCGGATTATTGATTGATAACGAAACCGTGGAAGTCGCAGGAATGCAACTGCCTTTACCGTTACCAGGTCGTCACAATGCGACTAATTTCTTAGCAGCTTTAGCCGTGGCGAAAGTCTTGGGAATTGATTGGGCAAGCTTGCAAGCAGGTGTAGAGGTGGATATGCCCACAGGGCGATCGCAGCGGTTTAATTTGCCCAATGACGTGGTAATCTTGGATGAGACATATAATGCTGCACCAGAAGCGATGTTAGCAGCATTGCAATTATTGGCAGACACACCAGGAAAGCGGAAAATTGCCGTGTTGGGTGCAATGAAAGAATTAGGAGAGCGATCGCAGCAGTTGCACCAGCGAGTGGGAGAAACAGTGCGAAATTTGAACTTAGACGGCTTGTTGGTGTTGGTAGATGGAGAAGATGCCGAAGCGATCGCCAAAAGTGCCAAAGGTATCCCATCGGAGTGCTTTGCAACTCATGGGGAATTGGTGGCGAGATTAAAGACATTTGTGCAAGCTGGCGATCGTTTGCTGTTCAAAGCCGCCCATTCAGTGGGGTTAGATCGGGTTGTTAATCGGTTACGTGCAGAATATCCCAAATGAATTTACCCCTACAAACAGAACGTTTGATACTGCGAGACTTTGTAGAATCAGATTGGCAAGCGGTTCATGAATACGCTGGCGATCGTGAAGTGGTACGTTATTTGACTTTTGGGCCTAACAGCGAAGAAGATACCAAGAATTTTTTGCAAAGAGAAATTTCATTGCAAGGACAAGAACCGCGTCAGCATTTTGCTTTGGCAGTAACTTTAAAAGACCAACAGCAATTAATTGGTATCTGTCGAATTTCTACTTTGGATACTGTTAACAAAACAGGCTCCATTGGATACAGTTTTACTCTGGAACATCACAACATCTTTGGGATTGACATTTTCTACCTTGACATCCACATAGGCTTTACTCAAGTCGTTAGAGAAGCGTAACACCCCATGACCGCGTGATTTGCGCTCATTTCTGAGCAAAGATGGTGCCGTAGAGCGAAATTGTTTCGGAGTCAGGGAAGGTGTATCTTTCTCTTCACCAGGTTCTTGATGAGGACTTAAAAACGCTTCGTAAACAAAATCAATCTTTTGTCCTTTATTCACGTCAAAATTGATGGATGTAGGTTGAGCAGCAATGTTTCTGGGATTGAGGGCAGAAGCAACTGCACTCCATGTACTCATCGTTGTCTGGTTGACATAGCTAAAAACCAAAAACATCAAAGCCAGACAAATGACAATCAAAGTATGTTTTGGACGCATAATCATTTTCTCTAGAGGTAGAGGGGTAACAAAGAATAAAATGCCCAACTCTGACCTCTTTTTAATACAGCAATTCTAAATATTTTCTAAAAAGGCAAAAACAGGGGAATTTTTCACCCACTCCCCAGTCCCCAGTTCCTATCGCCAACTTTTGCTATTCGGTTGTTTGCTAAATTTACCTTTAGGAAAAAGTCGCTGTTCTAATTCTTCATAACTACCTTCAAAATCGCAATGACCATAAAGCGGACATTTCTGACAATAAATGCCTTTGGTATAACGTTCTAAATTTTCCCGATTAAAAAAATACGGTTTATGACTAAAAGTGCTGGCGACCCATTGCCATGACATATTATTACTAGCAGGATCGCCATCCAAAAGGTGTTCGAGAAACCATTTAGCTCCTGCTTGCCAACGAATGCGCCGCCAATGGACAATGTAAGCGGCTATCCACATCCGTGCATGGTTATGTAAATAGCCAGTTTCTCTCAAATCACGGCTGAAGCTGTCAATACAAACTCTACCTGTAGTTCCTTGTTTGATATCTTGGGGCAATTGGGGTGCATATTCAGCCACAGTGTAACCAGTTTTGTATTCTTCCTGGTCTTGCCAGATTCCATCCCCTAATTTTACATATAACCGCTGCCAATAATCGCGCCAGCCCAACTCATTGATTAATTTAGTAGCATCATCTTGCTGCTGTACCCTGTCAAGGACAAAATCTCGAATTTCTCGCAAACTCAAAACGCCATAGCGGATGTAAGGCGAAAGCCGAGTGACTGCACCTGTGAAAAAATTACGTGTTTGTGCGTAGCGTACTGGGTCGATTTTTTGCAGTGCTTTTTGTGCTGCTTTGCGTCCTCCCACAGTTTCGCTGATGTGGTCATCTCGTTCTGTTGCATTTGGGAATTGTTCGCCCAGGTAAGCTACCAACTCATCGCGGTTGGCAAATTCGCGTTGCATATCTTTAGACATATAAAGTTAATAGAAGAGTTCTTGTAAAAAGGTCTTATTTACCAGCTTAACTATTGTTAACTACATCAGCAAAGTTAAACTATTTGATAAAACTGTTACCCGTCAAGCAGATTTGCTAGATGAGATGATGGCGCATAGACCACACCAACGCCCCGCCAATACGGAAGTAATTTCGCAACGATTGGCAGAAATTGACATCTCTTTGAATTCGCCTCCAGTAACACCGCCGTTGTTGGCTAATACTTATGTAGGTATACCAACACAGGTAAAAAGTACATCTAAACCACCAACACCTTTACGAGCCAAAGTTCAAATAACAGTCAGCGAACGTAACTTTTGGCTGCGGTGGGTGTTAGCAAATGTTATGGGTTGCACATTGACTATTTTAGTGCCTTACTTTTTTTACCAAGCTAATGCCAACCTTGGCAGCGTTTGGTTCATAGGTGGTTTATTGGCCGGTTTGATCAGTACGATGCAATGGTTAGTTTTACGGCAAAAAGTCTACCAAGCAGCTTCGTGGATTTTGGGAACTACCGCTGGCTTTGCTGTCGGCGCTGTCGTGAGCTATGCTGTGACATATAATTGGCCAGAAAATGACAGACAAGCGATCGCTTTTGTTGGAGCTATAATTGTTGCTTCAGTTGGACAGTCGTTAGTACTGCGGCAGCATGTCCGCAAGGCTGCGTGGTGGATGTTGACAACTCCTATCAGTTGGGCAGTGAGCTTTTTTGTGATTGTTCTTGTGATCGGATTTTTAAGTTCGGCTACGGGTGATTCTGCAAACATTTACACCATACTTTTCGTCGGTGCTGTCTTAGGTGCTATTTTCGGAGCATTGACAGGAGTAGTTTTGGTTACACTATTGCGAGATCCCATTTCCAAAATATAGAAATTACTATCATGAGTAACATTCCCCAAATCGGACAACCAGCACCAGATTTCTCCACCCCTGACCAAAATGAGAATCCAGTTAGTCTTTGTGACTTCAACGGTCAGTGGATTGTGCTTTATTTCTACCCCAAAGATGACACCCCCGGCTGTACCACCGAAGCAAAAGATTTCACCGAATTGTATGAAGACTTCAGCGAACTAGGAGCTAAAATCTTAGGTGTAAGTCCAGATTCTGGTAAATCCCATTGTAAATTTATCAGCAAACATAACTTGTCAATTACCCTCTTAAGCGACCCCGAACATATTTTGACAGAAGCTTATGGTGGTTGGCGCTTAAAGAAGTTTATGGGCAAAGAATATATGGGTGTTGCTCGCTCAACTTTTTTGATTTCACCTGATAGAATTATCGCCTATACTTGGCCAAATGTGAAAACCAAAGGTCATGCTCAAGCAGTTTTAACTAAATTACGAGAATTAGCAGGAACATAAATGCAACTGGATGCGAGTATAGTTACAGCAATGCGACCTGAATCATACAGCAGAATTCAGAATTCAGAATTCAGAACTCAGAATTCAGGAGTAAAAGAGGCTTAATACCTGGCTTTATAACCTAGCTTGTGTACTTCATTAACTTCATATTACTACGCCACGGCGTAAGTAGATCAACCATTTAAAATCGCTAAAAAGTCCCTTCCTTAATACTTTTGACTTTATCCAGTTGCATGAACTATGATTCAAGTAATCCAAGCTCAAAATGTCACTCTTGCCTACTTAAAGAAAAAATTTGCTTTACACAAATCTGAAGACGAGCAATTTTTTACAGAGTGGTTTGACTATTTACCTGAAATTTCTGAATTAGAAAAGCAATACTTAGACCGAGTTAAAACTAACTATCTCAACGTCCTTGAAAATGCTCCTCTTTTAGAAGAGGCAGTCAAAATGATAGTATTGTCTCCCCTGCTAGATTTGGCTGGTTTTTATCGCCCTCCTTTTTACATTGTTACCGAAACAACTATAGAAATTAGTGAAGAAAATATAATTAATGATGAAAAAAACTCAGAAGAAACTCAAGAAATTATCAAAGGTAAAATTGATGTATTAGTCCTTCAAAATAAGTTGTGGTTTCTGGTAATTGAATCTAAGAGAGCTAATTTTTCTTTGACAAAAGCGATTCCTCAAGCACTCACTTATATGCTGGCAAATCCTCAATCTGATTGTCCCATATATTCATTGGTACTAAATGGAGAAGATTTTCAATTTATCAAACTACTAAAACAAGATCAATTCATGTATGCTTTATCTGATAGATTCACTTTATATCGACGTGAAAATGAATTGTACAAAGTTGTAAATACATTAAAAAAATTAGGTCAAATTGTAAGTTAATTATCTTTGCTTTTCTTATCCAAGTTAAAGCTTGAACAGTATCATATAGCGTTTCCTAGTCTGCTGAGGTACAAATATCTGCGTACCTGGAGCGCTTTACTTTGCGTACCTACCCTGCGGGAACGCCTAACGGCGAATGCGTTTCAAAATATTATCTGTACCTCACGTAACTGGGAATCGCTATAATAGTTAGACTGCATCTTTTAAATAAAATATGGTTCAATTTATCCAAGCACAAAATATCGGGCTTGCCTATTTGGAAGAAAGATTTAGTCTCCAGTTAGCCGAAGAAGAGGCATTCTTCACAGAATGGTTTGAAAATTTACCGGAAATTACAGATTTAGAAAAGCAAGAATTAGATAAAGTAAAACTTCATTTTCTCCGTTTAGTCAAGCGTCCTCCTTTGTCAGAAGAAACGGTGAAATTAGTAGTTTTATCTCCTTTACTCAATTTAGCTGGATTTTATGATGAGCCTTTTTATATAAGAGGCGAACAATCAATAGAAATTTCTGCGGAAGAGGAAGGAGAAATTATTAGAGGTAGAATTGATATTTTAGTTATTCAAGAACAATTCTGGTTGTTAGTAATTGAATCTAAAAGGTCTAGCTTTTCTCTTTTGGAAACTGTACCTCAAGCACTTGTTTATATGCTGGCTAATCCTAGTCAAGACAAACCTACTTTTGGATTAGTAACAAATGGTAGTGATTTTATTTTACTGAAACTTACCAAAGATAATCAGCCAAAGTATGCTATGTCCGATCAATTTACAATTTTGAAACGAAAAAATGAACTGTATCAGGTTCTAAGCATATTAAAAAATTTAAGTCAAATTTTGAGTTAATAATTATGTCTATTCGCCCTATCTACCTTGATTGCCACGCTACTACACCTGTAGATGAACGGGTAGTAGCAGCCATGCTCCCCTATTTCACAGAACACTTTGGCAACCCAGCCAGTATCAGTCATGTTTACGGTTGGGAAGCGGAAGCTGCTGTCAAACAAACGCGAGAAATCTTAGCGGCAGCAATTAACGCCACTCCCGAAGAAATTGTTTTCACCAGTGGTGCAACGGAAGCGAATAATTTAGCTATTAAAGGTGTTGCGGAAGCTTATTTTAAAAAAGGTCAACATATTATTACTGTTGCTACTGAACATAGTGCAGTTCTTGACCCTTGTAATTATTTAAAAAGTCTCGGTTTTAATATTACTATTCTACCAGTTCAAAAAGATGGATTAATTGATTTAACTGAGTTAGAAAAAGCCTTCCGTCCAGAGACAATTTTGGTATCGGTGATGGCTGCAAATAACGAAATTGGTGTATTGCAACCATTAGCAGAAATTGGGGAAATTTGCCGCGATCGCCAAATCATTTTTCACAGCGACGCCGCCCAAGCTATTGGTAAAATTCCCTTGGATGTGCAAGCAATGAAAATTGACTTAATGTCGCTCACAGCACATAAAATATACGGGCCAAAGGGCATCGGGGCGCTATATGTCCGCAGGCGCAACCCCAGAGTACAACTGGCTCCACAGCAGCACGGTGGCGGACACGAGCGGGGAATGCGTTCTGGTACATTGTATACACCGCAAATTGCCGGCTTTGGCAAAGCTGTAGAAATCGCTCTTGCAGAACAAGCCACAGAAACCCAACGTCTCACCGAACTCAGACAAAGATTATGGGAACAGCTTTCGCAACTTGAAGGAGTTCACCTCAATGGACATCCACAAGCGCGATTGGCGGGAAACTTGAATATTAGCGTTGAGGGAGTGGATGGAGCCGCACTTTTGTTGGGATTGCAGGCAGTGATGGCAGTTTCTTCTGGTTCTGCTTGCTCTTCAGCAACCACCGCACCCTCTCACGTTCTCACAGCACTGGGACATTCCCAAAAGCTTGCTTACGCATCGGTACGGTTTGGTATTGGCAGGTTTAATACACAAGAGGAAATTGATATTGTGGCAAAACATGCGATCGCCACCATTCAAAGTTTGCGTAATTCGGCTTTTGTGGTTTTGGGGAGTAGGGAGTAGGGAGTGGGAAGTGGCGATGAGGGAGATGAGGGGGATGAGGGATATAAGAAAGGTTTTTTCCCCTATTCCCCATTCCCCATCTCCCCAGTCCCTTTTACGGATTCTCTCGGATGAAAGTTTCAATTTCATCTAATTCCTGCTGATTGAGGCGAAATTCCCCAGCACCGATGATTCCTTCCACCTGCTTTTGATTGCGTCCGCCAACGATCGCCCCTGTCACCGCCGGATTATTTAAAGTCCAAGCGATCGCCACTTCACCAGGGGAACGGCTGTGTTTTTCACCAATGTGTCGCAACACTTCCACCAACTTCAAATTACGAGAGAGACGTGGTTCTTGGAATTCACTGTTCTTTTTGCGCCAATCATCATCGGGGAAATTGGCAACCCGCTCAGGTGTCATTTTTCCTGTAAGCAAGCCAGATTGCATCGGTGAATAAACAATCACACCGATGTTGTTTTCCTTGCAGAAAGGCAAAATCTCATTTTCGACATCGCGCTTACCCAGTGAATAAGGCGGTTGCAATGAAGTGACTGGTGCAATCTTTTGGGCGCGTTGCAACTGCTGGACATTAAAGTTTGAAACCCCGATATAGCGAACTTTACCTTCATCTTTGAGTTTTACCAGAAATGACTACTGGTGTTTACACCACAGGTCATCACACTTGTGTAGCATTACTAAATTCTAAATATTGTGCTGATAACATACTACACATACACTAGAGTGGCTTGGAGACAGTAGCAATTGTCAGTTAAATACAGAAAAATAATATGTCAGAAGATTTAAAGGGCAAAGTTGCCCTCATTACTGGTGCAAACAAAGGTATTGGGTATGAAATTGCACGTCAACTAGGTTCTAGAGGTGCTACCGTTCTTGTTGCTGCTAGAGATATCGGACGCGGCCAAGAAGCGGCGAATAAACTTGGTTTAAGTGGCATTGATGCCAAAGCAGTTCAACTCGATGTAGTAGACCAAAAAACAATCGACTCCACAGCCCAACAAATCGAGAGCGAATTTGGAAAACTTGACATCCTGGTGAACAATGCTGGGATACTAAGTGATGGCGATCGCCTTCCACCCAGTCAAGTAGATATTCAAACACTGCGACACACTTATGATACAAATGTCTTTGGAGTATTTGCAGTCACAAAAGCCCTGTTACCACTTTTGAAGAAATCAACAGCAGGGCGAATAGTAAATATATCCAGTGGTTTAGGTTCTCTAACTCTGAATTTAGACCCAAATTATGAGTTTGCTAATATGAAGCTTGTTGCTTATAACTCATCAAAAACAGCAGTAAACGCCCTCACAGTTTTGTTTGCTGCTGAGTTAAAAGATACCCCAATAAAAGTCAATGCTGCCGATCCTGGTTTCACAGCAACCGACATTAATCAACATCAAGGTTACCGCACCGTCGAACAGGGAGCCAAAGCAGCAGTCAGACTTGCTACCCTCCCTGAAGATGGTTCTACCGGAGGGTTTTTTGACGAAAATGGCGTGCTTCCGTGGTAAAGGGGACTGGGCATGGGGCATTGGGCATTGGGCATTGGGCATTGGTTATTTCTCCCCCTGCCTCCCCTGCCTCCCCTGCCTCCCCTGCTCCCTCATCTCCCCCATGCCCCGTGCCCCACTCCCCACTCAATAAGGATTTGAATCAATCCGTCCCCTTTTAACACTCCTGAGATAGTACCCAGAAGTTGGTCTGTTTCTCAAGTTGAAGGTGTCGCCACGGGGAACTCTCCAAATTTTGTAGTTGGAGAATGTCAAAGGCGATCGCGGTTCGCATACTTCCGGCATATGATCGCCTAGTACAAAGTACGCTGCACCCCTGCCTATAACTTTCACCAGACCATATTTATCCACAAGAACCGATGTACTCTCACTAACTGCAATACCCAAAACACTAGTAGATACACCGTCCTTTATTTGACGGGCAATAAAAGCCATAATTCGACCCATTCTTTCTCGTCTATCGAAGTGTGTATCTACGATGGTTCCTTTCAAATGACTCCAGTTCAAAAAGTTGTAAGTAAAAGTAATGTCTCGGTAAGGATCTTCGAGTGCATCCCTAGTTTCAATACCTTTCTCGGAAGAAGCACAAGCATCGTAGACATACTCACTTTGAATCATCGCACCTGCACTGGTGCCACCAATACCACCTCCCTTCAGGTAAACTGACTTAACAGCAGCCTCTAATTTTGTGTCTTTCCAATTGCGGATATACTGGCATTGGTCACCGCCAGCAAAGAAAATCACATCCGCCTTTCTGACTTTTTCAGCAATTTCAGCTTTGTTAGCTTCTTGGCGATTGCTAACAATTAAAGTTTCTACTGAGTTTACGCCTTTCATGGCAGAAATTAGCCGATTGTAATCGTGATTACCCGAAGTGCGAATAACGACAACATTAACTTTGTTGCCGGAGTTAGTACTTCCCCTAACTTCGTTGATCATCCACTGGATAGCGTCATCAACATCGGGGCCTCCTCCACCCAAGCTAAGAACCGGGCCAGCCAAGGAAGGAGAACGGACATCAAAAGAGGGCGAGGGGCGAACATCAATAGTGTCGCCTAAGAAATAGCGTTTCCAATTTGCTATAAAACGGGTTACAACGAAGATTCCCATCTTAAACAACTTGATTACTCTACTCTTCAAGCGCCTTGGTACGTTTGGGAATGCCTTTGTCATACTAAACTTCTGATGCAGACTCCAATTATTGCTAAGCTGTTACGCATTTGAATTGCTCATTTACTCGTGAATTTTGTCCTGAGTCATTAGTATTTTGTTCTTTGTGAACATAAAAGACCAATGATAGTTTTAACGAAAAATGTGCAATTTAGACGCCCATTAGCTTAACTTTGGCATCAGAAAGCTTGAAATTCCAGCGTACAGGAATTGTACTGTTTTTTAATGCAAAATAACGTGAGGTAATCATTAATTCTCTGCGTTCTTATGCGAAAATATCTACATTGTTTGTAGCTTTGAATTCCAAACGAATAAAATCTCAAAAAGATTGGGTATTAGTTGTCACCGTACAGATTAGCTCAAACAGTAAAATTCAGTTATAAAACAGTCTGATTACGTGTTTTACAAAAGTATTTTGTTGACTTTCTTCCTCAAAATATGCTGTATGTCAAAGTAATATTTATATTAAAAAAGCGTAAGTCTTGTTTTAGACAGGCGCGTTTTTTGTGACTGATTTGCTAATTCTCAGTTAATCTTAGCGATCGCACTCTTCATAACCCTTACCCAGAATATGTTTCGGGCATCTTTAACAGATTATTTTTTGATGCTGTCTGAACAACCAAATTTTATATTTTATCAGCTTTTGACAATTATCGTGAGAAATTTGAGTCTCATCATTCTAAATTATTTTTCTTTGAAAGTAACAAAAGAGAATTATAAAATTTTGATTAAATGTTCGCTTAACTGTCTTAACTGTCTTAACTGTCCTTGCATTTGCATTGTGAATGTAATAAATTTATTCAAGTCAATTTAAAACAATGTTAAAATGCGTGCCATCAATTAGCTGAGATAAAGCAACTACCATCAGCAGTTTGTGTTTAACCACGAAGTAAATGCTTGAAACTGCTTTGTTTGCAGTGAGTAGATTTTATCGAGCAAAGAAGAAGTGAAACATGACAAGCACATTGAGGTATAACGTGGAAAAGCAATTAAACTTTTCCAGTTCGCACATAGATGCCAAATACATTGAAAATGCCAAAGACTATAGCATTAACAACGAAACTATAGTAATCAACCCGCACATGTGGGATGTTTTCGTTGGCAAACCCGTGAGAAATATTATTCCTGCTTTTTCCTCAACTATCTTGAAAGATATCACGATTGAGAAGGCTGAAGCATTGATAGCGATTGAAGTCAAAGACATCATCAACATCGGGAATATTATTTTGGAACACGGTTGGTTTTTGTTAGGCGATACTATTGAAGATCCTCCCAGTGGTAGCGACACTAGCGAAATTTCCTACCCTAAGAATACACCTTTATGGAAATCCCCACAATATGATGCGGGTATTGTAGAAATCGACCCGTATTATATGACGAGGCAGGCAAAGACACCAACTCAAAAGCAAAGCTTTGTCGTTAAACTCAATTTATGGTTTGCACCCTCATACACCAATTGTTTTATACACAATCAGCATGACTTTATCGAAATCCACACACAGATATTCGGTACTGGCAGAATGCAAAAGTTCAAAGCTCAAGATTATGGCACTCTTTATGAAGACATGTTGATGAGTCCAGGATTTAGCACTTGTGTTCCATTTTGTCAAGTAGAAGAAAATAACAAATACATTTATCCGTGGCATCAATATTACGCAGATACAGATTGCATTTGGATGGCAATAGAGTATCACCCGTTAGCTAAAGCTGAAACGGGAGCAATTTGATTGAGGGAGATCGCACACTATAGCAGGTAAAAGGCAATAGACAAAGAAGTTGATGTCCTCAAATGCTTCGACTGCTATAACTTTTGACAACATTGCGATCGCATTGCTGATGTCAGTCTCTTTTTCTTTGTGGCGATCCTACACGAGCCGTCTGAAATCACAGGTAATTCAGGTTCACTGAAAAAATTGACAATAAACGGGCAAGAGGCTGGCTTAATTTCAGGCGGCGACCCTGGAGAACGAGCTTATAAGCTCAGCGGTTCTTCCACAAATGCCTGGTACTACAACGAAAGCATCAAAATCAGTTTTGTCAAAGTGTTTGATAACAGTTCTTCGATCAAAATACAGGCAGAATACAACGCCTAAATATTTGTAAAAACTCAGTTTTTGAGTTTTTAAAGCAATAGCAATAGCCGTCCCAACAACAGCTGTTGCTATTGCTTTTATGACCTAGCCATAATTTTATTGAGAAAGAATCAAAACACTATAAGCGCCAATGCCAACATTGGCACGGAAGGGCATACCATCGGAGTTATTGGGATTGCTGCCTTCTGCAAAGGTATCGTAACCAGGATGATTGCCAAAATCTGGGCTGTAGCCACACCAGTCGCTATTAAATCTTACCTTCCAAGTGCCGCCGCGAGGAAAGCCCAGGCTATAGCTATCGTAGGAGCGATCGCCCATATTGACAATCACGACTACATCATCACCAATGTATAACAGCATAATTGATTGATTACCAGGCAATTTGCGATCGCTCTTCCACAACTCGCCCATATACTTCTTCGGTTTGCTTGGCTAATTTCGGCCAGCTAAACCGTCGCTCTAAATCTTCATAAGCATTATCCACCAGCCATTGCCGATATTCTGGATTTCTCAACACCTCTAAAATTCCCCAGGCCAAAGAATCGGCGTTATTTACCCAAGTCACAATGCCTGTTTTGGTATGTTGCACTACTTCTGGAAAACCGCCTGTATCAGATACAACTACTGGTACACGAGAAGCAAAGCTTTCTAAAGCCACAATTCCAAAGGGTTCGTAAAGACTGGGAAATACGGCACAGTCAGCAACAGTTTGAAACTTATCTAAGTATTCATCCGAGACAAAACCAGTAAAATAACAATGCTGCCAAATTCCCAAATCCCAAGCTTGGCGTTTGAGATGCTCAGTATTTCCACCGCCAACGATGACAAATTTAACTTTACCTCCCATTTCCCAAAGTATTTTGGGTGCAGCACTGAGCAATATCGGTACACCCTTTTCATAGGTCATACGACCAAGGTAATAAACGATTTTCTCATCATCGCTGGCGAATTGGCGGCGAAAATCTAGAGCATGAAAATCTTCGTGATGCCGTTTCTTTTCGGCTCGGATACCGTTATAAATGACATCGATTTTGTCCCCAGGGCTGTATAGCGCTCGTTCTACTTCCCGTCGCATATAATCGCTACAAACAATAATCCGCCAAGCGTTATAAGCAAGTATTGTTTCTTTACCGTTAATATAACATTGTGTATCAGTATGAATACCGTTGTAACGTCCGTATTCCGTAGCGTGAATTGTGGCAATTAGTGGTATTTTAAAATTATGCTTGAGAGCGATCGCTGCGTCTCCAACTAACCAGTCATGGGCATGAATTAAATCAAACGGGCCTTCCTCCACAATTAACTTACCACCGTGATCTCCCATGCTCTCATTAAGATTGACTACCCAGTGGAAAAAGTCATTACTATGTCCCACTGGCACCCGATGTATATTTACTCCCTCCACCACCTCATACATCGATGCCTGACCAAACTCCACTGTAATCAAATGGACTTCATGCCCTAGCTTGACCAATTCCGGGTACAACTCAGCTACATGACGTGCAATTCCCCCAACTATCCTGGGTGGAAACTCCCAACTCAGTACCAGTATCTTCATCTGCTAGATTCCCCGACACTTTACAAATATCTAAAAAACTAGATTTATCTAAAAATATAAGTCTGCCAATTTTATTGAGTGCATTTACCCAAATTTTTAGATTTTTTAACAGTTATTTTGTTAAAGCTTATCAAAGGTTACGAACTATGGGGTATGGGGCATGGGGCATGGGGCATGGGGCATGGGGCATGGGGTATGGAAGCAGGGGGAGCAGGGGGAGCAGGGGAAGTAGGGGAAATGGAAGCAGGGGGAGCAGGGGGAGCAGGGGAAGTAGGGGAAGAAGAACTATTGATTATGGGAGCAATGCGATTTTGTGAGGTAGGTAAGCAGGGGAGGCAGGGGAGGCAGGGGAGGCAGGGGGAGAGAAATAAATTAAGTATATTTTGGAATATTTTAGTATTAAAAAAACTCAGTTTTTCTCTTTACTCCCCCTGCTCCCCCTGCTCATTGGACGATGATCTCACTTTTTCGCGTTGCTCCCATTGATTATTGACTCATGCCCAATGCCCAATGCCCAATGCCCACACTAAAGAGGTTAACAGCAAACAAGAGGGACGCGATCGCGTCCCTCTTGTTTGGCTATATAAAGTGCTTTGTCTGCTGCATTAATCAAGTCTTGCGGCGACATTTCACAATTTGGCACAGTACTGACAACGCCGAGGCTGACGGTTACATGGTCACACACGCTAGATTCAGTATGGGGAATCTCTAAGTTGCGTACTGCTTGCCGAATTGTGGGTAATCCCTGGTAATAATGGCTAAAATTTCTTTTGATGCAAAATGGCAGAATTGTCTGCTTTAATGTGTGAGGATAGCCATCAGCCAGAGATTCCGCTGCAAAATAACCACTGCCGTCAGCGGCTAACTGGTAAATAGCTACACAATCTGAACGCAAACACTCCCGAATACTATTTACCGTTGTATTTAAAACATCTTCTAAATTTAGCGATCGCCGAATCTGTTGAGTTACTTCAGTAATTAGCCTCTCCCCTGTGGCTTGTTGTCGCAGGACTTCTTCGGCTTGTTTGCGAGTGCTAATATCTTCTACTGAGCCAAGAATCTGCGTTGGAGTACCCTTAGCATCTCTGGCAAATACGACTTCTCGCGTATTCAGCCAACGCCACTCACCATTTTTGTGTCGGAATCGGTATTCGGTGGATAGAACTTCATTGTCCCTCAAGTTGACGAAGCGACTTGGTACGTCATAACACAGGTATTGGTCATCTGGATGAAAGCAATTCATCAACCATTGCGGATCTGCTTGACAAATTTCTTCTGGGGAATAGCCTAAAACTGTAACACTTTGCTGATTAAGATAAACGCTTGTTCCTTGTAACAGGTCAAATAAATATAAAATATGCGGTACAGTATTAGCAACTTTTTGTAAAAAGTCTTGACTTGAGCGCAATGCTTCTTCTGCTTTGTGGCGTTCGCGCAGGGCGGCTTGCCATTCACTAATATCTCGTCCCTCTGAAATTATGACTGTCACACGCCCTGTTTCATCAACTATGGGACGCAGTGAAAAATCAATAGTGATAACTCCATCGTCTCGACCCCAAATATCAACTTCATAGCGAATAAATTCACCATTAGCAGCAGCAGCGATCGCAGTTTTTAATTGTGCTTGTGTCTCTGGAGAAATTGTCCACCATTTTGCTTCCCAAAAGCATTTACCGACGACTTCTTCTCGTGTAATTCCCGCAAAATCCAGTGCTGTTTGATTGGCTTCCAAGACAATTCCATTTGTCTGAAGCAATCCCATAAACTGAATAGTTTGATTAAAAATGGCACGGAATTTTTGCTCATTTTCACTTAAGGCTTGTTCTATGCGTTTGCGATCGGTAATATCTCGTCCCACCGATTGCAGTTCTACAAGATTACCTCGATCGTCAAATATGCCTCGTGTAATCCACTGTGCCCAACGCACCTCTTGGCAAGAAGCTATGACTCGATTTTCAAAGGAGACAACGGGATTTTCTAAGCTGATAGAATTTACCAGATTAAACACATATTCCCGGTCTTCTTCAAACACAATAGGTTGGTAGTGGTGGGCGATAATTTCTTCCCGCTTCAGTCCAAAATATCGACAAAAAGCTTCGTTAACAAAAGTGACAGTGCCATCAGGTAAACCTCTAGCAATGAGTTCCGTTTGGTCTTCGAGGATGGCACGATAACGCGCTTCACTTTCTTGCAGTGCAGCTTCGACTTGTTTGCGTTCGCTGATATCAAATACTAAACCCTGAAGTACCTGAGTTTGTCCATCCACACAGACAATGACATTGGCTTGGTTTCGTACCCAAATTATTCTGCCATCATGCCTAATCATCCGATACTCGATGCTCAAAGGTTCTCCGCTGGAAATTGTAGTATTTACAGCTTGCCAAAAGCGATCGCGATCGTCTGGATGAGTGCGATCTAACCAACTATTGAAAAAACTATGATTCCAATCTTCAGGGGCAATGCCTAATAATTGTTGCAGTTGCGGACTAATATAAGCAACTTTCCCGGTGGGATTAATAGGTGAAATATAAACAACGCCCGGAATTTGTTCTATCAGGGTGCGATAATTTTGTTCTGCCTCAGAGACTTTATTTTGGGCTTGCTTGGAACTCATAATGTTATGAATTTCTACAATAAAGTATAATTGCTGATATTAGAAATCCTGCATTAAAAGTACATTCTTTGAACCACCGATCTAACAGTAATACCGTTTCTTGATGAAGCTGCACAAAACTCTCTTAAACTTTAATCTTGGCGTTCTTGGCGTTCTTGGCGGTTCGTTTTTTAATATTCTGTGCATCTTCATAAAGAATTGGTATAAGTCAGGGTTTTAACCAATATTAGTCACCCACTTGTACAGAATTCATACTGAATTCTGACTCCTGATACCAATTCTGTATGAAGATGCACATAATCAAGACCCCCCTGTAGTCCCCCCTTGGCAAGGGGGGACGGCGTAGCCGGGGGGTAAATATATGCAGCTTCACAAAGAAACGGTATGAGTTCTGAATTCTTCTTATAAAAAATCTAAATCCTAAAAAAAATCTGCCACCAACAAGCCGAAACCCCTACAGTTTAGCCTGCTGTTGGCAGAGGTTTAGATGTAGCCCCAAGCAGCTAATCATCTTTGAAGATTAAGCACAATTAAACTAGTTTTGATCCAAGCGCAGTACTGCCATAAAAGCTTCCTGGGGTACATCTACAGTACCTACAGATTTCATCCGCTTTTTACCTTTTGCTTGCTTCTGTAAAAGTTTCTTCTTGCGGCTGATGTCACCACCGTAGCACTTGGCTAACACATCTTTTCGCAAAGCAGGAATGTGTTCGCTAGCAATCACTTTACTGCCAATAGAAGCTTGAATTGGCACTTTAAATTGATGGCGGGGAATTAGTTCTTTGAGCTTTTCTGCCATCGATCGCCCGACGTTGTAAGCTTTATCTCGATGCACAATCATTGCCAAAGAATCCACAGGATCGCCGTTGATCATAATATCTAGCTTCACCAGCGGATTTTCTCGGTAGCCAATGAGATGATATTCCATGCTGGCATAACCGCGCGATCGCGATTTCATTTGGTCAAAAAAGTCCGTGACAACTTCCGCCAAGGGTAACTCATACGTAAGTGTGGTGCGTCCTTGGGTAAGATATTTCATATCTTTGAAAATGCCACGTCTGTTTTGTGACAACTCCATTAAAGTACCCACGTAGGTTTCAGGCGTAATCATTTCTACCTGAACGTAGGGTTCTTCAATTCTTTCGCGTTCATTAGGAGAAGGTAAACGGCTAGGATTATCGATGTACAGTTCCTCTCCTTTGACGGTTATGACTTTATAAACCACCGAAGGGGCTGTAATGATTAAATCCAGGTTATACTCTCGCTCTAGACGTTCTTGGACAATTTCCATGTGTAGCAAGCCCAAGAACCCGCAACGAAAGCCAAACCCCATAGCACTAGAAGTTTCTGGTTCGTAATGCAGGGCTGCGTCATTGAGTTCTAGCTTTTCTAAGGCTTCTCGCAAATCTTCAAATTGGTCAGCATCAATGGGGAACATGCCGCAAAAAACCATCGGGTTGGCTTCTGCATACCCTGGTAAGGGTGACTCTGCTTTCGCCTTACTCAGGGTAATTGTGTCTCCTACCCGCGCATCAGCTACAGCTTTAATTGCCGCTCCCAAATAGCCTACTTCCCCGGCGTGCAGTTCATCAACTTGCTTTTGAGTGGGGGAAAGAACACCCAACTCATCAATTTCAAATTCTTTACCCGATGCCATTAAATGGATGCGATCGCCTTTTTTCAATGTGCCATCCATCACCCGGAAATATACAATTACTCCCCGATAACTATCGTAATAACTATCAAAAATTAACGCCCGTAAGCGTTCATTTATGGTATTGGGCGGTGGCGGTATGCGATCGACAACTGCTTCTAAAATCTCATCAATACCAATTCCTTCTTTAGCAGAAGCCAGAATCGCACCACTACAATCTAGACCGATAATTTCTTCAATTTCGCCAATAACCCGTTCTGGTTCAGCTCCTGGCAAATCGATTTTATTCAAAACCGGGATAATTTCCAGATTATTTTCTAACGCCAAATATACATTTGCCAAAGTTTGCGCCTCTACACCTTGGGACGCATCTACTACCAATAACGCTCCTTCACAAGCAACAAGAGAACGCGACACCTCATAAGAGAAATCAACATGTCCCGGTGTATCAATTAAGTTCAGCACATATTGCTGACCATCTTTGGCTGTGTAATTCATCCGGGCAGCTTGCAGCTTAATGGTAATGCCGCGCTCCCGTTCTAAATCCATATTGTCGAGAAACTGTTCCTTCATCTGTCGGTCTTCAACAGTGCCAGTAGCTTGTAGCAAGCGATCGGCGAGGGTTGATTTCCCGTGGTCGATGTGAGCAATAATACAGAAATTGCGAATGCGAACTGCGGGAACGTCAGTCATATACTATCTTTGCCTTAGCAGCAACCAAAGTTAAAAGAGCAATTTACTTAATGTATTTTAATGCTTTCTTAGCCAAGACGCTCCTAGCTTTTTAGTGTTGAGTGAGGAGTTAGGAGTTAGGAGTTAGGAGTTAGGAGTGAAGAGTTGGGAGCTAGGAGTTAGGAGTTATTAGTCTTCCTCTGCCCCCCTGCCTCCCCTGCCTCCCCTGCCCAGCCCCCTCTTCACCCCATCTTCAACTTTGCATATAAATAGGTGGACTTTTAAGAATATTATGAAAGTCTATTTGTCGCTGTTAGTATTCATCAGCTGGAAGCGTACAATAAATGTAAATAAGTACATGTAGGGATCGTGGGCAATTGCCACCCGTAATTGTCCGGAGTCACTGATTCATCGGCAAAACTTCTAAAAAGCTCTTGTCTAGTCAGTTATATGAAAAATGCGACTTAAAAGTTAAAGCTGTTACTTTGGTGCTATTTCGGGGAACTATGTAACTATACCCTTGAAGATTCTTCAGTGAATTAGCCCAAATTATGAATATAACTACTTTACAAAGCTTTAAACAAAACCAATTCAGAGTATATAAACCTATGAATATGCAACACAAAGCTACCGACGCGGAAAACACACGAGCCGATAAGGTAGAAATTGCCGTCCGCCTAGACTCAGAGTTACTCGAGCAAATTCAGCACCTCACTAATGACCCAAGCAAAGTGATTGAGGTGGCAATTCGTCAGTGGTTGCGGGGTGAAATACTAAGAGATGATGAACTGACCCGCACGCCTGTGCGTACTCCCGTTCCTCCTCGAGGTGAATGGAACGATTGACATCATCAATCATCTGTCAATCCCACTTAACAAAAGTAAAGTTTGCCAACTTGAATTTTAGAACATCAAGAGATACTCAATCAAAAATGCAAAAGCTGTAAAAATTTATGCCAAAATTTGAACAGCTTTGGTAAAATCCCGGTCGGATACCCTTTGTCTATCCAACTCAATTAATGACTATTACTGCCAACTCCCAATTGCCGAATATTTTTTCCCAAAATCTGGAATCTATTACCAGTAAAACTGATGGCTCATTGCCAACTCTCGGAGCCGAGTTGGTGTACACGCAAGATGGGGCAGGGCGCTATCTGACCTTTTGTTGGCAGCACAGCGAACTCCTGGGGTTAAAAACCGAAAAAATAGTTGATGAAGTCAACCAGACTCAAACCTTTGCTCCTGTGGATAAGGTTGCTTATTTGGAACGATTACACCGAATTTTGACAAGTTTGGTGCCAGAAAGGTTTCAGTGCTGGTTTAGCTATCACCAGGAATTATTTGAGTTGGACTTAGTAATTAGTCCGATTATGCCAAGTTTGGGAACGGCTGCCACTACAGTTTTAGTGATGGGACGCTTACTGCAAGCGACACTCAACAAAAAACAAGTGTGTGTGGGAGCAAAAACGCCCACACAAATAGAGTTGGCTTTACGATCGCAGCAACACCAAAAACTGGTAAATCGGATTACCAGGAATATTCGGCGGACATTGGATTTAGATATTATTTGGCAGCAAACAGTTGATAGTTTGGGAAAAGCACTGCGGCTAGAACGCTGCATTATCTGTCCTTATCAGCCTTGTAGTACAAAAGTAGAAGTGAAGGCTGAGTATCACCAGCCAGAACTTACCTCAATGATTGGCTCAGAAATAGATATAGCTTCTGAACCAGCCTTTACTCAGGCATTGACAAGCTTAGAACCAGTCGTCATGGACGTGTCTGGATACACTGATTCTAGGCAGCACAAAACTTTAGTAGTTGCAACTTGCTATCAAGACCAAGCCAATGGATTGGTTGTTTTGAGTTGGCAAGATGAATGCTACACATTAACAGAATCGGAACTAGAACTAGCAAAAGAAGCAGCGGATCAATTGGGAACAGCGATCGCTCATGCTACTTTATATAAAGAATTAGAAGCAGCGCGTCAAAAAGCTGAAGACGCTTCCCGCCTCAAAAGTGAGTTTCTCGCCAATGTATCCCACGAAATTCGTACCCCCCTCAACGGGATGATTGGCTTTTTAAAGCTGATTTTGGAAGGCATGGCAGATGATCCAGAGGAACAAAACCAGTTTTTACAAGAAGCTCATCACTTATCAATACATTTATTAAATATTATTAATGATATTTTAGACATCGCTAAAATTGAAGCTGGCAAAATGGAACTAGCTTACGCTCCAGTCAAGCTAGGTGAACTCTTTACTGATCTAGAAAATTTCATGCGTCCTCAAGCAGAGATGAAAAACCTCAGCTTCCAGATGCAAATGCCAGCTACCTCCGATGAAATCATCGTCCAAAGTAACTATCAACGGTTGCTACAAGTCATGCTGAATTTGGTGAACAATGCCATCAAATTTACTCATGAAGGCGGCATCACCGTCAGTGCCGATTTAGTACTCAAAAAGACAAAGGCGCAATTTCAAGGTCAGCAATTTCCGGGTATGGTGAAAGTGCGTGTAGCAGACACTGGAATTGGTGTTTCCTTAGATAAACAAGATAAACTATTTCAATTATTCTCTCAGGTAGATGGCTCCCGGACTCGTCAGTACGGCGGTACAGGTTTAGGGCTGGCAATTTCCCAGAAGCTAGTGGAAGCAATGGGTGGTGAAGTCCATTTCTACAGTCTGGGCGAGGGACTTGGCTCAACAGTCACATTCACCGTGCCCCTATATCAACAACCAGTGATCGTTTCATCTAATGATTGATAGCGGTTCAACAAAAAATTCCGGTGTTGCTGAATTTGGGGATGAAAATTTCACGCAAAGGCGCAAAGACGCAAAGAAAAATCCCTAAAATCATCCCGCATTTATGCAACGCCAAAATTCGCAGTCCTAAGAAGTGTTAAGTTAGGGATGGGCATTGGGCATGGGGCAGAGGGGAAAGACTTACTGCAACTTCTCCCCCCTGCTCCTTTGCTCACCATTCCCCACTCACCTTTACAATGAGATTATCGATTTAACAAAGCTGAAAATCAAATTTTGGATAATGGGTGGTAACGACGCTTAGGAACCTGGATTAAATAAAATGCAAAACTTCATCTTGTCTCTAGCCTCCCTCTCCTTTATAAGGAGAGGGATTGAGGGTGAGGTAAGTTAGGGACATAAATTGTATGTTATTTAATTCTTATTCCTTAGCGTACATCGACTGGCAAACACGGCAGCACAGGAGCAGAGGAATATAATAACTCCTAACTCCTCACTCAGCACTAGGCATTCCACATGCCCCATGCCCCATGCCCCATACCCAATGCCCATCCCTAAGCGAGTAGGTCTAAAACTATGGAACTGACACCTGACAACGTTGAAACAGTCTTAAATGAAATGCGCCCTTATCTCATGTCTGATGGCGGCAATGTGGAACTTGTAGAACTTGATGGTCCGATTGTCAAACTGCGGTTGCAAGGCGCTTGTGGTTCTTGCCCAAGTTCCGCAATGACTTTGAGAATGGGTATTGAGCGTCGCCTGCGGGAAATGATTCCCGAAATTGCAGAAGTTGAACAAGTAGTGTAGGGACTGGGGACTGGATACTGGGTACTAGGAATAATTTTTGATCAGTATTGAATGGGGAAGAAGGGATTTTTTCATTCATAATTTATCATTAATACCTAGTCCCCAATTCCCAATCCCCAATTACTCCTTATGTCCCATCCCCTCTACATCGCTTTTATTTGGCATCAACATCAGCCGCTGTACAAATCTCCTGGCAGCGGCGTTTCGCTATCTCCTAGCCAGCAGTACCGCTTGCCTTGGGTACGTTTGCATGGCACTAAAGACTATTTGGATTTGATATTAATCCTAGAACAGTATCCTAAGTTACACCAAACGGTGAATTTAGTACCATCGCTGATATTGCAACTGGAAGATTATATTGCTGGCACTGCTTTTGACCCCTACCTCACAGCTAGTTTGACGCCAGACGATCAACTCACCCTGCAACAGCGGGAATTCATTATTCAACACTTTTTTGATGCCAATCACCACACGCTGATTGATCCTCATCCCCGCTATGCCGAGTTGTATCATCAAAGGCAGGAAAAAGGGCAAAGTTGGTGTTTGGCAAATTGGGAATTGTCAGATTATGGTGATTTGCTGGCTTGGCACAATCTGGCTTGGATCGATCCACTGTTTTGGGATGACCCAGAAATCGCCACTTGGTTAAAGCAGGGTCGAAATTTTACTTTAAGCGATCGCCAGCGCATTTATTCCAAACAGCGAGAAATCCTCAGTCGCATTATCCCCCAACATCGGAAAATGCAGGAGGCGGGACAATTAGAAGTTACCACCACGCCCTACACTCACCCGATTTTACCTTTGCTAGCTGACACTAACTCTGGTCGAGTAGCTGTGCCAAATATGACACTGCCTGAGCAGCGGTTTCAGTGGGCGGAAGATATCCCGCGTCACTTACAGAAAGCTTGGAACTTTTATAAAGACCGTTTTGGACAAATACCCCGTGGTTTATGGCCTTCGGAACAGTCAGTAAGTCCGTCAATACTTCCACATATTATTAACCAAGGATTTAAGTGGATATGCTCAGATGAAGCGGTTTTGGGATGGACGCTGAAACACTTTTTCCATCGGGATGGGGCAGGAAACGTAGAGCAACCAGAACTTCTGTACCGACCGTATCGCTTGCAAACCCCAGAGGGTGACTTGTCAATTGTATTTCGTGACCACAGGTTATCAGATTTGATTGGCTTTACCTACGGCGCAATGCCAGCAAAACAGGCAGCTGCGGACTTAGTGGGACATTTGCAAGCGATCGCCAGAACCCAAAGAGACAGCCAAAGTCAACAACCTTGGCTCGTTACCATCGCTTTGGATGGCGAGAACTGCTGGGAATATTATCCCCAAGACGGTAAACCCTTCCTAGAAGCTTTATATCAAACCTTAAGCAACGAACCCCACCTCAAACTCGTCACCGTCTCCGAATTTCTCGAACAATTTCCAGCCACAGCCACCATCCCCGGACAACAACTACACAGCGGTTCTTGGGTGGATGGCAGCTTCACCACTTGGATAGGCGATCCCGCCAAAAATCGGGCTTGGGATTACCTTACAGAAGCGAGGAATTTATTAGCCAGTCATCCAGAAGCAACGGAAGAAAATAACCCAGAAGCTTGGGAAGCCTTGTATGCCGCAGAGGGTTCCGATTGGTTCTGGTGGTTTGGTGCTGGACACTCCTCAAATCAAGATGCCGTCTTCGATCAGTTGTTTCGAGAACATCTGTTTGGCATTTACAAAGCCTTAAATGAACCTGCACCGCCCTACCTCAAACAACCAGTAGAGGTTCACCAAGCACAAAGAGACCATCGCCCGCAAAGTTTTATTCATCCAGTCATTGATGGCAAAGGAGATGAACAAGATTGGGACAAAGCTGGACGCTTAGAAATCGGCGGGGCGCGGGGAACGATGCACAACAGCAGCCTCGTCCAGCGACTTTGGTATGGGGTGGATCACCTAAATTTCTATTTGCGAGTGGACTTTAAAAGTGGTGTTGTGCCGGGGCGAGATTTGCCGACAGAGTTAAATTTGCTGTGGTACTACCCAGACAAAACAATGGTCAACAGCCCAGTTCCCTTGGCAGATGTCCCAGATACAGCCCCAGTGAATTACCATTTTCACCATCTTCTGGAAATTAATTTGCTGACACAATCGATTTATTTTCGGGAAGCTGGAGACAATTTTCAATGGCATCCCCGCACTAGTCGCGCCCAAGCAGCTTTAAATAGTTGTTTAGAGTTGGCAGTACCCTGGGCAGATTTGCAAGTTCCGCCAGATTATCCCCTGCGCTTGATTTTGGTGCTTGCAGATGAAGGGCGTTTTTGTAACTACTTCCCAGAAAATGCTTTGATTCCCATTGACGTGCCGTAAATTCAGGCAATAAAGGCGGTAATTTACGAGGTGTGATGCGTAGCCCCCCTTTAGAGAAGCTACCGTGTATACACAAGTTAGTAAGGGCACGGCACTGCTGTGCCCTTTATTGAGGACTTCGCTACCGCTGCACTCATATTAACAGAGTAAGTAAGTAGGCAAGAATAAATCAAACTACATTAAGTAATGTAAAATTCAATTGAATTAGCTCGTAGTAAGGGCTTTAGCCCTTAAAAGAGGACTAAAGTCCCCACTACAAACCTTTAATTATTTACGCCCACTTACTTATTTGGAAAGACAACCATATCCAAAACCGGATTCTCAATCCCAAATGGATTAACTAGATTAGAACTCTGTCTATCCGACCAACTTAGCGCGACGACCTAATAGAGCAAAAACACCAACACCGAGCAAAGCGCCAAGACCAATGTTAGGCTCAGGGACAACAGCTGTCAGGCCGATAAGACGCTTACCGCCACTGATGGTGCCTACTGAAGTAGCAGCACCTGTGGTCAAGTCGATGGTGTATAGATTGGAGCCGGATATCGAGGTTGGAGTAAGTGCCGCAAAGGCAGTATTCACCCCATTGTCTGTGAAGATGTCAAACCCTGCTGCTGAGATAATGTCCAAACCGAGAGAACCTACTAGCCCCAAAGTGCCAGCATTAGGCGGATTCTGTATAAATAATGCATCACTAATGTAGTCAATATTGTACAGTGTGGTTCCGGTTGCTGGATTATTATCAACATTAGTGTATGCTACAGCAGTAATATTGGGATCTCCTGGGTTCAATGTCCCATCAACAATAACTGCACCAGTATCCACGTTGATGCGGTAGTTTTGGTCATTGCTACCAACGACCCGTAGGCGATCGGGTACTGGGTTGAAGTCTACTCCAGAAATAGTGCCGCCGGTAAAGGGTACGGAGAGGGTACTTACAAAAGAAGCAGCACCAGTGAACGGGTTAATGGTGTATATATTATTAGTATTCGTGAGACCATAGATCAGATTGTTAGCTGGGCGACGGTCAATGCCCAACAAAGTACCATCGACCCCAGTGATTGAGACAGTGCTAGTACTGATGGGATTGCTGGAATCAAAAAGAACTAAATTGTTGTCTTCAGTTAGGCCCACCAGACTAACAGCCGCCGCAGGTTTGGCGACGCTGAGTAGATCAAATATCGCTGCTACTACCAGTGCAGTGAAGACTGTACCTAGCTTACTTAATTTCATTGAAATGCCTTTAATTGGGAGTTTTACTTGTGTGGTGAGTAAAATTCAGCCAAACGTACAATTAGCGTAAATACGTAAATATATTTCCGCCGTTGTAAATTTTTTACTGGAGTTAGATTGTAAATTTTACTTACAATAAATAGTACACTAAAAAGTTCTGTAAACTCAAGACACAAAATCAATCTTCATTGAAACTTTAAATTTTTGTAGCTTAAATTCTACTGAAATATGATATGGGTAGAAATAAAGTTAACTAGTTAAAATTGTCATTTATCCTTTGTTATTTATGATTCATAAAGGTTTTAGGCGTATTTAATTCTAGTAATATAGCTATGCTTATTTGCACCTATTTACTTCTTCTAAAATACAAGGTTGGGGAGCCACTGCGCCCTTGCGGTTTCCCGACTTGTACTCGTTCCCAATCACATGAGGTACAAAAATTTGTAGGGGCACATAGCTATGCACCCCTACCTTGTACATCACTAGAATGAGAAATGCTATATAGCAAAGTGACTCAGCACTTTGCTATGACTGTTTGAATTTGGCTTTTTGAATTTTAATTAGGGGAGTAATGATGATTTGACAAAGTTTCAGTAATGTTACTGTTGTCAATGAAGATTCGTCGTAGAATCAAAGACACTTCAGAGCAGATATTCTCGACTAATGAATCGCTTTTCTCAAAAAATTACGGATTCTAACGGTAGCATTTCACGACAGATTCAGGCAGACCAAGTGTCTGGTTACAAGCAACTACTTCGCGATCGCTATAAAATACTTCAAGTTCTGGGTAGAGGTGGTTTTGGTATCACGTTTTTAGCCAAAAATGCCCTATTACCAGGGAATCCCTTGTGTGTCATCAAACAGCTATCGCCAAAAGTGACTAGTCCTCAAAGCTGGCAAAGAGCATGTACGCGCTTTGAAAAAGAAGCACAAACCTTGGCTCTACTCGGTAGCCATTCTCAAATTCCCATGTTATTAGACTACTTTCAAGTCAATAGGGAGTTTTATTTAGTTCAAGAATACATACCTGGTTTGACTTTGGCACGGGAAGTGCGGCGAACTGGTCCCAAAAATGAAGCCTCAGTTAAACAATTTTTACAGGAATTCTTGCCAGTATTACAGTATCTTCATAAAAATGGCGTGATTCATCGGGATATTAAGCCCCAAAATTTATTGCGGTGTGAAGATGACGGACGAATAGTACTAATCGATTTTGGTGCAGTGAAAGAACAATTAATTGATGCTTGTGAAAACTCAATTAATTTATCTGCAAAGACCAGTTTTGTGGGGACTATGGGATTTGCGCCACCAGAACAGTTTTCTTTACGTCCAGTTTATGCCAGTGATATTTATGCACTCGGTGTCACTTGTATTTATATGTTGACTGGCAAAAGTCCTTCAGAATTTGACCAAGATCCGATTACTGGTGAAATTTATTGGCAAAAAGAGGTAAACATCAGCGAAGATTTTGCTCAGGTTTTAGGAAAAATGGTGAAATTTTCTTTACACGATCGCTTTAAAACTGCGGATGAAGTCATAAAAGCTTTAGGTAAGCAAAACTTTTTGCCTAACTTGGCGATCTGCCTAACTAACCAAGCATTGAAAAAGAAAAGTATTACACATCACGAAATTACACATTGCGAAGTTACAAATTGCCAAGTTAAACATCCCCAAATTACACAACAGGAAAATTCTGATGTCTACGTCCCACCTGTAGTCAGAACTGCTACTGCCATTCGCAAATGGAGAGCAAGACAAAAATAAACCAGATCGCACAGTTGAATTAAGCAAGTATAAAATGAATAATTAATCATGGAAAATAGAAAATATCAAAAACAAAGTTAGTAAGTATTGTGACTACATTCGAGAGCAGTGATGATTAATTAATCGGGGTTAGTCTTTAATACTTAGTCACTTGTTGATTGCGAATATACAAGAGAAAGTACTAAAGCGAATAGTTCCAAAAAAAATTTTATTCAGATTATTATATAATCGGAAGAATAATTAATCCTATGGCTCTCGTAGTTTTCCACAAATCAGGAAGACTGACTAAGCTAATGCGCTTGAAAATAGCATAAATTTGTATTGGGCATCGGGCATTGGACATGGGGCATTGGTTAATCACAAATGACAAATGACTAATGACTAATAACTAATGACTAAATATGTTATTTAAATGCGCTACAGCTTAATATTTACAAACGCTAACCATATAAGTAATTCCCCAATCCCGAAAACAGGGTTTTTCTACCACAAGTAAGCGAGAGTCAATTCTTTTAAGGGTAAATACGGGGCAAGCTTAGCTGAAGTTGTCATGCAGTCGCGCCTGTCAGATCATGATCTGCTGCTTAAATCCCGATTGCCCAAACCCCCTGAATCCCAATGGAAAGAAATTTTGCCAAAGTTGTGGCACCCCCTTGGTGTCACTTTTGAGAAATCGCTTCCGTGTTATCCGAGTCCTTTCAGATGAGGGGGGATTTGGCAGAACTTATCTATCAGAAGACATAGATAAACTCAATGAACGCTGTGTTGTCAAGCAATTAGCTCCAAAATTCCAAGGAACTTGGTCGCAAAAAAAGGCGATGGAGTTGTTTGCCCAAGAAGCACAGCGACTACAAGAACTCGGAGAACATCCGCAAATTCCGACTTTGTTGGCTTACTTTGAGCAAGATGGCTGCTTGTATTTAGTGCAGCAGTTTATCAATGGGGAAAATTTGTTAAAGGAGTTGCAACAGCGCAAGAAGGGGTATACTGCTAGAGAAATTCAAGCTATTTTGCTGGATTTATTGCCTGTACTCAAGTTTATCCACGATCGCAATGTCATTCATCGAGATCTCAAGCCAGAAAATATTATCCGGCATAAAAGCGATGGACGATTAAGCTTGATTGATTTTGGCTCTTCAAAGCAATTCACAGCCAGAGTTCAAAATAAATCTGGCACATCCATTGGTTCACATGGTTATTCTCCCCTAGAACAAATTAGAGATGGCAAAGCTTTCGCCGCGAGTGATTTGTTCGGTTTAGGGGCTACCTGCTTTCACCTGTTAACGGGAACTTCTCCCTTTCAATTGTGGATGGAATGTGGGTATGCCTGGGTGAGTAATTGGCGGCAATATTTACGGACTCCATTAAATGCTGAATTGGATTTGGTAATCGACAAGCTTTTGAAAAAAGACATCCAACAACGTTACCAGTCAGTTGATGAAGTCCTTAGAGACTTAGTGCAAAAACAACCACTGGCATTGCCACCAGCCGGCAAGTCAAGTGGTACAATCCCGGTAACTAAAGCATCACATTTACCAAAAAGTTATAGCTTACTGAGAATTTTAATCTTGGTAAGTGCTTTTATTATGTTGTTTGGATTCGGCGAATCTTGGTATAAACATTTCCGCCAGATTCAAACTAGTTTGTCTTCTCGGCTAATTCAGAATAATCCCGGCAAAAATAACCCGCTTCTCGGTCAACCGCCAACAATTACCTTGGGCAAAGTTTCCTTGGTTAACTCCCTCCAAGGACACGAAAACTCAGTTTTATCCCTCGCCATTAGCCCCGATGGCAAAACCATCGTCAGCAGTGGCGACGACCGCAAAATTAAACTTTGGAATCTAGCAACAGGAAAACAAATTTCTTCACTCAACACCTATTCTGGGCAAGTGAATGTCGTAGTTATTAGCCCAGATGGCAAAACTTTGGTGAGTGGTAATGATGACAGCACCATCAAAATCTGGAATTTGGTAACAGGAAGGCAAATTCGCACTCTCACAGGGCATTCCGACTCAGTTCATACCCTAGCCATTAGTGCTGATAGCCAGACCCTAATTAGCGGTAGTGATGACAACACCATCAAAATCTGGGATTTAGCAACTGGAGAGCAAATCAAGACGCTGAGAGGGCATACATTTTGGGTGCGATCGGTAGCCATCAGCCCCAATGGCGTGATTCTTGCCAGTGGCAGTTTTGACAAGACCATCAAAATCTGGAATCTGGCAAAAGGATACTCCATCCGCACACTAGCGGGAAATTCTCAAACAGTAACCAACGTCGCCATTAGCCCAGATGGTAAAACTTTAGCCACTGCTAGCCGCGATGTCTACGACGGGCTACGCCTACGCACCATCAAACTTTGGAATATCACCACCGGCAGAGAAATTCGCACACTGGTGGGGCATGAGAACACAGTCACAACCCTAGCCTTCAGTGGCGATGGTCAAATTCTTGCTAGTGGTAGCCGCGATCGCACCATTAAACTCTGGAATATCGCCACAGGAGAAGAAATTCTCACATTGGCAGCCCACACCAACACTGTAACATCTGTTACCTTCAGTCCTGATAGCAAAACCCTCATCAGCGGTAGCGATGACAATACTATTAAGATTTGGCGGTTGGTTGAGTGAAGGGGGAGTGGGGAGTGGGGAGATGGGGAGATGGGGGGATGGGGAAAGTTAGAGCAATTTGTGGTTTAGGGTAGCACAGCTGTGCTACCCTACAATGGTTTAATTTTCAAAGGGTGTATTCCATTCAATTGAAAACCGCTGTAGAATTTGATTCGTCCACCTCAAATACTCATTAATCCACCTCAAATACTCATTAATCCACCTCAAACCACTCCTCATCTCCCCATCCCCCCATCCCCCCATCCCTCACCGATCGCATGGAATGAAACTACCAAAGCTGTTTTTCACTTGGCAGCAATTATTTGGAGAAGCACGTACCCGAATTTTGTTCTGGTATTTGCTGATTTTGGGGATAACATTTCTCATTGCTATTCCGGCTTTTCGCTATCATCTCTACCAGCGCATTGATGAACGCGTTCGTCAAGATATGTTGGAAGATATGGCGGCTTTTAATGGGTTGATTAAAGGTGAAACCTTTGCTCCAGATGACGAGCTGAGTGAGGATGACCCCGAAAACATAGCGATCGGGCCAGAACAATTAAAATGGTTGCTCGACGGCAAAAAACAAATCGCTCCTCCAGCTTCCAAAGAAGATTTAATTAAGCTTTTCAGAGCTTATTTGTTATATCGACTACCAGAGGATGACTCTTACTTCATCACCTTTGTTGATGGTAGATTTTATAAATCTAGCCCGAGAGCGCGTCCTAAACCGCTTGCCAAGGAATCACCACTGATGCAGCGGTGGGCAAAACAAACCAAACCAGAGCAGGGAGAAAAAGAATTTTCTGACCCGGATGTTAGTAAGATTCTTTACATGGTGGAACCCATTAAAATTAATGGACAAATCCACGGTGTTTTTGTGGTTGCCCATAATACAACCGGTGAGCGGGCAGAGGCTTTAGAAGCAGTTTCCGTAATTATTGAAGTTTCTAGTTTAGTGTTTGTGGTGTCGTTAATTCTGGCTTGGTTTGCGGCAGGAGGGGTGCTAGCTCCTCTACGAACAATTACCAGTACTGCCCATGCAATTAGTGAGTCAGATTTAACTCAGCGCTTACCTGTACAAGGCAAGGGAGAACTGGCAAAACTAGCAACAACATTCAACGAAATGATGGACAGACTAGAGTCAGCTTTTGCCACCCAGCGGGAATTTGTCAACGATGCTGGGCATGAAATTCGGACTCCCATTACCATCATCCGCGGACATCTGGAACTGATGGGAGATGATCCCCAAGAGCAACAAGAAACCTTGACAATGGTGATGGGAGAACTAGACCGGATGAGCCGTCTAGTGGATGATATGATTTTGTTGGCAAAGGCAGAACGCTTAGATTTTTTGCAGTTGGCAACGGTGAATGTGGCAGAGTTGACCCAAGAGTTATTTGTCAAAGCTCAGGCATTAGGAGAGCAGGACTGGCAAATAGATGCCGTGGCCAGAGGTCAGATTATAGTCGATCGCCAAAGAATTACTGAGGCGATCATGAATTTGGCGCAGAATGCGACTCAGCACACGATAAAGAGTGATACTATTTCCATAGGTTCTGCGATCGCCAAAGGAAAAGTACGTTTCTGGGTACGCGATACAGGCGAAGGCATTCCCCTTGTAGATCACAAACGAATTTTTGAACGTTTTGCTCGGATTTCTAACAGTCGTCGTCGTTCTGAGGGCGCAGGATTGGGGCTGTCAATTGTGCGAGCGATCGCTGAGGCACATGACGGACAAGTATTACTTCGGAGTCAGCTAGGAAAAGGTTCGATGTTTACCATCGTTTTACCCCTCGATCCTCCGAAAATATAAAATCAGAATTCAGAATTCAGAAGTCAGAAGTCAGAACTCCCCCATCTCCCCATCTCCCCAGTCCCCAATCCCCACTATGCCTCACATTCTGATCGCTGAAGATGAACCCCGGATTGCTTCATTTATTGAAAAAGGATTGCGATCGCAAGGATTTACAACCACAACACTTGCCGATGGACTGTATGTGGTGGATGTTGTACACAGTGGGGCTTTTGATTTACTAATTTTGGATCTGGGATTGCCAGGAAAAGATGGATTTCAGGTATTGGAAGAACTGCGGGGACAGGGAGAAGATTTGCCTGTAATTATTCTCTCGGCTCGCAGTGACATTCATGATAAAGTCGCAGGGTTAGAAGGAGGTGCAGATGATTATGTCACCAAACCTTTCCGATTTGAAGAACTTCTGGCGCGGGTAAAGTTGCGTTTGCGAACCGCTAGACCTGCCAGAGACGCCCAAGAGTTTATGCTTACAGTGGGTAATGTGGTACTTGATTTGCGGACTCGACAAGTGAAAGTAGGCGATCGCTTTGTAGAATTACCTGCTCGTGAATTTACAATGGCAGAAATGTTTTGCCGTCATCCCGGACAAGTTATTAGTCGAGAACAACTCTTAGATTACGTTTGGGGTTATGACTATAATCCAGGTTCTAATATTGTCGATGTCTATGTTGGTTACCTCCGCAAGAAACTAGGCAGCGATATCATTGAAACAGTTAGAGGGATGGGTTATCGCTTGCGGATATAATAGTTCCAAAAAGCATAGACAAATATCTCATGCCCTTTGTGCGCCGGGAATAACCCCCACAGGGCGAACTACAACGCCCCCTATCCCTAGACTAAACGCTGTCGGGACTACTTTTCTTAAAATATTCAAACTACCATTCACATTTAGCCTTGCCACGCTACTACGTATCTTTTCAAAAATCAAATAGTAGTCCTATATGAACTCAAGTTGCTAGTACTAGTTGTGGATAGTTGGAGAATTTCGTAGACAGAGACAGACGCTACCCATTATTATCATCACAGCCCGTAAAGAGGATCGTAAAGGAGCGATCGCGTTTAATAATGGGGCAAATGACTAGATCGCCAAGCTATTTCGCTTCAGTGATTTGGTGGAACGGATTCAAACCCATTTAAGTCGTGATTGAGTATGAAACAGCACAAGAACTTCCATAAACTGGCTTGTGGGTGGTCAAATAGTCGCGTCCAACCATCAAACAACTCTGGGTATTGGTTCAGTCATCTGAAAGTTGGTCAAAAAATAGGTGTTGGATATGCACTGCTTGTAAGCATCGCCGTGCTGGGAACTACTATGGGTTTTTTGATTGCAGATCATTACAAGCAGAAGGCGCACAAACGAGAGGAAGCAGCGTTTGAAGAATTATATCAGGCATCTCAATTGAAAACGAGTGTGTTTTATGTACGCACCACTCAACATCAATTAATTCTCTACATGGATAGACCAAAACTATGGAAAAAAAAATATACTCAATTATTCGAGCATGTTGCCCAAGCCCGACAACTTTGGTCCGAATTAACAGCGAATTACAGCATTCAGAAGCCTACTAAATATAATGCTATAAATGAGCAAAAAGCATTCTACCTTTTGTTGCAAAACTATAAAGGTTTTAGTGCTTATTTACAGCGAACTGAAGCTTTTTTTGAGGATAATAATCCCAATCAATTATCACCAGATGAAATTAAGATAGCCCAAACTCAACTGTTCAATTTCATGCATGGTTCCCCAGTTTTTTTGATGGATGACTTTCTCGATGACATCACAAACCTTGTGGAAGTTACAGGCAAAGAGTATGAGCAAGCAAAACAGCAACTACAAACAGCGGAAAAATTACGCTTATATATTATCATCGGTAGCCTGTCACTATCAATTGCGATCGCCACATTACTAGCAATTTACACCAGTCGCGCCATTGCCCGTCCTATTCAAGCAGTTACCCATATTGCCCAACAGGTTACCGAAGAATCTAACTTCGATTTACAAGCACCCATCACAACTAATGATGAAGTCGGTATTTTAGCAAATTCCCTCAATCGTCTGATCCAGGAAGTTCAGCAACTCATTAAAGCCCAAAAGGATGCTAACGAACAGCTAGAAGTATATAGCCAGGTGCTAGAAAAGAAAGTGCGCGAAAGGACGCGGGAGTTAGATGATAAAAATCAACGTTTAGAATTGGCCTTACAAGAATTACGTTCCACACAAGCATATCTCGTGGAAAATCAGCAGAAAATAGAGGCGCAGGAGAATAATGATTTATGAGAATTTTCTCATAAAAGTTTCATAAAAGATTCATACAACATTGAGAACCTTCTTAAATGACAATTCTGAATAAACAATTTCAATGAGTTCTAAACCCACTTATTTATGGCGGTTCCCATTCAGATGCGGTACAACATTATATCCCAAGGCGTAGGGGCACGGCACTGCCCAGTGGTGTCAACTTACAGCAATTTTCAGGTAAATGAACCACACTATTTTTATCTCACGCAAAGACGCAAAGGCGCAAAGGAAGAAAATAAGAAACAAGACTGTGGTCTAAATACATGAAAACTGCTGTAAGCTCAAATGCTTATCCCACAGGCGTTTTACCCCCCTTAGTCCCCCCGATATATTGGGGGGAAAAAGAAATGCAGTTCCCTCCCCTTTATAAGGGGAGGGTTAGGGTGGGGTAACACGTTGAGTGATGGTGAGTGAGTGAACTTAATATCACGTCTTCATAAGGGTTTCACGTTAAGTTGACACTAATGGGCACTGCCGTGCCCTTACAGGTGTACCTTACGCTTGTAGGGAAACGCTGTATCCATGAGTTCTACAGAATTTATTCTGACTCCAAAGGACAAATTCCACTGAATAATTGAGGGACATTTAGCAATGAGACTGATGGTATATTCCCACGATGGCTTCGGTCTCGGTAATATTCGCAGAATGCTCTTAATCTGTACTCACTTGCTAGATTCAATTGAAAAACTTTCAATTTTAGTAGTTTCTGGTTCGCCGGTGCTGCACAGTTTTCGTTTGCCAAAAAGACTGGATTATATTAAGTTGCCCTGCTTAAATCGTGGAACATCGGGTGAAATATCTGTCAAGTATCTGGGGATAGAAATTGAGGAAACGGTGAAATTGCGCTCAGATTTAATTTTATCAGCGATCGCTAATTTTAAACCCGATGTATTTCTAGTAGATAAAAAGCCCTATGGTATTCGCAATGAATTAAAACCGTCCGTTGAATATCTCAAAGCTAAATTACCAGAAACTCCGCTAATTTTAATACTGCGGGACATTTTAGATCGTCCAGATGCGATTATCCAAGAATGGCAAAAGTACGGTTACTACGAAGCTATTGAGAAATTTTACAACCGGGTGCTTGTTGTTGGTACTCCGGAAATTTTTGACATCCGCCAAGAATATCAACTACCGTCAATGGTTGCCCAAAAGGTACAATTTTGTGGCTACATCCGTCAACAACTGGGGCGTAAAAGTCCAAATCTTATTCGCAGTGAGTTACAACTGAGCAAAGAAGAACAGCTCATTTTAGTTACGCCTGGTGGTGGCGAAGATGGTTACAGTTTAATTGACAGCTATCTATCGAGTTTAGCATTATTGCCTACATGTTATAAACTGCGAAGTCTAATTATATGTGGTCCCGAAATGCCACTAGAACATCAAGCAGCACTAAAACAAAAAGCAGCTGCATATCCCCAGGTACAGATAAGCGAGTTTAGCGATGATTTGATGAGTTACATCGCCGCCGCAGATGCACTAGTAGCAATGGGTGGTTACAACACAACTTGTGAAATTCTTTCAGTGGGTAAGCCAGCAGTCATAGTACCCAGAATTAAGCCATCGCAAGAACAGTGCATTCGGGCAGAACACTTAGCAAGACTGGGTGCTTTGGCGGCTATTCATCCAAACGATCTGACTCCAGATATATTACTGCGATCGCTGTTACAAAAACTGCATACTCCGCAGATTTCCATTCCAGAAATTAATCTCAATGCCTTGCCCCAAATTACTGAATACATCTCCACCTTACTTGCAAAAAAAAACAGCTTGATTTTATGTTGCTATCCGCCAGATGAAAAATTACTTAGTTCGGCGACAAATTTAAGTCAAAATAACTACTAAATTCTCTTTGGTTTTGCCTTTTAAATTTTGTTTTTTGTGAATGCAAACTTATGCCAATCTTAAGAATCATTGCGACTGATAGAGTAATCAAAACAATTATCAGTAATTATTTGATAATCCAAAAACCAAAATCAAAAATTGTATTACAGGGGTAACATAGTCATGAAACGTCTTATGTTCTACTGCCAACATATTTTAGGTATGGGGCATCTGGTTCGCAGCAGGGAAATTGTGCGCGGTTTAACCAAAGACTTCCAAATTTGTTTTATTAATGGCGGTGAAATCATCCAAGGATTTGAAATTCCTGCTGGTGTGGAAGTCATCAACCTGCCTGCAATTAAAACTGATGCTGAATTTACAGAACTGGAAGTAGTAAATGATGCATTTAGCCTTAACGAAGTCAAAGAAATCAGAAAAAATAAACTTTTGGAAATCTTTAACGAATTCCAGCCTGATATTTTAATGATTGAATTATTTCCTTTTGGCAGAAAACGCTTTTGTTTTGAATTAATTCCCTTACTAGAATTGGCGAAGTCAAATAAAAATTCCACAAAAATCATTTCTAGTCTGCGAGATATTGTAGTTACCAAACAAGAGAAACAGGCAAAGCACGAAGAGAAAGTCTGTAACTTAATCAACAAATATTTTGATATGTTGTTGGTTCATAGCGACCCTAATTTTGTCCCCCTAGAAGAAACTTTTTCTAGAGTGAATGACCTCAAATGTGAACTGTATTACACCGGATATGTAGTACAAGAACCACCAACTAATCCTACTTTCACTGATGAAGACCGAGAAATTATTAAATCAGAGAAACCTCTGATTTTAGTCAGCGTAGGAGGTGGCAGATTTGGTCATGAATTGCTTGATTGTGTAGTGAGAACAGCACCTTTGTTAGAGAACAGATTGCCACACAATATCCAGGTTTTCACCGGGCCTTTCATCCCAGATTCAAAGTTTAAGGAACTGCAAGCACTCGCACGAGATAGCAAAAATATCTACATTCGACACTATACTCCTTACTTGCTAAATTATATGAAAAAAGCAGAACTCTCGATAAATATGTCTGGCTATAACACCACAATGAATATTTTAACTACAGGTGTACGAGCTATGATTCTTCCCTTTACAGGTAACGAAGATCGAGAACAAACCATGAGAGCCGAAAAACTAAGTGAGTTAGGCATCATCAAACTTATCAGTCCTCATGAATTGCAACCCGATTACTTGGCTATAAAAATGATCAATTACCTCAAGGAGAAACCTAATAAAATTAGTGTTGATTTCGCCGGAGTTCAAACAACTGCAAACCTGTTGAAGAAGAATTCTGAATCGATTCGTGGCGGATACCGTGCGGGAAGCAAGCTACAGAAGCGCCACTAATTGGTTTGCATCAAATTTATTATTTGCTGGGGGTCTTAGAGGTTGTTTGAAAAGTGGTAGGCTGTATCTTTGCAGTTATCGATCCCCCCTAGCCCCCCTTAAAAAGGGGGGAAACGGAATCAAATTCCCCCTTTTTAAGGGGAATTTAGGCAGATATGAAAGTATTTGATACATCACCAATGACTTTTCAAACATCATCTGAAAGCCATTTATTCAGACATTCGCAGACTCATTATCCGCCAGTCTCACATCATTAAATTATGACTCCTGACTCCTGAATTCTGACTCCTGACTCCTGAATTCTCACATAAAAATCATGGATAAAACTAAAATTTGCATTACCACACTTGAATATCCCCCTGATATTGGCGGGGTTGGTGAATCAGTGTATCGCATTGCTCAGATGCTAATTTACAGCGGTTATGAAGTTCATGTTGCAATTTTTCGCTCGAAACAACGCTTGGTTTCTGATGGAACTCGCAGACGCGCAAGTTGCACAACAATGTTTCAGGATGGCGTATTTCTGCATCGCATTCAGTCAGCCGTTCGCAACAATGTCACGGAAGTCCAAGACTTTTTTAGCGAAATTTATTTACAACTCAAATATCTACATCAAAAGCATAGCTTTAATCTGTTTCACGCTTTTTTTCTCAATGAAACAGGTTATGTAACAACACTTTTAGCCAAAGAAAATGATATTCCAGTAATTAATAGCGTTCGCGGTAACGATTTGCACAAGCATATTTTTCATCCTAAGAATCATGCTCAAATAGCATGGATTTTAGAGAATTCTGATTGGGTGACATTTGTTAGTCGTGACTTGCTCAAAAGAGCTAGTGTCATCACTCCAAGTGTAAAGTTAAAGTCATCAGCTTTTTGGAATTCCATTGCACCCATCAACTTTGAGCAACTCCCTACTCCATCTTTAGTTAAAGAATTGCCAGGTATTGTTATCGGTTCGTCGGGTAGGTTTCGAGATAAAAAGGGAATTGAATTTCTCCTCGATGCCTGTGCCGAGTTGGGTAAAGAAATAGATTTAACGCTTTTATTAATAGGTGATTTTATTGAAAAAGAGCGAGAATATTGGCAGCAACAAGTACAGCAAAGTGAAATCGGCCATCGCTTGCGTATCACTGGAATTACTAGCCGTCAAGAAGCTTTAGCTTATCTGCCACATCTGGATATTTTTGCAATTCCTTCGGTGCATGACGGTTGCCCGAATACTCTGTTGGAAGCGATGTCAGCAAGTCGAGCGATAATTGGTAGTCGTGTAGATGCGATCGCTGAAATTATAGAACACGGCGTAGACGGTTTGCTAGTCAACCCTGGCAATACAGAAGAATTAACTGCCGCACTGCGATATTTAGCTACTCAACCGCAACTCCGGCAAAAGTTGGGCGCAGCAGCCAAGATTAAAGTCACTCAACAGCTTGCCCCATCAGTAGAATACCAAAATTGGATGAATGTTTACCAGCGATCGCTAGGGATATCTGAAGCAGTTTTGTTAGGCAAAATATCCTTTGTTTAACCTAATACGCTTGGGTTAAGGCTAGCACTCTTTGTCAAAGTAGTTTTTTTAACGTAGACGCTTCGGCTTGCCGCAGGCTACCGCAGAGGCGCAGAGGACACAGAGAGAGAAGAAAGAGAAGGAAAAAATTGCTTAACTGAACTGTATTGACTTATGCCCTGCATCTTTGTTGCATTGCCCTGCATCTTTGTTGCATTGCCCTGCATCTTTGTTGCATTGCCCTGCACCTTTGTTGCATCGCCCTGCACCTTTGTTGCATCGCCCTGCACCTTTGATGCATCGACATGCACCTTAGTTGCATCGCCCTGCACCTTAGTTGCATCGACTTGAAAATTTACAGCAGTACGCAGCAACTCTAATTTTTAATTATGAACAAACCACAAATCACTATAATTGTTTCTCAGCGTGAGCGATTCAGTTACACCCGCGAATCGCTAGAAAGCATTTACCAATACACTCAACTACCTTTTTCTCTCATTTATGTAGACGGCGGTTCGCCCCGACATATCCACCGCTACCTGAAACAACAAGCCGAAGAAAAAGGATTCCAATTAATCCGCACAGAACACTACCTTTCACCCAACCAAGCCCGTAACCTGGGTTTACAACAAGTTGATAGCGAGTATTTAGTATTTATTGACAACGATGTAATTGTCAGCCCAGGTTGGCTAGACTCGTTACTCGAATGTGCCCAAGAAACAACAGCCACCGTAGTGTGTCCGTTGACTTGTATTGGCAATCCTTTGGGGGAAACTGTACATCTAGCGGGTGGCGAGGCTCATATTGTTGTGGAAGCAAAGGAGACTAAAGTCAAACGACGCATACATGAGAAGCATTACTTTGTCAATCGGAAAGTTGCTGAGGTACGGGATGAACTTCACCGCCAACAATGCGAGTTTGCTGAGTTTCATTGTATGTTAGTTCGCACTGAGATTTTTCGGCGAATCGGACTGTTAGACGAAAGATTGCTCAGTACGCGGGAACACATCGATTTTTGTTTGACGGTGGCTGAGGCTGGAGGTACTTTTTACTGTGAACCTACTTCGGTAGTTACCTATGTGCCAGGGCTGAAGTTTGAATTGCCAGAACTCGCATTTTTTATGTTGCGTTGGAGTAATGCCTGGGAAATTTCCAGTTTGGAACACTTCGCCCAAAAGTGGCATTTGACGAAAAAAGACAAGTATTTCCAGAAGCGTTATCAAAGAATGGGACATCGCCGCCATCAGGGATTTTTGAAGCCGTTGTTAAATCGCCTCACTTTTGGAAAGAATCCCCTGTGGTTGGAGAAAATAGCGATCGCTCTCGAAAGAAAACTAAACTATTATATTAGCGATCGCTACACTCCAAACCAAGCGACAACCAAGACAATAGACCTCTTGCAAAAGCCCCTAACACCCCACCCCCAACCCCTCCCCTTAGCAAGGGGAGGGGAGACAAAGGGTAGCTTTGGCTCTTTGGGGTTTTTGATTTATGCAAGAGGTTTAACCAAAGCCGTCCCCAAGTTAATCTCTCTCGTTCATTCGTTGGAGGCAGATAAATAATAATGCCGGCTAAAGATACCAAGAGTCTGAGGGCGGCTTTACCAGGAATTGTCCGGATTTTGCGGCGATTTTCACCGCAGTTAAGCAAACAAAAGACGCTGTTGATTGTTTCTTTTGCGGCACTGATGGCTGAGATTTTCTTACATTTACTCGAACCTTGGCCACTAAAGTTTATTTTTGATTACATGCTTGTGCCTGGTTTTCGGCCTCAGTCTTGGAAGATTCCTTTGTTATCAGGACTGGGACAGTTTGGCCTATTAACAGTTTTAACATTAGGGTTAGTAGCGATCGCTTTACTTCGGGCTACTGCTGCTTACTTTAGTGTAGTGGGTATGGCGCTGGCAGCTAGCAATGTGTTGACTGAAATTCGCTCTGAACTTTACAGTCATCTGCAAAACCTCTCGCTGTCATTTCACCACAAAGCCAAGACGGGCGATTTAATTACCCGCGTTATCTCCGACATTGAACGACTGCGGGAGGTGACGGTGATGGCAGTATTACCCTTGATTGCCCATTCCCTCACCTTATTCGGGATGATTTTCGTGATGTTCTGGCTGAATTGGGAACTAGCACTGATAGCGGTCGGTGTATTTCCTTTGTTTGTTTTTTTCACCATACGGTTGACAAAGCGCATTAGACAGGTAGTGCGATCGCAACGTCAACGCGAAGGTGCAATGGCAGCAACAGCAGCGGAATCCATCGGGGCAATCAAAGTTGTGCAAGCCCTGTCCCTGCAACATATCCTGGAGAATAGTTTTTCTCGTCAGAACCGCCAAAGTTTAAAAGAAAGTGCCAAAGCGCAAAAACTAGCAGCCGGATTAGAACGGATAGTAGAACTGCTAGTAGGCATTGCCACAGCCTTGGTGTTATGGCGGGGTGTGCAGCTGGTATTAAGGCAAGCAATCACACCAGGGGATTTGCTCGTATTTGTCAACTATCTCCGCATTGCCTTTAAGCCGATGCGCCAACTTGCCAAATATACCGGACAAATCGCTAAAGCTACCGCCTCCGGCGAACGCATTCTTGATGTGCTAGATACCGTACCCGACATCCGCGATGCGCGGGGAGCAATGGACGCACCACCTTTACGGGGAAGTGTGCGTTTTGAAAATGTCAGCTTTGCCTACGAACCGACAAAGAGAATCTTACACAACATCAGTTTTGAAGTGCAACCTGGTCAACGGGTTGCTTTGGTGGGGCCATCCGGTGGCGGTAAGTCCACCTTAGTAAGTTTGCTATTACGCCTTTATGACCCATTGTCAGGGCGAATTTTAATTGATGGTCACGACCTGCGGCAATACAAGCTGCAATCTATCCGCCAGCAAATTAGTGTGGTGCTACAAGATACGATTTTGTTTGCTGCCAGCGTCAGAGATAACATAGCCTACGGTTGTTTGGGGGCTTCTGACCAAGCAATTGAACAAGCTGCGCGTCTGGCAAATGCCCACGATTTTATCATGGCGCTACCTGAAGGCTACGAGACAATTTTAGGTGAAAGAGGGGCGACACTTTCCGGAGGACAACGGCAGAGAATTGCCATTGCTCGTGCTGCCATTCGTCAAGCTGCCTACATTATTTTAGATGAGCCGACCACTGGCTTAGACAACGAAAACGAACGCGCCGTCAACGAAGCACTCGATCGCTTAACTCACAAATGCACCACCTTTGTAGTGTCTCATAACCTCAGAGCGATCGAACAAGCCGATGTAATTTTTTACATCGAAGACGGCAAGATTTTAGAACAAGGTACCCACAACCAATTGCTGCGGTTAGGTGGACGATACGCCGCTATGTATAGCTGCGAGATGGGAGTGGGGAGTGGTGACTGGGGATGAGGGAGGCAGGGGGAGCAGGGGGAGCAGGGGAGGCAGGGGGAGTAGGGGAAGAAGAACTATTGACTGATGCCCAATGCCCAATGCCCAATGCCCAATTTAGAAAATAGTCAATCTATATTTACCGCGTTCCTGTGGATTCTTGGAAGTCACAACAATATAGTAAGTATCATCCTCAGGTAACCTAGCTCGGTCTATTAAAGCAGTATACACGCCGCCTTTGTCCTTGTTTTGATCTATGGCGATCGCTTGTCCTTTAGAATTGAGCAAAGTTACATAAGGAGAAAACTCTTCATCAACACTATCTACACGAATACTTATTAGCTGATTTTTCCTCCCTTGAAAATTAGAAACATTGTAAGCTCCTCCATTTTGTTTCAAGGTTGAACTATTAGCACTGAGCTGACCTGATTCATCTAAAGTATAGCTAGCTCTATCATTCCTCAAAGCCAAACTATAGCGGCCTACCTCTCCAGTATCTTGGCTAGTAACTGCAATTTTGTAAGTGCCATTCACAGGCAATCGTGCAAAAATGAATGCATCATCGCCACCACTGCTTTTGTCGAAAGCACCTTTTTTGACGATGATATTATTATCAGGATCGTGCAAAAACAATAACGGTTTTAGACTCAAGTTATTTGTTCTGCGTGTATCATTACTGCCAACAAGTCTAATTTGAACTAATTGATTTTCTCTACCTTCAAACTCATAAAAATGAAAATATCTACCTTGAGATTGAAAGTCATTTCTATCCAGAATACCCAATGCGACATCTACAAAGTTAATCTCCTTGTAAGTAGGTGTCCCTGAATCCTGAAGATTTTGGTTGTTTGCAGCTACATTAGAACTTGGCTTGCGAACTCTTCCTGAGCCACCATTAGCACGATTGGCATTTGAGTTAACAACTCTACGTCCAGACGATCTAGAACCAGAGCTATTACTGGCACGATTAGTATTTGAATTAGCAACTCTACGTCCAGACGATCTAGAACCAGAGCTATTATTTGCAGCCCTAGAGGAACGCCGTGAATTTTGTGTATTAGACGATACACGACGAGTCTGCTGCACTGGTGATTCAACAGATTGTTTGCGTCTTGAAGATATTGATGCACTAGAAACAGGAATTTGCTCAATTCCTTTTTTTACCGCTTCTGGTTGTCTCTCATCTGGAGATTTGGCAATTAAAAAATCTTGAGAACTTTGAGGTTTTCCCAAAGCACTGATAGGCAGCACATTACTCGTGATCAACAAACTACTACTCAAGCAACAAATTAAAACGTGATTTAATTTGCGACGATAGTTTTTGTTTTCTAATAGCATGATTACGCTCCGAATTTTGCTGACAATTGTGGATCTAGGGGATGAACTTAATTTTTGCTGTTTTTACTCCAAGCAAATCAATTTGACATTTTCTGTAGACTAAATTCAAATTTACTATAGGACTACTATTTGATTTTTGAAAAGATACGTAGGGTGCGTTATCGGTGAGAGTACGGCACCAAATCCTTAAGAATGGTGCCGTACTCTCACCGATAACGCACCCTACAAATACTACAAATACTTAATTTTATCCAAAAATCAAACCGGATTTCTATATCTTGATTTTTTAACTATCCTGAGTTCTGAATTCTTATCTCAAGTTGTAAGTATATACCGAGCTACAAACTGAAACTACTGCTTTTCGGATTTTTCTCGAGATATTTTTGACTTAAGATGAATATATACCTCAATACGGAAATGGATTCCCAGTATGCTTTGTTGTGTGAATCCCGACTGCCAAAACCCCCTAAATCCTGATAACAACAAGTATTGTCACAATTGTCGAGCGGAATTGATATCCCTACTGGGAGGTCGCTATCGTCCCACTCAGGTATTATCAGATGAAGGGGGATTTGGCAGAACCTATCTAGCGGAAGATGTACACAAGCTCAATGAATGCTGTGTTGTCAAACAATTTGCACCAAAACTTCAGGGAACTGGACCGCTAACAAAGGCTGTTGAACTATTTAAACAAGAAGCCAGCCGACTTCAACAATTGGCAGAACATCCGCAAATCCCCACTTTATTGGCTTATTTTGAGCAAAATGGCTATTTATTTTTAGTGCAGCAATTTATTGATGGACAAAACTTGCTCAAGGAATGGGAGACACGGGGAAACTATAACGAAACAGAGATTCGGGAACTTTTGCTAGATTTACTGCCGGTGCTGAAGTTTATTCATGTACTGGGAGTAATTCACCGCGATATCAAGCCACAAAATATTATTCGCCGTCAAAGTGACGGGCGATTAGTGTTAATCGATTTTGGAGCTTCTAAGCAGCTAACAGCAACAGTGCAAACTAAAATTGGCACTGTCATTGGCTCCCACGGCTACACAGCACTGGAACAAATGCAAGATGGCAAAGCTTACCCAGCCAGTGATTTATTCAGTTTGGGAGCAACTTGTTTTCATCTACTGACTGGGGTTCGCCCATCTCAACTGTGGATGCAGCAGGGTTATAGTTGGATTGCATCGTGGCGACAATATTTGAACACTCCAGGTAGAGACGGCATTTCTATATCTCTAGAGTTGGCTGAAGTTTTGGATAAGCTGTTGCAACTAGACATCCAAAAGCGTTATCAATCGGCTGATGAAGTCATCACTGACTTAACACCCCGGCTACCTCCACCATTGTCATCAGTCCCCCCAACTATACTGACACCAACATTCACAACTACTTCAGCAAACACGGCGCCAATTTCACCAAAACCAAATAACAACCTCAAAAGTCAAGTGCTCTTGGCTAGTAGCATTTTGGTGTTGGGATTGGGAGGAGTTTGGTATTTCCAAACTCGTACCGATGAAATCAGCGAGCCTCCTCAACCGATTTCTCAGCCTGTCAATTCCCCAGCACAAAACATCTTGGAAGTCCCTTATCTAGCCAAATCTCTCAAAGGACATTCCAGCGATGTGAATTCTGTGGCCTTCAGTCCTAATGGTACAACCCTCGGTAGTGCTAGTGATGACAAGACAATTAAGCTATGGAATCTGGCAACTAAAGAAGAAATCCGCACCCTCGAAGGACATTCCAATTGGATTTGGACTATAGCCTTTAGTCCTGATAGCACAACCCTCGCCAGTGGAAGTGCAGACACAAAAATTAAACTGTGGAATTTGGAGACAGGAAAGTTAATCCGCACTCTTGAAGGACATACCGACGGAGTTACCTCCGTGAGTTTCAGTCCTAATGGCAAAATCCTCGCCAGTGGTAGCGCTAGTAAAGATACGAAAATCAGAATGTGGAATTTGGAGACAGGAAAGTTAATCCGTACTCTCGAAGGACATACCAATGGTGTTCAATCTGTAGTCTTCAGTCTTGATGGCAAAACCCTTGCCAGTGGTAGTTGGGATAAAACAATTAAACTGTGGAATCTGGAGACAGGAAAGTTAATCCGCACCTTAGAGGGAAATGGTGGGTCGATTCTTTCAGTTGCTTTTTCTCCCGATGGCAAAACCCTCGCCAGTGGCAGCAATGACAAAACAATTAAATTGTGGAATCTGGAAACCGGAAAGTTAATACATACCTTAAAGGGACATAATGATAAGATTAACTCCATCGCCTTTTTGTCAAGCCCACCTTTAAATAATATCACCCTTGTCAGTGGCAGCAGCGACAAAACTATCAAACTATGGAATCCGGTAACAGCAGAAAAAATCCGCACCTTAGAGACGGGTTCTGGATATATTTATGCAGTTGCTATCAGCCCAGATGGACAGACTATTGTCGGCGGTGGAAGTGGTGAAAACATTTTGAAAATTTGGCAAACAATTCACTAAAAATTGCTGAGAACAAATGAATTGCAAACTTGATATCCGTGGGGTGCTGTATTGTGATAATATCCTCCACAGGATTGAAATTTTTAACTTGGGAAAATATCAAAATCTCTGCTTCAACCGATGAATCTGGGTTTTAATCTAGGATTTATGGTGTCAAAAAATTATGTCTAACTAAAAAATTATGACTAATATATTTTTCCTGCTCATCCTATTTTCTTCGCTTTTAGGGCGAGTTAAATTTCCTGGACTCAATATTGGTATTCATTATTTATTACTTCCTGCCTTTAGCTTTGGTATAATTAGTTTGTCTTTAAAAGACACAAGAGAAGTTATTAAAAAAAATAAAATTATTTTGATATCTTTGGGTCTATTATATTTATGGATGTGGGTGTCTTCATTACTTAGTCAATTTCCCACTACAGCAATTACTTATAGTCTTAAATATTCTAGTTATTTTATATTATTTTTTGCTTTTCTAGTCTTAACTTTTAAAAAACTCAAAACATCATCTTTAACATTTTACTATCGTTCTATATTGTACTTACTACAAATAATTGCAATTTTTGGTTTTTTAGAAGCTTTAGTTCCCAATCACTGGATTTTTGAATTATTAAAATTTCCCAGCTTTTATCCCCAGATTGGTTCAATAATGCAAAATCCTAATCAGTTTGGAGTAATAATGGGTATTGGTTTATGTTTAGGTCTGATTCTAGAAAAACAAAACAAGATTTCTCAAATTGAATTATATATAAGTGAATTTCTTTTTTTAATTTCCCTGGCGTTTTCTGCAAGCAGAAATGGTTGGATAATTTTTATTTTTGGCATAATTCTTTTATTGATATATAAAATTATTAATTTCAAAAAAATGATTTTTATTATGAGCCTATGGTTATTTTGTATTTTATCTATACCAGTATCTACATATAGAATTGGTTTGGGAGATAGTAAAATATTTCCATTAATTAATTTATTTTTAGCAAATCCGAGTGAAATAGCACTTCCTAGTCCTGTAGGAACAGCGTTGTCAAGGTTTGCTCTTTGGCAAGCAGCTCTTAGTGAAACCATTAAAAGACCAGTTACCGGTATAGGTATAGGAGTTTTTGCAGAATATATCGGAGTGAAAGTTTTTGGAGCTAAAGGTTTTCACGCACATAATATATTTTTAAATGTGTTAGTAGAACAAGGAGTTACTGGATTATTGATTTTTAGTAACTTTTTAGTAAGAATAGCATCGAAAGTTAGATATGCTAATCCCGTGGCGATCGTTCCAATTATGATGTTTTTAGCATCTCAAATACCAGATTTTTTTGCTGAAGATTATACCTTTACAACTATTGAGTTTTATTTTCTAGCAGCAGCTATTAATTCTCGAAAATTTGTGTCTGAAAATTCTGAAATCCCGCCTCTGACTCCACTGCTGGGGACTGAAAGCTAATAATTTTGTCATGCAATTAAGAAGTTAAAATGTTTAAAGCGCACAAGATAAATCAGCCTCATTTTCACTTAATATTTCCTAATATATTTGGTTTTAAGGGAGGTATTCAAGTTTATTCAATATTTTTGCTGAAAGCATTACAAGATTTATATCCTGAAGCTAATTATGATGTGTTTCTCAAGTATGACAAGCACAATTCAAAACAGCAGCTAAACTTGCAATTTCTCACCTCAACACGATTTCATTATTTTGGACATTTTCCAAGATTATTGCAAACTATTTTATTTGCGTTCGAGATAATTATTTTGGCTATTTTCCAACGTCCTACTATAGTCATATCAACCCATGTTAACTATGCCACTGCTTGTTATGTTCTCAAACTGATAACGGGGATTCCTTACTGGGTAGTTGCTCATGGCTTAGAAGTTTGGGATATTGAGAGCAAGATGACAAAATTAGCATTACAAAAAGCAGATAAAATTATTAGTGTTAGTAATTACACTCGCCAGCGATTGCTTGAAGAAACAGACATTGACGCCAATAAAATAGCGCTTTTACCTAATACGTTTGATGCTAAACAATTTCAAATCAAGCCTAAACCTAACTACTTACTCAAACGATATCATTTAAGAGATGAACAGCCTGTAATTTTGACAGTAACCCGCTTGGGACGCATGGCAAAATATAAGGGTTATGACAAAATTATTCATGCTTTAGTTAAAGTGCGATCGCACATACCTAATGTTCACTTTATTCTTGTAGGTAAAGGGGATGATATACCTCGAATTAAAACTTTAGTTAACAGCTTAAATCTGCAAGATTGTATTACAATAGCAGGATTTGTACCAGATGAGGAATTGTCCGCTCATTACAATCTCTGCGATGTTTTTGCTATGCCTAGTAAAGGAGAAGGATTTGGTATTGTTTATTTAGAAGCCTTAGCTTGTGGTAAACCTGTGTTGGCGGGTAATCAAGATGGTTCTATAGACCCATTGGCTGAGGGAAAATTGGGATGTTTAGTTGACCCTGATAGTGTTGAAGAAATTGCCGATAATCTCATTCAAATCTTGCAAGGTGATTTCCCTAATCCAGTAATTTATCAACCAGAATACTTGCAACAAAAAACTATTGAAGCTTATGAATTTAGACAGTTTCGTGCAACATTGGCAAAGTTGTTTGGCTTAGTAGGGAACAGAGAACAGGTAATAGGCAATAGTAAATAAGCCTTTTTGAGTCCTATCTTAGAGGGTGTTTTAAAAGTCATGATTGATGTATTAAATATTTTTTACCCCACCCTAACCCTCCCCTTATAAAGGGGAGGGAACTAGATTACCCCCCAATACATTGGGGGGTAATCATTCTATCTATTAAAATCATAGCTAAGCACTTTTAAAATATCCTCTAACTTCGCAAAAATCAAATACGAGTCCTATATTATAGCGCTTATCGCTTGGGTAAAATACGCCCGTTCGTAGGGTAGCACAGCTGTGCTACCCTACAGCGTATTGCATCCAAACGAGAATCGCTATAGTTACATCGGTTAGAATTTATAAAACTAATTCACTCATGTGAAAAATGGAAGATTCAGTGTTTGTAATATTTCTTGGTTTTGGATGTATTTGGATTTTGATGGGAGTTGTAGGTTGGATTGCGTTTTTAAAATCTGAAGGTGAAGATATTAAGTTTGGTAAGTGGGGACTTGTAGTTACTATTCCAATTTTAATACCAATAATTTTTACTCTGATCATTGGTGTCTTGTATCACTGAGTTAACCAATTTGTCAGTATTTTGTCATCTTTAATTATTAATCGCACTCTTGACCAGAATTACTGTACTTTCTACACCAGATGCGATCGCTTCTGGAATATTACCTTGAATCGCCTGCTGCAACAATCCCTCACGGGAAGCGCCCAAAACTACAACATCATAACCTTCAGTTTTCACTAATTTAATCACACCTTCGGCAACTGAATCAGCCTGTACTGGAAGAGCAACAACGGTACTAGACAATTTACGGCGACGCATCAACTGACGGATAGCATTTTCTAAAACTGTCATGTTTGGCTGCAACTCAGATGGCTTAAACACCTGTGTCAGGCGAATTTGTGGTTCATTCCCCAAGGTAACTAAAGCCGGAAGCAATTTAATAGCTACTACTGAATTGGGACCACCAGCCATCGGGACTAGCCAGCGGTTGAAGTGGGGAGTGGGAGGAGACGCAAAGAATTCTTTCCCCGTGTCGCCGCGTCCCCGTGTCCCCGCCTCTTCCTGAGTTTTGCCTAACTTTACTAAAACTACTTCACAGGTGGCTTGACGAATTATGGTGTCTACAACGTTGCCAAAAATCCGACCTGGGGTAGATGTGCTACCTTTCCAACCCATTAAAATTAGGTCGATGTGTCCTTCGTTGATTGTCTCCAAAATTGCTTGGGCGACATCGTGGGTAACTCGAATTTGTGTGTGCAGGGGAATTTGCCACTTTTTTGCTAAAACTTCTGCTTGTCGGAGCAAACGGCGGCTTTTTGCTGTTCTCACCTGTGTTTCACATGGGGAAATGTGGCGTGACACCAGCATTACTTGTATGCACTCTATTTCGTAATGGCGATCGCGGGCAATAGCTGCTGCCATTTGCAATAATATAGCCGCCGTTTCGGGGTTAGCTACTGGCACTAATAATTTCCCTCTACCGATGCTTGGCGATCGCGTTTGATAAACTACATAAGAAGGTTCTGGTCGCAGTTTAGGTTTCCTATCATCAGCATTCAGATGGTCTGCTTCCGCCCGAATAATATCTGCACGGGTAATAATCCCAATCAGTTTTCGTCCATCCACTACTGGTAAGCGACTGATTTGATAGCGATCGAGTAAATAAAGTACATTGCTCAAGGTGTGGATTGGCGTTACTGTAATTGGGACAGGCGTCATAATTTCTTTTAAAGAAATATCATTGGCTAAATTGCCTTCGCGTAGCGTCTGCTTTGCACTCTCACGGATTTTCAGTAAATCTGTTTGCGTCACAATTCCTACCAATTTACTATCTTCTACTACGGGAAAACCCCGATGATGGGAACGAGCAAAAGCTTGCATTGCTTCTTCCAAACTCATCTCTGCATCCAGAGTTTCCACCCGTTCTTGCATCACATCTTTGGCGGTTAACTTAGTTAATGCTCCCTCTACAGCAACTTCTGTGGTGAGAGTAATACCTTTCAATTCCAAAAGTTTCTCGTAAAGCGAACCAGGCACCGCCTTCTCCGCAACCAAGTATGCTGCTACAGAAACAATCATTAAAGGTAGCACCAGATTGAAATCTGTAGTCATCTCAAACACAATCACAATTGCCGTGATTGGCACCTTGGAGACGGCGCTAAAAAATCCACCCATACCCGCTAGGGCATAAGTAGTGGGTGAACCAGTTCCTGTAATATAAAACTCAAATACACCAATGATGTGTCCTAAACAAGAACCCAAAATCAAACTAGGAGCGAATAAACCCCCTGGCGCTCCGGAACCAAATGCTACCAGTGTGAGGATGAACTGTGCCCCAAAGGCGATCGCTGCCACAGTCGGATGGGCTACTCCAGTAATTACATACTCTCTCAACCCAGTATTATCACGGAAAGATGCGGGGAGCATTGCCACGACAACACCAGAGATAAATCCCGCCAAAGCCACCCGCAGCGATAAGCTGATGTGTAATTTTTGATAACATTTAATACTAAATATTATTCCCCGATTAAATAATGCACCCAGTAAACCTGCCAAAATACCCAATACCAGGAAAAAGGGAATTTCGGGGATAGAGAATTGGCTGGAAGATTGCACCAATTGCAGATTCAAGTCTAAACTGCCACCACCTAAAAGCCGGGATATCACCCCACCAATAAACGAAGCGATAATCGCCGTTCCCAGAGTCAGCCCCGATAAATCGTGGAGTAACTCTTCCACGATAAATAATACACCTGCGATGGGGGCATTGAAAGCAGCTGCTAAACCTGCACCCGCGCCCGCTGCAATCATTTGTCGCCGATGATCCGGGGAAGTGGGAACCCAGCGACTCAAACCTGCTGCCAAACCTGCCCCCACCTGGACAGTAGGCCCTTGGCGTCCCAGAGTCATACCGGAACCTATGGTAATCATGGCACTGAGTAACTTCACACCAGCCACGCGCCAGGATAACCTGATGGGTACATTAGCTAAAGTTGCTTTAACTTGGGGAATACCGCTACCAGCAGCCTCTGGTGCCAACCTTTCCACCAACCAACCAGCCATAAACCCCAGAACAAGACCAACTATCGGTAGTGCCAGCCATACAGGTAAAAGCCTAGTACTGTGGACTCGCCAAGTCCCCAGCCATCCCGAACCCACTTTCAGCAACACCGCAGATAAGGCAGCAACCAGACCGATAATACAAGCTTCGGCGATCGCCAAACCTCTTCTAGGCTGCCACCAAGTGCGAAAGCGCTGATTCAGAACAGGAAGAGACATAATTTTTGGGGATTAGGGCATGGGGCATTGGGTATTGGGCATTGGGCATGGGGCATTGGGCATTGGGCATTGGGCATGGGGGGAGGTGAGTGGAGTTCAAAGATTCATTAACGGAGTTCAAGGACTCATTCACGAGGATCAAAGACTCATTAACGGAGTTCAAAGACTCGCCGACGAGTATCAAAGACTCGTTGGCGAGTATTAAAGACTCGTCCACGAGTATCAAAGACTCATCGGCGAGTATCAAAGACTCATTCACGAGTATCAAAGACTCGTCCTTCATGCCCAATGCCCAATGCCCAATTCCCCATACCATTTAATGACTTCTCCCGGTCGTGGATAGTCCTTCCACTATAAGAGATGGAGTATAGCAAGAACCATTCCAATCGGCATCGTTGCCGAGTGTAACTAATTGCTTGAGGGCTGCGTAGACATTACCTGCAACCATCGTATCCTTAACGCGTCCAATTACCTGACCATTTTGGACGCGGTAGCCTAAATCAACGTTGATCGAAAAATCTCCAGAAATACTGCCGCCATTACCCAGCATTTGATCGACAATTAAGCCATCATCGAGGTGTTCAATCAACTCTTGTAGAGATAACGATCCTGGCTGGATGAGAAAATTAAATAAACCAGGGGTGGGATAGCTACCTAAACTAGGGCGAAAACCATTGCCAGTAGTGTGAGTACTCAGTTGTGCGCCGATAGTGCGATCGCCATAAAAATGCTCTAAGGTTCCGTTTTGGACAAATACTAAAAATTGGGTAGGAGTGCCTTCATCATCAAAAGGGCAACTGTAAGGGCCGGCTTCGGGATCTTGGTAGAGAGTGAGGCTAGGTGCCATGATTGGGCTACCCAGGCGTTCTGCCCACGGGGAAGCAGCTTCTAAAACTCGCTTGCCATTCAAAGCTGCTTGTACAGTACCCCATAGCATATCGGCGGCTTTAGAAGTAAACAAAACTGGGACGCGGCCATTGGGAGATGAAACATTTTCTCTTGCCCAAATTAACCGCTGTAAAATTTGGTTAGCTAATTTGTCTGGGTGGAGTTCGCCCCGCTTAGTTTGACCATCGGCAACACTCAAAAAATCATCACCGCGCACCAATTCTGCCGATATGTAGCAACTGAGGGTAGTATCAGTGTAGTGACAATCTAAACCTTTAGTGTTCACTAGCCTAGTGGTTTCCACATCACATTCCCAGTCGCCATTGCAGACAACATCAGGATAAGCATCGCGGATAAGTGCGATCGCTTCCTTGCCCCAGTCTACCAAAACCTCTATCGGCACACTTGTTCCTAAATCTGGGTAAGATGGTTGAAAATTAGAGCCTAATTCCACTAGTTCCGGTTGATTAAGTTGACTCAAAGCCAAAGCTTTTTCCACCATCACCTGGGCTGGGACAGAACCATAAGCCACCGTCAGTCCTGGACGCCCATTTCGCCAAAGCCGCAGCGCTGTACCTTCAGATTGGCTGGTTTCTAGCTGCTTGAGTCGGTTTGCCTCAAAAAAAACTGGACGAGAAAGCGAGTGCGACTGATACACCTCAGCTGCTTCTGCTCCAGATTTGATCGCTAGTTCCAGCAGTTCTTCTGCTAGTGTATCTTTTGACAAATTTTCAGAACCCATGACCGTTAGTGAATTGTGGATTTTGAACCCCATATCAACGCCAACAGACGCAGATAATTATCCAAAAAACCATCAGCGCGTCTTTGCAGCTGCAATTTTCAACAACAGATCAACACTGATGGACGCAGATAATTATCCCAAATCATTGTCATGTCTCAACGTTTCTCAGGCGATCGCAATTTTCGGTCATTAGTCATTAGTCATTAGTCATCAGTCATTGGGCATTAGGAAGGGGGAAAGGGAAAGGGGTAAGGGGGAAAGGTTAAATTTATCCCTTTACCGACCTTCGGTCGAGGGAATAGGGAACAGGCAACAGTAAAGATTTTTGGTGAGACGCGGAAATTGTTGCCTGTTCGTTCCCTCGACCAACAATCAAAGGTCAAAAGCCCTGCCTCCAAGGTGAGATTGCGTGGGGCGGGGTTTAAATCCCCGTTCCACACCAACACTTATGCCTGTTGCCTGTTGCCTGTTGCCTTTAACCTTTACCCTTTAACCTTTTCCCCTACCTCCCCATCCCCCTCATCCCCCTCATCTCCCCACTCCCCACTCCCCATTTTCAAAGATTAACCTCTTGCAACAGCCAAAAACCAGCAAATGATTCCGCTTTCGGATCGGACTGTACACCTAGAAAATGCACTCCATTAGCTTTTTGCTTAGCTTCTTCAAAACCTTTGGCCTCTGCTAAAGTTTGAGATTTTTTGATATTTGCCACAATCCAGCTTTCAGTAACACCAGTTTCTAAAAGCAATTTCGCCTCTTCGCTAGTGTCAACTTTCAAGAAAGCCAACTCCAAACCAGACATCCAGCCCGCCAAAGGCAACGCTCTAGGTGAGAAAATCAAAACACCAGGAATACGGGTTTCGGGTGATACTTGCGCCAACTCTAGGGGGAAAGCTTCACCAAAGCCAATTTCCCACTCTGACATCTCTGCTAAATCCTCGGCTGCTAAGCTCACAAATACCCACTGCTGTCCTTCTAAAGCATCTGGTAAACGTTGCGGCAAAGGCTTCTCCAACCGGACTGAAGGATTAGTTCCCCCTTGATACCCCGATTCTTGAGGATAGACTTCCTGCATCCGCTGTTCTAACCATTGGTTGAGAATCAAAGTGCGGCGGCTAGGTTGGGCGGGAATCCCCAAGTCTTGGCAAGCTTTCGTAATCATATTGTTCATTTGGCGGCGGAAAAAGCGAATTTTAATTGGCGCTTTTCCAGCTTTGTCAATAGCCTCTTGCAATGCTGTCCGCAACCAGCCCGAATTTACCTGGGTACTGGGGCAATATTGAGCATAGCGAAACAAAGAATCTGCTTTTGTATTGGTATCCAAGGGACTTTCACAGACTAAGACTTCCCAAACTTTTTTTTGATTGGCGTCCAAAATCGGACGAGAGTAAAAATCGATTTCCCAAATACTGCCCATGTTTTACGGTAAAAATTTGGCTGTTATATTTTCCTGATATCTCGATCATACGAGTGTTCGGGCAGCATGGGGAATAAGGGAGTGGTGGATGAGGGACATCTGAGCTTCGTCGTTGAATATCTGAGCTTGAAAGTTCTAATTTTTGGAGTAATAGGTTTTGGGGTGACTGGGGAATTTATCAGGCGATCGCTCTTGGAGGGGTTTATTGTCTCTATAATTTAGGACTTACGCAAACAATAGCCGAAACCCTTATTTTCACGTAGGGGCAATTCATGAATTGCCCCTACAGCGTGTACTTTTGCGTAAGTCCTATAATTATGAAAAATTTTCAACAATTGGTTAAACGTAAGTGAATTTTGGGCTTTCTAGGTATAATCCTATTCCAAAATTATGACAAATCCTCAAGATTTCAAGCTCCGTATTGTTTGGAGTGTTGATGCATCCAGCAAAATGGTAGCTGAGTTATCAAATGCCAGGTGGCTCCTCCGAATTGGCGAGACTCTCGTTTTGCCAGTAGATGAGACAGGTAGACCTAACTCTTGGCGCAAGTTTAAGGTGTTTGATGTCGTCTATGACTTTCAAAACCAGATTGTTCGAGTTTTGTGCAGCCCCATAAATTGGACTCCACCCAACCCAAAAACACTAATACAGAAAATCGAAGAACCTAGAGATAAGTGGGAAGTTTGGGAAAAGGCATTTGCCACAAGTGAGGCAACAATGAAGGATAACGAGCCAGAACGTCAATTTGGACTAGGACATGAACTTTATCCGGTAGACGAAGAAGATGACGAGTTAGAAAAGCTGAAGTCCGAGATCCAAGAAAGAATAAGGCGATCGCTAGAATAGAAAGTGTGCGACTTGCAGCAGTTTTCATGTATTTAGACCACAGTCTTATTTCTTCCTTTGCGCGGCAGTCGCTCATGGGGGAAACCCCCAAGACCGCGCTGCCTTGCCTTTGCGTCTTTGCGTGAGATAAAAATAATGTGGTTCATTTACCTGAAAATCGCTGTAAGTACTAATTACGAATTATAAAAGACCCTAGAGAGGCAGATGAATGCAACTAGAAGATTATTTTGAATTTTTAGACCCAGATGACATCCGTATCAAAGGCCATCGCATTGGTATTGATAACGTGATTCAATATTACCTGCAAGGATATTCACCAGAGCAAATTCTAAAGGAATTACCTTCCCTGAATTTAGAGAAAATTTACGCAACGCTTACATACTACCTACATAATCGTCTTGAAATAGATGCTTATATGTTGCGGTTAGCAAAGTGGCGAGAACAGCGCTATCAAGAATCATCAGCTAATCCTTCACCTTTAATGCAACGTTTAAGAGCATTAAAAGCGCAACGTGACCAGGAGTTACTAAATCGTTTGTGAAAGTACGTTTTCTGCTGGATGAAAATTTGTCACCTATAATTTCAAAAATCAAAACGGATTCCTATAGCTTTAACAAATTCCGTGGGTTTAAGTCCCCCGCTTTAATCAAGCGGCAAGTTTTGCGGTGGGATTAAAATCCCCATTGCAAAACTTAATTACGAATTACGAATTACGAATTACGAATTATTTAATCTTTCCTGACAGCATATCATTTATTTCTCACGATTAATCCAAACGGCTCTCAAGCCAGCTGCTTTGGCTCCGTAATAATCTTCCACAATACTATCGCCAACATGCCATGCTGCTTCGGGGGAACATTTATGTTTTTTTAAAGCAATGGCAAAAATTTCAGGATCTGGTTTAGCTGCACGTACCTGGGTAGAAATGGTAATAGAACTAAAAAACTCTCTCAATCCCAAACTTTGCAATACTGAGTAAATCCGAGAATCAAAATTAGACAGCACCCCCAAAGTAACCCCCAACCGTCGCCAGTTAATTAAAGCTGGTAGGACATCAGGATAGACAAACCACGGTTCACCAGTACCAAAGTGAATATAAAGTTCACTAAAAAAAGCCGAAAAGTCAGAAAATTGCTTGAGAACACCTGCACTTTCAAAAGTGTTCAGGGCAATTATCCGCCACCAATCAAACTCACGCTGGGGAATATCTTGCAGTTCTGCATCTGGAAATATGGGCGGCGGTGCTGTTTTAAAGCTTTGGATGAAACTTGTATTTAATGTCTCGGCGGAAACTGTAACGCCGAACTCCTGGGCTATCTGACTATAAACTTCACCCACACTGCCTTTAACATCGAAGAGTGTGCCCACAGCATCTAAAAAAATAACTTTCGGTTGTTCCATAATGGGGACTGGGAAATGGGGCATGGGGCATTGGGCATGAGGGCATGGGGATGAGGGAGATGAGGGAGCAGGGGGAGAATAACTTTTACTCTAAATTCCTAACTCCTAACTCCTAACTCCTAACTCAGGACTCCCAATGCCCCATGCCCAATCTTACTTAGAAAGTGTTTCTATAATAGGACGGACTAGCCAATTAAAACCAACTTTGAGCTGATGGTCTAAAGTTGGCAACCTGTATAAATAAGCAAGACGGCGACCGATGTATGCTAAAGGCCCGTCTAGTTTGATTCCTAAGCCAGCAAGGGTGGCGTTGTCTTTCCCCAATGCCATCATTTCCCCTAAATGTTGATAGCGGAAGGGAAGTAGGGGACGATTGGTAAGAGAAGCCCAGATGTTCCAAGCGGCGTAATCGGCTTGTTGGAAAGCTGCTTGGGCGGTTGCAGGGACTTGCTGTCCTTCTGCGTCATGAGAGTCTGCTAAATCTCCTAAGGCAAAGATTTCTGGATGCTCAAACACTTGTAGATTGGATGTGGTGCTGATTTGACCACGGTGATTTTGCTTGAGGGGAAGGGATTTCACTACCGGTGCTACTCGCGTTCCCACCGTCCAAATGACTAATTCGACCGGAATTGTGTCTACTTGATTTTTATATTCTAGGGAAATGGTATCTTGCCCGATTGATTCGACTTTGGTTTCTAAATCGAGAAAAATGCCACGGGCTTCTATTGCTTTTTTGGCTGCTTCACGGTTAAATTCTGGGGAAGTTCGCAAGATTTGGTCGGCGATTTCAACGAGCCGAAAGCGTCCTCTTTCACCTAGTCGATCGGCTAGCTTACAAGCTAACTCTACACCACTATAGCCAGCCCCAACGATCGCCACTCGAATTTTATCAGCATCGGATTCTTCCAAAAATCGCAGACGTTCTTCTAAACGATAGGCGTCGGAGATTGTCCGGAATGGGTAAGCATGGTCTGCTGCACCAGGTACTAAATCTAGCGGTGTCTCTCCTCCTAAGGCCAGCACCAATCTGTCGTAAGAAATTTCTAATCCTTCATGTAAGTTTACCCGTTGCTGGTCGATGTCAATTCCAGATACCACTCCTTGATAAAAACGTACCCCTGTACCTTGTAAAAGTTCTTCAAATGGTGGGGCGATTTCCCAGGTTTGCAGTTCGCCAGTGAGTAATTCGTAAAGAAAGGGGGAAAATAGAAAGCGATCGCTTTGATCTACCAAAACAATTTCGGGTTTTTGCGTAGATTCCCAAGGTAACTGGCTTAAACCCAGGGCTGTGTAGAGACCACCAAAGCCTCCACCAAGGATGCAGATTCTAGAAGTTTGTTGAGTCATCGATTCTATGGGACGGCCAATACTAGCAGGGCAACTAACTTTAGTGTAATGATTTCTTCACAGCGATCGCCATCAGCCAACAATCTGAGTATTCTCCTTCATGGAGTTCATGGGCGGGCAATAACTTTACTTTTACAAAACCACATTTCTCATAGCAGCGAATAGCACGAGGATTATCAACATGGGGATCGATGACAATTTTCTCTGCTTGTAGTTGTTCAAAAAGATAATTGATAACTACTGACAGCATTTTTGTCCCGATTCCTTGATTCCAATAATCAGTTTCCCCGATAAATAAGTCAATTGCATAAACATTATCAGTTTCATCAAGGCAATACAATTGTCTATCTGTTTCTGATAAGTCACTGACTGCACAATACTGCAAATAACCAACGGCAATATTTTGATAACACAAGATACAGGGAATAACTGCCTCATCTCCTTTAATGAGCGGTTTGTATGTTTGTATAATTCTTTCTAAAGGAAAAGGATTATCTCTTCCTTCATAAAATTCCAATACTTTTTTATCAGTTAGCCATTTTGCCATCAACTCATAATCATACATTTCATCTAGCATGGGACGAATAGTAATTTCATCTTTCTGAATTAGCATCTTTTGTCTATAGTTTTTATAGCAGGTATTTAAGAATTATACTTTATTTAAAATGTCTATTTTATTGCAGGAGTTGTGAAAAAGCAAAGGGGAATTTTATCCCCACTTTGTGAGAATAAAATTCCCCTTCAACTCTGACACTAGACCTGATACAAAATACTTATGCACAGGTTAGATTTACTTAATTGCCACCAGACGTAACAGCTTTATTATGTGTTGCAGGGTCTTGAACATCGTATGCACTAGTAACCAAGAACCTACAATCGTCATAATTGAAAGTATGACATGTAAAATCAGCAGAATTGTTGACAATCCTTTTTTATCAGTTAATAAAAATCCAATGGCTAAAACACTAGCACAAGCCGCAGCAATCACCAGCATGAATATCGCCAGATGTCCTTCATATTCATTCTCAGCATAACGACGAATTTTTTCTGGCGTAGCTTTGAGCATTTTCCACCAAGTTATGGCTAAGAAAAAGTCAGCGCCGGAGTTCCAAGCGCAGAGAATGCGAGTGGGTAAATGCAGCCAAGATGGAAGTATTTCGGTCGTTTACCTGCAAAAATCATGACTATATCTTAAGCTAGGTGGATAATTGTAGTGTCACATATTTGTCTTAATTTACTGTAATACTTTGCGGCGTAGACGCAAAGCGGCTTGTCGTTAAACATCGCTTCTTCTGGCAAATGATAGATTCAGTAAAACATCGGTGATGCGTTCGCTTTATGATCCGGTAAGCATCATAAAACGAAAACAGATTATGACACCAACAATTTCAATTAACGATTCTGGGCGCTTGCAACTCTCACCCTTAGAAATCCCATCCCGTTTATTGTTGGGGCCTGGCCCCTCCAATGCTCATCCTACAGTTCTCCAGGCCATGAATACTTCACCTGTGGGGCATCTTGACCCGGCTTTTCTCGCACTCATGGATGAAATTCAGTCGTTGCTACGCTACGTATGGCAAACAGAAAATCCACTCACCATTGCAGTCAGCGGTACGGGAACAGCCGCAATGGAAGCAACCATCGCCAATACCGTAGAACCCAGTGATGTGGTTTTAATTGGTGTAGCAGGTTACTTTGGTAATCGCCTCGTGGATATGGCTGGACGTTATGGCGCTGATGTGCGAACGATTACCAAGCCTTGGGGACAAGTTTTCAACTTGGAAGAACTGCAAACTGCCCTGAAAACTCATCGTCCAGCTATTCTAGCTCTGGTTCATGCCGAAACTTCCACAGGCGCACGGCAACCTTTGGAAGGAGTTGCTGATTTGTGTCGTGAATTTGGCACTTTACTACTAGTAGATACCGTCACAAGTCTGGGTGGTGTCCCCTTATTGTTGGATGCTTGGGGAGTTGACCTCGCTTATAGTTGTAGCCAAAAAGGCTTGGGTTGCCCCCCCGGTGCTTCGCCTTTTACCATGAGTCCGCGTGCAGCCGAGAAATTGCAACAGCGTCGCACGAAGGTTGCTAATTGGTATTTGGATATGTCTTTGCTGAGTAAGTATTGGGGATCTGAACGCGTTTATCACCACACAGCACCGATTAATTTATACTATGCATTGCGGGAAGCGCTGCGTCTAGTTGCCGAAGAGGGATTAGCAAACTGCTGGCAACGTCATCAAAAGAACGTAGAATATCTCTGGGAAAGCTTGGAAGACTTAGGATTGAGTATGCATGTTGAGCGGGAGTATCGACTGCCAACCCTTACCACTGTCCGCATTCCAGAGGGAGTAGACGGAAAAGCGATCGCTCGACAGTTACTCAATGAACATAATATTGAAATTGGCGGTGGTCTTGGCGAACTCGCAGGTCAAGTCTGGCGCGTAGGACTAATGGGCTTTAATAGTCGTAAGGAAAGTGTTGACCAACTCATAGCAGCACTGCGGCAAGTTTTACCTAAGTAGTTTTAAGATGATTAGGTGCGTCCGTTCATACTAGCGTAACGCACCTGAGATAAATGGCGTAGGCGTAGCCGGCCGTAGGCATCGCGCTAGGATTATTGAAGAATTAAAGCAAAGTTGATACTCTACAGGTCGATGCATCAAAGATGCAGGGCGATGCAACAACAATTCATACCATTTGACTAAAACCCTGATACATATAGATTTCGGGCGTTGCTGAATTGTGGTATGAACCCAGATGTAGAGACGTTGCATTGCAACGTCTCTACAAGGATTTTGATATCATGCACAATCGTTTTCATACATGAAATCAGCAACGCCGTATCAAGAGATTGGGTTAAGATTGCACAGCAATACAAAGTGCGACTCGCTCACATTATTATGTGTCAAAAAACCCAGGAGGATATATAGGACTAGTATTTGATTGTTGAGATATTACGTAGGGTGCGTTAGCGGAGCGTAACGCACCAAAAGCTTGAGATGGTGCGTTACGGCTTACGCCTAACACACCCTACAAATACTAAGCTGTTTTGGTGAAATAGCATCACTGGGAAAAAAAACCAACAACCAACAGAGGCAAAAGTATTAACATAGACACAATCAAAACGAGGGTTGCTGGCTCAATTTTAATTTGGTTCTTCTCTGGGTCGCGCATTTGGCATTCTCTCAATCAATTAACTATACTAATTGAGCGTAAAGGATGTTTACTGATTTTTCCAAGGCTAATAAGGTTGAGAAGTGTAAATCTTTTAGCTATTCGAGCATACTAAACTTACATATTTTTGATTTCCTGAATTCATCGCCCCATCAGCTTATTTCTTCCAAGGGAGTTTAGTACCCATTTCCGTGAATGCTGAGAAGATGAGATAAAGAATCAGTAACCCCGCAACTGCAAAAAAAGCTAGTAAATCACTATCCATAATTACTGTTGGCTAAAACTTTGCTAATCATAACCTACAGTTGCACGCCCCTACAGCCGATTCATTTGTTCCAAAGATTTTTGCAAATGGTATTGAGTTGTGTGCAGAAATAGAAACAAACAAGATGAGGAATTAATACTCCCTCATCTCCCTCATCTCCCTCATCTTCCCCATTAAATGCAACTCGATATGAGCAGTTAATCTCTACCGTTTCTCTGAGTCTGTAATCTTTGGTCTTCTGGATGCAAGCTAAACCAGCCATACCAGTGACGAACTGCTAACCAGACGGCTGAAAGCAAACCTGCGAGGCTGAGGGTGAGGCCGCTAAACGGTACTAATAATCCAAACATCGGTAGTACTGCTCCAGCAATAGTGCAAATGATAGCAGCAAGGGAAGTACTACGGCTAGCACCTAATCCCCATGTCAAAAACAATAAGATGATGGAAATGAAAGTCCAAGCCAATTGAGCATCTATCAACCGAGCCACATAGGTCAAAGCCAATATACAAGCAAAAAATATACTACCAGCGATCGCTATATTTTTGAAACTCATCGGCAGTGATAAATATAACAATAATATCCACCACAAAAATATTGCTGGTGCTAGCAACAACAGCCGAGGAATGATACCCGTATGACGAATGGGTTCGGTATTAGTAAACACTCCAAATGGATTTTTAACTGAAACATTATCGTTGAATATCCAAGTAAACTGAGTGCTGCGCCCATCAACTTTAATCTCATTCGGTACAATACCGCTGGCAAAATCAGCCGGAGCAAAGTTAGCAATTGCTGTGAGGCGGAAGTTAGAAAGCAACTGTCCGGTAGCATCATAAACCCAGCGCGGTCCTCCTTGAGCTTGATAAGTAACTCGAAAGGTGGCTGCTTCCCCTGGTTGCAAACGAAAGGGAAAACCATAGTCTCCGGGATTGGTTTGTTGTAATCTAGTACCATCACGCTCTACTTTGTAGCTAGTGAGTAGCGAGTAGCCATTAGGTGGCGATGCTTCAAAGAAAAAATTATTAATATTCTTGAGTTGGTTAACTACTTTATAATCAGCAGTGTATTCCACGCGATAAATTGAACTGCGACCTGGAACATCTACACTTTGGTCAAGCTTGACTTGAATTTGCGAGCCAGCCAACGTCAAGAAGCGGGTAACTTCTCGCGTATCATTCACCTTAACTATCTTGCCATTGACTTGGGTTGTATATGAATACGGCTCTTGAATAGAGTAGCGGACTTGGGGGGCAGACTGTTCGAGCCTTTCACCTGCAACACTTTCAGCGACTTGAGCCACCCTTGCTTGTTCCCAGTGATGGTAACGGTTGCTCAAAGTTGAACAGAGAAAAAATCCCGGCACCAACAGAACTAATACTAAAGTTAAATGTTGTAATCCCCGCAACAATTGGGAATAACGAACAGCCCATTCACCAATGAAAATGACATTTTCTGGTTGGTGGCGACGTAGAGAAAAACTTACCAGAGCGATCGCAATTCCCAAAGCTATAACTAAAAATACTAATAATAGTGAAGCTTTAAGCGCTTGAGTTCCAAATTGCACAAGCTCAATCGGATGTGTTAAATCAGGTAATCCAGGAATACCTTGAGCAGAAGATGACATAGCGTATTCTTGCAGAATTTGGAGAACCAGACCGATAAATTCTCTGAAAAGTTTCTCCACGACAGTTTTATATGATACCGCAGCAGTTTTTCTCCCCTAGTCCACCTACAACAAAAATCAAAAAGGGGCTTCAACCCCTTGTTTTAACCCAAAACCCTCTTGTAGAGACGCGATTTATCGCGTCTTTTGCCTATGGCGTCACGATTTATCGCGTCTTCCTTCCACGACCAATTATCTCCACTTGCCCAAGCGTATTGGTTTATGATTCATCTAACCGGCGTTGCCATTCAGCATCAATTTGTGCAGAACGTTCAACTTCCTGTTCCATCAAGTCGGTTTCAGTCGAATACACCAATTCTTCATTCCCAATAACTTTTTCTGCGGCAAACTGATGTGCAAAGTCAATCTTTTGCTGCAAAGAACTATCAGCACTTGCTAATAGCCTAGCGCGATCGAGGCGATCGCGGTTGCGTGCAACAATTTTTTGATTGCGCCACTTAATCCAAAAATAACGCAATAACGGTATCCCCAAAAAACCAACTCCATAAGCCAACAGCAGCCAATAAATTCCTTGCACAAAAGCTACTAGTCCGCCTAATTGAGCAGCAACCGTACCATCTCTCAATAAACTTCCCAGTACTAGAGCGCCAACAAAATTGAGGGTACCCAAGCCAGCACTCAGCATAATTTGCCCAGAACTTGCAGCACTAAAACGCCAAGGAAATTCCTCTAAGTAAACTGATATTGAATGACGACGCTTTTTAGCTGCACTTACCTGCAACTCTGGGAAGTAATATACAATTTGCCCTTGGTCACTGACGGATGGTTGTCCATTAAATCGCGTCAAAACGGGCAGCATATAATCTTCGTAATCTCTTTGATATCCCTCCCCAATATCATCGAGATACGGGGAAATTTGTTCTGCTACCACTGCGCCACCGTTACTGCGAATCACCGTAGCGATTTCTTGCCAGCGACGTTCTTCTAAGTTGCCGTTAGGATTACCATCCCCAAATAAAAACGAAAACACAGCTTCAAAGAAATTCAAATCGCTTTGTTGTCGCCTTTCATCTCGCCGTTCCTGGTAGTGGGTATTATAATCTGGGCTAAAATACCAAAATAAATCAGGGAAAAAGAAGAACCCACCGCCGGAATTACTGCGCCCATTATCACTGTCACGGTCTGAATTGGCAGCGGTGATAATAATAATGATGGTAATAGTTATTAGAGCGATGGAAACAGTTAAGAAAATTCCAAAAGAAATGCGAATCAGATAAAACAGAACATTCCAGAGTTTTTTCCACCATTCCTGCAATCGTAACCGGAAGTATTTATTACGTAAAATTGAGCGGAAATTTTTGGGAAATAGGTAAACAATATCACCTGAATCTGCTACTTGTAAATGTCCGCCAGCATCAGATGCTAGGGCTAACAAGCCAAGATTAGCTTGGGCGACATTCAATCCTGCCTGAGTTGCCACATCACCAACGGTGACACGGTAACCCAGTTGTTCCACCGCTTGCATAATGGTGGGATTGAGAGTCATTCCTCTCCCCTCCTGCGAAAATATACTCTTTCTTTTTTTAAGTATAAAGTTTTATTTTGAATAGCTTGTCAAAGACATAAATAAACTCACAAATAACTTGACACGCAATATGTTAAAATTATCTTCCTTGGTTTAATTAACCAGCAAATTTTCTGCCTAAATATGGTTCAGTACACTCTCGCCCAAAGCCCAGAAATTATCCTCACTGTTTCTGGAAAAGATTCAGCCAAAGCCCGTGACAAAGCAATGGATCAGTTGATGGAACTGATGGATGCAGGTAAGCTACCCACGGAACTCGAAGAAGGATTTGGTCCTCAACAATTAATCGAGGTTAAAGAATCAAACATTGATACTGCTAACGGTGAGGATGCCATTACCCAAGCTGTTCAGGTTTTGAGTAACTTGGCCACCCTCAAGCTGAAAGTTCAAGAGTCACGAACTGAAGCTTTAGAGATTCGTAAAGCCGTTGATGTTCTGTTTACTGACGAGTCAGTGAGTGAAGAAGAAATTACTCGACTCAAAGAAGGCTTTAAAGTTCTGAAAAATTTTGCTCAAGCTAATGTGCGTTACCAGGAAGCACGAACTAAAGCAGAACAAGCTCGGCAGGTTCTCGATCGAGCTCTGAAATCGCCTGACAAGTGATTTTTCAATAATGAATCTTCAGTTATTTAAATCAAAATGCCAAAAGACAGGCTTTTGTGCCTGTCTTTTGCTTTACTGGGGCGCTAGGATTCGAACCTAGGGATGGCGGGACCAAAACCCGCTGCCTTACCACTTGGCTACGCCCCAACAACTTCACCCTACCTAATATAGCAGCTAATCATGGGTTTGTGTCAAGTACTTTCATATTTGATTTTAGATCCTGGGTTTTTACAGGAATGCTGGCTCAAAGCCCCAAAGTTTATTTTTTGATATTTTAATTTTTTGCTGAACGGAAAAGGCATAAAAAAAGGGGAAGATAAAATTATCTTCCCCTGCTCTGTTATTTTTGTTATCGTCTGGTTTGTTACCTTCCTTGAGTCTTTGCCGTAACATTTGCCTTTGCTTTTTGAGTTGCCGCTTCCTCGCAGAACCGCCCCTACCTTTATCATTCCTACCTTCTTTACGGGGAGATTCCCATCTTTTTAGTCGCATAATCTTTCACCTCTGTGGTATCGGATAGTTAATTTATAGCAATAATCTATACTCGATGTATCTAATAGATCCCGCAAATATTAAATTGTCTTTGGAATCAAGTATTATCCTTCACTACAAAGTATAACACAAATTTTCCAGTAATTTCTTGATTTTTTTTAATGACAAGAGTGTTCCAAGATAATAAAAGATCTATCATCTGAAAAACTATGTGTTTTTTGGTAGTGGGCAGGAGGAGAATCGAACTCCTATGACCGCAAGGTCGCCACATTTTGAGTGTGGTGCGTCTACCAGTTTCGCCACCCGCCCTTTTATTCAACTTTCCCAGTATACTCTATTTTTTGATTTTGCAACAACAAATCTCAAAATTAAGAAATTTTAGGCAACTTTTTTCTCATCTATTCACCTCTAGAACACCAATTCAGTAATCCAGCACCTTTTTTGGCTGGAAACTCGCTTTGGGTTTACTTGTGTTTACACCGTAGCTTCCCTAGTAGGGAAGCAGTTTGGGGGGGTTAGGTTTTTGGTTACTGAATCGATGCTCTAGAAAGTTGTTAGATAAAGTTAGATTTTGTAATTATTCGTTATTTAATGTTGTAAACATTTTAATTATCTACTTAACTGTCTTAACTGTCTTAACTGTCTCCCTTAACTGTCTTAAATGTCTTAACTGTCCACTTTAACTGTCCCTGAAAATTTTTGAATTACTATTGCATTTTCTTGATGAAGCTGAGATGCTTTTTAAGCAGCTAAGCGTATATTAAAAAACGAGTTTAATTAAAAATTAATCTTTACTTCTAACAAATCTCTAGTAATAAAAGCAAAGTTCTGGTCAAATACAACAGCAGGAACAACCCCAAACCTTTATTCAGGAAATGTCAAACCAGAAAATCTTGTTCAGGCACAGGCATTAGCTGCTCAAAAAATTTAATTGCCCAAAAACAGAAGATTTATGAGTTTTATAATATTTACATTCAACTAAAACTTATTTTGTCTAGCAATAAAATTGCTAATTTTAATACCAAGAAATTTGGAGGATGTATTATGCTCTTTCTTAAGAAATAATAAGCAATTAAATAAAGTAAATTATTGTCGGCTGCAAAATCAAAATTTCAACAATAATCTCAAGATTTTAGGTAATTCCAATGAATAGAATTGTTCAAACAAGTCAACCAATGTCTTCTGGTCAAGAAGCAATGTGGTTTATCTACCAAATGGCCACCGATAGCGTTGCTTATAATATATTTATTACTGCAAAAATTAATTCTTATTTAAATATTACTGCTGTCAATCGTGTCTGGGAAAAAATTATTGAACGCCATCCTATTCTGCGAACTACATATACCAGTTATCAAGGTAAATCGATTCAGCAAGTTAATCACAAACATAAATTTAATCTTGAGGTAATAGATGCCAGTAATTGGAGCGAAGATTACTTACAAGAGAGAATATTTGCGATAACTGACCGCCCTTTTAACTTAGAAAAAGATTCAGTTTTGAGGGTTCATTTATTTACTCAGTCAGCAAAAAAACACATTCTCTTGCTAACAATGCACCACATTGCGGGCGATATGTGGTCTTTTGATTTACTGCTGAGTGAATTTCAAGCTTTGTATGCTCATGAAATCGAGCAAGCTAGTCAAGAGCAGACAGACGCAGCAGCAAATTATTTGAGTGGGAATAAATCTTATGCAGATTTTGTCAGTTGGCAATCAGAAATTTTATCGGGTTCCAGAGGAGAAAAACTGCGGCAATACTGGCAACAAAAATTAGCTGGCGAACTGCCAATTTTGAATTTGCTCCCAGACAAACCCCGTCCAACCGTAAAGACTTATCAAGGAGCAGCACATATTTCAAAGTTGGATGAACAGTTAATTCAAAAACTGAAGCATCTAGCCCTAGCTTCTGAAACAAGCCTTTATCAGATTCTGTTAGCAGCATTTTACGTCCAACTTTACCGTTACACCAATCAAACAGACATTCTCATAGGAAGCCCGATGAGAGGTCGATGGGGTGCAGATTTTAAAGATATTGTTGGCTACTTTGCTAACCTGATGGTTTTACGAACTTCTGTACAGGAAAACGCCACATTTACAGAATTTCTGGCTCAAATCAGCAAGACAATTAGAGAAGCCCAAAAGCATCAAGATTACCCTTTTTCTCTGTTAGCGGAACAACTCCAGCCACAACGAGATCCCAGTCGTTCTCCTTTATGTCAAGTTAGTTTTACTTGGCAACGACAACGTTGGTGTGAACCAACCGAGAATTCATTGCACATTCAAGAACAAGTGCTTCAAATGGAGCCATACTTGCTCGGACATCAACGCGGTGCAGACTTAGATCTGAATTTAATGGTGATGGAAGCTCAGGGAGTTTTGCAACTCTGCTGGCAATACAATACTGACTTGTTTGAAGCTACTACGATCGCGCGCATGGCAGGGCATTTTGTGACACTGCTTGAAGCTATTGTAGCTAATCCCCAGCAGCAGATTTGGCAATTACCTCTACTGACAGAAGTTGAGCAACAGCAGTTATTGGTTGACTGGAACAATACTCAGGCTGATTATCCAAGGGATAAGTGTATCCATCAGTTGTTTGAGGAGCAAGTAGAGCGTACCCCAGATGCAGTGGCGGTGGTGTTTGAAAATCAACAACTGACTTACCAGCAATTAAACTGTCGTGCAAACCGATTGGCGCACTATTTACAAAGTCTGGGTGTAGAACCAGACGTGCTGGTTGGTATTTGTGTAGAACGTTCCTTAGAAATGGTGGTGGGATTATTGGGGATTCTCAAAGCGGGTGGGGCTTACGTGCCGCTTGACCCTCAGTATCCTCAAGAACGCTTGAGCTTCATGTTAGAAGATGCTCAAGTTGCGGTATTGCTAACACAACAGCAACTTCTTGAAAAGTTGCCTCGGCATCAAGCGCAGGTTGTATGTTTAGATACTGATGCTGAGTTGATTTCTCAGTCTTGCGAAGACAATGCGTTAGCGCAGCTTACCGTAGGTATCGCACTTGTCCAAGCAACTAACTTGGCTTATGTGATTTATACTTCCGGTTCGACAGGTCAGCCTAAGGGAGTGATGCTTTCTCACCGCAACCTTTGCAACCATATGTCTTGGATGCAAACAGCATTCCCCCTGACTGAAGAAGACAAAGTGCTACAGAAAACTCCCTTTAGCTTTGATGCCTCAGTTTGGGAATTTTACGCACCTTTGTTAGTAGGTGGACAGTTGCTATTAGCTCAACCAGGAGGCCATGCTGACCCTGCTTACCTGAAGGAGTTAATTGCTCAACAGCAGGTCACTACTGTTCAATTTGTACCATCCTTGTTACAAATACTCATAGAACAAGGAGGACTCGAAATTTGTCACTCCCTCAAACACATTTTCTGTGGAGGAGAAGCTTTACCTGTTGCTCTGCAAGAGAAAGTGTTAAGTAATCTGAATGTGAACTTGCACAATCTTTATGGGCCCACGGAAGCTTGTATTGATGCAACGTTTTGGACTTGTAAGCAAGGAATTGAGCGACAATTTGTCCCCATTGGTCGCCCCATAGCCAACACACAAATCTACATCTTAGACGAGTATCTGCAACCAGTTCCCGTAGGTGTGCCAGGAGAATTGCACATTGGTGGTGCAGGGGTAGCACGCGGCTACCTCAACCGTCCTGAGTTAACACAAGAGAAATTCATCCCCAATCCCTTCGGTGGAGGCAGGGGAGCAGGGGAGCAGGGGAGCAGGGGAGCAGGGGAGCAGTCTTTCCCCTCTGCCTCTTCCGAGCGCCTTTACAAAACAGGGGATTTAGTACGTTATTTACCTGATGGCAACATCGAATACCTGGGACGAATCGATAATCAGGTGAAAATACGCGGCTTCCGTATTGAGTTGGGCGAAATCGAAACAGTATTGAGCCAATATCCCCACGTACAAGCATCGTGTGTCATCGCCCGTGAAGACATTCCTGGAAACAAAAGCCTAGTCGCCTACATTGCATCCCAAAAAGAGCAGACACCAAAAGTTAGCGAACTGCGCCGCTTCCTGAAGGAAAAGTTACCAGAGTACATGGTGCCAAATGCAATAGTCATTCTAGAAGCCCTACCGTTTACTCCCAACGGCAAAGTAGACCGCCGTGCATTGCCCGCACCTGATTTACACAGCCAATTATCGGACAAATATGTAGCCCCACGCAGTCCAATAGAAGAACTGTTGGCACAAATTTGGGCGCAAGTTCTAAAAGTAGAGCAAGTGGGCATTTATGATAACTTTTTTGAACTTGGGGGACATTCGCTACTAGGAACACAAGTAGTTTCACGCATTCGCAACATCTTCAAAGTGGAACTACCACTGCGTGAATTATTTGCCGCGACAACAGTTGCCCAACTAGCTCAATCCATTGGGCAATTACAGCAACAAAACTCAGAACTGTCTGCACTACCCATCTTGCCAAGGGCAAATAATGCAGAACTGGCACTGTCATTCGCGCAACAGCGTTTATGGTTCTTAGACCAATTCGAGCCAGACAGTCCCTTCTACAACATGCCTATGGGTTTGCGTTTAGCAGGAACTCTGCAAGTTGGCGCATTAGAACAAAGCTTACAAGAAATTATTCATCGCCACGAAGCGTTACGCACTAATTTCATTACCGTTGATGGACAACCAACACAAATCATTCAAACCCAAAGGAATTGGACATTATCAGTTGTTGATTTGCAGCATTTATCTACAACCGAACAGGAAATAGCTTCTAAACTTTTAGGGGAACAACAAGCTATCCAACCTTTTGAATTGGCAACACAGGCATTAGTGAGGGCAACATTAGTAGTACTATCCGAGACAGAACACATGTTGAGTGTGTGTATGCATCACATTGTCTCTGATGGCTGGTCAATAGGTGTGTTTGTTCAGGAGTTAGCAGCGCTTTACAGTGCTTATTCAATAGGTCAAAGCTCACCGTTAGCGCCACTACCAATTCAGTATGCAGATTTCGCCATTTGGCAACGACAGTGGTTGCAAGGGGATGTACTGCAAAGCCAACTCAGTTACTGGCAACAACAACTAAAAGACGCACCAGCCTTATTGTCGCTACCCACTGACCGACCCAGACCTGCTGTGCAGACTTTCGCCGGAGCATATCAACAATTTGCACTTTCTGAGGAATTAACTAGTAAGCTGATAAAACTGAGCCAAGAGCAAGGTTGTACGCTCTTTATGACGCTGTTGGCAGCATTTGATACCTTACTTTACCGCTACACAGGTACAGAAGACATTTTGGTGGGTTCGCCAATTGCTAACCGCGATCGCTCTGAATTAGAAGGGTTAATTGGCTTTTTTGTCAATACTTTAGTTTTGCGTACTGATGTCTCCGGCAATCCCAGCTTTGAGGAATTACTGACTCGCGTTCGATTCATGGCAATGGATGCCTATGCTCATCAGAATTTACCCTTTGAAATGCTAGTAGAAGCATTGCAGCCCCAACGAAACTTAAGTCATACACCCTTATTTCAGGTGATGTTTGCCCTCCAGAATGATGCACCCATATCACAAGTAGAGTTGAGTGGGTTAAGTGTCAGTTATTTGCCAATAGAAGGCAAAACTGCAAAGTTTGATATTACCTTGGCAATGGAGAACACCGCCACTGGACTAGTGGGTGTGTGGGAATACAATACTGATTTGTTTGATGCCAGTACTATCGAGCGGATGACTGGTCATTTTGTGACTTTACTTGAGGGGATTATTGCTAACCCCAAAGAGCGAATTTCCCAATTGCCAATGCTTACAGAACCTGAGCAACGGCAGTTATTGATTGAGTGGAATGATATACTCTTAGACTATTCCTCCGAACAGTGTATCCATCAATTATTTGAGGAGCAAGTTGAGCGTAACCCAGATGCAGTGGCACTTGTGTATGAGAATCAACAACTGACTTACCAGCAGTTGAATGCCAAAGCAAATCAATTAGCACATTACTTACGTTCTTTGGGTGTAGGAGCCGATGTGCTGGTGGGGTTGTGTGTAGAGCGCTCCTTGGAGATGATTGTCGGAGTGTTGGCAATTCTCAAGGCGGGTGGTGCATATCTGCCACTTGACTCAGAGTATCCCCAAGACCGCTTGAGCTTTATGTTAGAAGATGCTCAAGTTTGGGTGCTACTTACTCAGCAGCAATTAGTTCAAAAGTTGCCTGAGCATACAGCAGAGCTTGTCTGCTTAGACAGCGATTGGGAAAAAATTGCTCAAAAGAGCGAGTCAAACCCTGTAAATACTGCCACATCCAGTAACCTGGCATATGTCATCTACACTTCAGGTTCCACAGGTCAGCCCAAGGGTGTTTTAGTCAACCACTCAAATGTAGTTCGTTTGTTTGCAGCAACAAACTCTTGGTATAACTTTAAATCTGAAGATGTGTGGACAATGTTCCACTCTTATGCATTCGATTTCTCTGTTTGGGAAATTTGGGGTGCTTTGCTTTATGGTGGACGACTAGTAATAGTGCCATATTTCGTGACGCGATCGCCACAACTCTTCTATGAGTTATTGTCTCAAGAGAAAGTCACTATTCTCAACCAAACACCTTCAGCCTTCCGCCAGTTAATTCAAGTCGAACAGTCTCAAGAAACTCTTGGCGATTTGAAGTTGCGCCTGGTTATTTTCGGCGGAGAAGCCTTAGAAATTAAGAGTTTACAGCCTTGGTTTGAACAGCATGGCGACCAGTCACCCCAGTTAGTGAATATGTATGGGATTACGGAAACCACTGTACACGTCACTTATCGCCCATTGAGCAAAGCCGATTTGCATGGTAGTGCAAGTGTAATTGGTCGTCCGATTCCCGATTTACAGGTATATGTGCTTGATGAACATCAAAAGCCAGTACCAATTGGGGTTCCAGGTGAAATGTACGTTGGTGGCGCTGGGGTAACCCGTGGCTATGTCAATCGTCCCCAACTGACAACACAACGGTTTATCTCTAATCCTTTTGCTGATAACCCAAAAGCGCGACTATATAAAACAGGGGACTTAGCTCGTTATCTGCCGAATGGCGAATTAGAGTATTTAGGGCGAATTGACAATCAAGTTAAGATTCGTGGCTTCCGCATTGAGTTGGGAGAAATTGAGACATTACTGGCGCAACACCCAGATATATGGGAAAGCGTGGTGGTGGTTCGGGAAGATGAACCAGGCGACAAACGTTTAGTCGCTTACGTTGTGCCGGAGGTAGGACAATCTCCAAAAGCAGCCGAAGTTCGTCAGTTCCTGGCCAACCAACTGCCAAGCTACATGGTGCCAAACACTTTTGTGCTGCTGGAGTCCTTACCGCTAACATCTAATGGCAAAGTAGACCGCCGCGCCCTACCAAAACCAGAGTTAGACAGCACACGGCTAGACAAATATGTTGCACCGCGCACACCCACTGAAGAAATACTGGCACTGATTTGGGCACAAGTGCTGAAAGTCGAACAAGTAGGCATTGAGGATAACTTCTTTGAAATAGGCGGACATTCACTACTAGCAACGCAAGTAGTTTCACGCATTCGCAACACCTTCAAAGTGGAACTACCACTGCGTGATTTGTTTGCCAGAGCAACAGTAGCCGAATTAGCACATTTAATTGGGCAGTTACAGCAACAAGACTCAGAACTGTCTGCACCACCAATCTTAAAGCGACCAGAGAATGCCACAATTACACTGTCATTTGCTCAACAGCGTTTGTGGTTTTTAGACCAGTTACAGCCAAACAGTGCCTTCTACAACATACCCATCGCTTTGCGTTTAACAGGAACTCTCAATGTTGCTGCCTTAGAACAAAGCTTAGAAGAAATAATTGCTCGTCACGAAGCCTTACGCACTAATTTCATCACAGTTGATGGAAAAGCTTCACAAATCATTCAAACACAAACTCTTTGGACACTATCAATTGTAGATTTGCAGCATTTATCTCCAAGCGAACAAGAAATAGCCGCACAGGAATTAGCACAACAACAAGCACTTGTTCCCTTTGAGTTGGCAACACAAGCCTTATTCCGGACGACATTAGTAGTGCTATCCGAGACGGAACACATGTTAAGTGTGTGTATGCACCACATTGTCTCTGATGGCTGGTCAATGGGTGTGTTTGTTCAGGAGTTAGCAGCGCTTTACAGTGCTTATTCAATAGGTCAAAGCTCACCCTTAGCGCCACTACCAATTCAGTATGCAGATTTTGCACTGTGGCAGCGACAGTGGTTGCAAGGCGATGTACTGCAAAGCCAACTCAGTTACTGGCAACAACAACTAAAAGACGCACCAGCCTTATTGTCGCTACCCACTGACCGACCCAGACCTGCTGTACAGACTCACAACGGGGCATATCGACAGTTTGCACTTTCTGAGGAATTAACTCAAAAGCTGACAAAACTTAGCCAAGAGCAAGGTTGTACTCTCTTTATGACGCTGTTGGCAGCATTTGATACCCTACTTTACCGCTACACAGGTACAGAAGACATTTTGGTGGGTTCGCCAATTGCTAACCGCGATCGCTCTGAGGTAGAAGGGTTAATTGGCTTTTTTGTCAACACTTTAGTTTTGCGTACTGATGTCTCTGGCAATCCCAGCTTTGAGGAATTACTGACTCGCGTTCGATTCATGGCAATGGATGCCTATGCTCATCAGAATTTGCCTTTTGAAATGCTAGTGGAGGCATTGCAGCCCCAACGGGATCTCAGCCATACACCGCTATTTCAGGTGATGTTTACACTTCAGAATGCGCCCATGTCGCAAATAGAGTTGACTGGATTAAGTGTCAATTTATTGCCAATAGCCAACCCAACTGCCAAGTTTGATCTTAGCTTGGCAATGGAAAACACTGCTAATGGACTAGTGGGTGTGTGGGAATACAATACTGATTTGTTTGATGCCAGTACTATCGAGCGGATGACTGGTCATTTTGTGACTTTACTTGAGGGGATTATTGCTAACCCTCAAGAACCCATTTCCCAATTGCCTTTACTGACAGCGCTTGAGCAACAACAGTTACTAGTTGATTGGCATGATACTCAGGCAGATTATTCTGAGAATCAGTGTATCCATCACTTGTTTGAAGAGCAGGTAGCGCGTACCCCAAATGCAGTGGCAGTTGTGTATGAAAATCAACAACTGACCTATGAACAGTTAAATAGTCGCGCTAACCAGTTGGCGCACCACTTGTCCTCATTGGGAGTGTCCGCTGATGTGCTGGTGGGGTTGTGTTTTGAGCGCTCCTTGGAGATGATTGTGGGACTACTAGGTATTCTCAAGGCGGGTGGTGCTTATGTGCCCCTTGACCCAGAGTATCCACAAGAGCGTTTGAGTTTTATGTTAGAAGATGCTCAAGTTTCGGTGCTACTGACTCAACAGCATCTAGTTGAAAGGCTACCAAAACAGCAGGCGCGTGTAGTCTGCTTAGACAGCAACTCGGAAAAAATAGCTCAAAACACCTCCTCAAACCTCCTAAACACCGCTACATCAGATAACTTGGCATACATCATCTACACTTCAGGTTCTACAGGTCAGCCCAAAGGCGTTTTAGTCAACCACTCAAATGTAGTTCGTCTATTTGCAGCCACAGACTCTTGGTATAACTTCAACTCTCAAGATGTGTGGACAATGTTCCACTCTTATGCATTCGACTTCTCAGTTTGGGAAATTTGGGGTGCATTGCTCTATGGTGGACGACTGATAGTAGTGCCATATTTAGTGACTCGCTCACCAGAATCTTTTTATCAGTTACTGTGTGAAGAAAAAGTCACAATTCTCAACCAAACACCTTCCGCCTTCCGGCAGTTAATTCAAGTCGAAGAGGCGATGGCAATTACTGACAATTTGAACTTGCGTCTGGTAGTTTTTGGTGGAGAAGCCTTAGAACTGTTGAGCTTACAGCCTTGGTTTGAGCGTCATGGCGACCAGATGCCTCAGTTAGTGAATATGTACGGGATTACGGAAACCACTGTACACGTCACTTATCGTCCATTGAGCAAAGCCGATTTGAATGGAACAGCCAGTGTCATTGGTCGTCCGATACCCGACTTACAAGTTTATCTGCTAGACAAAAACTTACAGCCAGTGCCAATTGGGGTTCCAGGCGAGATGTACGTTGGTGGGCAAGGAGTAACGAGTGGCTATCTTAATCGTCCCCAACTGACAGGAGAACGGTTTATCTCTAACCCCTTTAAAAGAAGCAGGGGAGCAGGGGAGCTCTTGAGCAGAGGGGGAGAAATTCTTAAGAGTCCGCGGCTTTATAAAACAGGGGATTTAGCACGTTATTTGCCGAATGGGGAGTTAGAGTATTTAGGGCGAATTGACAATCAAGTTAAGATTCGCGGCTTCCGCATTGAATTGGGAGAAATTGAGGCACTATTGACGCAACACCCAGCTGTTTGGGAAAGCGTGGTAATGGTACGAGAAGACCAACCAGGCGAGAAACGTTTAGTGGCTTACGTAGTCCCGAAGACCGGACAATCTCTCACTCCTGCACAACTGCGTTCCTTTCTCAAGCAAAAGCTCCCAGACTACATGCTGCCAACTGCTTTTGTTGAGTTAGAAGCTTTGCCATTGACAGCTAACAAGAAAGTTGACCGTCGTCTATTGAAAGCACCTGATAACACCAGACCAGAACTAGAAGATGCTTTTGTCGCTCCTATCACTCCAGAAGAAAAAATATTAGCCGCTATCTGGGCTAAGGTTCTTGGCGTTGAGCAAGTAGGTATTAATGATAACTTCTTTGCTTTAGGTGGGGATTCTATCCGTAGCATTCAAGTGTTGTCTCAAGCTAAAGCACAAGGTTTGAGTTTCTCTGTGCAAGAGCTATTCCAACATCAGACGATTTACGAGCTAGTCGAAGAACTCAAAACCCAAGAGGATGAGATCACAAAATCAGAATTAACTCAACCATTTAGTTTGATTTGTGAGGCAGATAAACAACAGTTACCTGATGGTGTAGAGGATGCCTATCCCTTGGCGATGCTGCAAATGGGAATGCTCTTCCACAGTGAGTACGCTACAGATAGCGCAATCTACCGCGAAATTAGTAGCTTCCATCTCAGAACCCCTCTTAATGTTCAAGTTTTGCAGGTCGCACTACAAGATTTGGTCAATCATCACGCTGTACTGCGGACTTCCTTTGAGCTAAGTAAGTTCAGTATTCCCTTGCAACTGGTTCATCAGCAAGTTGAGGTTCCCTTGCAAGTGGAGGATTGGTGTCATTTGAATCATTCCCAGCAAGAAGATGCCTTAACTGCTTGGTTTGAAGCTGAAAAGAAACGGCATTTTGATTGGACTCATCCTCCCTTATTACGGTTTTTTGTTCATCGTCGTACACAAGAGACATTTAATCTGACTTTGAGTTGCCATCACGCTATTTTAGATGGCTGGAGTGTCTCTTCGATGATGACTGAGTTTTTTAGTCGTTATTTATCACTTTTAGGCGAAGAAATTGATTATGTATCGCCATTATTGAGTGTTACATTCCGAGATTATGTAGCTTTAGAGCAACAAGCGATCGCTTCATCAGAGACTCAGACCTACTGGCGTGAAAAGTTAAATGACTGCACTTTCACTAAATTGCCTGACTCGCCTTCTGTGCCAACAGATACTAATGTTCCAAAAGTTGGTTTACAAGACATAACTTTATCCCTTGAGATTTCTGAAGGCTTAAAACAATTTGCTCAGTCCGCACAAGTTCCACTCAAGAGTGTGCTGTTAGCTGCTCATTTGCGAGTATTAAATCTCCTAAGTGGTCAGTCAGACGTACTAACGGGTTTAATAGCCAACGGGCGACCCGAACAAAGCGATGGTGAGCGAGTTCTGGGATTATTCCTCAATACTTTGCCATTTCGTCTGCAATTGGCTGGGGGGACTTGGATAGATTTAGTGCAGCAAATATTTGCAACGGAACGAGAATTTTTGCCACACCGTCGCTATCCACTTGCTCAAATCCAGACGGATTTGGGTGGTGAATCTCTGTTTGAGACAGCGTTTAACTTCGTGCATTTTCATGTCTACCAACAGGTGTTGGAGCTAGATAATTTGCAACTACTGGATGTAAAATCTTTTGAAGAAACCAACTTCACTTTTGTCGCTAGCTTCAGTATGAATCCAATCTCCTCTGAGATCGGATTACAACTTGAGTACGATGTCTTAAAGTTATCCACTCACGAAATAAACAGGATTAGTGAATATTACCTGAAGGCTTTGGCTGCAATGGTGAACCAGCCACAAGGACGCTACGAATTGTACTCTCTTCTTTCTCAACAAGAAGAGCAGCAGTTATTAGTAGAGTGGAATGATACACAAGCAGATTACCCAAGTGATAAGTGTATTCATGAATTATTTGAACAGGAAGTAGAGCGTAGCCCAAATGCAGCGGCTTTGGTGTTTGAAAATCAACAATTAACTTATAGTGAGTTGAATTGTCGTGCGAATCAACTAGCACATTACCTACAATCTCTGGGTGTGAAACCAGAGGTTTTAGTTGGGATTTATTTAGAGCGATCGTTATCCACAATCGTGGCATTCTTAGCCGTCCTCAAAGCAGGTGGCGCTTATGTCCCCCTAGACCCTGATTATCCCCACCAGCGATTAGCTGACATATCCCAAGACTCACAAATTTCTTTGCTGCTTACACAAGAGACATTGCTCAATTCCTTGCCAGTCGAAGGTGTAAAAGTCATCGTCTTAGACAACGAATCTGGGGTGCTGACGAATCAAAGTCCGGAAAATCCAGTTAGTGAAGTAAGACCAGAAAACTTGGCTTGTCTGTTGTACACTTCTGGGTCTACCGGCAAACCCAAAGGCGTGATGCTGACTCACGCAGCTTTAGTTAGTCATAGCAGTGCAATTAGTGAAGTATTTGGTTTGACTAGTAGCGATCGCGTTTTGCAGTTTGCTTCCTTCAGCTTTGATGTTGCAGCCGAAGAAATCTTCCCGACTTGGTACAAAGGTGGAACCGTGGTCTTAAGACCAGCCCAAATGTTCCCAGATTTTACCAGTTTTGCCCAATTCCTTGCCCAAGAAAAACTGACTGCGATTAATATCACCCCAGCCTACTGGCATGAATGGGCAGTTGCAGTATCTAAAGAAGATGCAACCGTACCGCAAAGTCTGCGCTTAGTAGCCGTAGGTGGGGATGCAGTGCTACCAGAAACAGTGACAATCTGGCAGCAATTAGTGGGCGATCGCGTCAATTGTCTCAATGTCTACGGCCCCACCGAAGCCTCAGTGACAGCGATCGTCCACGATTTGCTCGATCCCAAATCTTCACAAACCAATACAGTCCTAATTGGTCGTCCCATTGCCAATACCCAAGCCTACATCCTCGATCGCCATCTCCAACCAGTACCAATAGGGGTCATCGGCGAATTGCACATAGGTGGCGTGCGTTTAGCACGAGGATATCTCAACCGCCCAGAATTAACGGAAGAAAAATTTCTGCCCAATCCCTTCGGTGGAAGCAGGGGGGCAGGGGAGCAGGGGGGCAGAGGAGCAGAAATTCTTCCTAATCCCCAGTCCCCAATCCCCAATACTTCGGCTACGCTCAGTACAAGTCCCCAATCCCCAATCCCCAATCCCCGACTTTACAAAACTGGAGACTTAGCCCGTTATCTGCCAGATGGTAACATTGAATGCTTTGGACGCATCGACAATCAAGTAAAAATCCGGGGATTCCGCATTGAGTTGGGAGAAATTGAAGCGGTACTCAACCAACATATTGATGTGCAGATATCTTGTGTCACGATCCGCGAAGATGCAGCTGGGGATAAGCGCTTAGTTGCCTACGTGGTACCCTACGAGCAAAAGATACCCGCTACTCACGAACTGCGTCAGTTCCTCTCTAGTAAGCTGCCTCTTTACATGGTGCCCCAGGCTTTCGTGATGCTGGAGTCTCTACCCCTAACAGCAAACCGCAAAGTAGACCGCCGCGCCTTACCAGCACCGGATTTACATCATCAACTCAAAGACAAATATGTAGCCCCACGCACCCCAGTCGAAGAAATGCTGGCACTGATTTGGGCGCAAGTGCTGAAAGTAGAGCAAGTCGGCATACATGATAACTTCTTTGAAATGGGTGGACACTCACTACTAGCAACACAACTGGTTTCCCGCATCCGCAACACTTTCAAAGTAGAACTGCCCTTGCGGACTCTGTTTGCAGCCGCAACAGTTGAGCAATTAGCGCGATCGATTGAGCAGTTGCAGCAAGAGGATTTAGAACTAACTTCCCCGCCAATCTTAAGGCGGGCGGAAAATGCCACAATTACACTGTCTTATGCTCAACAGCGTTTGTGGTTTTTAGAACAGTTACAGCCCAATAGTGCTTTATACAACATCCCCCTAGCTTTGCGTCTAGTTGGAACTCTCAATCGAAGTGCCTTAGAACAAAGCTTGCAAGAAATAATTGCACGTCATGAAGCGTTACGCACCAACTTCATCGCCGTTGATGGTAAAGCAACCCAAATTATTAGGGAATGGGGAACAGAAAGAACTTCCGATCTGTTAGCACCTACAGATTGGCAAGTATCTGTTGTTGAGTTGCAACATCTGCCAACGAGTGAGCAAGAAACAGCTGCACAGGAATTAGTGCAACAACAAGCGAGCCTACCCTTTGACTTAGCAACACAAGCATTGGTGAGAGCAACATTGCTAGTGCTTAATGAGACAGAACACATATTGAGTGTGTGTATGCACCACATTGTCTCTGATGAATGGTCAGTGGAAGTGTTTGTCCAAGAATTCACAGCGTTGTACAGTGCTTATTCCCAAGGTCAGCTTTCTACTTTAGCGCCACTACCAATTCAGTATGCAGATTTTGCACTATGGCAGAGACAGTGGTTGCAAGGAGATGTCCTGCAAAGCCAATTGAATTACTGGCAACAACAACTCAAAGACGCACCAGCTTTATTACCTCTGCCCACAGATAGAGCCAGACCGGCTGTACAGACTTTCGCTAGCGCACATCAAAAATTTGAGCTTTCACTTGAGTTAAGCCAAAGGTTGGCACAACTAAGTCAGCAACAAGGGGCGACTTTGTTCATGACGCTGTTGGCAGCTTATGATACTTTACTTTACCGCTACACAGGACAAGCAGATATTTTGGTGGGCACACCAATTGCTAACCGCAATCGCAGTGAAATAGAAGGGTTGATTGGCTTTTTTGTCAATACCTTAGTGATGCGGACAGATTTATCTCAAAATCCCAGTTTTAGTGATTTATTAGGTCGTGTTCGGGAAATGGCACTGCAAGCCTATGCTCATCAGGACTTGCCCTTTGAAATGCTGGTGGAAGTATTGCAGCCCCAGCGGAATTTAAGCCATACACCTCTGTTCCAAGTGGCGTTTTTGTTTCAGAATACCCCTACGTCTGCTGTAGAACTGAGTGGGTTAACTATAAGTGATTTCCCAACAGAAAATGTCACTGCCAAGTTCGATCTTACCTTGGCGATCGCTAACACTACGACTGGAATGGTGGGAGTGTTGGAGTACAATACCGACTTGTTCGATCGCACCACGATCGCCAGAATGGCAAATCATTTTGTGACACTGCTTGAGGGAATTGTGGCCAATCCCCAACAGCCCATTTCCCAATTGCCAATGTTAACAGCAGTTGAGCAGCAGCAGTTATTATTTGACTGGAATGATACACGGGTGGATTACCCACAAGATAAATGTATCCATCAGTTGTTTGAGGAGCAAGTAGAACGCACCCCGGATGCAGTAGCGGTGGTGTTTGAAAATGAACAACTGACTTATGGTGAGTTGAATCATCGTGCAAACCAATTGGCGCATTACTTGCGGTCTTTGGGTGTAGGAGTAGATGTACTAGTGGGGTTGTGTGTGGAGCGATCGCTCTTCATGCTAGTGGCACTGCTTGGTATTCTTAAAGCTGGTGCGGCTTATGTTCCCTTTGACCCTGAGTATCCTACTGAGCGGTTACAATTTATGCTCGAAGATGCTCAAGTTTCAGTAATACTGACCCAACAACGAATTTTAAATAAATTGCCCCCAAATCAAGCACAGCTTGTCTGTTTGGATGAGATCTGGTCACAAATCCTCGAAAATCATCAACATAACCTGACCAGTAAAGTTACAGCTGTTGATCTGGCTAATGTCATTTACACTTCTGGTTCCACAGGCAAACCAAAGGGTGTGATGGTTAAGCATACCGGGCTTGTTAACTTAGCTCAAGCTCAAATTCAAACTTTTGGCGTAGACTCTTCTAGTCGCGTTCTTCAGTTTGCTTCCTTGAGTTTTGATGCTTCTATCTGGGAAATCATCATGGCTTTGGCAGCAGGGGCAACACTTTACTTAGGAACAAAAGACTCTCTACTGCCAGGTATGCCGTTAATTGAGCGATTACGCGATTATGGTATTACCCATATCACCCTACCACCATCAGCCCTGGCAGTACTGCCAACTGAAGAACTCCTGGGACTGCAAACAATCATTGTCGCCGGCGAAGCTTGTTCTCCTGAACTGATGAAACAATGGTCTGTTGGGAGAAACTTCTTCAACGCTTATGGCCCGACCGAAGCCAGCGTCTGCGCCACAGTAGCCAAATGCACTCCGGAAGACGAGAAACTGACCATTGGTCGTCCAATTGCCAACACCCAAATCTACATTTTAGATGAGTATTTGCAACCAGTTCCTGTTGGTGTGCCCGGAGAATTGCATATTGGTGGTGCTTCCTTAGCGCGGGGCTATCTCAACCGAAGCGAGTTAACACAAGAGAAATTCATCCAAAACCCCTTCGGTGGAAGCAGGGGAGCAGGGGAGCAGGGGAGCAGGGGAGCAGGGGAGCAGGGGAGCAGGGGAGCAGAGGAGCAGTCTTTACCCTCTGCCCCCCATCTCTTCTGCCCCTCTGCCTCTTCCGATCGCCTTTACAAAACTGGAGATTTAGCACGCTATTTACCAGATGGCAACATTGAATACTTGGGACGCATCGACAATCAGGTAAAAATTCGTGGCTTCCGCATTGAATTGGGAGAAATTGAAACTGCGTTGTCCCAGCTAAGAGAAGTACAGCAAGCAGTAGTTGTAGCACGGGAAGACCAACCGAATAACAAACGCCTAGTAGCTTATGTTGTACCCCAACAGAAAAACGGAGAAAATAATTACCTCGATAATTTAGCTCAATCTTTAAGAGCGAATCTCAAGAAACTCTTGCCCGACTACATGATCCCCTCCAGTTTTGTGGTGCTGGAGAACCTGCCCTTAACACCAAACGGCAAAATAGACCACCGTGCCCTACCAACACCAGAGCTAACTGTTCTGAGTGAAGCTGATTATGTCATGCCAAATACAGAAGCGGAAAAAATCATTGCTGGTATTTGGCAAAAAGCACTACAAGTAGAAAAGGTGGGCGTTCACGATAATTTCTTTGAACTTGGGGGACATTCTCTGGTAGCGACTCAAGTCATTTCTCGCTTGCAAGAAGCTTTTGGGATTTCGTTGCCATTGCGTTATATCTTTGAGTCACCGACAGTTGCCCAGTTAAGTGAACTGATATTAAGTGAACTTAAAACTGGTTCAGGTCTGGCGGTGCCAGCGATTCTACCCGTTTCCAGGGACGCAGACATACCACTATCTTGGGCGCAGGAACGCCTATGGTTTGTGAATCAGCTGTCAGGCGAAAGTGATGCCTACACAATAGATTTCACCGTGCGTTTGGTGGGAAATCTCAATCCCAAAGCTTTGGAACAAGCCTTTGGTTCGATAGTGCAGCGCCATGAACCCCTGCGGACTCGCTTTGAAATCAAGGATAACAAGCCAGTCCAGGCGATCGCACCCAATATGACCATAACCTTACCAGTGGTCGATCTACAAAACCAGCCAGAACCCGAAAAACAAGCCGAAGCACTAGCCACAGCAGAAGCCAGCAAACCATTCGATCTAGCTAATGGCCCTGTGCTGCGAGTCAAGCTTTGGCAAGTTGCAACTGACGAGTATGTGTTGCTATTTGCGATTCACCATATTGCAGCTGATGGTTGGTCGATGGGGATTTTAATTGGCGAACTCTCAGCCTATTATCGAGCTATGGCAACAGGTACTTCTGCCCTTTTACCAGAGTTACCTGTACAGTATGCCGATTTTTCCGTATGGCAGCGTCAATGGCTGACAAATCAAGTACTAGAGCGTCAGTTAAACTACTGGAAAAAACAGTTAACCGGAGCGCCGCCTCTATTAGAATTACCCACAGACCGCCCCCGCCCAGCTATACAGACTTTCCGAGGCGGTACAGAGCAACTGCAACTAGATTCCTTGCTAACTTCTCAGCTCAAAAAGCTATCTCTTGAGTCTGGAAGCACTCTGTTTATGACACTGCTGGCGGGTTTTGTAGTTTTAATGTCTCGTTACAGCGGACAAACGGATCTTGTAGTTGGCTCACCGATCGCCAATCGCAACCGCACAGAAATAGAATCATTGATTGGCTTTTTTGTCAATAGTCTGGCACTGAGATTCGATTTATCCCAAGAACCGACCTTTGCAGACTTATTGGCACAGGTGCGACGGGTGACTCAAGAGGCATACGACCATCAAGATTTGCCCTTTGAGATGTTAGTCGAAGAGTTGCAAGTGGAGCGCAACCTGGATCGCAACCCGTTAACCCAGGTGGTGTTTGCCCTCCAGAATGCTCCTTCCTCTCCTTGGGATCTGCCTGATGTCAAAGTTGAAGGGATGCCTTCGGGACTTGACTCAGTTCGGCTTGACTTAGAAGTTTACTTGTGGGACGCACCATCCGGTCTTGTGGGCTTTTGCTCTTACAACAAAGATTTATTTGATGCGGCAACAATTGCCCGGATGATGCAACATTTCCAGAATTTGCTGGCGGCGATCGTTGATAATCCTCAGCAACCAGTGTCATTATTGCCCTTGCTCAGCCAGCAGGAACGCCATCAATTATTAGTGGAGTGGAATGATACTCAAGCAGACTATCCGCAAAATCAGTGTATTCATCAGTTATTTGAAGAACAGGTAGAGCGGACACCTGATGCAGTGGCAGTTGTATTTGAAAATCAACAACTCACCTACCACGAGTTGAATTGTCGTGCTAACCAGTTAGCTCATCACCTGCGGTCTTTGGGAGTGGGAGCAGATGTACTGGTGGGGTTGTGTGTAGAACGCTCGCTTTTCATGGCGATCGGGCTATTGGGGATTCTCAAGGCGGGTGGTGCTTACGTGCCCCTTGACCCAGAATATCCCAGCAATCGCCTCAGCTTTATGCTAGAAGACACTCAAATTTCACTCCTGGTAACTCAACAGCGACTCGTTGAGAAATTACCCCCAAATCAAGCACATCTGGTGTCATTAGATGAAATTTGGGCAGAAATTGCCGAAAAAAACCAAAATAACCTAGCTATTGAAGTCACGGCTTCTCATCTAGCCAATGTCATTTACACCAGCGGTTCCACAGGTAAACCTAAAGGGGTGATGGTTGAGCATCGAGGATTGTGCAACCTCGCTCAAGCTCAGATTCAGGCTTTTGATGTACATCAGGGTAATCGGGTTCTCCAGTTTGCTTCCTTGAGTTTTGATGCTTGCATATCAGAAATCTTGATGACTTTGGGAGCAGGGGCAACACTTTACCTGGGAACAAAAGACTCAATCATGCCAGGTATGCCGTTAATTGAACGATTACGCGATGATGGCATTACCCATGTCACCCTACCACCATCAGCCCTGGCAGTCCTGCCAACTGAAGAACTCAAAGCCCTGCAAACAATCATTGTCGCCGGCGAAGCTTGTACTGTTGAACTGATGAAACAATGGTCATCTGGCAGAAACTTCTTCAACGCTTATGGTCCGACAGAAGCCAGCGTCTGTGCCACTATCGCTAAGTGCGCTCAAGAAGACGAAAAAGTTACCATTGGTCGTCCAATTACCAACACGCAAATCTACATTTTAGACTCCCACGCAAACCCAGTGCCAATTGGTGTACCGGGAGAACTGCACATTGGTGGTGTAGGGCTAGCAAGAGGCTATCTCAACCGTGTGGAATTGACAACTGAGAAATTCATTCCTAACCCCTTCGGTGGAAGTAGGGGAGCTCTTGAGCTCTTGAGCAGGGGAGCAGGGGAGCAGTCTTTCCCCTCTGCCCCCCATCCCCTCTGCCCCTCTGCCTCTTCCGAGCGCCTCTACAAAACTGGGGACTCAGCACGTTATTTACCAGATGGTAATATTGAATACCTGGGACGCATCGACAATCAAGTTAAGGTGCGTGGCTTCCGCATCGAATTGGGCGAAATTGAAGGAGTTTTGAGCCAACATCCCTTGGTACAGTCAGGTGTCGCCGTCGCCAGAGTTGATAACACTGGTGATAAACAACTGGTGGCTTACTTAGTGCCGGCTCTGAAAAACAAAGTATTACCCCAAGAACTGGCTCAATGGCAGAGTGAATATGTTAGCGACTGGCAAATGCTTTATGAGCAAGCATACGGGCAACCTCAAACATCCATAGATGACCCCACGTTCAATATTAGTGGTTGGAATAGTTCGTACACCAAACAAGCAATCCCAGCTGTTGAAATGCAGGAGTGGGTTGAGAGTACAGTGGGTCGAATTTTATCTCTGTCACCACAGCGAGTATTAGAAATTGGTTGTGGTACGGGGTTATTGCTATCGCGGGTTGCTCCCAAGTGCCTTGAGTATTGGGGATGTGATTATTCCAGCGCCGCCCTACAACACGTTGAACAGGTATGTAAAACGGTGTTAGGTCTAGATAATGTGCGCTTGCTGCATCAAATGGCGGATAACTTTACTCTTATCCCCAAAGGAGAATTCGATACTGTAGTTATTAACTCAGTAGTGCAGTACTTCCCCAGTGTGGAGTATTTGTTGCAGGTGATTGAAGGAGCGATCGCGGCGATCGGCGATCGAGGTACTCTATTCGTGGGGGATGTCCGCAGCTTGCCTCTGTTGTCACCATACCATGCAGCTGTGCAGTTGTTCCAAGCCCCTGAAGATAGAACTGTTGAGCAATGGCAGCAGCAGGTAAACTCTAGTGTGGCGGCCGAAGAAGAATTGGTCATCGATCCGAGATTTTTCATCGCCCTCAAACAACGTTTTCCCCAAATTACTTGGGTGGAGATTGTGCCCAAACGCGGTTACGCCCAAAATGAGCTAACCCAATTCCGCTATGATGTTGCCCTTCATGTCGGTGCTGATGTGCAAGCAACTACCGTTTCTTGGTTAAACTGGCAACTCGACAAGCTTTCATTTACACAAATTCAACATCAATTGCAAGAAGAACAGCCAGAACTGTTAGGAATTAGGGGCGTACCTAATCAACGAGTGCAGCAAGCACTACAGACTTGGCAATGGTTGGAAAATTCCCCACCCGTGGAGACAGTGGGACAACTGCGACAATTGCTAGCACAACAGCCAACTGTTGGGATCAATCCCGAAGAGTTTTATCAGTTGGGGCAGCATCTCGGTTACACTGTCCACACTAGTTGGTGGAGAAGTAGTCAAGATGGTTCTTATGATGTGGTGTTCTGCCGCAATCAAGAACAAACAGCTCCTTTCTGGGATAATTCAACAGTGACTACCAAATCCTGGACTGATTACACTAACAATCCCCTATACGGCAAGTTAGTTCAGAAGCTAGTACCTTTGGTGCGGGAATTTATCCAACAAAAGCTACCAAATTACATGATGCCGCAAGCTTTCGTCTTGCTCAATGCTCTGCCGTTGACACCCAATGGTAAGGTAGATCGTCGCGCCCTGCCAGCACCGGATACAGCTACGAGAAATCTTGGCACTGGCTTTGTTTCACCTCGCACACCGATTGAAGCTCAACTGGTGGAAATCTGGAGTGAAGTCTTGGGAAGCGATTGCATTGGCATCAATGACAATTTCTTTGAACTTGGCGGACATTCTCTGCTAGCTACCCAAGTAATCTCTCGTTTGCGTAATATTTTCCCGGTGGAATTGTCTTTACAAAATTTCCTTGAGTACCCCACGGTAGCTAATTTGGCGCAAATCATTGAAGTAGTTGGTTTCGTACAAGATGGTCAACCATCCATTACACAAACACAAGAAGATTACGAAGAAGGAGAATTATGAAAAACTTTCTACCAAAACAGATTTGTTGCGATCGTAGTTCTAATACGCTTTGGTTAACGTTTTAATCTTTTGAAGATTCCCCAACCCCCCTTTTTCACGGGGGCTTATAACTCTCTTTTACCCCCTTTTTCCGATGGAAACAATTAAAGTTTTATCTCATTTCAATGATTTAGGCATAAAAATCTGGGTGGGAAATGATAAGTTACGCTATCGTTCACTTCAGGGAATAAGTTACCTAAAGTTAGCTCTAATTCATGGTTAAACGCCTGGGGAATTAGTCTCGATCCTAGTAAATGGGGGGCGGATGGACTTTTTGAACCCAAGAGTGAATCGCGCAATTTAGAACTGATTAAACAACAGTTTGGGAAGGTAATTTGCAAATGAAAGTAGTAGAATTTTTGTCTTATTTAAATAGTTTAGATATCAAAATTTGGCTGGAAGAGGATAAGCTACGATATCAGTCTCCCAAGGGAGCAATGACAACAGAAATTAAGCAAGAAATAGGGACAAGAAAACCAGAAATTCTTGCATTTTTAAAACAAGCGAAAACGCCCTCTAGCTCTGCTGACTTAGCCATTGTTCCCGTCTCACGAGATGAAGATTTACCCCTCTCTTTTGCCCAACAGCGGCTATGGTTTCTGCACCAGCTTTCACCCGACAGTCACTCTTACAATATGCTGGAGGCGCTGCGGCTAAACGGCTCCCTCAATATAGTTGCACTAGAACAGAGCTTGAGTGAACTTGTCCGCCGCCACGAAGTCTTAAGAACCACTTTTCCCACGGTAGACGGAAATCCTATCCAGCGAATTGCCCCTGCCACTGCCTTAACTTTACCCATTCATGACTTGCAGGGGTTGTCAGCCCAGGAACAAACTACCCAAATTCGACAAATAGGGAAGTCCCAAGCTTCCAAGCCCTTCGATTTGGCTGTTGGACCATTAGTCGAATTCACCCTACTGCAACTGAGTCCAGAGGAGTATGTACTGCTGTTGAAGATGCACCACATTATCTACGATGGTTGGTCTTTGAGCATCTTCTTTAGTGAGTTATCTCAGTTATATGCAGCTTTCACTCAAGGATTGCCCAATCCACTACCTGAATTACCCATCCAGTACGCCGACTTTGCCTTTTGGCAGCGTCAGTGGCTAAGTGGCTCAGTTCTAGAGAGCCAACTCAACTACTGGGAACAACAGTTAGCAGGTGCGCCTGGTGTACTAGAACTAGCTACTGATAAACCACGTCCCCCAATGCAGTCCTTTCGGGGTGCAGCTGAGTTTTTCCTACTAAATCGTGACCTCACGCAACGCCTCAAGCAGCTGAGCCAACAGTCAGAGACAACTTTGTTTATGACCTTACTGGCAGCTTTTTTAGTCTTGCTCTCTCGTTATAGTGGTCAGTCAGATATTGTTGTTGGCTCCCCCATTGCCAATCGCAACAGCAAAAGTGTCGAGCAGTTAATGGGGTTTTTTGCCAATACCCTAGCATTAAGGGGCGACCTTTCTAGCAACCCCAGTTTTGCTGAGTTTTTGGCGCAAGTGCGGCAAACAACCTTGTCAGCCTACGCCCACCAGGATTTACCCTTTGAAATGTTGGTGGAAAAGTTACAGCCAGAACGAGATTTGAGCCGTAATCCCCTGGTACAGGTGATGTTTTCCCTGCAAAATGCGCCACAGTCTTCTACCAATTTGTCAGGTTTAAATATCCAGAATATAGCTTTGCCAATTGATATCAAAGCTAGGTTTGACTTGGAAGTAAACTTCTGGGAAACTCCTGGTGGTTTAGAGGGTACTTGGTGTTACAACACTGATTTATTTGATGCCACCACAATTACTCGCATCGCCCAACATTTTGAAACTTTACTCCAAGCAATTGTGGCTAATCCCAGAGGGCGAGTTTTTGAATTACCACTATTGAGTCCAGCAGAACGTCATCAATTATTGGTGGAGTGGAACAATACTCAAACAGATTATCCCCATGATTTATGTATTCATCAATTGTTTGAGGAACAAGTTGAGAAAACACCGGATGCTGTGGCAGTTGTGTATGAAGACGAACAACTCACCTACTATGAATTGAATTGTCGTGCGAACCAATTGGCGCATTACTTGCGTTCTTTGGGTGTGGGAGCCTCGGAGCTAGTGGGCATTTGTGTAGAGCGATCGCCTTTAATGATTGTGGGGCTACTGGGCATTCTCAAAGCGGGTGGGGCTTACGTACCCCTTGACCCAGAGTATCCCCAAGAACGCCAACAATTTATGCTGGCAGACACTCAAGTAAAAGTTCTGTTAACTCAACAGAAATTACTGGAGTCTGTTTTTCAACATCAAGCCCATGTCGTCTGCTTAGATAGTGACTGGCAAGTTATTCACCAAGCAAATCAAGATAATCTCAACAGTATAGTCAGTGCGGAAAATCTAGCCTATGTGATTTACACTTCCGGTTCTACAGGCACACCCAAAGGCGTAGTCGTTACTCATCAGGCTGTAAATCGATTGGTCAAAAACACCAACTATGTACAGTTAACCCCCGATGACTGCGTTGCTCAAGCGGCAAATATTGCTTTTGATGCAGCCACTTTTGAAATTTGGGGAGCATTGCTTTCCGGCGCCAAGGTGGCGATCGTCCCCAAATCAATATTGCTCATCCCGAAAGAATTTGCTGTAAATCTGCGCTCTTACAAAGTCAGCGTCTTATTTTTAACCACAGCTTTATTCAATCAGTTAGCCAGTGTTGTACCGCAAGCATTTGCTTCTTTAAAATATCTGCTATTTGGTGGTGAAGCGGTCGATCCTAGATGGGTGCAACAAGTGTTAGATAAAGGCGCACCACAGCACTTGCTCCATGTATACGGGCCAACAGAAAATACCACGTTTTCTTCTTGGTATTTGGTAGAGGACTTAGCAACCACAGCCACAACTATTCCCATTGGTCGCCCAATTGCCAATACACAAATTTACATTTTTGACCAATATTTACAACCAGTTCCCGTTGGTGTACCGGGAGAATTGCACATTGGCGGTGTGGGATTGGCACGCGGCTATCTCAACCGAAGCGAGTTAACCAATCAGAAATTTATCCCTAATCCCTTTACAGCAGGAGAGAGTAAATTATACAAAACTGGGGATTTAGTTCGTTATTTACCCGATGGCAATATTGAATACATAGGACGCATTGATAACCAAGTAAAAATTCGGGGCTTCCGCATCGAACTGGGAGAAATCGAAGCAATACTGAGTCAACATGAAGATGTGCAAGTATCTTGCGTCATTGTGCGCGAAGATACCCCAGGTGAGAAACGCTTAGTTGCCTACGTAGTGCCCCAAAAAGGAGTAACACTCACAACAGAGGAACTGCGCCAGTTCCTTACTAATAAACTGCCTCTCTACATGGTGCCATCGGCTTTTGTCATCCTGGAGTCTCTACCACTAACTCCTAACGGGAAAGTAGACCACCGCGCATTAAGAGCAATTTCTAATACCGATAACTTCAAAAAATTTGTCCAACCCCGTAACCAATTAGAACTGCAACTAGTACAAATCTGGTCAAAAGTTCTTAAGGTTAACAAGGTGGGAGTACAAGATAACTTTTTTGACCTTGGCGGTCATTCTCTTTTAGCTGCCTACTTAATGGCTCAAATTCAGGAGCAGTTTGGTAAAAATTTGCCCTTAACAACTCTTTTTCAAAATCCAACTATCGAACAGTTGGCGACAATTGTGCAAAAAGACTCAGATTACTCTGATTCGTCTTGTTTGGTACCAATTCAGCCAAAAGGTTCAAATTCACCTTTCTTCTGCGTTCCCGGCGCTCCTGGCAGCCCTTACTACTTCTATTATTTAGGGCGTTATTTAGGGGTAGACCAACCGTTATATGGTTTTGAAAATAATCTATATGAATTAAGGCTACTCTCACGACTTGAAGATATAGCGAGTCATTACATTCAAGCAATGCAAGCTGTTCAGCCCCAAGGGCCATACTTTTTGGGAGGACATTCTTATGGAGGTAACGTCGTTTTTGAAATGGCTCAGCAGTTGGTTGCTCAGGGACATGAGGTTGCTCTACTGGCCGTGATTGATGCATCTCCATCAACTTACAAAGACAAGCAATTACTTGCTGATTACGTTGATTGGGATGATGTTAGGTGGTTAGCTGAGGTGAGTAAAGGAATAAAACTTTATTTAGACAAAAACATCGATGTTTCCTACGATACTCTCCAAAACTTGACTATGGATGAGCAACTAAAATACGTTTTAGACTATTTCAAAATGGCTAATATGTTGCCTCCTAATGCTCAAATTACGCAGCTACAAAATCTAGTACAAGCTTATAAAACTAGCTGTTTATGTTTAGTTAATTATCAATCAAAACAGATTTATCCGGGTAAAATTACGATTGTACGGGCTAACGAAGATTTACCAGATGACCCGAATAGTCATTTAATTGCTGAGGATTCACAGGACTTATCCTTAGGCTGGAGCGAGTTTTGTTTTGAAGTAGATATTCAATTTGTACTAGGCAACCATATCACGATTATGGCTGAACCCCATGTCCAGGTTTTAGCCGAACGGTTGAAAGCTTGTATTGAGAAAGCGCGGGAGTAGGGAGTGGGGAGATGGGGAGATGGGGGAGATGGGGAGATGGGGGAGATGGGGAGATGAGGGAGAAGAATTAATGACCAATGACCAATGACTAATAAAAATGTGAGAATAAAAATGGATAAAAGCGAATATATTAGCCAATTTGATAGTTTGATTCTAAATCCTCCGACTAGAAAGATATACGGTGAAAAAGATTTTTTTAATGTCGGCTATTGGCTTTCGGATACTCAGAATCAGGAGTCGGCCTGTTTTAATCTGATGGAAAAGCTTTTAGCATTTATTCCAGAGAAGAAGGGCAATATCCTTGATGTTGGCTGCGGTTTGGGAGCAACTACCAGTCATCTACTCAAGTATTACTCGCCTACTGATGTTGTTGGCATTAATATTTCCACCAAGCAACTAGAAAGAACTACAGTTAACGCACCAGGCTGCAATTTAATTTGCATGGATGCGGTGGAGATGGAATTTGAGGATGATTTTTTTGATAACATTATATGTGTTGAAGCAGCATTATACTTTGATACCAGGGAAAAGTTTCTCAAGGAAGCGGCGCGTGTATTGAAGCCAGGAGGCAATCTGATTCTCTCTGATATCATCTTTGAAAATATACAGTATTTCGGTGATTGGATTGTTACTCCCAAAAATATTGTCAAAGATAAAGATATTGAGGAATATAAACATCTTTACCAACAGGCAGGATTCCAACTCTTAGAATTTCTAGATGTCACAGATGAGTGTTGGAAAAACCACTTCCGCTATCTAAAATCTTGGTTTGTAAAGGAATTTGCCGCCGGAGATCTAGATGAAGAAGCTTATCAGCTAAATGTGGGTGCTATAGATGGTTTACTAAGTACTTCATCTATAGGTTATTTGTTAGTTTCAGCAAAGAAGCCAATGAAAAGGAATTAGAATTCAGAATTCAGAATTCAGAATTCAGAATATTAGACTTCTTGCAAAAGTCCTTATTTTTACCTTATTCTTTGCGCGGCAGTCGCTCATGGGGGAAACCCCCAAGACCGCGCTGCCTTGCCTTTGCGCCTTTGCATGAGATAAAAATTTATTTATGCAAGAGGTGTATTGAATATTTTTGATTTTGATGAGGGAAAAGAATGTTTCAGTCGCTATCAGGCAAGAAAGTGGTGATTATTGGCATCAGTTCTGGGATCGATCTGGCGATCGCTCAAAAACTGGTAGAACTGGGGGCAAAAGTTATACTTACTCACTCATCCCCAGAGAAATTAAACGAGGCGATCGCGTTGATTTCTGGAGAAATACAGGGCAAAACTGTTGATGTGTTCAATGAGGATTCAGTCAACGCTTTTTTTGAGCAGATCGGAAACTTCGATCATTTGGTGGTAACGGCTATGGGAGACAGAAATATGCCGCGATCGCTTTTAGCAGAAATGACCACACAAACCGCTCAAGGTGCGATAGACAAATTCTGGGGAACGTTCTTTGCTGTGCGTGCATCGCTGAAAAATATAGCGACTGACGGCTCTATTACCCTCACATCCAGTGTCACTATCTTCAAATCTTCAAAAATGGGGGGGATTTCGGCGATCGCAGCCGCAAATGGAGCAGTTGCCACTTTTGGGCGATCGCTAGCCTTAGAAATTTCACCGATTCGCGTCAATATAATTGCCCCCGGAATCATAGAAGATACAAGTATCTGGAGCAGTCAAACGGAGTCTGAACGCTCAGACTTAACAAAGTGGGCGATCGCAGCCTTGCCTGTCCAGCATCTTGGACAACCAGAAGAAGTGGCGCAAGCAGTATTAAGTTTGATCGCAAATCCCTACATCACAGGGGTTATTTTGCCTGTGGATGGCGGTGTAACCTTCGTCTAATCACAATTTACTGAAATCTCTGAACGCTGATTCTCCTTGTCGGTGTAACAGCTTTTAATAGTTTCGTTAGTCGCTATTTAGTCGATACTCTGATTCCAGAAAAAAATTTCCGCTCCAATCACCAGGTAAAAAAATGAACACTATCTTTGTAGACGAACAAGAATTAGTCAAACAAATAGTCGAATATGTTGACCAAAATGAAATTGCGATCGCTGTTAAAAAACTGCGTCAACAAGCATCAAACTCTCGTGAACTTCCTCCTACTTGGTTACTCAACACAGCAGATGCTTTAGAAAAAAACGATTGGAGTATCTTATCTGAAGGCTTTATTCATAAGGATTTTATCGGCAAAAATGGCTATTTCTTGATTATTGCACCTTACAAAATCAATCGACAATCTCAACCCCAAGTGGCTTTAAGCGCAATTTACGGAAAGATGCACGACAGTCACGAACCATCTATTGAAAAATTAGAAAATCTCAGTCGGGAAAAATTTGGAAAACTCGGTCAACCAATTCCAAGAAACCATTCTTTTACCGAGATTGCTAGTTGTGGTAATATCAGCGGTGAAAGTGGTGAAGCTTTCATCGTCCCATATAGATGGTGTTTTCCTAACAGTGTTTCTGGCCCAGTCTTAAACAATGCAAGCGAGCAGCGACGACGTTTTTTAGGACCCAGCCGTGAATGTATCCAAAAAATATTTGAATATGAAACAGCTAATTTACTATTAAATCCCTTAGAAGATGAAATTAATGGTGAACGCTATCGCCACGCAGACACTCAAGTTCATGAAGCAGGTCATGCGAGTGGTTTGGGATTTGACTTTAAGTTAAAACAGAAGTTTTTCCAAAACTATACCTGTGGTGGTATAGAAGAATGGCGATCTGATAGCTTAGGATTTGAGTTTGCAGCTTGCGCTTTACCTGCTCAAGAAGCCGGGAAGTTAGTAGCTGTGAATTTCTGCATTCGCTTTGGCTTAGATGCTCACCGTTTAGGAGGCCTGGAAAAAGATGTGGACGTATATGCTGCGCTTCTGAGCTTAGAACATCTTTTTCAAAATGATGCCATATATATCACTAAAAATAGTCAATTAGCTTTACGTAATTTGAGTTATCCAGGTTTACTGGAAGCTGTGGAACTCCACCGAGTACAAGCATCATGTCTCACCCGAAGAGAATTAAATCTTAAAAGTCCTACAGGTCTTTTCTCTCTCTATAAAATAGACATTCACCCATCAACTCAATCAATTTTTCAAGGGCTAGTTATAGAACGCTGCAAAGGAATTTGGGCACAGTTGCAATAATCACTTTCTCTTTCTTTTTAGCCTTGTTACACGAACACAAAAAAATCCACTCAAACAATTTCGCCACATGGCTACCGCATATGAAAACTTAGTGATTTTACTTGATCTGCACTTAAATTGTGTAATTAATTACACAATTTAACTTGATATCCGAATTGACGATTTGGCTCAAACCCTTACTCCACAATGGATTTCACTTGATGGACAAATTTCATCGTCTCAAACCCTTGTAAATTCGTTGTTTAAATTTCATCTTATGCGCGAACCCACACTCACATTTGTGTAACTCCTTGTAGATAAAAAGTTAAATAATGGTATTCCTTGTCCAGATACATTTCGACGAGTGTTTGAACGTATTAACCCAAAAGCATTTGAGCGGTGCTTTCGAGCTTGGGTGCAATCGGTAGTTGAGACAGTAGGAGCACAAGTAGTTTCCATTGATGGTAAGACTTTAAAAGGTTCCTACGATAGAGAACAAGGAAAATCGGCAATACATTTGGTAAGCGCATGGGCAAGTGAACATCTCCAAACGTTCTTGTATTTGACGGCTGGTATAACTACGTTCTTTTTCTAGCCATTGTTCAACTGCATTTATATCCGCTAAACTCCACTTACACTTTCCTCCACGTCCTGCCGCTTCCCACAAACCCC
>JAHHHB010000012.1 GCA_019359545.1 Desmonostoc geniculatum HA4340-LM1 | reverse complement strand
GTTAGCGAAGCTTACCGAAGGTATCGCCCCTTGTAGATGCTGATTTATCATGGTTCACTCTTAGACAGATATCTCCCTCAGTATTATCTCGTAGTCTTTTTCAGAAATCAAATATGATTCCTATATATGCAAAGGGAGCAATGCGATAAGGTTAATTCTCATGTAAACCAGTATTTTGTTTGCAAATAAAATCACCTTCTACCTAAATATAATTTTTAGCGTTCGCACTTTTTTGGCCGACCTCACAAAATCGCATTGCTCCCACTGCTAACTCCGTTGCCAAATTTTAATTGTCTTATCTAAACTTCCGCTAACCAACATCTCGCCGGAAGCTGTGAAGGCTAATGCTGTAACTATATTTCCATGACCTGTAAAAGTACCCAGCAATTCCCCGGTTTGGAGATGCCATAATTTGATGGTTTGATCGGCACTACCGCTAGCGATAATTTGTTCATCGGGACTTAAGGCGATCGCATACACTCTATCTCTATGTCCTTTAAGAGTATGAAGTAATTCCCCAGTCTCCAATTGCCAAATTTTAATTGTTTGATCCCAGCTACCACTCACGAGCAGTTTAGCATCTGTACTGATTGCTAAGGAACTAACGATGTGAGAATGACCCATGAGGGTATGCAGCGGTTGTGTGTCTTTTAAACTTTTGATTCCTGTCTGGGGTGAAATGCGCCAAACTTTGATTTTGCGATAGCTACCTGTGACGATTGTTTGCCCGTCTCGACTCAAAACTAGGGAATGAGCAGCTGTATCATCTAAAGAAAGGGCGATCGCTACCTGACGGTGAATCAAATCCCAAAACAGAATTTTCCGATCGTCTCCGCCTGTGGCTAACATTCTCCCATCTGGGGTGAACGCAGCGCACCGCACCACGCCATGATGTTTGTGCAGGATATCTATTAAGTCTAAAGCGCCCACGTGCCAAAGTTTAATTGTCGAGTCTGCACCGCAACTCACCAAAGTCTGTCCATCTGAACTAAAAGCTAGGGAATTCACTTCATCCACTAGCCCAGATATCACCCAAGGATACTCTGACAATGTATCTATTAATTCACCTTTGCTTAAATCCCATAGCTTTGTCTCACCACGACTACCACTTGCCAATATGGGTAAGGTGTTGCCATTATTACACCCGGAACTAAAAGCCAAACAATTAATTCCTCTGTTATGCCCTTGCAAAGTTTGCCAGCATTCCCAGTCTCCTATTACTTTTTTCAGAGAATGCTCTGCTGGTAGAGTTTGTATTGTCTCTATCGTCCTCTGATTAATTATTGGCGATGTCTCTTTTTTGCCAATAAGTGATTCTAAATACCAACTCAAGCCCCCAGCATATAACAAATCGCTCGGAGTAATATATAGTTTTGGTTCACTGATTTCCAGTTGATTTGCAGGTAAAAATCCTGTGATTATAGTCTGCTTTTCGTAACCTAATTTACCTGTGGATGGATAAAACAAACACAGAAAAACTAATACTTGGTGATTTCTCAAATCTTCTTGAGTCACCGTCCATCTAATTTTGTCTTTCTTGATACTATTAAAACTTTCGCCATCGGCAACGTAAACTTGAACACCTAATTGGGGATGATCTTTGAGTACATAACTAAATTTGCTTTGACTAGATAAATTTCCCTCATCATCTAAAGTGATGCTTTCTAAAGTGTCTTGGGAGATTTTTTTGAGCAACTTGCCTAGACGTTCAGTGATAATGCGATCGACAATTTTTTCCCGTAAAAGATAATCTTGGGCTTGTTGCTGGAAATATTTGGGAAAAGGTATCGTCCAATCCGGCGGTTCCGGATATTCAGGCGGCATGGGCGGCGGATTTTTGGCGAGAACTTCCGCTTGTTCGCGGGAAAGCTCTAGGAGCTTTGCCAATGCCTCGCCCCAAAATGCCATAATTTCTGTGTGGCAACCTTTGACTTGACTTTCGAGCAAAGACAAATCGTAAGTTTTGGGTTTTTTCACACGTTGAAGGAAGTCACTTTGTTGAGCTTTGAGTAAGCTAATCCAATCCATCTGCATTAGAGGGGCGCACTATTGCATACCTAAGGTAAGCTATACCAATTGAATTACACAAGTCTATAATTTTGAGTTAATTAAAAATTCAGTAATTTTAGTAGTCTAATAAAACACAAGTATGAGCATATGTATAGCACTTAGACATTTAATGAACAGATGTAGCTGAGCTACATAGAATTTAGATGTTATCAACTAATTCTAACGGACATGGAAAACAAGATACTGTCTCTAGGGAAACAGTTCTAGCAGTCAGCCAAACCCGATGAACCCAGGTTAAAAAAGTTCGTAGTAAACACTTTAGTGCTGAGATAGAGACTAATACTCAAACAATTATTAATCAGTAAAGCAAAAACTTTTTCTCTAAAGAGCAAATACTCAAATGTTTGTAGCTGTAGTTCGCTGCAAGTGGTTGCCGGAATACAAGCCCACCTCCAGCAGTGGCGGATAAGTTTATTGCTATTGTAAGATTGCAGGCGTCTCTAAGATACCTGGAGCGATCGCTATCCCCACAGATTAATAGACAAAACATAGTATAGGGGGACAATGCAAAAACTTCTTTTTCATGACAAAGATTGCTTTAGAGCGCAAGCCCTATTCCTTGGTAAGAAGATTAACCTACAGAAATTGGAAAATTACGTTTGCTTGGCGACTATGCCAGTCATGGTTACAGTAGGTGAACACGGCTGTGCGGTGCTGCTGGGCTATGGTGCAGTTGTTCTGTTTAACCTTGAGTCTGGGGAAAAAGTAGCCTTTTTGACCAAACTATCTTCTCAAGTTAGTGATTCTTTTACTCAGCCGGAAACAGAAGAAGTAGAAGTTCATCTCAATATTGTCGAAAGTGAGCGAGTTAAGGAAGGAAAAATTTTACTGCATGAATTTAGTGTAGAGCGTTTACAGATAGTAGCTGATATTCTTGCTAAAAGTGTTGTTTTGTCTCATTATGAAACGAGTCTAGCAACTGTATTCGATCAAATTGAACCGTTTGCAGCTAGTCTCCAGAGTGACAACAGGAGTAAACGCAAGAGTCGGGAATTATTGCGTCAACTTGGGACTACTCTGTTAGTTCAACATAAAATTGTAGGTCGAGTAGAGATTATTGATAAGCCGGAGTTGCTGTGGGAGTCCCCACAGCTAGAAAACTTATATCTGCGGTTGGAGGATGAATACGAAATCCGTGAGCGTCACAATGCCTTAGAACGAAAACTAGAGCTAATTTCCCAAACCGCACAAATCGTGCTGGAGTTCATGCAGCATAGCAGTAGCCAGCGAGTAGAGTGGTATGTGGTAATTCTCATTGTGGTGGAAATTCTGCTGTCGCTGTACGACATCATTTTTAAAGGCTAACGCTTAGGGTGTGTTTTCAAACTACTCGTTTAGCCTCTTAACTTTTTAGATCCCCCCAACCCCCCTTAAAAAGGGGGGCAAAGAGTCTGTTAAAGTCCCCCTTTTTAAGGGGGATTTAGGGGGATCTAAGAAACTCCAACCTCTACACTTGAGCAGAATTATGGAACTGGATTTACCGCCAATTATTACTGCCAATCTTGTGATAAAATCCCTTGAACATAAATAGTTAATTGTATGACAAGTGCATCTCACATTTTTCTGGCTGGCGCAAGTCGCGGTGTTGGTCGAGAAATTGCCCAATACTTGAGGGTGCAACAGCTAAAGGTAAAAGCACTCCTGAGAACGTTAACAGTTGCTAGTGAACTAGAAAAAATCGGTATTCAAGTAGTTCAGGGAGATGCCTTAAATGTTGACGATGTAGAACGTGCAATACTGACAGATGAACCTATTGACACTGTTATCAGTACAATTGGCGGTTTACCAACAGACACAGAAAGACCAGATTACCCCGGTAATAAAAATCTGATTGACGCAGCAGTGAAAGCTGGAGTCCAAAAGTTTATTCTTGTGTCTTCCATTGGTGCTGGAAATAGTGTGAGTGCTTTGTCTCCTCAGGTTTTAGCAGCACTGGGTACAGTTTTAGCCGAGAAAAACAAAGCTGAAGAACACTTAATTGCCAGCGGACTGACTTACACCATTATCCGTCCTGGTGGACTCAAGTCAGAACCAGCAACAGGAAATGGCGTTTTAACTGAAGATCCGCGCATTATTGGTAGCATCAATCGCCAAGATGTAGCGCAGTTAGTTTGTCGCTGTTTAAATAGCAATGGCGCTGATCGTAAAATATTGTCAGCGGTAGACCGAAATATGCTATTCGGGCAAACAGAATTTGCAGAATTTAATTTAGATTAATCACCAATTAGGCACGCCAACGAAGTATCTGACCTTTAACAGGGTTGACAAATTCCCGTTTTTCTGAGATTGACCGAGCATATTCTCGCTTCAACTGGTAGTACCACTGCGCCTGCATGTCTGAGTCTTTAATTAATCGCAGCACCGGATTATATTTGAGTCCAATTTGCTGTTTTTCCACCACTGTTCGGTCTTGACCAAGGAAAGTCTCCGCTAAAACATGCAGCAGTGGCTTAAAAAATCCTGGCCAAGAAAGTGTCCAATAAAAAGCAGAGGTTACTTCCGTTTCTGTGTCTGAAATGGGTGTAACTGTCGTTAAATTAACAACTCGATGCTTGCCAATTGTAGTTTCTTCCACTCTGATTCCAGGTAAACGAAAAGAAATTTCTGTTTCTGGTACACCACCACCAATCAGCAAATATAATCGCCCCCCATTGGCTGGCAATTTGTGTCGCCGCATTGTAAAGCCGTAGGGCGAAGCATCAAATTGCTTCACTTCTTCATGCAATTGCTCATTTCGCCACCACCAAGCTCGATGAACATAAGGTGAATGAGCGGGGTCCATTAAACCCACCACTGCATGATCGATAAAACAGGGGAAGCGCATAACGTGTACAAACTGTGGTTTTCGCTCAGCAAATCCTGGAATCACTGGAATCTCCATTTCCGGAGGCTGGGGGCGATCGCCATCGGGCATATATATCCAAATATTTCCTTGGGCTTCCCTAACTGCATAGGATTGGACATTGAAGCGACTCAAATCCATCTGCTGATCTTCTAGAAGAGACGGTATGACAGTACACCCCCCACCAGAGTTAAAGCGCCAACCGTGGTAGCAACATTCCACTTCCTGACCATCGAATCTACCACAACTGAGGGGCACACCACGGTGAGGGCAAATGTCTGTCATCGCAGAGACTTTGCCATAGCGATCGCGAATTAACAGCACCGGTTCTCCCAACAAAACGCGCCTAACCATCATACCTGGCTTAATCTGATTACTAGGCAGAGCATAGTACCAAATATTACGCAAGAAAAAGTTATCGTTATTTTTCATCGAATTGAATTTCACTATTGACCTGTTAATAACTGTTTGGGGACTACTGTTAACTGTTTTAATACTTGTGGCGATATGATTCAGGGTGTTTTTCTGGGCATCTTATATATTACAAGTTATGTAAAACGATAAATCAGATGGGGCAGCCGCAAAAACCTATAGCCGCTGAACAGCAGATCCTTTCATTGGGGCGTGTCCTCCAGAGCCTCAGGGAAGAAGATGATGTTGATGTTCTGATTGAAATTATTATTTCTTATCTTCAAGAACAGTTTGACTATAAATTAATTTGGATTGCTCTTTACGATCGCCTGAATCACATCTTGTTCGGTAAAGGTGGTATCATTCCTCACAAGGATACAAGCTTTTTACACCAAAAAGTTATTATTAGTCCTGGGGATTTATTAGAGCAAGTAGTAATTGAACAGCATCCCTTGGGTGTAGCTGATTTGCGGGCTGAAATCCGCGCCGCTGAATGGCGAAAAGTTGCAGAAAAATTCCAGATCCAAGGAACAATCATTATACCAATTCGCTATAAAGATCGTTGTTTAGGTTTGCTGTTACTGGGTTCAGAACGTTGGGGCTACCTGCTGACAGGGGAAGCAAAAGCACGTTTGATGATGGTTTTAGGCGAACTGGGCGCAGTGCTTTATCAACATGAAATGCATTTGCAGCAAAAGCAAGCCAAGCGAACCGACGAGCCATTATTAGAATTACTAGAAAATTTACAGAACCTCAGTAACTTAAATCAAAAACTAGAAGTAGCGGTGCAAGCAACCCATAAATTTGTCTCTCCCAACCGAACAAATGTCTACTGGTTTGAGCGGGAAGGGCGCTATTTTTGGTGTCGTATGAGTAATCAACTTGTGAAGATCGCTCCCAATTCTAACACTCAGCCAGCGGCGGGAATGACAGTGCAGGAATTGAGCGATTTTTATTATGCTTTGGCAGTGAACCAAATTGTTTCCATTGGTGATGCCCGCAGTTCGCTAAAGAGTCATTTTACAGCAAAATTGCTGCAACGTTTGAAAGTGCGATCGCTCTTAGCTGCTCCAATTATCTGGCAAAAAAACTTGCTGGGTTTTTTGGCGGTGGAAAGTAATGAACCCCGCATCTGGACGGAAACAGACAAAAATTTTGTCCAAGGTGCAGCTGGGTTGATTTCCCTGTTTGCTCCCAGCGAAAGCACCGAAAGCACCATCAAACAAATTCAAGAAGATGCTCAATTAACTAGTCAGGTTGCCCAAGGTATTTATAGCGAACATGACCTCCAGGAAACTTTGCTTCTTTGTGCTAAGAAAGTTTTAGCTCGATTTGGTGCTACCCGCTTTTTGCTATTGCAGCATGACACTGAGCAGAATAATTATCAATTTATTTATCAAAGTCAGCCCCATAATCGCCGACCATTAAAATTTGCCTTCGATATTCTTAAAGAATTAGATGGGCAACTTTTGCAACGTTCAGATCAAGCGGTGGAAATTGAGAACTTAGACGAAGATTTACGCTTTTTTAATTGGCGTCCCTTGTTGTTAGAAAATGGGGTGCGATCGCTACTGATTTGTAAATGTCTCCAGGGTCAAATACCACCAGCACTTTTAGTCATCGCTCATGAAAGTCATCGTTCTTGGACAACCTCAGAAAAAGAATTGCTTTGGGCTGTCAGTCAACAAATTGGTGTAATTGTTCGTCAGTGGCAGTTACACAATCGCACCCAGCACCAGCAAAAAATATCCCAAGCATTTGAGCGCTCCTTAAACATTCTGGCACAACCGCAAAACAGCAAAATCCATGCCGGAAAAAAACACTTAGAACTGACAGTACTCGAACAAATTGCAACGATTCTCGGCTGTCCATTAGCGGTACTACTTTCCTGGTCGCCTGGTGAAGATTCGGTAGAAATTATACCTGGAGTAACTGCCAGTAGCCAATTTGGGATTTTTGCCGATGCATCAATTTCCATCCGGACTGAGGCACTAATTCAGTGGGCATTGGATACAGAAAGTTACCTGATTTTGAAGGTGGATGATTTGCCTGTGGAAACTCGCAAATGGCTAAATACAGCCGAAAAAGGTCAAATTTTCGTGATGTCTTTGCGTACTAATACTGTTTATGAACCCACAGGTGTAGTTTTATTGGCAGACACTCAAGAGCGTCCCTGGTCAGAACAAAGCCTGAAGACCACAGCAACTTTGATTTCTCAATTAGCTTGGTGGCGTCGTCAAAAGCAAGTTAACCGACTTCTAGAGTCCACAACCGAAGAATTACGACAACTCAACTGGTACAAACATCGTCGCCTAGAGGAAATCCAAAGAGTAACAGCCCTATCTCTGAATCAAATACGTGATTTAGGCATTCCTACAAATGAACTGACTCAGATGCGCTACCAGCTTTTACTCAGGCAGTTAGACCACACAGCCACCTCTATGAATGGATTGCTAAAACTAGAGCAATGGCACCTACACAAGAGTTGGGAAACTATGCCCATAGCCAGTTTATTAAAGCGATCGCTCGAACGCATCGATAATTTACTCAAACAACAAAAACTGTGGATTGGTGTGCATGGTTTGGGACAACCCATTGAGGATGGAGAATCACCAAAAAGCTGTTTATTACCCAAAGGTGTTCCTAGCTCCAACCCTCAACCTGCAATGGCGATCGCGGGCGATATCATGAAAATTGAATTAACGATCCATGAATTGTTGATTAATGCCTGTAACCGTTCTCCAATCGGCGGCAGAATTGATATTTGGTGTCGCCGTTTAACTGACCATCAGCCCACAGTTCCCAAAAGAAATCCATCAGAACTTGGGCAGGATTCTGCTGTGAGAATACGGACTGAACATCGGACATTCCTAGAACTGTCGATTACACACAACGGGGCGATCGAACCACAGCTACTAACAGAGTTAAATAAAAATACACTCAAAGATGTTCTTGCTCCCTCTAACCTCGACCAACCACCAGGTTTACACCTACTAATTTGCCAAAACCTCATGCAGGAACTAGGAGGAGAGTTGAATTTCTATCAATTACCCGATAATCGCGTAGTTAGCCGATTGCTTTTGCCCTTAGCGGGTAATGATTATTAAATATTTTGAGTATTTTAACGGGTTGACAAAACACCTTTTATCTTAACCTCTCACGGATGAGGTAGCCGCCGAGATACCGACACTGTTGGCGAATTCGCCAACAGTGTCCTTGCTGCTTTTCCCCCATTTAGTTTTGACAAACGTGCAATTATTTCTCACGGAGGTTCAGCCCCCAGTTATCCTGCAAGCTCTTGGGAATTGTGAATTCCGTCTTTTGTCCTTCCCGCTCGAGGTAATGCAGTCCTGGGAGCAATGCGATTTTGTGAGGTCGGCCAAAAAAGTGCGAACGCTAAAAATTATATTTAGGTAGAAGGTGATTTTATTTGCAAACAAAATACTGGTTTACATGAGAATTAACCTTATCGCATTGCTCCCTTTGCATATATGTTTTTCTTCATAAAAGGTTGATTAGCGATCGCTCTCCAGGTGGGGTCATCTCACAAAATCGCATTGCTCCCGTTAGCAGTAGAGACGCGATAAATCTAAAGACGCGATAAATCGCCGTCTCTACAAAGGACTGATTATTGTGCGTCTCTTGTCTTGACCGAACTGTATTAGGCGATCGCTAACGCTCATAATTAAAATATTCCCCTCTATGCTATTTGCTGATGACTATTGCTATTCAACCCCAACTAACTTTTAAATGGACAATTGAACGCTATCACCGAGCAATAGAAGCAGGAATCTTTGACGACCAACCGATTGAACTATTGCGCGGCGACCTCATAGTTATGCCCCCAGAACGAGAACCCCATGCCTACTACAATACCGAAGCAGCCGATTATCTCCGCACACTGCTTGGTGGACGGGCAAAAATCCGCGATGCCAAACCCATCACCCTACCCAACGACTCAGAACCCGTTCCTGATGTGGCTATTGTCAAACCTTTAGGCGAGGTCTACTTAGAACACCACCCTTACCCTGAAGATATTTTCTGGATTATTGAATTTTCTAAGTCCACCTTGAGCAAAGACTTAGGTGATAAAAAAGACATATATGCTCAAGCAGGCATCGCTGAATATTGGGTTGTCAATCTCAATAGTTCTCAGTTGCTAGTATTTCGAGACTTAAAAAATGGGCAATACACAACAGAACTGACATTAACCACAGGTACTATTGCCCCCCTAGCCTTTGGTGATGTGTCTGTGCAAGTTCAGCGCCTCGTAGGTTTTGCAAAAATATAATTGCACCTGTCAGGAACGAAGGATGCGAGGCAAGCTAATGCACATAATTAAGATATTTCCCTTTATGCTATTTGATTATGGCGATCGCTCAATACACTTTGGATAAGGTTTTTTGACGAAAATTACATATCACAAAGACGCGATAAATCGCCGTCTCTACAAAGGACTGATTATTGTAAAGATGGGGATTTATCGCGTCTGGTGCCTTAACCGAACTGTATTAGGCGACCGCCAACGCACATAATTAAAATATTCCCCTCTATGCTGTTTACTTATGACTATTGCCAGTCAACCCCAACTAACTTTAGACGAGTTCCTCAAACTGCCGGAAATCGAGTTGGAATTAACAGCGGAACAAGTTTTTGCTTGGCTGAGTTTGTGATAAAAAAGTGTAGGCGAAGCCTACGCTTTTCAATCTCAAATCGTTAATTCAGAAGAGATTGCAGCAGCGGCTTATCTTCCGATACCTTACCCGTCCGCAACCATTCTTCCACCTCAATCGGTACTTTTGCTCGACTAATATATTCCCGCAGTTCCAAACCTTCCAAAATTTCTTTTTGCAACAGTTCTTCTGCCGTTTGCTCTAGTAACTCGCGGTTATATTGCAGAATACTCAAGGCGATATGGTGAGCATTATCCAAGGTTTGTTTGACTTCCCGATCGATTTCCTCAGCCACTTTGGGACTAATAGCACGGCGCGGGTTGCTATAACCTTCGAGAAACTGCTGTTGATTTTTCTCAAACGCCACTGGCCCAAGGCGATCGCTCATTCCGTAAAGTGTAATAGCACGTTCCGCTAATTCAGTAGCTTTTTGAATATCGTCAGCAGCACCAGTGGATACTTTGCCAAAAACGATTTCTTCGGCGGAACGTCCACCCAAAAGGCTAGCAATACGCCCGCGAATTTCGTCTTCGAGCATCAAAAAGCGGTCTTCTTCTGGCATCTGAATTGTGTAACCCAAGGCACCGACACCACGAGGGACAACGGAGATTTTTTCAACTTTACCCGCACCAGGCATCAAGGCACCGATAATAGCGTGGCCAACTTCGTGATAAGCGACGGTCTTTTTCTCAATCTCGTTCAACACGCGGGAGCGTTTTTCTAAGCCAGCCACCAGACGTTCGATCGCTTCGTTGAAATCTGCCATCGTCACGGCTTGGCTATTTCGCCGTGCGGCTAAGAGTGCGGCTTCATTTACAAGGTTGGCTAAATCTGCCCCAGCAAAGCCTGGAGTCCTGATGGCGATGGTACTCAAATTGACATCATCAGCCAATTTGACGTTTTTAGCGTGGACTTTGAGAATAGCTTCTCGACCAATTTTATCAGGGCGATCGACAACAACTTGCCGATCAAATCGACCAGGACGGCGTAAAGCCGGATCGAGAATTTCTGGACGGTTGGTGGCGGCGATGATAATCACGCCTGTGTTGGCGTCAAAGCCATCCATCTCGCTGAGTAACTGATTGAGGGTTTGTTCGCGTTCATCATTACCACCCATAATCGGCCCAGCACCACCGCGAGATTTACCCAGTGCGTCTAACTCGTCGATAAAGACAATACAGGGAGCTTGTTCTTTGGCTTGTTCAAACAAATCACGAACCCGTGCAGCACCAACACCTACAAACAGTTCGATAAATTCGGAACCAGAAATACTGAAGAAGGGAACAGCAGCTTCACCCGCGATCGCTTTTGCTAGTAGTGTTTTACCAGTACCCGGAGGCCCCACCAACAACACACCTTTGGGAATTTTTGCCCCTAGTGCGGTATATTTTCCAGCGTTTTTGAGAAAATCAATAATTTCTTCTAATTCTGCCTTGGCTTCGTCTACGCCAGCCACATCGGTAAATTTAACACCAGTGCTACCTTCTGAATAAATCCTAGCTTTGCTTTTACCCACCGTGAGTACACCGGGGCCTCCTTGGCGACTCATTAACAAGCCCCAAATCCCAAAGAAAATTAACGGTGGTGCAATCCAACTCAGTAAAGTCGCAATCCAGGCATTTTGGTCTGGCGGTGGTGCTGCAAACTCGACATGATGCTGACGGAGTATTTTCGGCAAATCTAGATCAATACCTACTGGTGTGGTGGTGAAGACTTGTTCGGTCGGTTTGCCATCTGGAGTTTGAGTTTTGATGGTATATTCAATGCGATCGCTACCAACAATCGCTCGATCTACTTTTCCGGCTTCTACCTCAGCCAGAAAGGTGCTGTAGGGAACTTGCGGCGTTGCCGATCTAAAAAAACTTGGAATAATAAAGTTCAGTAGTAACAACAGGGTTAGTAAAGTTATGAAACTGCTACTAAACTGCTGAGCTTTGGGTGGTTTAATGGTTTTTTTGTTATTAGTTTCAACAGGCATTTTGATGTACCCTCAATTTAAATTTGTTATTTGTCCCTAGTCATTTGTCCTTTGCAAATAACCAAGGGCAAATCACTAATGACTCTTTGGCAATAGAAATAGCAGTAATGAAACTGGTAGGTAAATCATCAGATGAAAAAAATTATGATTGTGTCAGATTACACAAAAATCTATCAAAAGATGCTATATGAATTAATCTAACAAATGCTTAAGTAGTAATTAAGCTGCTAGGAATTTTGGCAGTTATAAGTGAAAAATATAGGTAAGAAAGACTTTTACAGGAGATTTCAAGAACCGTGAACTACACTATCTAAGTCTCAAAGCTAGGCAAAAAGTCTCTTCTAATTCAGAATTCTGACTTCTGACTCCTGAATTCTGACTCCTGAATTCTGACTCCTGAATTCATATCTCTTGGTTTCTATTCTAGAAACTAGATGGTGCAGTCTAAATTCGTGTATACCCAACATAAAAATGTGTATTACCGTACTGTTATGCAAAATCAGCTAGGATTTGTTCTGAAATTACTTCTACTTTCGGCTTTGATATCGGTATTAATTAAGTACGTTGCTCCAAGTCTATCAATTTCGGCAACAGCAACTAATACCTTAATTATAGTTTTATTGCCGAGCGTGATGATGGCGATCGCTCTACTGTGGCGATTCCAAGCATACAAACAAAGTTAACTTCAACTATCTAGGCACAAGCGATCGAAATCAGCTAACCTAGCTGAATTACAACAAAATTGCATCTCACCAAGTGTTGGGAGTCAGCCTGTGAACCTGGGTCAATGGATCGGTTTAATTGCGATCGTTCTTTCTTTATACATTTTGTGGCAAATTCGGGAAGTACTTTTACTGATGTTTGCCGCAGTTGTGTTAGCCACCACCTTAAATCGGCTAGCGAAACGCTTCCAACGCTCAGGCATGAAGCGTGGATTCGCTGTCCTATTGTCAGTCGCTATCTTTTTTGGACTAATAGTGGGTTTTTTCTGGCTAATTGTGCCACCTTTTGCACAGCAGTTTCAAGAATTAACTTATCGGGTTCCCCAAGGGTTTGGGCGCTTTAACAGTTGGCTTGACGGTCTAAGAACCCGCATCCCTGCTGAGTTGGTTCCCTACATTCCAGATTTCAACAGCCTGATCCAACAAGCACAGCCCTTCGTAAATCGGCTATTAGGAAACTCCTTCGCCTTTGTGTCTGGCTCCTTGGAAGTTGTCCTCAAGGTTTTACTAGTGCTGGTTTTAACAGGAATGTTATTAGCCGACCCCGTAGCTTACCGCAAAGTTTTTGTGCGGCTTTTTCCCTCATTTTATCGGCGACGAGTGGAAGGGATTTTAACTAAATGCGAAATTTCTTTGGGGGGGTGGGTAACAGGCGCTTTGATTGCTATGGGTGTAGTGGGATTGATGAGTGTGGTTGGCTTATCAGTTTTGGGTATCAAAGCAGCACTTGCTTTAGGGGTTTTGGCAGGATTTTTGAACTTAATTCCCAACCTCGGTCCGACGCTGAGTGTAGTACCAGCAATGGCGATCGCTCTCTTGGATGAACCTTGGAAAGCGATCGCTGTTTTGATTCTCTACTTTATTATTCAACAGGTTGAGAGTAATTTCATCACGCCCATTGTCATGGCGCATCAAGTCTCATTACTACCAGCTGTCACCTTAATTGCCCAATTATTTTTCGTCACTTTTTTTGGCTTTTTAGGATTATTTCTTGCACTCCCTTTAACCGTTGTCGCTAAAATTTGGGTGCAAGAAGTATTGATTAAAGATGTTTTAGATGAATGGCGAAATGAACATCGACAAGAAACTGAGTTTGTTATCGTTTCTAAATCCCCTGAACTAGATGATCCTTGGACAACAGAAACTCCAGCTATCGATCGAGAGCGACCAATTGATGACACTTTAACCAAAGACGATTAATAATTGATAGATATTAAGACTCCCATTTGAGTGTGTGAAAAAATTTCATAAAACTCGAAAAAAGTGATTCTCTATTCCCTACGCAAATACAGCAGATTTCAAGTGAGTTACTTACACCATCTATAGGAATCCGGTTTGATTTTTGAACAACATTAAGTATTTGTAGGGTGCGTTATCGGCGAGAGTACGGCACCATTCTTAAGGATTCGGTGCGTTACGCTGTCGCTAACGCACCCTACGTGTCTGTTCAAAAATCAAATAGTAGTCCTATAGGATTCCTATATTACCATTAAAAAAGCCAAAAACTTGATGAAAGCATTTACCAGCAATGAACTGGAATCAAGTGAAATTAAAGGATATAGCTATCAAGAGTCAAAAGTAACTTATGCAGGAATAGAGCAAAGATGGTTATTAGTTGAAAGTAGTGAGAGAAACAAATCAGACCTCCAGAAATTAACCTTCTGCCCTTAGCTTGTCAAAAGTATTACTTATTATCTGAGTTTTCAACTCTCTAATTCAGTATTGCTTAATCTGATGTTTTCCTAACTGATTGCAAAATCCTAATTCAATATTATTGAATAACCAGCTTTTTACACCATGAAAAAGCTGGAATTTAGATGTAGATAACTTATTTGTTTTCTGGTTACTTGATTGTTCAAATTCTCATGAGCGCATTTTTTGTTTATGTAGTTTATTTATGCTACTTATTGAAGTGCGAAATGTGGGATAACGCATCCGACTGCGTTCTAAAAAATTAGCCCTCTCCTTGTAAGTAAGGAGAGAGCTGTATTAACTTTAAGATGTTTCGTAACTTCCCGTGAATTACGAATTACGAATTACGAATTACGAATTAATTAATATCCGCCTTCTTCTTCGTATTCTGGCTGTCTTTCTTTGACTTTTTTGGGGATATTCACTGGCTTTGGCGCATCTTCCCAAGCATCGCTTTCTAAGTCGTCATAATCATCGTAATCTTCAGCGTATGGCTTGGTATAAGGCTGGGGTTCAGGCTTTAGCGGTTGTTTATATCTGTCGCTACCGCTTGCTTCACTCCAGTTATCTTCTTCATCGTCTTCTTCATATTGAATAGACTCATACTGCCGCGCCTTCATCACTTGACGTTGTGGCCTGACTTCTTCCACATAGTCTTCTGTCCATTCTTCTTCCCTAGCTACAGGTTCGGGAGCGCGGACTCTTGGCTTGGGTGGCTGCAATGGCACTCCACTTGGCAACTGTTTATCTGGCGTTACTTGGCGTGGTGGAGTATAGCCGTATTCTTCTTCTGCGTCTCGCTCCCACGGTGCTTTGCCGATACCCAAACGCTCTAGTAAACCGACTGTCAATTGGTTCACCCGTTCTTCGGCTCCCTCAAACACAATCAACCGATTGGGGCCTGTGCTGACGATTTCATCGACTGAGAACTCGTAAGTACTTACGAATTGGTCGGGAATTTGGGGCAATCCTAATGAGGCAATAACTATAGAATCAAGTTTACCTGTTTCGCCGTTGAATTTGAAGCCCCGAACTTTGCCTAATACTTCGCCTGTTTCTGTGATGACTTCCCAGTTGATTAGGTTGCTGAGAGATTCAACTTCAATATCTTCAATTACATCTTCGTTATCAACTAAGATGACATCACCAATTTGGTTGATGGTGTTGAGGTACATATAGCGCGGTATGCCCGAAATAGAGATCAGGCTGTCTCGCAAACCAAGAGCCACAACCTCTCGCTGATCGATATCTACCCAAACTTGACTGACGATTCCTAGCCGCTTGCCGTTGTCGCGGGTAATTACCTGAGTATTTAATATGTCGGAACGCCTAATTATTTGTTCAGAGGTCATTCTATACCGAGTCCTGATCTCGAATCCGGTTTGTATATACACTATTATTAACAAAAACTCAAGCAGATGTATTGGATGATTGTAATTTAATCCCCAAAACTTGAGTATAAGCTCCTCGTGCTTGAGTAACGCCAATTGTGCGTTCGGCTGATTCTATCATCGGACGACGCAAACTAACAACTATAAATTGCGCTTGTTGTGACTGTTGTTTAATCATTCTAGCTAATCGCTCTACGTTTGCTCCATCCAAAAACATATCCACTTCGTCAAAGGCGTAAAATGGCGATGGGCGGTAGCGTTGTAGGGCAAAGATAAAGCTCAAGGCTGTAAGTGATTTTTCTCCACCAGACATGGAAGCTAGGCGCTGTACTGGTTTACCTTTGGGATGGGCAACTAAATTCAGTCCGCTGCTGAATGGATCTTCGGGATTTTCTAGTTGTAGGTAACCGTCACCGTCGGAAAGAACTGCAAAAATTGATTGGAAGTTTTCATTGACGGCATCGAAAGCTTCTTTAAAGGCGAGTTGCCGCAATGTGGTAAAGTTTTCAATCCGCAAAAGTAATTCGGTGCGTTCCCCTTCTAGTGTTTCTAATTTTTGCGTTAATTCTTGGAGGCGGTTTTGGGTGCGTTCGTATTCTTCCAACGCCAGCATATTTACAGGTTCCATTGCCTGCAAGCGTTTAGAGAGCGATCGCAATTCTTTCTGCAATTCTTCTAAGTCTACCTTATCTGGTACTTCTGGCAGGGGATTGGGTAATTCTGCTCCCACATCACGCAACTGACTTTGCAGTGCAACTAGTTCTTCCCGCCGCTTTTCTTGGGTTTCCTGGAGTTTTTGGATTTCCCATTCTAATTGTTGTTGGCGCAAAAGTTGCGATCGCACTTGCTGTTCTGTGGTGTCGCGTTTTTGTTTTTGTTCACCCAGTTTTTGCTCCATTTGATTCAAGGAGAGGCGGGTTTGGGTGATTTGGTTGTCTAACGTTGTGATTTGGGTGAAGACGCGATTCATCGCGTCTCTACAAGAGGTTTGTTGGGTTTCGTATTCGGTGATTCGGGTTTCGGCTTCTTGGATTTTTTCTTGGAGGCGTTGTTGTTGATTTTCTAAATTTTTTAATTTTTGTTCGGCTTCCCTTAAGGCTGTTTCGCGTTGTTGTAATTGTTGCTCTTGAATTTTAATGGTTGCTTGGATTTGTTGCCATTCACTGGGGGTTTGAGAGGCTTCTAATTCTGCTAATGCATGTCGCAATTGTTGCAGTTGAGTTTCTTGTCCCGGTAATTCCCGCTCTAAAACTGATAACCGAGATTGGGCAGTGGCTAATTTTTCGGTGTTTTGGACTAATTGCGATCGCGTCCCCTCTAATTGCGTTGTTAAATTTTTAATATCTTTGTGCAATTGTTCTAACTGCAACTGCTGTTCCCGCCGCGCTTGTCGGTTTTCTGTTAATTCTTGCGTCAATTGTTTGGTTTTGGTTGACAAATTAGCGATCGCTTCAGTACAACGCTCTAAAACCCGTTCAATGTCCACCAAACGATTTTTTAAACCAATAACTTCATCAGATTCCGCCGCTTCGCCGATACCAAATCGCAGCGCCGAACGTTGAGTGTTGCTTCCACCAGTCATTGCACCGCTGGTTTCCAACAATTCCCCATCTAAGGTAACGATGCGGTAGAGTCCTAAATTTTTCCGGGCTTGTTCGAGAGTCGCAAAAACGACGGTGTTACCGAAGACATAGCTGAATACATCTTTGTAACGGCGATCGCAATCAACTAAATTTACAGCATAGTTGACGAAGCCGCTAGCAAAACGCAGCGTTGCATCTTGAGTAAATTTCGGTGCAGAAATTTTATTCAGCGGTAAAAAAGTCGCCCTCCCGGCACGTTTTTGTTTGAGCAATTCAATACCCGCTGCGGCAATGCCGTCATCTTCCACCACAATATGTCCCAAACGTCCACCAGCGGAGATTTCCAAAGCTAGCTGATAGCGGGGTTCCACTCGTCCCAACTGCACAACCAAGCCGCAAACACCGGGCATTCCTGATTGTAAAATCACTTTACTCGCTTGGGTGCCTTGGACTTCTTGTTGTGCTTGCGCTTGGGCTTCTAATTTATCTAACTGGCGTTGTTTTTCTCGTTGTTCGGCAAGTAACCGCTTTTGGGTTTCCTGCTGAATTTGCAATTCTTGTTCCGTGGCTGAGAGATTTTGAGCTAAATTTTGGATGGGTTCGCTAGAAGCGTTAAATTCTGTTTCCAGTTGAGTACATTCAGCTTGTTTTGCAGCTAATTCCGGTTCATGGCGTTCAATCAGCTGAGTTTGTTCTTGGATGAGTTGCTGTAACTGGTTATTGCGTTCCCTCAGTTGCGCTTGTTCTGTGCGTTGGGGTTCGAGAGTTTGCAGCAAAGTTTCAATTTGACGATTATACGCCGTTTGTTGCTGCACCCACGCTTCTGAAGCCGAGGCGATTTCGGCGGCGGCTTCGCGGGAGGTTTCTAAAGCTTGTTGGGCTTCATTTCTTTGGTGTTGGGAAGACGCGATGAATCGCGTCTCTACAAGTTGGGTTTCGGCAATTTCTTGGAGGGAATGACGGTGTTGTTGAATTTCTTGCTGAGTTTGGGCTAGACGCTTGGCAGTTTCTTGGGAAGTTGTTTGTAATTCGGTTTGCTGACGCAACAATTGTTTGCGTTCCGCTTCTTGGGTAGCGAGGGTAGATTGCACCGCCAAAAGTTCTTCTTCTCCCAATGCTTTCACATGGGCATTGAGTTCTTCAAGTTCAGCGGTTTTTTGGACGATTGCGGAATTTAAAGTTGTGAGTTGGGTATTGAGTTCAGTAGAATTGCGATCGCCATTTTGAATTTCCCCAACCAACTTTTCTTGGTGTGCTTGCAGGGAACGCCAAGATAAAACAGCTTCCCAAGATTGCTTCGCCAGAAATTCCGCCCGCAGTTTTTGATACTTCTCAGCCTTAGCACGATCTTGAGAAAGGCGATCGCGTTGTGCAGTTAATTCCGTCTCAATAATCCGACAGCTATCTTCCTTCTCCTTCACCTCATCCAAAGTAGATTTCGCTTGATTAATCTTGCGATCGAATGCCGCCACCCCAGCCAACTCATCAATAATTTCCCGCCTCTCCCGTGCATTCATGGAAATAATACTGGTGACATCCCCCTGCAACACCACGTTGTACCCTTCAGGATAAACCCGCAGATTACTTAATTGCTCATGCAACTCCGTCAGCGTACAACTTACACCATTGATAAAGTAATTCGACGTATAACTCCCCTGATGAGTCACCCGCAACTTCCTAGTCACACTCCACTCAGGCGATTTTAGATTTTGGATTTTGGATTTTAGATTTTCTTCCCCTGCCTCCCCTGCTTCCCCTGCTTCCCCTGCTTCCTCATCTTCCTCCCTCTGCGCCTGGGCGCCTCTGCGTGACACTTCATCCGACAAATCAAACGTCACCGTCACACTAGCCTCAATCGCCGCCCGTCCCTTAGCCGTTTGAGTATTATTCACCAAATCCGGCAAGCGATCGGCTCGCATTCCCTTAGAACTAGCGAGTCCCAAACAAAACAGCAGCGCATCGAGAATATTTGATTTACCCGAACCATTTGGCCCAGATATGACAGTACACCCCGGCAGCAAAGGGACTGAGGTAGTACCGCCGAAGGATTTGAAGTTGGTGAGTTCCACGCGCTTGATATGCACCATAGGGCGCTGGTTAACTGGGCTAATGGCTATTGAAGAACAAGTGTATCAACTAATTCAAGATCCGCAAGAGGGTGGAGGAGAGAATTTAAGATTATCGAACCACACGAGGCAAAAGAGAACGCAGAGGAGGGAGAAGAAAATCTAAAATCCCAAATTGGTAAGATTTTAGTGTGGAGTAGATAAACCATCTGCTTTGAGACTTAGCATAAGCAGTTTTACGTCTTTCTAATTCACGTTGATTTTGAGCAGTCTTTTTATATTCCTTAGAGGATGTTTGAAAAGTCATCATTGATGTATCAAATATATTTTTACCCCTCCCTAACCCTCCCCATATGTATTGGGGAGGGAACCAGATTTTTCTTGTTTCCCCCCTTTATAAGAGGGGGGACTAAGGGGGGTAACAACGCAATTAAAATCACAGCCAATCACTTTTCAAACAACCTCTAAAAGCGCGAGTAGCTATTGTCTGTTGGGTATTAGAGTCTATTTTGTCAGCAATCCACTTTGATTTATTGCTCACCTTAGTGGCAAATTAAATGTTTGGAAATTGCACCTGACCATGTTCACACATTGGTAGAATATGACCCTAGTACACCAATTAATTCTATTGTTAAAGCTTTTAAGGGTCGTTCATCTCGTTACTTAAGGCAAGAGTTCCCACAGTTACTTAAGGTTCCTACATTGTGGACTCATGCCTATTTCTATGACACGACAGGTAAAGTTTCTTCGGCAATTATCGAACAATACATTAACGCAATTTGCAAATCTTCATAACGTCCAACCAAACAAAAACAATAGCATAGCTATTGAAAGTCAACAATTATACTATTGTTTTTATTTATAAATCCCTTTGAAAATCCAGTTTTTCCCATACTTTAAGTTTTCTAAAGTAGGAATTATCTAGGATTAAGGTGGCGTCTAGTCCCCCATCCTGGATTGACAATGGCAGCTAAATCTTCTTCTGACAATTTATCGATCTCAGTTTCTAGTTCTGCAACCGTGAATTCATAGCCACGCTCATGAGCAATCTTGATAAAGGCTTCTGGATTAGCTGTTGCTTTGAGCTTTTGCTGTAATGCTTGATCTCGTTTTACGGCTTCAAAAAGTCGGGCAGCATTTTGCTGTGTCATGATAGCCTATCTCCTGTTTTAAATATCAGGTTTGAATGCAGTAATTTGACTTCTGCGGCTTCACCACATTTTATAAAGAATTTTTTGATTCAGTATATAGGCCTTATCTTAAAACAAAATATAAAAATGTGTTGGTTTTGACAAAAAAATATAACTTTTAGACTACTCTTTAGCGCTTTGTAAAATTCAGTCCTCAGATAGTAGCAGTTTTTACCAGGACTTATACGATTTTAGATTTGGCGACGAAAAGTGTGTAGCAAGATGCGGCTAAGCTAGGGCAAGCCTTAAAGGCAAACCTACGTAGAGGCTTTTGGCAGAGTACGATCAAAATTTATACACTGTAACAATTTACCGTGTCCAGATCCCCGACTTCTCAAAGAAGTCGGGGATCTAACTTTTCGCTGATGATTTAAGATTGCTGTAGAAGTTGCCGATATTTGAGGCGCTAATGATGGAAGAATTATTAATTTTGAAAGACTTGCTTCTTCAAGGCAATATTCAAGGAGCTTTGATTATAGTTGACGAATTAGAAGAAATGAGCCGCAATGACATAATTAAGACAATTCGTAGCTATGCAGTGATTCTCTTGTTACATTTAATTAAACAACAAGCTGAAAATCGCACGACTCGCTCTTGGGAAGTCTCGATTCGGAATTCGGTTCGGGAAATTCAGCGGGAAAATAAGCGGCGCAAAGCTGGAGGCTATTATCTCGTGCCAGAAGAATTGTTAGAAATCTTAGCAGAAGCTTATTTAAATGCCATTGATGAGGCTTCCCTGGAAGTAGAAGAAGGTCGTTATGAAGCCCAAGAATTAGAAAAGCTGGTTAACCGAGAAGAAATTATTAATCGTGCTTTGGCTTTAATCTTACCAGGAGAGTCTAGTTAATTGGTTAAACAACGACTCGATACATTATTAGTAGATTTAAATTTATGTTCTTCTCGCGCTTTGGCACAAAGGTTAATTCAGGCGGGGGAAGTTACTGTTAATCAGCAGGTAGTTGATAAACCTGGTACTGAAGTTGATATTGCAGCTCAAATAAATATTAAAGAGCGATCGCCTTTTGTTTCTAGAGGTGGTGAAAAACTCTCCAAAGCTTTGACAGTGTTTGCTATTCCCGTAGCTGGACGCGTTTGTTTAGATGGTGGAATTTCTACGGGTGGCTTTACTGATTGTTTGTTGCAAGCTGGGGCAAAACTAGTTTACGGAGTTGATGTTGGTTATGGACAAGTTGACTGGCGCTTGCGGAATGATTCGCGGGTGATTTTGCGCGAACGCACCAATTTACGACAGCTACGACCAAATGATTTGTATGGCGAAAATGACCCGATTCCTGATTTAACAGTGGTGGATGTCTCGTTTATTTCCTTAACCAAAATTCTGCCTGCTTTGTGGGATTTAACTCAAGCTAGCCGAGAAACTGTATTGTTAGTCAAGCCACAGTTTGAAGTCGGGAAATCCCGTGTGGGAAAAAAAGGTGTTGTACGCGATCCTAACGACCAAGCTGATGCGATTTTTCAGGTGTTGCAAGTCGCTCATGAATTAGGATGGAAATACAAAGGTTTAACTTGGTCGCCGATTACTGGCCCGGCTGGAAATATCGAATTTCTGTTGTGGTTGGGAATGGAAAGTGAAAAACCACTGCCTGATTTAGAGGCGATTAAGGAAGTAACGCGATCGGCAACAGGTGATTTGCAAAAAGGTTGAAGAAGAATACAGAATTCAGAATTCAGAATTCAGAATTCAGAATTAATTGGGTATGGGTAATTGACCTATGAAGACGCGATAAATCAGATAAATCAGACGCGATAAATCGCGTTTCTACATGAGGGTTTTGGGTATTGGACTTAAACCTACACATTCATCTGCCATTGGGACTCCAATTCATACTGAATTCTGAATTCTGACTCCTGAATTCTTGTTAAACGTCGTATATTAAACACTCTACAGAATCTGGGTGGCGATCGCAGTAGTTATCCAAAGAGGTTTTGTTTTGCTTTGCTTGATGTTGATGAGATTTTTCAGCTTGCAATTCTTCTACGATATCCCAAGCTACGGCACAATTAGCAGAATTACTGCCACTTAAATCACAGGTTGTACGAGCATCAGCAATGGCTTCTAAAATCGCTTGCTCAAGAGTTGTACCAGCAGCTTGATTTACGTTTAAGGTTGTTGTCATGTCGCTTTCACCTTATTTTTCCAGAGATAAAGATTCAGAAAGAGGATGCCGAAAAGAAAAATCTCTCGGTTCGTTTTTTGTATCCTGTTCTCGATCTTGCATTGGGGATCGGAAATTGACAGCAATTGTCAGAAGAGTTTGATAGAAGTTGATAAACGCTTATAAAGAGTAACAAATGGTAAACAACTCTTAGTTATTCTCAATACTTTATCCCTAATTCTTGTCGCAAACGATACAGAATTGTGTTTTGGTCAACTTGAGAGAGAATTTCTTGAATGACGCTGCTAGCGCCCAACTGTCCCCAGGTGCAGCCTTTTTCGAGATAGACTTGAGCGGCTTTGCCAACGGAGTATGCGCCATAACCGGCGATACCAGCTTGGGCGATCGCACTTCCAGCAAAGGCAGTAATATTTGTAGGATTGTCACCGCTGGCGATGGCAGCTGTACTTTTGCCCAAACCCAACAACAAACTACTACCTAATTCTCCCAGAAGTAAGCCACCAGAACTCAATAAAATCGTTTTGAGAATTTTCCCGGCTTCATAACTAGTCATTGGTAATCCATACAAGCGTGCCAAAGCGCGAATTAAAGCTAAATCGGCAACAGTTCCGCCAAGGATATCTAAGAAGGCGATGGGATTTAAGGCTACAGCCAAAGCTTTGTATTTGGTAAATTGCCAGATGATGTCTTCGGCTTCTTGTTGGCGTAAATCGATGGTTTTTTGAGCGATGGCGGCTTCTGCATCCCGTGCTTGGATGAGTGCATTTAAAGCTAAAAGCGATCGCCCTTCTCGATTGAGAATATTCAAAATTGTCTGCTTGAGTTCGTCCACTTGGGGTGGTGGCGTCTCCCATTCATAGGTGATGCGCCCATCAGGCCATTCAACCCGGACTTCCATTGGTGCTGGTTCCGCCGCCACCATGACAATTTCATCGGGTAGTAGGGGTTTTGCTTGGGGGTTTCCTGCACCGAGTTGTTGCAAATTTTGGTAAATCGCGCCCTTGTCTGTATCTGGGTAGAGGTCTATCTTGTTAAACACCAAAATCAAAGGTTTTTGCGATCGCCTTAATTCCTGCAATGCTTGATACTCAGTGCGTGTGATATCACCAGACACGACAAACAAAATCAAATCGGCTTGACGCACTACTTCTCGTGCCATATCTGCCCGTGACTCACCCTCAATTTCATCTAATCCTGGTGTATCAATTAACTCTACTAATACCTTATCTCCTGGCTGCCAGCGTACCGAACGAGGCCATTGGGTGACACCATTTAAGGGGCCAGTTTGCAGAATCTTGTCTCCCAGCAAGGCATTTAAAACTGCTGACTTACCACGACTCACCAAACCAAAGGCGGCAATTCTAATAACATTAGAATCGAGTTTGTTGAGTGTGGAGTTAAGAGTTTCTAATTCTGGTTTGAGTAAACCTGCCAATTCTGGGCTAGATGACAACTGTCCTGATTTACGAAGATATCCATACCAAGACAGCGCCTGTCTGAGACTGGCACGGGCACGGTTTAAGTGAGTTTCTTGCAGATTACGCGAACTCGACATATTGTCAATACTTTGAGCCTTCACTCTCTGAAAAATGCTCTTTTAATGCTCGATTACCCTACTTTCAGCGTTTGAGCATGGTTTTTTGATATATTTTCATACTCAGCATTCATGCTCAACTGATGTTCACCCTCCCAAGGAAGGAAGAGAATTATACCAATTCTATATGAGGCTGCGCTCTATTCGCGTAGCGGCAATTCATGAATTGCCGCTACAGTGTGTAGTTTTGCATCAGTCTTATCTTTGCGTCCTTGGCGTTCTTCTCTACGAGACGCTGCGCGTTGGCGGAAGCCTCTCGTAGAGAAGGCGGTTTGTTAAAAACAGGACTTACGCAATATGTAACTGAAAACCTTATTCTTACGTAGGGGTAATTCATGAATTACCCCTACTTTCGTTATCTTTTGCGTAAGTCCTGAAAAAAAGAGTTTTAGCCTTAACCCAAGCGTATTGGTTTATGGGAATACTAAATCTGATGTTTAAGATTTGGTATGTATGATTAGTATTCCTGGATATCGCTTGAGTAAAAAACTTTATGATGGTTCGAGAACCCTAGTTTATCGAGGTGTTCGAGAGATTGACTCATTACCAGTTGTCATTAAGCTATTAAAGAATCCTTATCCCAGCTTTAGCGAACTAGTACAATTTCGCAATCAATATACCATTGCCAAAAATCTCAACTATCCTGGAATCATCCAAACCTATAGCTTGGAACCCTACCAAAATGCCTATACATTAGTAATGGAAGACTTTGGGGGAATTTCCCTTAAGGATTATTTCGCCAACCATGACAATCCCCCGTCTCTAGATGAATTTTTACAAATTGCGAACGCCCTATGCAACACCTTAGATATACTCTACCACGATCGCATTATTCATAAAGATATTAAACCCAGCAATATATTAATTAATCCCCAAACAAAACAAGTTAAATTAATTGACTTTAGTATTGCATCACTACTACCAAGAGAAACTCAAAGCATTGTCAATCCCAATGTCTTAGAAGGAACGTTGGCTTATATTTCTCCCGAACAAACAGGCAGAATGAATCGGGGAATTGATTACCGGACTGATTTTTATTCTTTGGGTGTAACTTTCTATGAATTACTAAGTGGAGAATTACCATTTCCATCAAGTGATGCAATGGAATTGTTGCATTGTCATATTGCCAAAATGCCGACTGTATTAGGGAATAGGGAATGGGGAATAGGGAATAGGGAAGAAATTCCACAGGTGCTTTCTGATATCGTCATGAAATCGATGGCGAAAAATTCTGAAGATCGCTATCAAAGTGCATTGGGATTGAAGTTTGATTTAGAGAATTGTTTAGATCAACTCAAAAAAACTGGTGAAATTCAGAGTTTTGAAATTGGGCAAAGGGATGTGTGCGATCGCTTCATCATCCCTGATAAACTCTATGGCAGAGAAACCGAAGTATCAACCCTCCTCCAAGCCTTTGAGAGAGTAAGTCTTGGCGCAACTGAAATGATGCTGGTAGCTGGTTTTTCTGGAATTGGAAAAACTGCGGTTGTCAACGAAGTTCATAAACCAATTGTGCGCCAGCGCGGTTATTTTATCAAAGGCAAATATGACCAGTTTCAACGGAATATTCCCCTTAGTGCCTTTGTGCAAGCATTTCGAGATTTAATGAGGCAATTGTTAACTCTAAATGATGCACAGATTCAGCAATGGAAAAACAAAATCTTGTCAGCAGTTGGACAAAATGGACAGGTAATCATTGAAGTCATCCCCGAACTAGAAATAATTATTGGTCAACAAGCACCTACCATAGAGCTATCAGGAACAGCGGCACAAAATAGATTTAATTTATTGTTTCAAAAATTTACCCAAGTCTTTACCAGTGCAGAACATCCCTTAGTGATGTTTTTAGATGATTTGCAATGGGCAGATTCAGCATCGCTGAAGTTAATGCAGCTGTTGATGGCTGATACAAAGCATCTTTTGTTAATTGGTGCATACCGTGATAACGAAGTCAACCCAGCACATCCATTGATGTTGACTTTGAGTGAGATTCAAAAAAACCAAGCAACGATTAATATGATTACTTTAGCACCACTGAATCAAATCATAGTGAATCAATTAGTTGCTGATACACTGAAATGTCAGGAAAGTTTGGCATGGAGTCTTTCTCAATTAGTCTATCAAAAAACTCAAGGTAATCCGTTTTTTGCAACCCAGTTTCTCAAAGCATTGCATCAAGATAGGCTAATTGAATTTACCCCCCCAATCCCCTCTTACCAAGCAGGGGGATGGCAATGTGATATTGTACAAGTAAATCAGCAAGCGGTTACAGATGATGTTGTGGATTTTATGAGTTTTCAATTGCGAAAACTACCACAATCAACTCAACAGATATTACAGTTAGCTGCTTGTATTGGCAACTCTTTTGATTTAGAAACTTTGGCAATTGCTTCTGAACAATCCCAAATCGAAACGGCTTCAGATTTGTGGAAAGCGTTGCAAGAAGGGTTGATTTTACCGATTAGTGATATTTATAAGTTTTATCAAGGAGAAGAACGCGAACAATTGGCACTGTCATATCAGAATACCAGTAAACAAATAGCCAAATATAGATTCTTACATGACCGAGTACAGCAAGCTGCCTATTCCTTGATTCCCGATGAACAAAAACAAGCAACTCACCTCAAAATTGGAAAATTACTACTGCACAGTTCCTCGGAAGTAGAACTGGAAGAAAAATTGTTTGATATTGCCCTGCATTTAAACCAAGGAATTGAGCTAATCACCCAACCGCAAGAACGGGAAGATTTAGCTCAACTTAACTTCAAAGCTGGAGTGAAGGCGAGAAATTCTACAGCTTATACTGCGGCAAGGGTTTATTTGCAAACAGGGATTGATATACTGACAGCCAACTGCTGGCAAGATCAATATGAATTGACTCTGAATCTCTATGTTGCTGCTACCGAAGCCGCTTATTTGAATGCTGATTTTGATGGCATGGAAAAAATAGCAGCACTGGTGTTAGAAGAAGCTGAGACGATTTTAGACAAAATCAAAATTTACCAAATTCAAATCGTTGCCCAGACAGCCCAGGGCAAGATATTAGAAGCCATTGCAGTGGGAAGAGATGCACTATTGCAATTGGGGGTTGAACTCCCCACTGCACCTGAGGAAGCCAAAATTGCTCAAGCCCTACAAACCGTAGCTAGTCTTCAAGGTGACAGAGGAATTGAGGAATTAGTCGATCTACCTGTAATGAGCGATGGCCACACTCAGGCAGCTATGCAACTGTTAGGAATATTATTTTCACCGATTCTACAGGCAATGCCCGGATTACTGCCCATATTGAGCGCGACGATGGTGAGTTTATCAATCCAGTTCGGGAATGCACCAGGATCAACGGTGGGGTATGCGATTCACAGTATGGTGTTGTGTGCTTTTTTGGGAGAAGTGAAATCCGGGTATAGCTTTGGGCGATTAGGAATGAACTTGCTTGACAGATTTAATGTCAAGGAATTCAAGTCTAAAGTTCTACTTCTGTTTGCGGCTTGGGTTCAACATCATCAGGAATCTCTCAAAGCAACGATGCTGACGATGAAAGATGGCTATGGAACTGGTATAGAAACTGGTGATTTTCTCAACGCTGGCTATAACTCCCTCAATTACCTCATTGCCAAACTTTTTGCTGGGGTAGAACTGGACATTTGGGAACCCGAAATAGCAGCTTACAGGGCTGTCTTAGTGCAGATAAAACAACATTCTGCCCAGAGTTATTTGGATATGATGCAGCAGACTGTGCAGAACTTGAGGGAAGCCCGTATTCTGTCGGATTGGTTAATTGGCACTGCCTACGATGAAACGGTGATGATTCCTAAGCACCATCAGGACAAGGATCTCACAGCGATCGCAATTGCTTACACTTACAAACTGATGCTTGGCTACTTTTGTGGTAACTACACGGCTGCCCTAGACTATAACGCCCAAGCCAAACAGTATTTAATGGCAGTATCAGGGATGATTTTTATTCCCATTTTTCATTTCTATACAGCCCTGACGTATTTGGCGCTCTTGCCCACACAGCCAGAGTCAGAGCAAGGCGAATTTTTGTCTTTAGCCCAAACCCATCAAACCACTTTGCAACAGTGGGCGCAAAATGCCCCGATAAATCATCTGCATAAATGGTATTTAGTTGAGGCAGAACGGCAACGGGTTTTGGGTAATAAAGCCGAAGCAATTGAACATTACGATCGCGCCATCATTGGAGCCAAAGAAAATGATTATATTCAGGAAGAAGCGCTGGCTAATGAACTAGCTGCAAAATTTTACCTCGACTGGGGTAAACAGGAGATTGCCCATTCATACATGACGAAGGCTTACTATAGCTACGCTCGTTGGGGTGCAAAAGCCAAAGTCGCTGACTTGGAAAGACGTTATCCCCAACTCTTGGCTCCTATTCTCCAAAAAACTCGCACGGCTCTCTCGATTAACGAAACTGTCTTCGCATTAGGAACAGTCACCTCCACTAGTTCTTCTAGTTCTTCCTCCAGCGTCTGTGATTCTCTCGATTTAGCCGCTATTCTCAAGGCTTCCCAAAGTATCTCAGGTGAAATCGAACTGGAAAAACTGCTCTCATCGTTGTTGAAGATCGTCATCGAAAATGCAGGGGCTGATAAGTGTGTATTCATGCTCTTGCGAGACGATTCGCTAGGCGACACCAAGGGTGAACACCTACTGATCAAAGGGTCAATTATTGAGGGTTCGGAGCCGGTCGTGTTGCAGCACCTTCTGGTTGAGGAGAGTCAAGATATTCCCCTAAAGCTGATTTACAAAGTGAAGCACAACAGGCAGACCGTTGTGCTGCTTGATGCGATCGCCGATCCGATTTTAGCTAATGACCCGTATATCATGCGTCAGCAGCCCAAGAGTATTTTGTGTAGCCCGATTTTACATCAAGGTAAGTTGCTGGGCATTTTATATCTAGAAAATAATTTAGTAACGGGGGCGTTTACAAGCGATCGCGTTGAACTACTGAATCTCCTGTGCGCTCAAGCTGCGATTTCTCTAGAAAATGCCCGACTGTATGAGCGATCGCTACAGTATTCTCAACAACTAGAGCGATCGCTCGATGAGTTGAACACCGCACAGTCTCGCTTACAAGCATCCCAGCAACGACTCCAGTTATTGGTTCAGCAAACTCCACTAGCAGTGATAGAGTGGGATACCAATTATCAAGTTACTGACTGGAATCCAGCAGCAGAAAGAATCTTTGGCTACAGCAAACAAGAGGCTTTGGGTTGTGACTTTAAATTCATCATTCCTCAAAAGATTCAAGCCGAAATGGAGCAAGTCAGCGTCGAAATTAAATCGCAGCAGGGCGGCAATTACAGTATCAATGAAAATGTCACAAAGGATGGCAAAACTATTATTTGTGCTTGGTATAACAATCCGCTTGTGAGTGCGGATGGCGAGTTAATTGGAGTTGCTTCTCTAGCAGATGATATTACTGAACGCAAAATTGCCGAAGTCCAACTTCAACAAAAAGCACAAGAGCTAGAAACTGCTTTACAAAACCTGCAACAAGCACAATTAAAAATGATCCAAAGTGAAAAAATGTCTGCGTTGGGTAACTTAGTTGCTGGTGTGGCTCACGAAATGAATAATCCTTTGGGTTTTATTGCTGCCAGTATTAAACAAGCTAAACCCACGATCGCCGATATTGTTGAACACCTGAAACTCTATCAAGAAAGCTTACCGAATAAGAGTGAGGAAATTCTTGATCATGCCGAGGAAATTGACTTGGAATATAGCTTAGAAGACTTACCAAAAATGCTTGATTCCATGACAATCGCGTGCGATCGCCTGAAAAATATCAGCACCAGTCTCCGCACTTTTTCTCGTGCCGATCAAGATTACAAAGTGCCATTTAACATTCATCAAGGCATTGATAGCACCATTCTCATTCTCAAACATCGTCTGAAAGCGAATGAACAACGTCCTGCCATTGAAGTTGTCACTGAATATGGCAATTTACCGCTGATTGAATGTTTTCCTGGTCAATTAAATCAGGTATTTATGAATATTTTGGCTAATGCCATCGACGCTTTAGATGAATCAAATAACGGACGCAGTTTTGAGGAGATTAAAGCCAATTCCAACCGAATTACAATTACCACTTATCTAGAAAATAACTGTGTGAAAATTGCCATTATGGATAATGGCAAGGGAATGAGTGAATCAGTGAAACAGAAAATATTTGACCATTTATTTACTACCAAAGCTGTGGGTAAAGGGACGGGATTGGGGTTAGCGATCGCTCGGCAAATTATAGTAGAAAAACACGGCGGTTCTCTCGAATGCAACTCTTCTCCGGGTCAAGGTACAGAATTTGTGATCTTAATTCCAGTTCAATAGTAAAGGGGGAAATTTATGGATACTCAAGCGCTCGAACAGGAAATTGACTTAGAACATGGGATTGTGTTCATCATCCCAACACTTGCGATCGCGCCAGTTTCGTCCAGTATATTCACATTCAGATGGATCGTCTATCCAAGGAATTGATGTAGAGTAGTGTGAGCTTTCTATGGGAGCAAATAAGTTAATACTGAATACGGGCAATAATAAAGATAAAGTTATCAAAGTACAAATCGGTAGAGAGATTAAATATCCAGTGAGCAGTATTATGTTACTTTTAGTCCCCAAAAGACTGTAAGTTTTATTTTTTTGACTAATTTTTAAGACCGATTTTGAATTTGAGAAAAACATAATACAACCCTGTTAATGCGAGTTTATATAGAAATCCATTTGATTTGTTCAAAGCCAAAGTTACTCAGAGCTAGCCGTAACAGGTTTTAGCTCTCAGTATACTTAGGAATATCAAATTCAGATTTCTATATAATTACGAATTTTTACGTAATAAGATTATTCAAGTTATATACTTGAATGTCAAAGGTATAAGTCCTGACTTCTTATAAATTTTAATCTTTGGGCGCTAAAAAATTTTTTTAATGAAAATATCCTGAAGTATTGGCTATTATCCCTGGGTAAATACTGCTAAATTTAGAGGTATAGTTAATTTTTTATGCCTAAAGACGGGTATCACAACATCGCTTTGCTAGATACTACCGTCGATGCTGCAAAAACCACTGATAAAGTTCTGGATTATTATATGTCTGCGTCCACGAGTCGTGTTTCGCTTCTGGATAAACTGTAAATTTCACATTCCCGCCGCAGCCTTGCAGTGCAGAAACCATGATTTCGGACTCGCTTAAGGGAACGACATCATCCTTTGCTCCATGAAATGCCCACACGGGAAGATTTTTCAGCTTAGGCGCTTGGGTTGGGTTACCACCGCCGCAGATAGGCGCGATCGCTGCAAATCTTTGCGGTTGTGCTGCTGCTAAATGCCATGTTCCGTAACCACCCATGCTTAAGCCAGTTAGGTAAACCCGATCTAAATCGACGGGATAGGATGCGATAACGCACCCTACGTATCTGTTCAAAAATCAAATAGTAGTCCTATAGCATTGGGAAATTTTGTTAGTTCAACTTCTGCGAACAGCAATTGTATAACTCGGTCGCTGTGTAACTTCTCGCTGAGTCTTAATCAACCGAAAGTCATTATCTATATATAAATGCTCTAGAAAAGAAGTAGCTAGATAGACTTTATCAAATTTTTTGACAGTATTTCTGTTCATATTTTCTAATTGGAGTTCTTGCTGTAAATCTATCTTAGACGATGCTTCCCCCAATTTAGATTCGACATTTTTTGTAAACCACTTGTCTGCATCCTCAATTGTCAATGGAACTTTTTGATTTCCCAATGCCTGGAATATGCCAACATTTTTGATGTTCCACTGGTCATTTTCAACTGAATACTTTTGCAATATCATTAAGTCATAAGCTGGTAGTTTTGATGCAAATTTTAGCCAAAAACCAGACTGATTTCCTAGTGCATAACGGCCAATATTTGCATAGTAACCATCATTATGAAAAATTTGGTAAGACTGCTCGTGTATCCTACCAGGTAAAATGTCTTGAAAAGGAATAGTAGACCATATTGGCACCCAAGCTCCGATGACGATCGCCACTTGTTCTGCAACTTTCGGAAAAAGGTTGCGTTGGCTCAATTCTGCAAAATATGGCGCTAATTCGTTTTTATAAAATTCTACTTTGGCTTTTAACGTCTCTACATCGCGGTCTTTAACAAGTTCTATAATGTAATTTTTCAGTTCTAGCGTAGTCCAAGATGTCAATTCCTCAGAAGTTGTAACATTTCCCATTACCTTTCGTCCTTGGAGAATTTCCAAATTATGATTACTTGATTACAGTGTAACTTACTGCTACAAGATCTGGTAAAAGGGAGATGAGGAGGATGAGGGAGACGCAGGGACAGGGAGAAAAACTAATGACTAATGACTAATGACAAACACCCTATCCCCTTGTTTCTTCAATCAGCAACTACCACCAAATTCGATTTCCATTTTCGTCAACTCGTGCTTGGCGAATTACGTCGGAAATTTCTTCAGCATCTTTAACGTGGTGGAGTGCTTTCTTTTCGCCGTTGGGTTCATCGACAACAAAGTAAGTCGGGACTGTGATTACGTCGCCTGTAATGTCTGGTACGCGATCGACAGCTAGCTGTTGAGCCTTTTCTTCAACGGATTGAGCTTCATCAGCGATTCTATCTCCCGGATTTGCAGTTAAGTTTTGTTCTTTCACATTTGGTTCTTCACGAGAATGCCGATCTTCGCTCACTGGTTGATTAATTTGATTTTCTTGTTTATTATCAGTCATGGTTTTTCAGGTACTAATAAATGTGTAGTTACTAATAACACTGTAGAAAATCAAACCTATAAAGAGTTCTTTCTCTAGAAAGAGTTTGAGAATAGATTATAAATCAGAATTCAGGAGTCAGAATTTAGGAGTCAGAATTCAGAATTCAGAATTCAGGAGTCAGAATTCAGGAGTCAGAGGAGATAATTGTAGTTGGGTTGAGGAATGAAACCCAACTACACTACATAAAATTAAGGTTTTTGGCTCTAACCTAAGGATATTAATTGATAAATAACCTCTGACTTCAGAAATACAGCACATTGCAACTTGGTGAGTAGGGGCACAACATGTTGTGCCCCTACCCCTGTTCTTCATTTAGCTAAAATACGTTGTAATACAGCAGAATTCAAGGAAAGTGAAGTATAGCATCTAGTTGTGTAGCTAGATCGAGAACTTATTCTAATTCTGACTCCTGAATTCTGACTCCTGAATTCTGAATTCTTATTTACTTCTTAGGTTGAAATGGCGTATATTTTCCCCCCAATGCTTCTACAATGCTGCGGGTATTTGCCTCCATCATTTTGATGTACGAATCTCCATCACTCCCTTTTGCCCCAATTGAATCAGAATAAAGTTGATGTGGTGCTAATTTGACTCCTGCTTCTTGGGCAACGGTTTTAATTAAAGCTGGATTAATTGTAGTTTCAGCAAAAATTGCCGGAACGCCGATTTTTTTAACTGACTCTACCAATCGCTGGACTGTTTGAGCGCTTGGCTGTTCTTCGGTACTAATGCCAATTAAAGTACCTGCGATCGCAATTCCATAAGCACGTCCATAATATTGAAATGCATCATGGGTTGTGATCAGTCTGCGCCGAGGTGCGGGGATAGTTTGAATCTGTTGATTAATCCAGCTATGCAACTGTTTTAATTCATTAGTCAGTTGCAATGCATTTTCAGTTAATTCTTCTTTATCTTCAGGTGATAATTCAATCAAAGCATCTCGAATGGCATTCGTCATGGCGATCGCATTTTCTGCACTACCCCAGATGTGAGGATCTGGCACGACTTCACCTTTGCCTTTGTCTAACTGCAAAGATTTGACAGATTCCCCGACGGCTAACTTTCGCGCTTTACCACCAGAAGCATTCATTAACTTAATCAATCCTGGTTCTAGGTTGTAGCCGTTATACAAAATCAAGTCGGCTTGTTCCAAAACCTTGCTGTCTGCCGGTATTGGTTCGTAAACATGCGGATCAGTACCTGGTTTGAGGATTCCACTGACTTGAATTTCATCTCCTGCAACCTCTTGCGCCAAATCAGCAATGATGGTGCTAGTTGCAACTACTCGCGGCTGACTCTCTCCCTTGGCAGTTTTGGGGTTGGAGTCATTCCGGGTACAACTAAATAAAGCCAAAGGCATAAGCATTCCCAAACAAAGCCGCAAAAGAATTTTTCTCTTGTTTGTGTTGCCAATCACCTTGGCGTGAGCGTTACTGCCGTCTATCTGTGGTATTAGTTTCATTTATCTGGGATATTACATCTATTTATAGATTTTTTCATATTTCTCTCATTTTTGTAGTAAGCTCAAGAAATGAATATTTAAAAGCAGTTATGAAAAACGTCTCTTTTGCAGCTAAATTCCGCTTATCTCCAGTAAATACACGAGAATTACCCGAAACTATCAAGGCTTCTGATATGACTTCCACACCAGCAATTAACATCGCCCATGTAGGGGTACACTACCGAACACAAGAAGCCTTAAGGGACGTTAACTGTATTGTCAAACCGGGAAAAGTCACGGGTATTTTTGGCCCCAACGGTGCTGGCAAAAGTACCCTGATGAAGGCAATGTTAGGCTTAGTGCCAGTCAGTAGTGGTACGGTGCTGTATCAAGGTAAACCCTTAATGCAACAATTAGATCGAGTTGCCTACGTACCACAGCGTAGCCAAATTGACTGGACTTACCCCGCCACCCTTTGGGATGTAGTGATGATGGGACGGGTGAAGAAAACAGGATGGTTGCGTAGCTTTTCAGCAGTTAGTCGCCAGGTAGCAAAAAATGCCCTGGAAAGAGTTGGAATGATTGAATATTGCGATCGCCCCATCGGACAATTATCAGGAGGACAGCAACAACGGGTATTTTTAGCCCGTGCTTTAACACAGCAAGCAGAAATTTTCTGTTTTGATGAACCTTTAGTAGGCATCGATCAAAAAACTCAATCGGTGATTTTTGAAGTCTTTCATGAACTCGCTACTGATAAAAAAATCGTGCTAGTAGTCAACCACGATTTAGGAGAATCAATTGCCCATTTTGATGATTTAATATTACTAAATCGTGAATTAATCGCCACAGGTTCACGCCAACAAGTACTCACAGAAGAAAATCTCAATCTTGCCTATGGCGGGAAAGTAATGTATTTTTCGGATGCGGCGTAAATGTGATGGGGGGGGCAGGGGGGGCAGGGGGAGAAATGACAAATGATAAATGACAAATGACTAATGACCAATGACTAATGACCAATGACTAATGACTAGTGACAAAATATGTTAGAAGCTTTAATTGAGCCGTTACAATACGGCTTTATGCAGCGATCGCTTGTGATTGCGATTTTAGTTGGTTTGTTGTGTGCGGTGGTTGGTAGTTACTTGATGGTGCAGCGATTGGCGTTGCTGGGTGATGCAATCAGTCACTCGGTTTTGCCAGGACTAGCGATCGCTTTTATGGTGGGAGCAAATATATATATTGGGGCGTTTATTGCCGGAGTTGTGAGTACAATGGCGATCGCTTGGATTAGAGTGCGATCGCCAATTAAAGAAGATGCGGCAATGGGCATAGTTTTTTCTGCATTCTTTGCCCTTGGTATCACCTTAATTACTGTTATTCAAAAAGATAATAAAATTGACCTGAATCACTTTTTATTCGGGAACCTTCTCAGCGTTACTATTGATGAAGTACGCGACACAGCTATTATTGCTGCTATTGTTTTAATAGTCGTTGTTTTAATATACAAAGAACTTTTATTTTACACTTTTGATCCATTAGGCGCTCAAGCCGCAGGTTTGCCAGTCGATCGGCTTAACTTTGGCTTAATGCTATTGATTGCTTTAACAATTGTCGCTAGCATGAAAGCTGTAGGTGTGATTTTAGTACTTTCACTTTTGATTACACCAGGAGCAACTGCTTATTTACTAGTGAAACGTCTCAACCAAGTAATGATTTTAGGTGCCGTAATTGGCGTAATTTCTAGTATTAGCGGGATGTATCTCAGCTATTTTTATAATTTGCCTTCTGGCCCAGCAATTGTTTTGGTAGTTTCGGGCTTATTTTTGTTAGCTTTATTATTTAGTCCCAAACATGGAGTTTTGATACCAAGTGTGAAACAGAAATAGATTTTTTCTATTGATTGTACAGCCCATAAGATGACTTTACTTCCCATTCTTCGCCAGTTATTTCTAAATAGAACAAACTCCCATACTGGGGCGGTCCTGCTGGACAGTGGGCAGTTATCTGAATTAATGCTTGTGAAAAATCTACAGATAATCCTGGTCGAGTCAAAGTATATATAATAGACCACCTATAATCGTAGTCATTTAAAATTTTATCAGACTCTTTCTCTGAAACCAAAGTGATTTGATGATTTGTAATAAATGGAGTTAATAAGGAAGGTTGATTGTTGATTGAGATCCAATTATCGTAAGTCTCTTTTTGGAGATTAGGGAAACCTACAATCCTCATTCCATGAATAAATGTCTCTGGAATCCGCAGATTTTCCCAGGAGATATCGGGCTTCAAAGAAGTTTTAGTTATCAGATAACTATTGGACATTTCACATAGAAAATCTTCTTGGGTTATTGAATGTTTGATTACAGCAGAAAAAACCTGTGATTCGTGTTGCGATCGCATAATTTTCTTTCTTGATTAAAATCTACATGTACAATTTATAATCTATGCGAATAGCAGAATCAAATTCGTTTGGTCGATCGAGAACCTGCCATAGATCCTCGTTAACTTGTCAGTACTACAGGACTTACGCAATATGTGATGGTAGGGAACATGGTTGTGCCCCTACCTGTGTACTTCATTTACCTGAAATACGCTGTCACAAAACTATGCTGGCAGTACTCCGGCAAATTTCAGAAAATCACTAATCCCCCGAATTTGGTCACCATTTGGCAGCTTGACACCTCTAGAAGGGTTCCAAATTTCATAGAAATAACTCTTATTGAGGTACGAAGACGGGTCATTCTTAATTAGACCGATGATGGTTTCAGCAACAATACGGCTACCAACTTCGCCCAAAGAGTCGCCATTGGCGCGAACTTCGGATTCCTTGAGGACGTAATACCACGCTGGAGTCTTTTCTAGGAAAGGTTCGAGGGCTTCATTCAATTCTGCTGAATTGTCTTTTTTAAGTTCGTCCACTGTCAGTGGTTTGATACCTAGCTTCTTAGCTAAACTCTGTCCGGTAGGAATACTGAGGAAATATCCACGCAGTAGGTTCCGTTTTGCAAGGTGCTTCAGAAGTTGTTGAACAGGAGGTTGTGCATCGTTGCCTTCATTAAGTAGATCTGATAAAGGAAACGCAAGATGCGTGTCGATTTTTCGCGCAGAATTTCTCTGCCTTTTGGCAGCGCTTTGTTTGTCAACAAACCGATCCCACTCAATAATCCAGTTAAAAGGCAGAGTGTTAGATGGTCCAGGGCCTGGTGGGCCGCCAATATCACGTCTTCCTGTAAAAGCAAACAGTAAAACGAACGTTGCGTCTGTCAGCGCTCCCGGTTGGTCTGTAAAATTGCGGTTGTAGTCATAAGCAGCCCGTATCATACTATGTCCAAAACGGTAAGCTGCAACGGAGAATTCTAGAGGCATGAAAAGATTTCCATTGCGGGGATAGTAGAATTTCGGCCCGTTGCGGAGGATGCTGTCTACTGTTTTGGTTGTAGTTACTGTTTTGAGAAAATCATTGATAACAAGCCACTGGTAGTGCCAACGAACCAGATTCTGCGCCCGAAGAAATAGTTTTTTATTGTTTTTGGCATTTTTGGGTTCATTCTTCCGCACCCAGTCTACTACTGCATTGTGGAAACGCAGAAAGGCAGTGTGGAACTGTGCCACGATGAGATTTTCGTCGTTACGACTGTCGCCGATCGCAGCTATTCTCTTATTGCGTGGCAAATCGCGCGATAAATCGTTTTCTGGCGGAATTTTGGCTCCAGGAATTGCATCGCCGTTAGCATTCTGTTCAGCATTTCGCCCAACTTTCAGTTTTACTGGGTCGTCTTGTTGATAAAAGTCCTTTGCTTGGGTGGGCTTTTTCGGGTCTAGAGTTGGCCCGTCACCATAAACACTGTCAAGATCGAAGGTGGGGCGACGCAGATTCTTGAGCTTATCGATTACAAAGTCGGGTGACAGAGGTGTGAAATCGTCTTTGGTGATATCAGTTTGCAGATCTGTGACAGCCCGATCGGTATTGGCAGTAATATCATGGTCGATAAACTGTCCCCAATAAGTATAAACCGGAGGTATTTTTGAGTTAGTATTCTCAGGCTCAGGGTCTTCTCTGTCAATTATTTGCTCGCCTAGATTTTTAAGTTTCTCAATAATGTCTTGGTTGTTGTCTGCTGGAAGCAGGCTGTTTGGATCTCTGGCAAGATCTGGGAAGAGATAATCGAAATCTGTCTCTACATCAATTGCCTCAGTCGTTGGCGGACGTAAGGCAATTCTTTGTTGCACACTCTCTTCCTTGATATATCCGCCGTGGCTAAACTCAAAAGGGAGATTTGGCATTGTTTTTTCCTTTAGTTACATTCTTTCTTCTCTTCAAGACTGACGCGCTGTAGGGACTTACAGCCGATTAGGTTATGTTGCAAAGATTTTTGGATCTGGTACTAGGGACTTCCAATGAAAAAAATATCCCATAGTAGGGGCGCACATCTGTGCGCCCCTACTCAGCGGGCGATCGCTAAATATGAAAAAAAGCACTTACCCTACTTTCTTAGCAGTCAGTAGATTTACACCCAGAAATTTATATAAAATGATGACATTTAGATTATCAAAGTAATAGTACCCCTGTGGGTACTATTAGAAGCAAAAGGTCGAAGCGCTTGGGAATCATGAAAACTGACTTCCTTGGGAATGATAGAGCGATCGCCTGCAATTATCGAAATTATTTTCCTGTCAGTGTCCTGATACAAAAAATTATTGCTAGTTCAGTTAAGCTGAAACAGCAGTTTTATCCTCAAAACAATGACAGCAAGTAGTCCCACGATTTTAGCCCTGGACTTTGATGGAGTGATTTGCGACGGACTAATTGAATATTTTGAGGTAGCATGGCGTACCTACTGTGAAATTTGGTCGTCTGCTAACGACACACCGCCAGATGATTTAGCTTTGAGATTCTACCGCCTGCGCCCTGTGATTGAAACAGGTTGGGAAATGCCTGTTTTAATCAAAGCCTTGATGGATGGAATCCCTGATGAAAAAATTCTTCATCAGTGGGTAACTATTACTCCACAAATATTGTTAGACAATAAACTACAGGCAAGAGAAATTGGTGCCAAACTAGACAACATGCGAGATGAATGGATTGCTACAGATTTAGACGGTTGGCTAAGTCTGCATAGATTTTATCCTGGTGTAGTCGAAAAAATTAAATTAACTGTTGCCAGTGGAGTTAAGCTATATATTGTAACAACGAAAGAAGGGCGTTTTGTACAGCAGTTGTTACAACAAGAAGGGGTGAATTTACCAGCAACAGCAATTTTTGGTAAAGAAGTCAAGCGTCCCAAATACGAAATTTTGCGAGAATTAAAGCAGGCGGAATTAGATAAACCAGTTAGCCTCTGGTTTGTAGAAGATAGACTCAAGACTTTGCAGTTAGTTCAACAACAAACAGACCTTGAAGATGTGAAACTCTTGCTTGCGGACTGGGGTTATAATACCCAAACAGAAAGGGAATCTGCCCAACACGATCCGCGAATTCATCTTTTATCATTGTCTCAATTTGCCAAAGATTTCTCCAATTGGGTTTAAGATGTGAAAAGAGAATTCTGAATAGAATCTCTTACCTATACCCCGCCAGGAACTTAAGTTCCTGGCTCATAGCTTAAGTCCACTAAAGTGGACTAAAATCATTTACTTAATCTCTTAAGGTAATAAAGATTTAGGTAAATAATAAAAAATTCAGAAAACTCTTAACTCCTAACTCCTAACTCAGCACTTACCTTTATGCTTGACCTGACGAAACTAGCGCGACAAATGCAGGGTTTAAGTCAGCATCTTTCTTTGGAAGCTGCTGCTAGTCGCCAGCGTTTAGAATTGGCGCAACAACATCTCAAAAATGCTTACGAATCTCAACAAGATTTAATCGATCGCCAGGAAAAATGGCGCGATCGCATTCTCTTTGCTAATGCTACCCCAGTTGAGCCGCTAGAAACCTGCATTGATATCCCGGTTCCGCCAAAAATTCATACTGTCATCGCTACCGATGGTTCCCAAATTGCCCCCAACCACCACGAAATTGCTTATTGTTATCTCTTAAATATCGGCAGAGTCGTCTTGCACTACGGACAAAACCGCCATCCTCTACTCGATAGTTTGCCAGAGGTATTTTACCGTCCAGAAGATTTGTATATGTCTCGGCAATGGGGAATTCGTACCGAAGAATGGATGAGTTTTCGCCGTACCGCCTCCGAAACAACGGTTTTAGCCGAATTAGCTTGTGCAGCCAAAGCAGAAGCACCAGCCCTAGCGATGGTAGATGGTTCCTTAATTTACTGGTTTTTGGAACAATTACCGATGGATGCACGCGATCGCATTTTACCCCCCATCCTCGAAGCTTGGCAGCAAATGCGTGATGCTCAAATTCCTTTGATGGGCTATCTTAGCGCCTCCCGCAACATCGAAAGCACGAATTTTTTACGGTTGTTGGCTTGTCCCCATCCAGCGCCAGACTGTAAAAGTCATTGCCCAAATCAGCTAGAAAAAGTACCTTGTAAAATTTTTGAACAGCTACGAGATACTACCCTTTGGGCAACTCGACTCCAACCAGGACAACGCAGTGCTTTATGGCGCAGTAATAATCACATTCTTGAACTCTACGGCGACCAAATTATTTACTTTTGTTATGTCCACGTAGGCACCGAAATTGCCCGGATTGAAATTCCGGCATGGGTAGCGCAAGATACAACTATGTTAAATCAAGCACTAGGATTGATGTTAGCACAAGTACAAAAAGGATACGGATACCCAGTGGCGATCGCCGAAGCCCATAATCAAGCAGTGGTAAAAGGTGGAGATAAAGCGCGTTTCTTTGCCCTCCTAGAACAACAAATGATTAAAGCTGGTTTGAAAAATGTCGGAACTTCCTACAAAGAAGCCAGAAAACGAGGAAGTATTGCTTAGAGTTTAGGGACTTCCAGAAAGTAAATTATCCCAAATTATTTGTACATTTTTCGGGTTGTACAGCTGTGCATTGGTGTCAACTTAAGCTCAAATGCTTGTTCCACATACCTTTTACCCCCCTTAATCCCCCCTTTCTAAGGGGGGAAAAAGAAATTCAGTTCCCTCCCCTTACCAAGGGGAGGGGCGGTTTTGGCTTTAGACAAAACCGGGGTGGGGTAACGCCGTGAGTAACCCTAAGTGAATGAACTCAATATCACATCTTCACAAGGGTTTCACGTTAAGTTCACACCTATGATGCTAAACCTCTACCCACGTATTTGTATTACGTAACACTTCTTATCTTAAATCTAAAATATAAATGTTTACTTTACAGTTTTTTAGGGAAACCTATATCCAGTAGAGAATTTAGCTAACAACAAGCTAGTATTTTTGCCCAAAAAAGCTATATTTACTACACTTAAAGTTAATACATTTACGCGATTATTCGTATAGTAACCAGTCCTCATCAGGATAGAAGTTAAGCAGCCTCTAGCTCGACAATATCCCATGAGGATGGTTATTCGATTTACGAAAAACGTATTAACTTATTTGACCAATATTAAATTAAAGTTTATACCTGAAAACTTATGAAACTAGTTAAATCTGAGTTCCAACAATTAGAAGGAAAATACTCTCGATTTTTCTCACTTTCTATAGATTTATTGTGTATTGCTAGTTTTGATGGTTATTTCAAGTATTTAAATCCAGTATGGACAAAAACGCTAGGTTGGTCAAATGAGGAATTGCTTGCTAAACCCTTTATCGAATTTGTTCACCCTGAAGACCAGGAATTAACTATTCTAGCAGCCCAAAAAATTGCACAATGTATAGATCCAATTTATATTGAAAATCGTTATTTTTGTAAGGATGGTAGCTATAAATTGCTGTCATGGAATGCAACAGGCTTCATGGAAGAAAAGTTAATTTATGCAGTAGCTCGTGATATTACTCTGAAGAAAGACAATGAAATCGCACTACAAATAACTATTCGAGAATTAGAAGCTTTTAAATTTGCTTTGAATACTCATTCATTGGTAGCTATTACTGATAAAAAAGGCAGAATAACCTATGCTAATGACCAATTTTGTGAAGTTTCTAAATATTCTAGAGAAGAACTTTTAGGACAAGACCATCGAATTATTAATTCTGGTCATCATACAAAGGAATTCTTTGAGAGTTTGTGGAAAACTATTAGCAAAGGTAAAATTTGGAAGGGAGAAATCAAAAATAAAGCCAAAGATGGAACTTTTTATTGGGTGGATACTCTCATTACCCCAATGTTGGATTCAGAAGGAAATCCCTATCAATATGTATCAATTCGCACAGATATCACACAGCGTAAGCTTTCAGAGTTAGCTTTATTGGAGCGATCGCGTTTATCACTTTTAAGTGCAGAAGTCAGTTTAGCATTATCTCAAAGTGGTACACTTGCAGAAATTCTGCAAAACTGTACAAATACTATTTCACAATACCTAAAAATCGCCTTTGTTTGTATCTGGACTTTTGAGCGACAGACAAAGCAACTAGAATTACAAGCTGGCGTTCATTGCACAGAGGTTACCTGTAGTGCTTTGAACAATAGCCAAGATTTTCCCAATCATATGGTTTTAGCCAATAACATTGTTGGCTTAATGACTCAAAACCATCAAGCGATTTTCAACCAAGAAGTAGTAATTAATCATCCAGAACTACCACTAAATTCTACATTATCAATTTTTCGTTTTTCTGCCTATCCTTTAATAGTAGAGCAGCAATTAATCGGCATAATGGCTTTATTTAGCCAGCAAATATTTAGCGAACCAACTCATAACTTATTAAATTGGATTGCTAATAATATTGCTGTGGCTATTGACCGAATTTGGGCTAGAGAAGAACTCCTCAGCCGTCGGGAAGCATTATTACTGCGTTTAGCTAGCCAAATCCGCAGTTCTCTTGACTTGGATATCATTCTAGAAACTGCCGTTAATGAAATTCGCAGCTTATTACAAATTGACCGTTGTTACTTTCTTTCTTATTCAGCGCACCCATCCCAGCCAAGCCTGACTATCACCTCTGAAGCGCGAAATCCTAACTACCCTAACTTACCGACAATGTTAGGTAGTATTGCGCCGCAAAAAAGCAAGTACTTGACGAAAATACTCCTCTCTCAAGAGCTAATTTGCATTGACAATGTTAATAGTAAATTATGCGTTGATGATGATATGCAAGAGTTGTTAACTGAGTTTGGGATTACAGCTCAACTAGTGCTACCAGTTAAGAGTAATTCTGGAGAAATAGGAGCAATTGTTTGCAGTCATTGTAGTGGCGATCGCATTTGGACTAATAGTGAAATTAGTCTGCTACAAGCTGTTTGCGACCAACTAGCGATCGCCATCGATCATGCACAACTTTATACTCAAAGTCGTTCTGCTACTTTAGCCGCTGAAACTCAAGCCAAAAAACTCACCGAAACTTTGTATCAGTTGCAGCAAACTCAATCTCAACTGATCCAACATGAAAAAATGTCTAGTTTGGGACAATTAGTAGCTGGTGTTGCCCATGAAATCAACAATCCAGTTAATTTTATTCACGGGAATTTAACTTATGCTCACGAATATTTTCAAGAGTTACTAACTCTGTTGCATCTCTATGAGCAATACTATCCCAAGCCGAATACAGAAATTGAAGATTTTGCTGAAAAAATCGATTTAGATTTTATTACTAACGACCTTTATAAACTCCTATCTTCAATGGAAATGGGTACTAATCGTATCCGTGAAATTGTTTTAGGATTACGAAATTTTTCCCGCCATGATGAAGCAGAAAAAAAACAAGTTGATATTCATGAAGGAATTGACAACACTTTATTAATTTTGCATCACCGCTGGAAAAATAATGGAATTGGGCTGGATATATCTATTGTCAAAGAATATAGTAAATTACCCTTAATCGACTGCTATCCTGGTCAGCTTAACCAAGTTTTTATGAACATTTTGACTAATGCGATCGATGCATTAGAAGAGATAAGAATTAAAGGTAAAACAACAGAAAAACCCCAGATCATCATTCGGACGGAAATTTCCGACAATAATTTTGTTGTGATTCGGATTACCGATAATGGAGCCGGAATTCCAGAAGAAGTGAGAACGCGCTTATTCGATCCATTTTTCACAACAAAACCTGTTGGGAAAGGAACAGGATTGGGATTGTCAATTAGCTACCAAATTGTAGTAGAAAAACACGGCGGAATGCTCAAGTGTACATCACAACCGGGACAAGGTACAGAATTTTGGATTCAAATTCCAATTTAAAAGGGATTAGGGAATGGGGAATAGAGGGGTAGAGGGAGAATCATAACTCTTAAATCTTAATTCCTAACTCCTGTAGAAACGCGATTAATTGCGTTTCTACACACTCTCTACTCCCTACTCTTGCACAGACGCGATTAATCGCGTCTCTACCCACTCCTAAATTTAATCATGAACAAGTTCTTAGTAGCGCCGTCGCTCATTGTCAGATATCGTTTATTCAGTAAAAATAGAGTTTTGATTTTAGCAGTAATCATGGTGCTACTGACTACAGCTTGTAGTGGAAAAGTATCTGAAAATAACCACTCTGTCGTGGATAATGTCTCAACTAATAATCAACAGAAGTTATCCACTTTAAGAATTGGGGTGGTTCCCACAGAAAACCCAATAGAGCAAGAACGGATGATTAAACCTCTCAAAGAATACTTAGAGCAATCCCTTAGAGGAGGGATTGATAGTGAGTTGCAATCCGAGACACCAGGGGGACAAGGAAGACAAAAAAGACAAGAGATTCAGAAAACACAAAATGCGATCGCAATTTCACTAGATTTCCAAATTGGCAAAAGTTACCAGCAAGTCGTTGATTGGTTAGTGCAGGATAAGTTGGATATGGCTTATTTAGGGCCTCTAAGCTATCTGGAAGCAGTAGACCGGGGTGCTAAAATTGAACCGTTGGTTGCTGCGATCGATAAACATAGAGGAGAACCCTGGTATCGCGCTTGTATCATTGTCAAACAAGACAGCCCGATTAAAACCTTAAAAGACCTCAAAGGTAAGCGCATTGCCTTTGTAGACAAATTATCAACCTCTGGCTATTTGATGCCACTGGCTACTTTTAAAAAACTAGGAATTGATGAAAAACGCGATTTTGCTCAAGTCCTATATACCGGTAGCCATAGTAAAAGTATGGCTGCATTAGAAGATGGCATTGTTGATGCCGCAGCCACTAATACTTCCTCTTATTTGAAGGAACAAAAAATTGGCAATTTAAAACCTCAAAATACCAGAGTACTGTGGCAATCTACCCCCATAGTCAATTTTCCAATAGTAGTATCTAAAAAATTACCACCAGAGTTAATTCAACGACTAAAACAGGCTTTTATTAGTAGCCCAGAAGGTCTTGAAGATATTCTAGGAATTGAGTCAGCCGGATATACCCTTGTTACCCCTTCAGATTACACTTCTATTGAACAACTCCGAAAAGATCTCAACTTAATTTCTGTTCCGGCAAAATGAAAATCTCTACCAAATTTTTTACAGGTTCCGCTGTGTCTGTCGGACTGATAGTAGCAATTCTTGTTGGCAATGCTGTAGCTGTCCAACAAATTAAGCAGACTATCCGTGAAAAAAGCAATCGAACCACCGAAATTATTCAAGTTGCTCTGACTGCCGAAAATGCTTTAAAGTCTGAAATTATTGAACTCAAGGATATTGTTTTACTCAAGAGTCAAGATACAGCAATGCTTAACTCTGCAACAGAGTTTCTTGACTCACTCAAACAGTTAGAAAAATTGATGCCAAATGCTACGGAAATTTCAGTGATTCGTCGCCGTCACCAGTTTCTTAGCAACTTAGGAAGTAAACTAACTCACCGCAATTCTAGCGACACTTCTCTAGCTGATTCCCAACAGTATTTTCTGGCTATTAATTCTTTTGATAGAGACATTGAATTGTTTCTTACTCAACTGATTAAACGTGCTAATCAGCAGAGTATTGTAGTTGAAGAACAATTAGAAAATTTATATCAAGTGCAGAGAATTATTTCCTTTGCAGTTGTGCAAGTAATTATAATTTTATTTGTTGGCAAATTTCTGCTGATTTGGCGTCCAACAGTTAAGTCTTTGCAGAATTTACAAGCAGGAACCGCAGAAATTGCAGCCGGGAATTTAGACTACCGTTTAGATATTCACACAGGAGATGAAGTAGAAGATCTTGCCAATGCATTTAACTACATGGCAGTGAAACTAGCCGAATCTCGTGAAACTTTAATGAAAAACACTGAATTAACCCATATGAATCAACGCCTGGAGTTAGAAATTTCTGAACGCAAACAGGCACAGTCTGAACTCCAGAAAGCTTTACAAGAACTCCAAAACACCCAAGCTCAATTAATTCAAACTGAAAAAATGTCTAGTCTGGGTCAAATGGTGGCAGGAGTAGCACACGAAATTAATAACCCCGTCAACTTTATCTCTGGCAATATTACTTACGTCAGCGAATACACACAACAATTGCTAGAATTAGTACGGCTTTATCAAGAAGAATTTCCGAATTCTAAACAGAAAATTCAGGAAAAAATTGACACTATTGAATTGGAATTTCTTATAGAGGATCTGCCGAAAATATTAACTTCAATGAAAATGGGATCGCGGCGAATTGAGCAGATTGTCCTGTCTTTACGCACCTTCTCTCATTTGGATGAAGCAGACATGAAAGAAGTTGATATTCACGAAGGTATTGATAGCACGCTGCTGATTTTGCAAAATCGATTCAAAGCTAAGCCAGAACATGCCAAAATTGAAATCATCAAGGAGTATGGTGAGTTGCCTTTGGTAGAGTGCTATGCAGGGCAATTAAATCAGGTGTTTATGAACGTGATTAATAATGCGATCGATGCTTTGGATATGTGCAATGCTCAACGTTCAAAACAAGAGATTGAGAGCAATCCTAGTCAGATTATAATTAATACTAAACTTCTTGAAAACAATCGAGTGATAGTGAGAATTGTAGATAACGGGCTAGGTATGACCCAAGAAGTTAAACAGAAATTGTTCGATCCATTTTTCACAACTAAACCTGTAGGTCAAGGAACAGGGTTAGGCTTATCGATTAGCTATCAAATTATTGTGCAAAAACACTCTGGAGTCCTGCGATGTGATTCAGAATTAGGCAAAGGAACTGAATTTTGGATTGAGATTCCTTTGCATCAGGTGCAAAAACCGCTAAGTTCTAATGAATTAAAATTGCCTACTAATTGGCAAGGTTCCATAGTCCAAAGCAATAATTGACCGTGGCAATTTTAGATTTTGGATTTTGGATTTTAGATTTTAGTAAAAATCCAAAATCCAATGGCTTATAACTATTTATTACTCTGTGCTTTGGCTCTAATTAACCAGTCAGCATCCTGAGTGCTAATTTCCCGACCAGATGAATCTCCTAAGCGGTCTAGCGCCAATAAACAAGCATATTTCAAATCCCAAATAGGTGAATTCAGGCAAATTTTGAGTTCAGGAATTGCCTGTGAATTGCCCAATTCACCAAGAGCGATCGCACAAGCAGCACGAGATTTTTGAAATTGGGGTTCCCGATTGTGCAAATTTTCTACTAACAAATCATAAGCAGGAGCATATTTTAGCCAGCCCAAAAGTTTCATCACATGATAGTGAGCGCCATAATCGTTATATGCTTTATCTGCATAAGTTGTTAAAAGTGCCGCTGGTGCTTCCTGTGGATAGATATCTAGTAAGGTTTTTGTTGCTAAATAGCACCGTCCAAAATCAGTTTGATAGAGTTCCTCAATCACAAAATTCAATACAGGGGTAACATCATATTCATGTACTAAATCAATGTTGTTGGGATGATCGTACAATACTTGTTCTAAGTGAGGTTGAACTTCTGCAAAGGTAATTTCACCAGATGGAACACCTGCATCTAAAAGCATCCGCAATGCTCGCAATCGAAACACCAAAGATACAGGACAACGGGCGATTTCTGGGATGGCTTTGTAGTAGCGCGAATCAATCAAATCTTGAATACAACCGCGTCGTGCGTTCACATTGGAGCTCTGCAACAAAGCCGTTACCTCATTTATTTGAGAATAGTCACCCGTAAAGCGACAAACTGTAGCGATCGCCGCACTACGGGTAGGTTCGTCCTCAACTTGAGTAAATTTACGCACACGCTCTAAAGACGGCTGATAATTAGCATGAGCCAAAGTATGAATAATTACCCGATAAATTTGATCTGGTTTATCCAGTAATTGTGCCACTTCTTCAAGAATTTCCGGGTCTTTAGTCCCGATTTCCCCAATTGCCCATACAGTATTTTCCACAGTATAAATATCATCATCGTGAAGGCACTGGCGAATTACAGGTAAAGCAGATTCGGCCTGCAATCGCCCCAGACTTTCCACAGCCTTGCGTCGGACAATGCGGTGGTCTAATTCAGCCGGGTTACTGGTTTCAATCGCCCGCACCAAAGCCGCGATCGATTGTTCTGTGGGGAAATTAATCAAATGCGAAACAGCAATATATTTATCAGAAGAGTCTTCCAGTTGTTCTAACGGTGTATCGATAATGGCGATCGCTTGTTCTTCTGTTAGCCCAAAAATGCTAAAAAACCGTTTATCCATTGATTTATTAATTGCTGAGGAGAATTATCATGTTTACTATCGTACTAGGGACTGGGGAGTGGGGAGATGATATGGAGTGTGGGGAGTGTGGGGAGAGAGGGGAGAGAGGGGGGAAAGATTTCTTCCCCATCCTCCCACACCTCCCACACTTCCAATGCCCAATGCCCAATGCCCAATGCCCTATGCCCCATACCCAATCCAAAATCTAAAATCTAAAATCCAAAATAGCTATGGGTGCTTACTTAGATGACTACGAACTTAATAATCTTGATTTTTACAGAAAAAATCATGGATTACAGCTTTATTACAATTGGTCTGGAGAAATTTGGTGGCAAGAAACACCAGAGAAACCAAAAGAAAAATTGTTCTCTATTATTGGGATGAATGCGACAAAAGTATTTATCAAACCCGATTCTGAGTATGGGGAAGTGGGACATAGAATAAATAGAGAATTAGGTCTATTTTGTGACCCAAACACTCAAGAAATTCTCCATTTTTGGCAGTCACCAACAGCAAGTCAACCAGTACCAGTAGTACATATTGCTAATAGAATTGTCCAAGGCTCAGTCAAACCAAAAAAATTTATCATCCCCAAAGGTCAGGGATATCTTACCTCTGTGATGGAAATTCCTTTAGAATACCCCCATCCTTTAGCAGGAGATAGTAAATACTCAGATTATTGCCCTGAAGAAAAGTTTAAGGGAGTTGAATATTTTATCTCAAATGCCTGCCGACCTGATGTAACTGAAGTTCCTCCTGCTAAATGGGCAAGAGATTGTCCTTGGATGCCTTGGATGAAATTAGGATATGCTCATCCAGCTAAATTAAGATTTGAAACCACAATATTCAGAGTAGATAGTTTTGAGCAACTCGATCCTAAATTGGTAAAGCTAGTCAGGGAAAAAGTCCCAATTTATGAATTCACGCCGACAGAAAGCGATGAACCGAATATAACGAGTATTCAATACTTTAAAAAAAACTTTGAATCCTACTTGCGCGGCGATATTTTCCCACTAGAAGAAACCTCTTGATTGTTTTTTGTACGGTGCTGAGGAGATGTCTAACTTGAAAAAGGGAGTGGGGAGTGGGGAGTAGGGGAATAAACCTTTTTCATTGTTATTTGTGGGATTTTTTCATGATTGACCGTGGCAATTTGAGATTTGAGATTTGAGATTTTAGATTATTTCGGTTCGTGTCCCGTCTAAGCGTGGGCGGAACAAATCCAAAATCCAAAATTTAAAATCATAATGCCCCGCACCGCAAGTGGTACGGGGTCAATCCAAAAGACGCGACGCTCGAGTACTCGCTAACGCTCCGCTATCGCGGACTCGCTCTGAGCAAGTCTTTGAGCGTCACGTCAAGATTGCTGACTCCTGAATTCTGACTTCTGAATTCTTCTTCAACAGCACTTTGATTGATGGCTGCACTTAGCTTACTGTTTTGAGGATTTCCCTCAAAAAGCTTTACCAGTGGTAACACAATCTGAGAAGATCGGAATGTATCTTTTGTCAGCTATTAGTTAGTTTTTTCTTGACAATTAATCATTTGTATGAATGAGACAACTACCAGCCTCGAAAAAGTAACGAAACACTGGCAAAAAATCATCATAAATGCAAATAAAGTAAACAAAAGATATGGATGAAACCTCAGAACTGACAACAAATGATGTAACCGCTCAAGATCTAGCAGAGGCCATTACAGAACTTGAGCAATATCGGGAACGTCTAGTTCAAGAAACTACAGAAACGGCAAAACGCGCCAAATTGATGAGGGTAAGCGTCATGGCAAAATTGGAGCCTGAGCTTGTCAAAATTGATGCCGCGCTCCAAGAACTGCGTAATCAGCACGCTGCTCTAACTGGAAGTAACTAATATTTTGGATTTTAGATTTTGGATTTTGGATTAGGCATGGGGCATAGGGCATTGGGCATTGGGCATTGGAAGTGTGGGAGGTGTGGGAGGATGGGGAAGAAATCTTTCCCCCCTCTCTCCCCTCTCTCCCCACACTCCCCACACTCCATATCATCTCCCCACTCCCCACTCCCCAATCCCCACTCCCCACCCCCCATTCCCTAATTCACATGGTCAACTTTGAAACTCAGTCCGGGGAAAATTCAATTCAGCTATCCCACGCCGAAACTGATGCTTTACTTGCAGCGGTGAGTGAGCAATTAAATCTAAATACCTTCAACCCTGATGACCAAAAAATCCTCAAGCAGATGATTGAGAGTATGGGGGATTCACGGGGGATGGTACGTTTGAGTTTTGCAGAGGCATTGGGTAAAGTTGGTAAGCCTGTAACTCCTTTGTTGATGGCAGCCGTGGCAAATCACCCAAACCCAGTTGTGCGGCGAGCTAGTACTAAAACTTTGACACTGATTGCCGATCCGATCGCAGTTCCCACTTTGGTGAACGCCCTCTTAAATGATGAGGATACGGTAGTCAAAGCCTCGTCAGTGGGAGCGATGGCGAAAATTGGTGAGGCTGCTGTCCCAGCATTGTTGAAAATCTTAGCTTCATCCGAATATCCAGAAAGTGCCAAAGGATATGCAGTATGGGCATTGGCATTTATTGGAGCAGAAGCCAAGGAACACTTGTATCGGGAAATTAACTCTGACTCCCCAGAAGTTCGGGCGGGGGTGGTAGGAGCGATCGCTAAAATCGCTGAAGAACGCACTGAAGCTGAAGCATTTCAAATCTTGATTAACGCCCTGAGTGATCCATCCCCAATGGTACGGTGCGAAGCGGCGGTAGCTTTGGGCAGTTTAGCTCATCAAGCAGCGATTCCCAACCTCGTTGAGTTATTGCATCATCCCGATTGGGAAACTCGAAAAGCAGCCGCTTTGGCATTGATGAAAATTGGCGATGGCGTCGCCCTACAGCCTCTACAAACCGCATTGATCCAAGAACAGGAAGCAGGAGTTCAGGCGGTGATTAAATTAGCGATTTCTCAAATTGAAAGACAGTTAGAGGAGAATGCTTGGGAATAAGGCGACAGAAATTTACACCTTGACATTTTGCTCTCATTTTGAAAGTGTTGAAATAGCAATTAATTTTCGTTGATTGATGTATATCCAAGAGAATATAGAGACGAATGCATCTGATTGCGATTCGTAACCTCCGCACTGATGCTTCCCAGTACCCCGATGTCAAAAAGCAAATCGACAATTGGTACGCAACCCTCAAAAAAGCAGAATGGCAGAACTTGGAGGACGTTCGTCAGATTTATCGGGATGTTGAAGCGGTTGGAAATTTTATTGTCTTTAACATCAAAGGTAATGACTATCGCCTGATTGTCGGTATAGATTACGAAGACCAAACAGTTTACTACAAATATTTTCTGACCCATACCGAATACGACAAAGGCAACTGGAAAAATGACCCTTACTTTTGACCAAGCTGCTTATAGCCAGCTACTAGCTGAAGTTGCTCCCAAGGCGATTGAAACGGAAGAAGAGTACGATCGCGCCCTAGCAATTGCAGAGCGCCTAACGTTTGCCAAGAACCGCACTCCAGAAGAGCAAGCCTTGCATAAACTGATAGTAACTCTGATTGAAGCTTATGAAGCCCAGAACTATCCAATGGATGAATCTGCACCCCATGAAATTCTCCAACACATAATGCAAGCAAGTGATACCCTTCAAGCTGACTTAGTGGGCATCATCGGGTCGAGTGGCGTGGTGTCTGAGGTTGTGAACGGCAAACGCTCAATTAGTAAGGCACAAGCTAAGGCACTTGGAGATTACTTTAAGGTCACACCTAGCCTGTTTATGTGACATACTCCTACACTGACTGAGTACAGTACAGTCTAGGCTTCTCAGCGACTCCCGGTATCCCGTCGGACAAAAACTCTCGCTTTATTTTAATTCCACGAGATGCCCCTTTGCAGAATTGAACAAGTACCAAAAAGTATGTTCTACCTTGTACTCATGTTTGCTCAAATTGTGGCTATACCACTGATAGAGATGTGGCGGCCGCTCAAGTAGTTCTCCAGAGGAGACTTGCAGCCGTAGGGCATACGGTCAAGATGCTTGCTGAGGGTAAATTCATTGGAATCCCCGCGAAGCAAGAATCCTCAGCATGACGCCCAGAAGTGTCAATTTCTGCTATATTTAATCACCTGCTCTAATCGAGGTAAGGCGCTCACCGCTGACTCCCGAACATAAGTATCGACAGTTTCATCGTTAGTCAATGCTGTCAGCACTTCCACCCCTCGGACATCACCCATTGAACCGAGTGCATTGACAATCGCCACAGCTACCGCAAGATTATCTGTGGTTTTCAAAGCTTCAGTTAAAATTTCAAAGGCAGGGGAACCAATCTCACCCAGAGCCATTACAGATGCAATATATACAACACCATTTTCGTCATTGAGTGCTGTTTTTAATCCCTGTAAGCCCTCTTCTGGGAAGGGTACGTCTGGATGGTTGGCGGCGATTTGTGCCAAGGCTTTAGCACAACTGCCCCGAATGGTGGGGTTATCACTATTGACCAATGACTCTACCACTGCTGGTATAGCATCTACACCAATGGCACCCAATGCCTTTACCGCAGCTCGACGATAGGTGACATCTTCATCATCCAAAATACTCATCAGTCGAGGAATCGTATTTTCATCGCGGACTTCTGCGAGCTGCCACATAGCCCGTTCCCGCAGATTCGGGTTAGGGTGTTTTAACTGTTCAAATAGAGAATCTGTCGTCATAAGAAAAAATTTCGTTTTGAATCCTGAATTCTGAATTCTGAATTCTGAATTCTTTTATTTACAACTGAGGGACTCTAAGTCCATCGCTCAACCTCATCTAGGCAAAGCAATAGACCGAGAGTCCCTAGTTTTAGAGTGCAACGATAGATCGTCGGCTACTCAATCCGTGTACTATGACAGGGAGTTGATTACGTAGTCGAGGAGAGCGCGGAACTCAGTCAACGCTTGAGGAGACAAGTCACGAGGAGAGCAAGCGCGATCGCGAGTGTAGGTCAATGCGGTAACGTAAGGAGCGGTAGGCAGACCCAAAGAGCGATATGTTTCACGAGCGCCTGCAATACCCCACTCATCCAATGGGCCGGTACCACCAACAACTAAGCTGTAGTTGATCAAGCGTAGGTAGTGCTTGATGTCGCGGAGACACTTGTCTTTCTTAACTTGGGTGTCGCCAGCTTCACCTGTTTGGGTTAAGTAAGGATATTTCTTGAAAGCTGCATCGTAACCTTCTTTAGCTACATTATCGATACCAGAAGCTAGCTTTTCAGCAGCTTCTAGACGTGCAGTAGCGCGTTGAATGCTACCTTGAACGGATTCTAAGTCAGAGGTGCTAGGAAAACGACCTGCGGCATCAGCAGCAGAAACAACTGTGGTGATAACTGATTTCATTGCTTTTTATACTCCAGATGGGATTTGATCGGGTTTTGATTTCACTTCGTTTGGCTAGATAGCCGTTAACTATGAGCTATTAGCTCAGAGCAGAAATAACGCGATCGAAGTAGCTAGCAGCTTCAGCAGCTAGAGCAGAGCAGTCGCCTTGGATAACTTCCAGCTTGCGGAACTTGTTACCAGCGTTAGCTTCGGTGTTGGTGTTGGTGATGTGAGCAACAGCGATTGCTTTCAGGATTTGAACAGCACGTACAGTGGAGCTAATGGGAACTCCAAGAGCTGAGTAGGTTTCTTTTAGACCGTTGATAGCGCGATCGTCTAATACGGAAGAATCACCAGACAACAACGCATAGGTTACGTAGCGCAGGATGATTTCGGTATCACGCAGACAAGCAGCGTGGCGACGAGTGGGGTACAAGTTACCACCGGGTTGAAGCAAACCAGTGTTTTCGCAAGCGATTCCAGCAATGGCATCAGAAACAGCACAGCTAGCGTTGCTGGCGATCGCATTCACAGCATCAAGGCGCTTGTTGCCCGCAGCAATGAATCCCTTGAGGGCATCTAAGTCAGCACCACCAATAGCAGCACCTTTAGCATCTGCTGTAATTACAGCTCTGGAAAAAGCATCAAGAACCATGAGTTCTCCTTAATATTCACAAATGGCGGATATTATTTTCGGCTTAGTTTCGTCAGATGAACTGCGAGTAGCCAAAGTAAAACATAGGGGATCGATAGTACCCTAGTCTTTACTATGAGAGAGAAAGTAATAATCTGTAATATTTTTTGGGGAGTGGGGGGAGTGTGGGAGGTGTGGGAGGTGTGGGAGGTTAGGAAGCTTTTTTCTAATCTCCCCACACTTCCCCATCCCCCCACACTCCCCACTCCCCACTCCCCACTCCCCAATCCCCAAAAAAATTAAGACTTATGCAGCCACAGCCTAAGTCTTAGGGAAAAATATTCTTTTTTTAGTGGCTCAGGCTTGTTTGAGCAGATGTTTGACCAAATTATCTTTCACCATCATCTGCCGTAAAACTTCTAGCAAGAATTCCTGAGCCTCTTCTTGACTCAAATTCTTTACCTGGTCTTTCAAATTTTTTAAGCGAAACTGTTGCTCTAAGGTTAGTTCTATGGGGAAGTCCATAAGATTCACTCCTCTTGTTGACTGAATCGAAGGTGTTTGTTGTTACTGGTATTGTGAAGGCGTAGGCGTGGGCATCACTTTCTATTAGTCTAGCACTGAGATATTAAAATGTCCATATTGTCAAGTGATGAGAAGTTAACATTATAAAAGTTTACAATTACTAAAAAACATGTTCGTTTCTTCCTTTGTGAGGAGTTTGTTGAAGCTAAGCGCTGATGGCTGTAATGTTTAGAATGTTTATATACCAACAAGTTTAAAAAGAAAAAACAAGATAAACATCATCCGCAGGAGTCAAAGGTAGGAGTCAGAAGATTGATAGACGTAATGGAATTTTTTCAGCTAAGTGCTGGTAAGTGGCGATCGCAACGTGCAACCCATCATCTAGCGTTCAAGCGCTCAGAGACGGGAGAATCTGACATACAGGTGGAAACTCTGGCTGCCGATCATCCAGAAATCATTGAACTGTGCCAGTATCATCAGATTGACCCAAGCCTTGCAGTAGGGGGGTCACGGGTGCGCTGGTTAGGGACAATGGCTTGGGATAGAGAGGACGAGGAAAATCATCAAGGTAAAACGATATTTGCGATCGTGCCTGATGCTGACAACCCAAGGCAAGGCAAATTACTCCGCGAAAGAGGCTACGCGGAAATTGTGCCCGTGGTCGGTCTTTTTCACATGGATGATGAAGATGGACTAGTGTTGACAACCGAATACGAAACAATGAGTTCCATTGAGCGATTTTGGTTCGCCAGCCCAAATATTAGATTGCGAAGCAGTACAGTAAAACGGTTTGGCGGCTTCAGCACTGCATCGTTTTGCACCGAAAGCCGCATTGAGACATCTTCAGAAGCTTCCAGCAAAGAAGAGGTAACTTCTAAACAACAGTTTTATTCCGTTTTAGGCTGGTGAATGATTCTCAAGCAGACCGATGCTTTTACTCGTGGGCGAGATTATCTACATCTGGTACAGGGATTTGCCCTAGAACCGGGTATGGTGGATGTATTCGATAAAGAGCGCGATCGCATTGCGATTTGCACTTGGATCGGCAAAAACATTAACACCGTTAACGCTCGGATCAACACCTATCTGGAAGCCTGTCATCAGTGCTTTCATCCCCAAGAGCGCCGCCACATCCAAATTTTTGCAGTACCCATCGCTCAATCTTTCGGTATTGACGGTCTGTGCAACATTCTCACAAACCCAATCACCATTCTGGTAGATGTCGGTCGAGTTGCACCCAAAGACTGGTTCGGTATCGTCGTCCATGAATACGCTCATGCCCATCTAGGAGACTTTGGTCACAATCAGCATTTTGCTAATATTCTGTCTCATCTGTGTTTAGGACTGGGACTAGAACCACCTTACTGGGAAGCAGGAATGGAAGCAACTTTGCGTAGCTGGCCTTACTGTCAGTCAACCATAGATCCCCTGGAATTTTGGATAGGTAAGGGGGAGTAGGGAGTGGGGAGTGGGGAGATAGAGAGCAGGGGGAGCAGGGGGAGCAGGGGGAGCAGGGGGAGAAAGAATAACCAATGCCCAATGCCCCATGCCCAATGCCCAATGCCCAATGCCCTACTCCCCATTCCCCACTCCCCATTATTCTTTAATTTATTTTGCTAAATGTTAAAAATTATTGCCGGAGTTCAAAAAAGTGAAACTCAATCTCCTAATCTGAATTATGTGAACAAAGCTTTTACTTATTTAGCTAAATCCCAAAAAACCCCGATAAAGCAAGAAAATTCATAATTTGCGGTAGCGCATTTCCTGGACTTGAAAGTGAGCTTCAGCACCTCCTAAGCAATAGCTGGATTAGCTGAGAACCTTACACCGTATTCCTAGCAAACACTGTAAGAAATATTACTAGTCATTGACTGGGAAGCCGCAGTGCCTTGCTCAATCTGACAGTGGGTTAAGTCCAGCAGGCTCAGCGCTGTTTCTTACGAATACTTAACCACTTTTGGTTAAGTTTCGTGAAACTTTATCAGAATCTGAGGTTCTGATCCAACTACGTCCCTTAATATGTGATTTAAAAGTTGTTAACTTTAATTAAGAACATGGAGGCTTTAGAGTGGCAATTCCTCTGTTAACATATGCACCTTCAAGTCAAAATCAGCGTGTAGCTGCATATGAAGTGCCGGGTGATGAACAGCCCAGAATTTTTTCTACAGACAATCTGCTTTCTCCGTCAGATTTTGGCGATCTGATCGAAGCAGCATATCGTCAACTTTTCTTCTATGCGTTTGCTGCCGATCGCGAAACATACTTAGAGTCGCAACTCCGTAATGGACAGATTACAGTGCGCGACTTTGTTCGTGGGTTGGTGCTTTCTAATACCTTTAAGAAAAGCTTTTACGAACTCAACAACAACTACCGCTTTGTTGAGCAAGTAGTACAGCGAGTTCTAGGACGCGACGTATACAGCGAGCGGGAAAAAATCGCTTGGTCAATTGTTGTTGCTACCAAGGGTATTAAAGGCTTTATCGATCAAATACTCGACTCTGAAGAGTACCTGAGCAATTTTGGATACTCTACAGTGCCTTATCAACGCCGTCGAATTCTGCCATCTCGCGCTGAAGGTGAGTTGCCTTTCAACATCAAATCTCCGCGATACGAGGATTACCACCGTGCCAAACTGGGCTTCCCCCAAATTATTTGGCAGGTAGAAGTACGTCGGTTCATCCCCCAAGAACAGAAGCCCAAAGCTGGCGATCCAGCTAACTTCTTGTCTATGGCGCAGAGTGTCAATGCAACTGGCAATGCTCCACAAAGAGTTTCGTCATTCAACATTGATATCGAAAAGTCTGTACCTTATCGCCAAATAGCAGGAATCAGGTAAGGATTTTTGGTCAGCGGTTAGCTAGTACATCTGTTTGATTATTTCATAGCGTGCATCGGTCTTGGGTTACGTAGGAGTTTCATTTAGGTTTGACTAGTGAAGCAGACTCGATCCCATGTCTGATGCACGCTAGTCGTTTGTTTAGATCGGGACTTACGCAAACAATAGCCGAAACCCTGATTTTTAGTTAGTTTAACTAGGTTTTAGGATAATTAAGAAGATTTTGTAACATGGTCATCGACACCACTCAGAGAATCGCCCAAATGCCTATTATTTCGTTAAGTGGTGTCGATTGCTTACAGGGTAAGGGTTTGAGGTATGTATTTTCTGGGATTTTGTTTTTCGTGTACAATGCTTTTAAGAGTGGTGTCGATTTGGTGGCTGAAAACCTTACAGGGCAAAGCCTCTTAGACGAACTCCCTACCGATTGGGTTAAATCGGAATTAATGGAAACCCGGAAGTCTCGATCGTCCGTTTGATCCACCAAAGCCCCTACCGATTGGGTTAAATCGGAATTAATGGAAACTAGGGGCGATCGCTCCCCAAGTCTCCTAAGAGATTTCCAATGAAAAAAACATCCCATTGTAGGGGCGCACAGCTGTGCGCCCCTACAAATGTACAAATAATTTGGGATAATTTATTTGTTGAAAATCCCGACAAAAGTGCGATCGCCTTTAACCAAAAAAAGGTTAAGACGCAACTCGTCTTTTTAGCATCTCCAAAAGTTTTGTAAAGTGGCTAGGAGGACTTGCTGTCACCTCAATCATCTCTCCAGATACAGGATGCTGTAATTTTAGTCGCCAAGCGTGCAGTGCTTGACCAGGCAAATTTACTCCCAATGAACGACCAGAACCATAAACAGGATCGCCGACAATAGGATGACCGATTTTGGCGCTGTGGACGCGAATTTGATGGGTACGTCCGGTTTCTAGTTGGAAGTGAATTAATGTGTAATTACCGAGGCGTTCTAGTATTTGCCAATGAGTGACGGCGACTCGTCCGCCTTGTTCAACAGGCATAATAGCCATTTTTTTGCGGTCTTGGGGGTGGCGACCAATAGGCATATCAATTGTGCCAGATTCCGTTTTCGGCGCACCGTAAACCACGCCTAAGTATTCTCGCCGTGCGGTTTTGGCTTTGAGTTGTGCTTGGAGGTGATGATGGGCAATTTCAGTTTTAGCGATGGCGATCGCCCCCGTTGTATCCTTATCCAAGCGATGCACAATTCCTGGACGCTGGACTCCCCCAATTCCTGGTAAATTGGGACAGTGTGCCAACAAGGCATTTACCAAGGTGCCATCTGGGTGACCGGGTGCGGGATGAACAACTAAGCCGGCGGGTTTGTTGAGAATGAGTAATTGGTCATCTTCGTAGAGGATATCGAGGGGAATGTTTTCGGCTTGGAGTTCTAGAGGTTGGGCTTGTGGGATTTCTAGAGTAATGCGATCGCCCACCTTGACATTAATCTTTTTAGATGTGCAAACTTTGCCGTTAAGTTGGACATTACCTTCTTCGATTAACTGTTGGATGCGGGAACGAGACAAATCTGGTAATTCTTGGGAAAGGTAGCGGTCAAGGCGATCGCCCAAACCATCACTATTTTCTTGGATTTGTAAATTAAATTCGGTCACAATTGCTTTAAATTAATTCCTATTTTTTTAACTAAAGTGCGGATTAAGGCAAAATAAATATTGAATTCCATAATCTTTTTAATTTTAACTTTTAACTGTGTCAATTTTCGCTTTTCGATTCAAATCCCCAATCTTCGAGTTTCATCCGTTTATCGATGGATTCAATCTAAAATCCAAAATTTAAAATCCAAAATATGTTGACTTTTTAAGTTTCTCTATCTTGCATCTGTTCTCTTACCCATTGTCGAAAGTTTCTGATTGCTGAACTTGTTCCTGTAGTTCGTGCCATTTCCACAAATGTGGGAATAAGTTCAGTAATAGGAAAATCAGGAAATGTAGGGCTTGTTTGGGACTTCACATATTGTTCACCTTGCAACAAGTTAATTTCTAGGTTTCTGTTTTCATATCGCCATATTTCAGGTACTCTCAACGCCTGATATGCACTAATTTTGGTTCTAGAAGTGACATCAATTTCAATTGCCAAATCAGGAGGAGGATCAATAGTTAGGTCAATTCGGTCTTTGCCAATCATTAGCTGATAGTTTTGAATATAAAAACTATCATCAGGTTCAAGACCTGCACTGATATCTTTTCGCTTAAAGGTAGTCGAACCTAGACATTCCCAATTGCGATCGAGTTCATCCAGTAAGACTTTTACTAAATCTCCGATGATGACTTTAGCTCGCTCATGTTCTGGTAATGGAGCCATAATTTCTAAAGTTCCTTGGCTGTATGCGACTCGACTTCCACGATGTTCTCCTAACTCATCAACAATTGCTTCAAATAGTTGCCAACTTACATCTTCTAGGATTATTCTTTCCCCTGGAGGAACTTGAATTTGTTTAAGTTGAAGTGTAACCATAGGATGTTATGTGTTAAATAAATTATGAAGAAGAATTCAGGAGTCAGAATTCAGAATTCAGTATGAATTCTGTACTATAGCGATTCCCATTCAAGTGAGGTACAAGATTATATCGCACGTTGTAGGGGCGAATGGACGTTCGCCCCTACGGATGTACTTCATTAGACCGAGAAACGCTATAATTGCAAATAAATATATGGGTTTCATTCCCTAACTAACACTAATTGATTCAGAATTCTGAATTCTGAATTCTGAATTCTGTCTTTACGAAATTCCCGCTTGTTGAAAAATTTGTTCGGCTGTAATTTGCAGTCCTTCAAGCACAGAATCTTCTAAAATATCGGCACCACTTTTTGTTTGAGGTCGGGCATCAGGATAAAAAATAGTGACGGTTTTCGCTTTTGCGTCCACAACCCAAACTCTCATCACACCTGCATCGAGATAATCTGTGGCTTTTGCACTCATTTCTCCAAAAGTTTGGTCGGGAGAGATAATTTCAATAGCTAAATCTGGAGGTATGGGACAGGCTTCATCCTCAATTAAGTCACTGTTAAGTCGAGAATAGGAGACATAAAGTAAGTCTGGTATTGGCACCCAGTCTCGACCTTGACGTTTTAAGGTAATTGCCCACTCAATACCAACCTCACCGCGATTTTGCGCCCATTGAGTTAGAAGTATACTCAGGGCAAGGGTCAATCGTGAATGGAATCTTTTTGGTGCCATTTTGGGTTTGAGTTCTCCATCAACTAATTCGTAGGTGATATCCCCTTCCCCTTCAGAAAGTGCAAGGAATTCTTTTAGTGTGATTTGAGATTTGACTTGAGTCATGGTCGTTATCTCCTTGTGCAAAATCACGCCTTGTTCTGAGTATCAGTAAACTAGAAGCTTTTGACTTCTCTCAAATTTAAAATTAGCAATTTTATAACTAATATGCATATTATGACTTCTAAAGACGAGATATATCGCGTCTATTTTGACATGAGGAAATTTAGTAGAAGCAAATGCGATTGATTTTATACAGTAAACCTGGATGTCATTTATGTGAGGGTTTGCAGGAAAAGCTCGAACAAATCCAAAATCTCAGTTTTGAGTTGGAAATTCGGGATATTACGACTCGTGAAGATTGGTTCGGTGCGTATCAGTATGAGGTGCCTGTACTTTTTTTAGCGAACCGCAGAGGCGCAGAGGGCGCGGAGGAACTTTTGCCGCGTCCTTCTCCTCGTGCTAGTGTGCAGCAGTTGGAGCAAATGTTGCGTAAGTATTTCGCCAATTAGAAAAAAATAATGCAGAATAAGCGCAAGAAAAGTATGTGATGAGGTGCAGAAGATGAAATTGCGGGAATTACTGACGGCGGTAGATAGTGTTGAGCAATTACCTAAGCATCTGGCTTTGGAGGATGCGGAAGTTAGCGGTTTGAAGACGAATTCCCATGCTTGCGGTGTGGGAGATTTGTTTATTGGAATGCCAGGAACGCGGGTTGATGGTGGGGAATTTTGGCCTAGTGCGATCGCATCTGGTGCTGTGGCAGCAATTATCTCTCCCCAAGCTGCACAAAAACATCCTCCCACAGATGAGGCTGTGGTGATTAGCGCCAGTAACATCACTCAAGCTTGTGCCCAGATAGCTAGTGCTTTTTACGGTTATCCAGGGCAAAAACTCAAGCTAGTGGGTGTAACTGGGACGAATGGCAAAACTACAACCACCCACTTAATTGAATTTCTCCTCGCCAAAGCTAATCTAGCTACGGCTTTGATGGGGACTCTCTACACTCGTTGGCCTGGTTTTGAACAAACTGCTGTCCACACGACGCCGTTTGCGGTGGAACTGCAACAGCAGTTAGCTGAGGCTGTGGATGCTGGTAATGAGTTTGGGGTGATGGAAGTCAGTTCCCACGCTTTGGCACAAGGTCGAGTGTTGGGTTGTAAATTTGAGGTAGGGGTATTCAGTAATCTTACTCAAGACCATCTCGATTACCACACCGACATGGAAGATTATTTTGCCGCCAAAGCGTTGTTGTTTAGCCCTGAATATCTCAAGGGACGGGCGATAATTAACGCTGATGATTCTTACGGCCAGCGGTTAATTGCTTCCTTAAACCCCGAACAAGTTTGGAGTTATAGTGTCAACGATAACAGCGCTGATTTATGGATGAGTGACTTAAGTTACCAGCCGAATGGTGTCAGTGGGACTTTGCATACACCAAAGGGTGATGTGGCTTTTCGATCGCCTTTAGTCGGTCAATATAATTTAGAAAATCTTTTGGCAGCGGTAGGAGCAGTTTTACACTTAGGTTTAGATTTGCAATTAGTGGCATCTGTAATACCTGATTTCCCAGGAGTTCCCGGACGGATGGAACGGGTGCAAATTGCCTCTGAGCAAGATATTAGCGTGATTGTAGATTATGCTCATACCCCAGATAGCTTAGAGAATTTGCTCAAAGCGGCACGTCCGTTTATACGTGGGAAGATGATTTGTGTGTTTGGTTGTGGTGGCGATCGCGATCGCACCAAACGCCCAAAAATGGGTAAAATAGCGGCTGAATTAGCTGATTGGGCGGTGGTGACATCGGATAATCCGCGTACCGAAAACCCAGAACGGATTTTAGAGGACATTTTGGCGGGAATTCCCGAAACCCTACAGCCTACAGTAATTTGCGATCGAGCGATCGCAATTCGTACCGCTATTTTACAAGCACAACCCGGTGATGGCGTATTACTGGCCGGTAAAGGTCATGAAGACTACCAAATTCTCGGTACCGAAAAAATCCATTTTGATGACCGAGAACACGCGCGGGACGCTTTACAGGCAAGACTAAGCTAATTTGGGCATGGGGCATGGGGCATGGGGCATTGGGCAAGCAGGAAGTGTGGGAGGTGTGGGAGGTGTGCGAGGATGGGGAAGAAATCTTTCCCCCCACACTCCCCACACTCCCCACACTCCCCACACTCCCTCATCTCCCTCATCTCCCTCATCTCCCTCATCTCCCCACTCCCCTCATTTTTCATTGTTCATATTTCTTTCCGTGGGGATTTTGTAAAAAATGCACACTTAAAGGTGAAAATCGAAGACAGAATTATTTCTTTGCTTCATCCTTATTGTGCTTGACTCATGAATGTTTCTTTGGCTAAGGATCTGTCTGTTTATCAACTGGTCATGGGAGTGCAAGCGCCTCCTAAACCATTGTCCCTCAGTCCTGCTACTCTGTTATCACTGGTGAGAGCGCAAATTGACTTACTCATTGAGCAACAAATTGCAGCTACTTTATGGGTGAAGCTACCACCAGAAAAAATTTGGCAATTAGAACTAGCCCGTTATCAATCCTCGGTGGGTGCGTCTAGTATCATCTATACTTGCCAAATCCAGGAGACTGAGAGTGAGGGAGCAGGGGGGGATGAGGGAGCAGGGGGAGTAGGGGAACAAAATACCCCCTCATCTCCCTCATCTCCCTCATCCTCCTCATCCCCCCATCACATCCCCGTTTACCTACCACCCCATAGCCAATTGCGACGGGAAAACTTTCTGATGGTATTGTCTCCCCAGTTTTGTAGTTTAATTTTGGCTCATCGACCACTGAAAAAACGCAAAAATCAAACATCTGGGAAAGCAAGTACTAATAAAAATCAGCCGTTGTTGATTATCACCACCGTTGAGGGGAGAATCATTCAGCAAGTATTAAATGGTATTCAACAAACAGTTACGCCAGAATCATCTCCAATCATACCTGCTGATTTTATTTGTCCAACTGTGCCTGAACCTGCATTGATGAATCAATTGTTGGCAAAACAACTCTTGCGCCAAGATGAAATTAATCGTCAAATAGTTACAGTACGCACTACCAAATTGCAGCGACAAAATCAAGAATTGCACAACAAAGAACAACTAAAAGATGAATACTTGAAAAATGTTTGTCAGGAACTACGTATACCCTTGACACATATGAAGACAGCACTTTCTTTATTGAATTCTCCTAATCTCAAACCACTGCAACGACAACGTTATTTACAGATGTTAAATACCCAGTGCGATCAGCAAAATTCTTTAATTACTGGTTTGTTAGATCTGGTGCAACTCGAACGTGATTTAGAGGGGACAAATTTAGAATCAGTGCGTCTCTCAGAGATTGTCCCTGGAGTTGTTAGTACCTACCAACCTGTAGCCCAAGAAAAAGGAATTATGCTAGCTTACACCGTACCTACCGAACTTCCATCTGTTTGGTGCGTTAGTGGTGGGCTGAGGCAAATTGTAATTAATCTGCTGCACAATAGTATTAAGTTTACCCCCAATGGTGGTCAAGTATGGGTGCGTGCCCGTGTTCAAGGCGATCGTGTGCAATTAGAATTCCGGGACACAGGTATCGGTATTGCTGAAAGTGAAATTCCCAAAATATTTGACCGCTTTTATCGTGTGCGAACAACAGCAGCTGAAGATCATGGCGGTGCTGGATTGGGATTAACAATTGTACAGCAATTGCTACTACGCTGTGGTGGTTCTATTTCTGTGAAAAGTAAATTAAATGAGGGTTCCACATTTACAGTGCAATTAGCCAGTGTTGGTGATAGTCCAGGCACGGCTACGGAAAATGAGTGATTGAAGAGAATTCAGGAGTCAGAATTAACGTGAGTTCGACGAACCTCTCCCTGCCTTGAACAAAGTTCAAGTCTGTCCCTCTCCGAGTCGGAGAGGGAAGGTTTTGCGTAGTAAAACCAGGGAGAGGTTTTTTGAGCCAGTAAATTGGGCAGACAATTATTCTGAATTTTGAATTCTGAATTTTGAATTCTGAATTCTGACTCCTGACTCCTATTTATTTGCTAGAAGTTGTTGGAAACGCAGCGATAATTTTGCGGAGCATCATGACTTGCCAATAAGGTACAGCAGCCAGTAATACAGTACCAGTTCCTTCAAAAGTATTCACAAGAAACTCACCAGAAGTCATCGAACCGAAAAGAGATTTGGTAGCTTTTTCAACGCGATAATTTAAACTGCTTGTGCGAGCGATCGCAAAATTTCCATCAACAACTAATCGGTCATTTCGTAAATTAATTACTTCTACAGGGCCTTGTGCTACCATCACCACTGTACCCCTACCTTTGACTTTTGTTTGAAACAAGCCCTCGCCACCAAGTAAGCCTGACGCTAATTTGTTTCGTTCAACTCCTACTTCTACGTTGCCATCACTAGCCCAATAAGCGCCACTATCTAAAATCCATTCACTACCGTCTAATTCTAAGGTGTGATAGCCCGATAAAGAAGGCTCTAAATATAATTCACCAGTGCCTGTATATGTAGGACGGAAAATGTTTTCTCCCGTGGCTAACGATTTTAAAAACCCACCTGCTGAAGGTGCTTTAGATTCCATTTGAATGTTGCCACGTATATAGTACATAGCACCAGATTCAGTCCGTACTGTTTCGTTTTGCAAAGTTACCTTGACTAAACGTAAACTTTCTCGTTCAATAACTTCAAAAATTGCCATAATTTTCGTTTTGATTTTCGCAAAAATGTATAGTTGACTCTGAAGCAGAATTTATATACATTTTTGGCATCGATTTTTACAAATGGCAAGTTAGTGAAGAGAACAACTGGGCAACCTCATATCTAAAGATAGCAACTTGTAATATGAACGTCTTTTGTCAATCTAAAATCTAAAATCTAAAATCCAAAATTATTTCACCAAAGGGAGATTCTCTGTGCCTTTGCTCCTAACTTTTAATGCCTAATTTTTGCTGATTGCTGCTAACTTCCAAGGGGAGGAAAATCGTCAATACTTCCCCATAGTGTGGACGCTGACGAACAATGAGCTTGCCACCGATCGCCTGAAACAAATGCTTGGTTGCAGCCATATTCAAACTAATAGTACCTGTTTCCGGTTGGAACATCAGCAGTTGACCAAGGGCTTTGCGAATTGGCGGCGTTGCTGGTGTAGCAAATTTATTTGTATCTTTGCACAAAAATTGTGGCGATAATTGTAACTTCAATTGATCTCCAGCGGGAATAACTTGTACTTGAATGTGACTACCAGGGGGTAAACTGCGAGTAAAATTCTCGATCAAACCCGTGAGTACCCGATCCAGCATACTGGGATTACTGACCACAGTTGGCAGTTGTTGGGGTAAAACAACATTTAAAGTTAAGTTCCGCCGTTGTGCTGCTTGTTCCCAACGGGGAATACTTTGTTGCAACACTTGATCTAAAGACATCGGCGTGAGTTGAGTTTTTGAGGGTTTTACTGAGGCAGAAGTTTCCAGTTCTGCTGCTTTAAACAGTAACTCCATGCGGTCAATTTGCTCACTACACTCGCGATCGATAATTTCTAAGCGATTGATCACGCTAGGGGCTAAGTCCCGCCGCTTCAACAATAGGCGCGTCATGGTGCGAATAGTTGTCAAGGGTGTACGAACTTCGTGGGCAAAAGCCTGGAGCAATTCGACATCCGGATTTGGGGATTGGGTACTGGGGATTGGGTACTGGGGATTGGGTAGTGGGGATTGGGTAGTGGGGATTGGGTATGGGTTATTTTCTTTTTCCTCCTTGCTCCCAGTCCCTAGTAAACAGTCCCTAGTTTCTTCTGTTTGTGTTAATTCCTGAAGTAACAGCTGGCTAAACTGAACCACCATGCGGTAATCTGGTTCTACTGGAGAATACTGTTGTACTAATTCATCCAGTTGGGTGAAAAATTCTGAATTAGTCAGCATTACCCGCGCTCCTAGCGATCGCCAAGCTTGCTGCACTACTTCTGGTTCAAAAGAAAATGAAAAGGTTTTTTTGCCGTTATTGTGTGTAGCTAAAACTAGTACTAATGTAAATTTATCTGTAAAAACTAAACAAAACTGTTCTGCGCCCAGCGGATCGGCGGGTAGTAAAGGAAGTACCGATTCATGAGGAGCGACTTCATAATTTTCAGGTGCGATGGCATCTGGCATCTGAAATGGCATCAACGCCAAGGGATTAAATGGTTTTCCTGTAAAAGTTACTGTCTGTAAGCTTTGAGTCAGTTTTGGGTGACTAAATAAAGGTGCTGGTGCAGCTAAAACTAATCCTTGGGTTGTGTCACCTGAAACAGTTGCTAAAGTATTTAATAGTAAGTGTTCTGTTGCTGCAAGGCTGACACGCCACTGCCGCTCTGCTTTAGCTGGTGAAGATTCAGCTACACTTGATTGATTTTGTGCCAAGATTTCGCATAGACTTGGCAATATCCATTGGTACACAACTTTTCACCCCTTAATTCAAGAGCGACTAACAGCGTCTAGGGTAGACACCTCACTACTACCTAAGAGGTTATAGCCATTTGTGTACAGGTGACAGTGGTAGAACCGAACAATTTGGGTGGAATTTCCGCTACGGGGATATTTTTAAAAAAACAGTTTGAAACAAAGAACCACCAGTGTAAAAGTTGGTGGTTTTTCGCTCATTTTAATTCACTTCAACTAGCTTGGCTAATACGCCGTTGTAACTCGGTTTCAAATTCCTCATCGGTGCGAGTGATTACTTTTGGTCGCTGGTCTAACCTGTCCATTAAAATATGAAATGCCTCGGTGTCCTGTGGGTGATATCTGACCCAATCTCTTAATTCATCATCTGACATGGCTTGATAATTAGGGTTAGTCATGGAAATGTCACCTCACCATTAGGATATATCTCTATTTGTATTGTGTCCCCAATTAAAACGTATATGCGCTTTGTTCTTTCGTCCAGTCGCACCACGTTAATAGGCTGAAACATATTACTTGCTCTCACACATCTACTGTAAAACGCTCTCAACTGTTCTGTTGTTGGTTCCATCTAAACCCCACTCTCAATAAAGCTATCAGGTAAGTGACTAAGACACTGTTTTATGTCTGCTACTAGCTGTTCTACGTGTTTGTAACGTTCGGAAGGTCTACCTCCGCTTCTATCGTTGCTGTGTCAAACCAGCGAGATTTTGATTCGACTAATTAGGCTTACTTGATATGACCCATCGAACTGACGTTAGATTAGCAATAAACTATCTCAAGAAAACTTTATGACTTCTTTGGAAGCCTCAGTTGAGGATTTGGTGCTAGTTGCTGGTGCTACTGGCGGAGTAGGGCAACTAGTGGTAGGCAAGCTGCTGGAAAAGGGCTTTAGGGTTCGTGTCCTGACACGCAATGCCGCCAAAGCTCAACAAATGTTTAATCAGCAAGTGGAAATTGTCGTTGGTGATACCCGCCAGCCAGCTACACTAAGAGCCGCAACATCAAATGTCAGCCACATTATATGTTGCACCGGAACCACTGCCTTTCCCTCTGACAGATGGGAATTTGACCAATCCCCGAACTTGATTGAATGGGGTTTAACTTTTCTCAACCCCGAATCTAGTCAAGCAAAAGCAAAGAATAGTCCAGCAAAAATCGATGCCCAAGGAGTCACTAACCTTGTAGCAGCAGCACCTCAAAATTTGCAGCGATTCGTTTTCGTCTCCTCCTGCGGAATTGGGCGTAAAGATCGGTTTCTTTTTAGCGTTCTCAATGCATTCGGCGTCTTGGATGCCAAACAGAAGGGCGAGGAGGCGATCGCCAATTCAGGATTACCCTACACTATTATCCGCCCAGGACGCCTCATTGACGGGCCTTACACTTCATACGACCTCAACACCCTCCTGAAGGCAAAAACAGGAGGTAAATACGGCGTGGTAATTGGCACAGGAGACACGCTTGTAGGTGATGCTAGCCGGATTGACGTAGCCAACGCTTGTGTAGAATGTCTTTTTCATCCAAGTAGTTCCAGGAAAATTTTTGAAATAGTCAATAAGGGACAAAGACCCCCTGTGATTGACTGGGAAAGTCTTTTTTCTGGGCTTGGGTGAGTGGGGATGGGGAAATGAGGGAGATGAGGGGGATGAGGGAGTGTGGGGAGTGTGGGGAGTGTGGGGGGAAAGATTTCTTCCCCATCCTCGCACACCTCCCACACCTCCCACACTTCCTGCTTGCCCAATGCCCCATGCCCAATACCCAACGACATCCATAATTTGTTACCTCTAAAGACGGCAAACACCACTCAGACGTTACGGTTCACCCTAATTACTGAAAGTATTAATTCTCATACATTAGACAAAGTGAAAGCAAATCAATCCATGAATCAACTTAGAAAAACTATTGAGTTAGTTTAACCGTCCCAAGCAAGGTTCGGGAAACCACCCTTCATGGACTGGCTACCACTGTAGCTCTCAATATATATATCAGCATAGTCTGGAGTTTTAACCCCAGAGAAAGCCAAACTAAGGTATAAATGCTGAACTGGCTGATTTATTGACCCTGTGGTTCAAAATTTAGTCCTTTATATTCTCATTCATTCATTTGTAGTTATACGGAGCCAGCACCTAAAATGGCAAAAGTAGTTGGAATTGACTTAGGTACAACGAACTCCTGCGTGGCAGTGATGGAAGGTGGTAAACCCACAGTTATTGCTAATGCAGAAGGTTTTCGGACAACACCATCAGTAGTTGCATTTGCCAAAAATGGCGATCGCTTGGTCGGTCAAATCGCTAAGCGCCAAGCGGTGATGAACCCCGAAAATACGTTTTACTCTGTCAAGCGCTTTATTGGACGCCGCTTTGATGAAGTTACCAAGGAAACCACTGAAGTTTCTTACAAAGTCCTCGGTAGCGGCGGCAATGTCAAGCTAGACTCTCCAGGCGCTGGTAAGCAATTTGCTCCTGAAGAAATTTCTGCACAAGTTCTCCGCAAGCTGGTTGAAGACGCTAGCAAATACCTCGGTGAAACTGTAACCCAAGCGGTAATTACAGTTCCGGCATACTTCAATGACTCCCAACGGCAAGCGACAAAAGACGCTGGTAAGATTGCAGGTATCGAAGTTCTGCGGATTATCAACGAACCCACAGCCGCTTCTCTAGCATACGGGTTTGATAAAAAGAGCAACGAAACAATTCTGGTATTTGACCTTGGTGGTGGTACCTTCGACGTATCCGTGCTGGAAGTAGGCGATGGAGTTTTTGAAGTATTAGCCACATCTGGTGATACCCACTTGGGCGGTGACGACTTTGATAAAAAAATAGTTGACTTCTTAGCTGAAAAGTTCAAGAAAGACGAAGGCATCGATCTGCGCAAAGATAAGCAAGCTTTACAACGTTTGACTGAAGCCGCAGAAAAAGCGAAAATTGAACTTTCTAGCGTCACCCAAGCAGAAATCAACCTGCCATTTATCACCGCTACTCAGGACGGGCCTAAGCACCTAGATACAACCCTGACTCGCGCTAAATTTGAAGAACTTTGTTCTGACTTAATCGATCGCTGCCGTATCCCTGTGGAAAACGCTCTCCGGGATGCCAAGTTAAGCAAAAGCGATATCGATGAAGTGGTCTTGGTTGGTGGTTCCACCCGGATTCCCGCAGTGCAACAGATTGTCAAGCAGGTATTGGGTAGAGACCCCAACCAAAGCGTTAACCCCGATGAAGTTGTGGCAGTTGGCGCAGCCATTCAAGCCGGAGTATTAGCTGGTGATGTTACTGGCATCTTATTGTTAGATGTGACACCGCTATCTTTGGGTGTTGAAACATTGGGCGGCGTGATGACCAAAATTATCCCCCGCAACACCACAATTCCCACCAAGAAATCTGAAGTATTCTCCACCGCTGTGGATGGTCAAACCAACGTAGAAATTCACGTCCTCCAAGGCGAACGCGAATTTTCTAACGATAACAAGAGTTTGGGAACCTTCCGCCTCGATGGAATTCCTCCTGCACCACGCGGCGTCCCCCAAATTGAAGTCGTGTTCGACATTGACGCTAACGGTATACTCAACGTCACCGCCAAGGACAAAGGCACTGGTAAAGAACAGTCCATCAGCATCACCGGTGCTTCCACACTGGATAAAAATGACGTTGATCGGATGGTCAGAGAAGCTGAACAAAACGCCTCAAGTGACAAAGAACGGCGTGAGAAAATTGAACGCAAGAACCAAGCCGACTCTTTGGCATACCAAGCCGAGAAGCAGCTACAAGAATTGGGCGATAAAGTTCCCGCTGCTGACAAAACCAAAGTCGAAGGTTTGGTGAAAGAACTGCGGGAAGCGATCGCTAAAGATGACGATGAGCAAATCAAGAAGCTGACCCCAGAATTGCAACAAGCGCTATTCGCCGTTGGTAGCAACATCTATCAACAAGCTGGTGGCGGTGCTGCACCTGGCGCTGAACCTCAAGATGGCAGTTCCTCCTCCGCTGGTAGTGGTGATGATGTAATTGACGCTGATTTTACAGAAAGCAAATAATTCTCCTATTAATTTCGGGAAGATTATTTTGTTCCACCTCAGATTGCCCATCCAAGCTTTTCCTTGGGTGGGATTTTTTTAGAAGTTAGAAGTTAAAAGTTAGGAGTTAAGAGTTAGAAGTTAGAAATAATATAGGACTCATATTTAATTTTTGAAATATACGTAGCGTTATGCCTTTGGTTAACGCACCATCCGAAGGCGTCGGTGTCGTACTTTCTGCGATAACATACCCTACACATACTTAGATTTTTTCAGAAATCAAATCGGATTCCTATATTACTAATTATTAACTGGAAACTTTAAACTTTATTTTTAACTCCTCACTTTTAACTCTCAACTCCTAACTTTCTTATGCCTTATCCTCAAGCACCTTGGACACTTCAAGGCTACGCTATTCAAACTCTGCATTTGGTGAGTATTGACCGAGTGCGCCCTTTAATTCCCTCAGACTTAGGAATTATTTCTGTATGGCCTGGTAAAACCCTTGGTAGTGTGTATTTATCTAATTACGGGTCAGGCTCGGTATTGGAGTACAATGAGTTAATTATTGCCCCGGCTTTGGTTCATTACCAAAAGAAAATCGGCGGTTGGATTTCGCACATTTATGTAGATAATGCTGATTCTGTTGCTGGTGGTCGAGAAATTTGGGGACTACCGAAGGAACTAGCTGAGTTTACTCTCCAAGGAGAACGTGCCACTGTGCATCAGGGAAACCAGAAGCTGTGTAGTATTAACTATAATCGACAAAACTGGGCATGGCCTATACAATTAGGCGCGTCTACTTTCAGCGCCAAGGGTAATGATTTGCTGATATTCTCTGCTGAATTTGAGTCTCTGTTGAGTTTGATTGGTTCTCAGTTAAAAATCCCTACCGAAAGTCCTTTTTCTGGAATAGGTTTAGGTAAGCCTTGGTTAACTGTGCGTCATGAGCAGATGAATTTGCAAGTTCATGCGCCAAAAGTCCTTGGTGAAATACACATCTAGCTATTTCCACATTCAGAACGGTAGCAACGCAATGTCTGATAAAAAGGTACTTTTAATATATTCCTGCCATAATCCGGAATCCTGCATTTTAATTGTGTAGCTCTCTATATAGCCAAAAAACCAAACAGAAGCTAGTCACTTGAAAATGTAAGGGATAAATTATATTGTCTATCAAATCTAGCAATTTTTAAAATTAAAACCTCTACCTAAATTAACAAGCTTGAGAAAACGACACAATTAACTAACTTGCCCTACTGTTAATTAACAGTAGGGTTTTTTGTTGGAATAAATGTAGTACACCATAGCAATTTGTAGAATAAACTACTGTAGGTAGCATAGTTATCTGTGCTACCCTATTTATCTTCGGTAACTTCTCCAGAAAACTTACAGATATAATGAATCAGATTTGCACACGCAACCTAATAAAGATTAAATCGATAATTGTTAGTAAAGTATTCAGAATCACTATCTAATCTAAAATTGCTTGATAAATTGCTAATTATACGAATAAAATCAGGTGTAACAAATTTGTAGATGCAAGTAGATTATTTCATGTCCACTCCAGAGTAAATTAGACTATTTATAAAATGAGTAATATTTCGATAAATACTAAATATAATTTAATAGAAAAAATTATAAGACGCCACCCAGATTTACAGGATATTTTAGAAACATGTAATTTTGAGCCTTTAACTAAGCGAGAAGGTAACCGCTTGGTTGTTGTGCAACCAAAAGTAGCGATCGCCTGTAATTTACCCCAAGCTTTTGCAGAAGGTAATTGTGAAATAGACTTCAGCAACATCATTCTAAGAGGTCTGAAAATAAGCTTAAACCATCAAGATATTTTGGGTCAATTAATGACTGGAATAAACACCCAAGCAGATTGGGGTTGCCGTCGGTTTTTGAAACAGCTAAATCAAAATACTTTTGAAGTAAATTTAGGCAAAACAACATTTATTTTATCGGAATTAGAAACATTAGATTTGTGTTTGTGTGTTGATGCAGTTTGTCAAGAATACAGGAAATCAATAATTGAATTTGAAAATTCTCTAGAAACCTGGGATTTTGAATTTATAGATGTTGCAAATGTTCGAGGTTTTATATTGTTTTCTGTAGGACAAAAACTATGGAAATTAATGCAGCAGTTCGCTGATGAATTTGATTATAGTAAAGGCAAGTCAGAATGGCATTTATTTCATAATGAAGATATCTCAATTCGAGTGAGTCGAGGAATTCGCGATCATGCATTTATCTTGCCCAGAGTTGATAGTGATTTTTCATTATTACCTAATTATAAAATTAATATCATATATAAAATAAATGATGTTTATTTGCAATCTCTTGAAAGAGGCAAAGTCACTTCTTGGCAGCAAGACATCGGTCTACGGGGAACCTGGACAGCTAGATATACTAAGCAGTGGTTATTGGATAAATATATTCCTAAAGTTATTAGTTATTATTTAGACAAGTTTCAATTATCTGAAGCTGAATTACTAGCTGAAATCATAAATTATAAAGGCGATGCCTACGGCGGCAAGCTACGCGTGCAAATAAAAGAAATAAATCATATTAGAGATTTATTACCTTATCTTCGTGATATCCAGTCCTGGTTACATATATATAGGGAAAATATTGCTGCTTCACTCTTGCAATTTTATTATCAAGCATTTACAGATTTGATCCGGAATACTGATTCTGCCATAACAGGCATAGACTATATTATGAGAAATTTGCTGAGGATTAAATGGAAAAATGCACAAGAAGAAATCCCTAGTAATTCTATACACTGGAATTTTAAATATGCGATGAATTGCTTAGATGAACAAGTAGCAAGAATAAATCATAGTAAATATGAAAATAGTTTCAATGCAGATTTGATAACTCGGACTTTTATTTGGATAATAGAAAATGGAAAAATTAGTTTCTCTCAAGCTCAGTTAAATGCTGCTCAACAAGCTTTGCAACCACTTTGGAAACAGAGTCGCTTTGAAATGCGCCATGTATATCTTAATCAATAAAGCTACATAATATCTTGTAAATTCAACACAAATCCAGGTAAAACATTTTCCCCTGATAAACTAGTAGGATTGTTTAATATTTCTACATCTTTGCCTGGACGATAGATTTCTACTCGCTTGTTTTTTCGGTCGATTAACCAACCTAATTGAGCGCCATTTTCGATATATTCTTGCATTTTCTCCTGCAAATCTTTTAGAGAATCACTGGGAGAACGTAACTCAACTACAAAATCAGGACAAATCGGGGCAAATTTTTCTTGTTGTTCTGGGGTTAAAGCATTCCATCGCTCAATTTTCACCCAGGAAGCATCGGGAGAACGTTCTGCACCATTGGGTAGGGTGAAACCTGTTGAAGAGTCAAAAACTTCGCCTAAATTACTCTCAGAATTCCAAATATCCAATTGAGTGGTAATTTTAACATTACGTCTGCCAGTATCACTACCCGTAGGTGGCATAATTAATATTTCTCCTGATGCTGTACGTTCAAATCGATAATCGCGGTTTTTCTGACACATTTGGAAAAATTGTTCATCGCTCAAATCAATTTTTAGTTTGAGGATAGAAGGTAAGGCGATTGTAGTAGCGTTCATAGACTTATCCCGACATCTTACTTTCTAGTTTAGTGGTGTGTGGGGTGCGATCGCGTTTTGGAGATGATGGAGAGCGATCGCACCTTACAGTATTTACATCAAAAAATGAAGTGCGATTACTTGAAAATAAGTTCTACTGACTGATAGTCATCAGTAGAACTGAAAGGTTATACTAAGTAATTCCATTAGTACTATTAAAGACGACTAGGAGTAAATAGAATGAATACTTTAGAAGAGGGTAGTAACGGACTAGTCTCCTTAGATTACAGTGATTTGCTGACTAAGATTTTAACAGTCCTGCAAAATCACCAATCTCAAAACCCGTTTAGTATTTCAACAGATATCAATCGATTGCTCATTAATATTGACGAAATAGCTTTTCAGGTAGCTTCGTCGTTGCAAGTTGAGAATCCCTTAGGAAGTTCTGCGAGTATTGCTAAGTCAGCAAGTATTAATTTTAGTAAGGCTTCAAAAAACTCTTTCATCAATCTAGTTAAGGAAATCCGAGATACTTTGAGCAAGCATCTAGAATTTGTCCTTTCTCAGGTAATACCAGGAATAAATATAGAGCAATATGTTGCAGATTTAGCCACAGATTTAACTAGTTTTGCAGGTGAAACCAAAACTTCTTTAAGTTTTACTTATCCATTTACAGAACAATATCCAGGTTTACAAAAGCAAAGATTGAGCCTAGAAAAAGCTAAATCTACTAGTAATCCATTATTGAAGTTTCACAAGCTAACAATCACAGTGGAGAATACCCGCGTTTTTGACTCCCAGTTAAAAGCAAGTTTACAAAACTTTATTAATATTGAGTTTAGTTCTGAGGCTGAAAGCGATCGTCAAGAACTCAATGATATTCTAGATGATTTAGCAGCAAACCCTAAGTCTGATTATTACCATGTCAAGCGTTTGATGGATACAGAAGCTATTGGAAAACTCCAGAGAGAAGCAAAAATTCAGTATTTGGACTTTCTCAAAGAAAATGCTGACACAAATAAGGATGTTATTTATTTAGAAGACCTGATCCGTCGTTTAAGATTAATAGAGGATTATATCAGCGATCCTGAAAAAGAAGATGGACATTATGAGGTGAATTATGCAGGAAGGTCAGTTAACTATCGAGAGCTTTTTTCTCGTGCTGATGCCTTTGATATGCTACCTATTATTCCTTTAATAGTAGGTTACTTAGGAGAAACAACAGATGAAAAACAGGGAAAGCAGCAGTTTATATTTGGACTCAAACTTAAGTTTGATGGCAAAGTCCAGTCCCAAGGAGGTATTTCTGTTTTTGAATATTATCTGAATTTACTAGATTCAAATAATCCAGAACATAAAAAAGGAATTGATGATACTTTTAGAAGCCAATTTTTTATAGAAAAAGTTTTTAAGATAGCATTTTTATATTTTTTTGTATTTGCTAGCAACGATCCAACATTAGATAGTTATACTCCTAATTCAGATTTAGGATATGACCCCATCAGTGTATTTGACAAAAATGTACTTCCTTTTTTTAAAGGTTCTAGTGATACAGACAAACAAAGGCGTTTTCGGAGTATCAAAAATGGTTTAGAGCAATATAAAGTCAACGATAAAATAGACAAACTCAAGGATTTGCTGCAAAAACTATTGAAAAAGGATTCTTTTCAGCCAAGAACATATCCTATTCATATTAGTGTAAAACAAGGCATTTTACAGCGGGATATCAACACTATTCGTAATCACCAGACTTTATTCAAACCAGTCTTACAGCCTAGTCTCAAACAAGCATTAAAGTATATATCTGTTGGAAGTTCAAGCGTTGATACTAGTTCTTTGTGTAATCTATCAGCAAGCATTAATATCAGCGACATTGAATATTTCTCTACCGAAGATAGTCAAACTTTCAGTATGGAGTATGACATCAGAAAGATCCAGGTTATTCCCGTGCTTCTCAGACCTCAAGAACAAAATTGTCAAAGAATTTCTGAAAACAACTTTAAAGAGCAAAAGCTCTTAGAATTTACTTATAATTATCAACGTCTAAGAGAGCAGATTTTTAACAATGTAGACTCTCCACAGGCTTTTATTTATAGATTTACTTTCTCATTGCTTGCTTATACGTGTCTAAAAATTTTACTTGACTCTTCCAAACGCAAGTTATTTATCCCGATCTTGCGACTACATTTGACTGACAAGCAAGACTCTTCACCGGAAGAAGAATTCATGCTATCGCTGTTTGCAGGTTTGTCTCATCTTCTTAATGATGAGCATCGTTCTAATTCTCAAGGATTCTGTATTAAGAATATCAATAAATTTAAAATTCGCAATGGTTTAAGTTCCCTGTATTCTGTACTTCCCAAAAAATTTAAGTTTAATGATAATTCTCACTCTCCCCAATTGGAGAAGCTAGCAATTATTGTGGTTTCCAGTCGGGAAAGCGATCGCGCCAAGGGTGACGATTATAAAATATCCAATTTATTGGGTGAAGTCTTTGGAGTAGATCGCCAACCAGACGGTAGTATTCGTCTATATAAATTTAAAACTTTTTCTGATAATTACACCAGCCAGAATATGTATACTGAGCCTCTAGTACTAATAGACGAGGTAGATAATCTTTATCAAAAAGGATACAGACACTTTTTATATATTGCTAAGTCTCCCTATTCCAATACTTTAAATATGACTAGGAGTGACGATGATGAAAAATTATTTTTCATGTCCAAGCCTCTGATTAGTTCTTTGAAAGGAAATCGAGATGATATTAAAATATACCCAGTATTTTTTGATCAATATTATGTTGTCAAGCTGAGAACTCTAAATGCAAGCTCTTTGTATATTCAAGATACATCAGAATTGACGAGCTTAGTAGAAGATCCTAGCAAAAAAGCAGTCGTGTTTTTTAACTTATTTAATGGAATTACTGTACCTGGTGATGACCGCTATTATAATGGCGTTATTTCCTATGCTACTTTACTAAACATTTATAAAGATATTTTAGATGACACAGATATATACACTGGGTTAATTGATAATAGTACCTTGAAAAATGATCTTTTACAATATTTGACACTTTTCCACTTTTCGCAGTATGAAGCTGCTCCCAGGAAAGACAGAAATATCAGCTTAAAGCTCGATCCATATCAGAACATCATAGGAAATTATTCTGTGGGGGCTTTGTCTATCTTTAATCACATGACAGGCAAAGTTAACTTTAATCTTTTGGCATTTTTGACAGAAGTTAGAAAAGCTTTAAACGTGAAGTTAGAGAACAAATAAACATGGCACAAGATAATTTAGGTCAGGATTTAGGGCGAGTGTTTGAAGTAGGTTTTAATGTCGGGATACTTGCATATATTAAGCAAAATCAGCTAACTCACCACTTTGGAGATTTATACACTCATGATTTACAAAAGCTGAGTTTTCCCAAAATGCTTAGGCGACTTGCCGATCAAGAAAGAGTTATTAGCGAACAACATAGAGAAATTGTTGCTAAATGGAGTACCTTTTTCTTGCAAAAAGGATTTTTGGCGGGGTTAAACTTCTTAAATGAGTATATTCAATCAACAGGTTGGAACAAAAGTCAGCTAAAGCGTTTAGAAATTGTTTACTATCAATGTTGTTTTTCTGATGAAAATAGTATAGGAACTCATACAAAAGGCAAAGAGCAGGCTTTTAAAGATGTACTATCACAGTTTGGCAACTCAGAATTTGATATTGGCAAATATTCAGGAAAGGGAGAGTTTTTAAATGCAGACACCTTAATTTTATTCCGCTATTCTCAACAATTAAGAGTTATATGTGTCGATCTTTCTGTATTTTATATCAAATCAATTAGAGATTTGGTAGATGTAAACAATATTGAAGTGCTACGTAATTTATTGTTAAGCGAAATTAGTTATTTAAAGTCGAAAAGCATTTTCTCTAACTTAGGTTTAGATACAAAAAGTTCAGGAATTAATTTTTCCTCAGATTTGGCACATTACTTTACAGCATTTAAGCGAGAGGACAAAGAGAGCATAAAGTTGATTCAAGCTGCTAGTTATGCTCATAGCTTCTATGAATTTTTACATTCCCAAGCTTTACTAACAGATGAGATTTCAATTATATTTAATGTAGTCGGTTATAGCGATCGCTCTATTAGTGCTGTGTCTGTGAATAAGGACAATTTAGATTTTTTAGCAACCTGTTCCCAGATATACAAGCAAAATTCTAGCAATCAAGATATCAAAGAAGCTCGCAAGAAAGTTTTAAATTTAATTAAACAAAATGCAGCTATAAGTTTTGAAAAAGGAAGAGAGTTTATCAATCGACTTCTAGAACTTTCAGGAGATGGTATAAACCTTGTACATCATCACGAACGCGTGGAGGGATTTTTTAACTCTATAGATATTATCCCACCAAATTTAGCGACACAGTTGCAAGTTAAGCCACAGTCTACTTTAAGAGATGCTCATGCAGAGCTAATTCAAAAAGCACTAAATTCTAATGTAACTTATATATTTTTAACAGGTAATCCTGGTATTGGCAAAACTACAGCGATCGCAGAATTTCTTCAAAGCCAGAATTGTCTTGATGAAGGTTTTTTGTTCTTCTATGTTAGTCCTAGAAAACAAGTAAACTTAGACATTATTGATAAGTTCACAAACGAAGATACTAAGTTACTGTCTAGTGATAAAATATTTACTATCAACACAAATACCGAAATTATAAAAAATAATGCTGGCAAATATAGTGTGCATTTTCTCTCTAATTTGCGAACAGACAATTTTACAGAACAGACAGTCAATTTTATCAATCAACGAGTAGAAGTAGACCAAGATAAATTCTTGAGAAGCAACCTCAAGCAAATTACGGAAGATTTGATTCAAGAGGTAGGTTTAAATAATCGGGGTGTTTTAGATAGCATTTGTGAAGCGATTTACACGATTATTAACAGAAAAATATCTAATAATATTGTAGCAACAGTTTCTATCCAGTCATTGAAGAAAACACAAAGTGGAAAAGACACATTACATCATTTTGAGAAAATCTTCAAAGATAGCTATAACGAAAGTGAGGGTTTAGTAATTCCTTCTAAGATAAAACTTATATCTAGTAGGATAAAAAATTTAGTTATTATGATCGATGAAATCACAGGAGATGATAGTGGTGTTGAATTTTTAAATGGAATTACTAGAATTTTGCGAACTTACGGTTTAACTGATGACAAACATGGATTTAATACTAAGGTTATCGTAGCAGACGCTTCGATTGTGGATTCAAATATTATAAAACAGCATCTATCAGAAACATCTGCTGAACCCAACAAAATTTTTTTTAGAAAGGCAGTAGGGGATTGTTCACCACTATCAATGGAACAATTCACATTTAATAGTCTAAATGCAACTGTCATCAATGCCAACTCTTACCCTGCGAAAAGCTTAAACATAACATATAAAGTATTTATAGAGTCTATTAAATTTAGTCAAGAATATTTTAAAATTCGCCATAAAAATTTAGAGTCGCGTGTTCAAAATCAGATTTTAGAGGATATAAATTTATTTTTAGAAAACCCATCCGCTGGGCAAGTTATTGTATACATTCAAGACAAACCTAGATTAGCTGACTTAATTAATAAAATTAAGGAGCGTCGCAGAGAATTCCAGTATCATCATGATTACTTGGAGATTCACGCAAATCTTTCAGAACAAGAAAAAAAAGAAATAAATCAGTACAAAAATAACGTGAAGGTTGTCTTTATGACCGCCTCGGCTAGTAGAGGGCTATCATTTCCCAAAACAAAGCATATCTTAGTTGATATCCCTCGATTTGAGATTGAAAAAAACTTGATGGAAATTATTCAAGTTATTTATAGAGGTCGTGGAGATAAGACAATAGACGGTGAGGACAAAGAGTTAATTTTTTACTTGTCTGAGCAAGCTGTGTATTACACCAATGATCAGGAGCATTCTTTACAAGAAAGCAAGCTAAGTCTTTTAAATATTTTACTGATTTTAAAGACATCTATCATGACCAGAATTTCTGGATCTTGGCAGATAGGTCGGGAGAAATTCATCATGATTCCTATAGGAGGAAAATCTGTTTTCGCTGCTGGTCAGACTTTCAGTAGTAAGATGGATACATTAATTAAACAGTTAAAGAAAGAATACGACAGGCGGCATAACGATCAGCAGTTACAGGAAGTTTACTTGAGTTTAAAGCAGCTGCTAAGTCAAGCAGAAATAGTTTTGAGAGATGAAACGTCCTCTGATAATTTGCAGGAGATTTCATATCTTTCCCTACGAGAATCATTAACTTCTAAATTTTTGAAATTGGTCAATAATGGTTTTGATGGTTTACTAGATTTTACTCCTATTGAAACTGGTTATATTAGTGGTAGTTTGTTAGTTGTTCCTATTGTAGGTAAAACGATAGAGGAAAAATACAAACTTCGGCTGGAACAGAAAATTATCAATAATAACGATGGTTTTTTGGATAAAATGTATGAAATTAGTCGCAACCCTAAATCTCCAGAGAGTCTCCGTTCTACTATCAATGAGGCAATAGATTTAGTAAATATGTTGCAGGAAAAACCTCATAAAACACAAAGGTTTGAGCAGCATAGCCACCACTTTGACCAATATTATGCATTGCCCTTATTTACCTTTATTAGTGGTGAGGCGATCGCCGAATATTTTTCCAACAATTGTGAAGAACCTGAAGACCAAAGGTTTCGGGATATTCTGGCTACTTACATACAGTCTATGTATCCAGTTGGCAACATTATGCCAATTGGTCACAAATACAGAGATTTTCCATTTGTTATTTTTAGAAGTTATAGTCTAAATGAGATTAGGAAAAAGATTTTTACAGACAAATACATTTTAATTTCTCACGAATTAAATGTACTGAATTTAATTCTTTCTCAAGAAGGTTAGGGTATTGCGATCGCCCTTTATCACCAAATCTCAAAATCCAAACATCGCATTAAGAAATAGGCATCGCAACCGGAACCGTAAAATGAAACTCGCTACCCTGGTTTTTCCCCAAAGACTCAGCCCAAATTTTACCTCCCAAATTATCAATAATCCGACGACAAATCGCCAAACCAAGTCCCGCACCACCTACAGTGCGTTGCAAAAATCCTTCTTCTTGATAAAAACGCTCAAATATAGTTTCTAGTCGGCTCGGTTCAATCCCTCGACCTGTATCTGCAATAGTAACTTTTAACACAGATCTTTTCTGGGGTTTTCCTAAGGCTGGCTCAACTTCTTCTCGATTCAAGAGGTCTGCACGAATAGTGACTTGTCCGCTCTTATCAGTAAATTTACAGGCATTATCGAGTAACTTTGTTAAAACTTCAATCAGTCCTTCGCCATCTACCTGGATTGGTGGTAAGTGATGGGGTAATTCTACGACAATTCTAGGCAATTTCTGACGGTATTCGAGTCCGCTGAGGGCTAAATCTAGGTATTCTTGCAGGGATATTGGCTCTAGTTGCCAGCGCACCAACCCGCCTTCTAAGCGAGATAAGGTAATAAAATCTTGGATTAGTTTACGTAAACGATCTGCATCGTCCAAAGCAGCTTGCAACATCGTCTGCTGCAAGTTAAGCGGCATTTGTGGTTCTGTAATTAAACTCTCTAAGCAAACGCGGATGGTAGATAAAGGAGTACGCAGTTCATGGCCAACGATCGCAATTAAGTTACTTTGAGTCCGCTCCAAGTCTACCAGCTGACGATTCAAAGTTTCTAAGTTGCGATAAGCTTGTGCTTGCATCAAAGCCACTCCAACTTGTGTGGCGATCGCCTCTACTAAAGCTATATCATCTTCTGTCCACAAATGAGCTTCTGGCTGGTGCAGTTCTAGCATTCCCAACCAAGTCCCTTGATAGCAAATCGGTACCAACAAACAAGCACGAATTTGCCAGCGCACCAATTGCGCTTTTAATTTTGGATGGGACTGTAAGCCAAAGTCCTGGTTGATATCAGCAATAACTATAGTTTGTGATTGATTTTCGCTCTGAGTTTGACTTGGCACTAAAGCAGTTTGAAACAGCGGGTGACTTGTCAATGTCCAAGCTTCCCCCTGCAAAGATGCCAATCCCACAGGTGTTGATTCGTAAGCAATTGGCTGGTTTTGACTACCTGGTTGATAAAGATAAACTAGACACCGACAATCACTAAAAACTTGACCTAATTCTCTAACAGTAACAGTTAAGATCTCTTCTGGATTAAAAGAGCGGCGAATAGTAGTAGTGATCGCATTAATCAAACGCTCTTTGCGCTCTTTACTAGCTATGGTACGATAAGCTTTCAGTAGCCTGTATTGACTAGCTTGTAGATATGTGACTAAGCGGTTGGTAAATAGCCTGAAGTCAATTCCTAATGTATTATTTTTTGATGTCTGCACTTGCGATTCCCGCAACAGTCGATAACGTCTGTGCGCTTGCCGGATTTTAGGTGCTAGTTCTGGTCGGTAAGTCAGAATTCGCTCCAACAATAGGCGGGCAGCCTGAATACAAACTTCGGGGTCAAATGTCCAAATTCCCTGAAATTCCCTTGCTTGGTCTAGGGATGCTGAATCTATCGGTGAAGCGTGTTCTCGACAAATCAGGCACGCTGAATATAGCTGACCGATCGCAATCAAATGCCATTCCTGAGCTAATTCGTCATTAGGGGCAAAAGGAATGGTTGCATAAGGAGCTGAAGCAATACCAAAGTCACTTTCTGGTGCAGCTAATACATAAACCTGGTCTGTATGCTGAGCAATTTTTTCATAGCGAGGAATCTCCTGGCGATAAAAACGCTCCTGCTGAAAATTCGCAATCACTAGGGGTTGATCTGTCGCTGCCAGTACCAAGTCTTCTATTGCGTGAGAAACAGCCGTCAACGAAGACTTGAAATAGATTTGAGGTTGCAAATCTGGTAGAACTTGGCACAAATCTTCCAACAAGGAATTCGAGACAGTCATTGGTAACTAAATCGGTGAGAATAAATGATTACTAATTTCGGTCGGGTATGGCTTCTTTGTAGGATTACCGAAGTAATTTTTAATCTAAAGTTGGCACTTCAACCCGTTTTCATCAAACTTGATTCCGGCAAAATGACTCCGTTCAGGACGCAGTGATGCAGATCTACCTGAGTCAGGTTTACTTCGGTGAAATCAACGCAACTCAGATCGGTTTTAAATAAAATAGCTTTGGCTAGATTGGCATAACTCAAATCTGTATTGCTTAAGTTTACCCCAGTCAGGTCTGCACCACTGAGATTTGCCTTAGCCAAAAAAGCGCCACTTAAGTTGGCATAGCGCAAGTCTGCTCCAGCTAAGTTTGCACCACTAAGGTCTGCATCACGCAAATCTGCTAAACGTAAGTCTGCTTTCACAAGGTTCCCCTTGTGCAAGTCTGCTTTGCTGAGAGTTGCTCGGATCAAATTAGCAGCCTTGAGGTTTGCCCAGATGAGGTTCGCTCCACTCAAGTCAGTTCTCCAGAGAGCCGCAGCAGTCAAATTTGCTTCAATCAAATTTGCTCCACGCAGGTTAGCATGAGACAGAGTGGCATTAGCCAAATTAGCTCTATCCAGATTGATTCCAGCTAGGCACACCTCGCTGAGGTTAGCCAAATGCAAGCTTACCTGAGTAAAATTTCTCTCTCCTGCACAATAGCGCTTGAGTATTTGATCGGCATCCATACAGCCCGCCTTCCAAGTCTCCATTTCTCACCTGAAAATCAGAATATCCAATCGATCGCTGCTGGAAATATGTCTCATAGAAATTTTTGATTTTGGGGAAAGTAACTAGCGCCTGCTTCCAGCAACAGCGCAGCTGTGCCGAGTCCGCGATCGCTTAACATTCCACAACATTAAAAGTAGTTAACAATCTTTTACAATCTTGGTCAACAGATTAGTTATTTTCAAAAGCGATCGCAGCAATCTTGTTAAGGTGGGCACTGTTTATACTTTTACGTTGTAGGCAGTGCCCACCCTACACACCAGCGACTAAGCTAGTACTCTATTTACGTACTAAGTTCAAGAGTTCTTTAGGAGAAGCCAGCAAGTCAATCGCTACGAAGAAGATTTTGCCTTGGGGATCTATCAAAAACCGCCATGCAATGTTCATCCCTACACTCGCACCGAACCAGGGGCTTTGGACTTTACCGGTGACTTTAACTTGAGTATAGCCATCTTCCACTGGCTCAGATACACCGCGCTCTGGCATCATCTTCAATCCCTGGCATTCTTCACGCATATAAGCGCGGATTGCCTCCTGACCAACAATTGGTCTTTCAAAGGGAGGTTGCAGGGCGCCTTCGGAGCTAAACAGAGCAACTGCACTGTCAAAGTCATTGGCGTTCATGTTGTTGATGTAGCCCAACACAGTAGGATTGTCGGTGCCCTCAATGGTGACCTTAGTCCGAAATGCTTGTGCAATGGGAGGAGCCACAGGCTCTGAGACTTTTTTGTAACTACCAGGAGCGTTGGGGTCAAATCCCATACTGACTACGGTATTCCGTAGGATGGTAATTTGTTGACCTGGATCGGCACCTCGGATTGCTTGCAGCACTTGAGCAGCTTTAGAAGAAAGCTTGTAACCCGGTGGTATGGGAGCGACAATTCCCTGAGCCATCCATTCTCCTAATTGATACCAGAAGCCCAATTTGATGTTTACGGTGAAGGATGCATAGGAACGGCAGATGGGAGTATCAGCACGATTGGCCAAATCATACATCACTTGTGTCTGAGCATCAAAAGGCATCTGCTTAATTTGTTCTAAAAGCCCTTGGGCGAGGATCATGTTCGCAGCCCCCGGAGCCGCAACGGTAATCGATTTACCCATTTCGGTGTAGGCAAACCAAAGTAATGCTAGTTGATCTTCAGCGTTAAGCTGACTAAAAGATTCAACGACAGACGGAACAATGTCAGCAATTAAGGTGCCGGGAAAGATACTTTGAGCCGACTGGAGGGTAAATGACATAGCAGAAATTCCAAAAAGAAAATTACAGTTCTATCAAATGTGCAGACAAAGGAGATACCTTTTGCTGTTCGCAAAGGTACTCAACACTAACGACAAGACAGTTACAGTTGCGATCGCTGCACCAAAGGCACAGCAATTACTTCTGTTGTTTTAGATACTTAGATGCAAACAGATACTTCGGAAGTATTGCTCGCGTTTTACACGTTTTTTGACTTTCTTTTGTGTCTTTATATAAAGAAATATAACAACTTCGTTACAAATAAGCAATACCTTTCTCAGCTAGATACTGATAGTTTTAATTTATAGCTTTTATAAGTTTTACTTAAGCAAATCAGACATAATTTAAGTGCAATGTCTGAAATCGCAATCCATCTTCTACCAAGAATGCTTTTTGACCAATCCGAAATCAATACTGTTCGGTTAAGGCAAGAGACAAGGGTAAATCGCCGTCAAGACAAAGGAATGATTATTGTCTTGACGGCGATTTATCGCGTCTTTGGAATTTAGAATTTTAATCAAAAAATCTTAACCAAACCGTATTGAATCCGAAATTACCTACGTGCTTGGTACGGTTTTTACTACTTTCATTGGCGTGTCAAGCTATTGCAAAAAATATTTACATTAATTTATATTTATTCGCAGGTTCACAAAGCAAGGAGTAACAAATGACAAGTAGAGGCTTCACCATTAACGAACGAGGTCAACTCAACAGATTTGCTATTGAACCCAAAGTTTATGTAGATGAAACTCCACGGGCTGGGCTTACAGAATATGCTGAAAAACTCAACGGGCGTTTGGCAACGATCGGTTTTGTCTCACTCATAGCCTTGGAAGTTCTGACCGGACATGGTTTAATTGGATGGCTAACAAGCCTTTAAACAAGACATTTTAAATTTCCGAATTTTCCTCAATTGACGAATACAACAACTTAGAGGCATAACTATGAAAACTGATTTTGATTACTCCAGAAAAGATTTAATTGGACCAGTTGTTTTTAGACCTACTTTCAACAATTTTGAAACCATCAATGTGAATCAAGCCTGGTCATTGTTTTTCTCTGCTGGTCAAGACGATAATCGCCTGGGACAACAAATTGAATTAGGTAGGTTTTTTACTAACCTCTTAATCGCCGTTGGAGTAACTGGAATTATTTGGGCAATTTACTTCAGCCACTTAGCATGAACAAATTTGTTGGCTTATTGTCTGTAGTAACTTCAACTGAAGTCTTGGTATCAAAACCCAAGACTTCAGTTGAAGTTGTTAATTGATGTAAAAAAATATTAGCTTGGGAAAAAAGTTGATGTTAATTGGATTTACAAATCTTCCCAATTTATCCCGCTATTGTGGATATGTAGGTCTAGAAGTAGCAGAAATTGTTGTCAAACACCTTGCTGTTCAAAGCAAAACTTATGTAATTCAAAATAGAAGAATATTAGTATATCAGCTTTTAAAATCTGGTTTGGATTCTCATACAGCCAATAGAATAATTACTGTATTGATATCGAGTCCGATTTTGCAATCAACGAACAAAAATCAATGTGCGATTCATGAATGCTGATCTGGGGAGATGGGGAGCTGGGGAGTTTGGGAGACTTGGAGAATAGTTCTTAACTCCTAACTCCGCACTCCCAATGACTAATGACTAATGACTAATGACTTTTAACGTAAACAGCGAATCGCCTCTAATAAACCTCTAGCTTTATTGAGTGTTTCTTCGTATTCTTTCTCAGGTTCAGAATCAGCCACTAAACCTGCACCAGCTTGCACAATCACAGTGTTATTACGCACTACCATTGTACGAATTGCTATAGCACTATTTAATTGTCCTTCAAAATCATAATATCCATAAACACCAGAATAAACACCCCGGCGACTAGGCTCTAATTCGTGGATAATTTCCATTGCCCTAATCTTGGGTGCGCCGCTGACTGTACCTGCTGGGAAACAGGCTTTGAGTAAGTCCCATGCTGTTTTATCAAGTGCTAATTTACCCACAACATTGCTGACAATGTGCATTACGTGGGAGTAGCGTTCAACTACCATTAATTCATCAACTTTGACGCTACCACTTTGGCAAACACGCCCTAAATCGTTTCGTCCCAAATCAACAAGCATCACATGTTCGGCAATTTCCTTGGGATCTTGGAGTAAATCCTGAGCAAAAGCTGTATCTTCTTGGGTGGTTTTCCCGCGTGGACGCGTCCCTGCAATTGGACGTAGAGTTGCGATCGCTCCACCATTCGGATCGGTTTCGGCTTTTACCATCACTTCGGGACTGGAACCGATGATTTGCCAATCTTGGAAGTGAAAATAAGCCATGTAAGGCGAAGGATTTATCTGACGTAGAGAACGGTAAAGAGCAAAGGGATCGCCTGTGTATGTTGTTGATAATCGCTGCGAAATAACAACTTGGAAAATGTCACCAGCTTTAATATAGTCTTTTGCTTTTTGGACGCTTGCACAAAAATCCGGGCGGGTAAAGTTACTGTTATATTCTTCTGCCCCTCTGCTCCTCTGCTCCTCTGCTCCTCTGCTCCCTGGCGGCTTCCATTCCAATCTAGTTTTTTGCGGTGATAGGGGGAGAGATAGCTTTTCGAGCATTTGGGTAACGCGATCGCCCGCTTGTTGATATGCTGCGTGTAAAGACGTTACATCTAACGTCTCTACATGACGTAAATCAGCATAGGCTACCGCCCAAATTTTCCGCTTCACCTGGTCAAAAATCAACAGGTGGTCTACCTGCATCCACAATCCATCGGGGATATTTCGCTCATCTGGTGGATGAATTGGTACACGCGGCTCAATCCAGCGAATCAATTCATAGCCCCAAAACCCGAATAAACCGCCAATTCCTGGAGGTAGCTGTGGTAATTTTACTGGGTGATAAGGTGCTAAACATTCGGCTAAAGCTGTAAAAGGATCGCCTGCAAAAACCACCTGCGAACCATTGCGGTTGATTTGAGTCGTGCGATCGCCCCTTGCTTCCAAAACCCACAGCGGATCGCAACCCACCAAACTATAGCGCCCAAGTTTTTCTCCACCTTCTATGGATTCCAACAAAAAGCTATAGGGCTGACCTGCACAGACTTTATACCAAGCAGATACTGGCGTATCTAAGTCTGCTACCCATTCCTGATATACCGGAACGAAGTTGCCTTGTGTAGCTAGCTGAGAAAATTCGGAGAAATCGGGGAATACCATAAATAGCTGTGGGATTGGGGATTGGGGACTGGGGATTGGGCATGGGGGAGCCACTGCGTTGGGCGGCAAAGCCCGACTTGTTCGCGCAGCAGCGACCACAGGAGAAGCAAGTGGGGTCATGAGGCATGGGGTATGGGACATTGGTTGTTTCCTATCTCCCTCATTTCCCTCATCTCCCTATTCCCTAGTCCCCAGTCTCTAGTCTCTAGTCCCTATGCATCGTAGGTAGCTTTACCGCTGAACTTGAGTTGTGCGGGATTGGGGTTTTGCCCAATGCTGCGTGCGACGAAACGAACTTTTTCACGGCCTTCATTCACTTTTTCGGGGAAGACGCCATCGGCTGGGTGAATTGCAGTGGTTTCTCCGTTGGGTAAAATCCGGTAGATTTTGTAGTCTGTAATCTTGAATTTCCGGAGTTGACCACCTAAAGCGATGCCTTGTTCTTTACGGGCCAAGTACAGCAGGTTTTCGCCTTTGACCATAGTGGCAGCACCACCTGTAGGCAATTCAAATACTTGGTCTTTCGGGCTAGTCCAGGTGATAGCGTACTTTTCTTCCACTTCTGCTTTAGAAAGTAAGCCACCAGTGTTGCCAGCAAATCGTGGCGTTTGTCCAGAGAGTGTTTCAGCCATAAAGTGTTCTCTCAACGTTTTTAGGGCATACTAACATCGTAACCAGGATCATATTGCGATCGCGTTATAGACTGTAACAGTTTTTAGTCATTAGTCCTTTGTCATTTGTTAAAAAACGATGCCCCATGCCCAATACCTATTTACTCTTGACTTTCGTCCGCTTTTCCTCTTGGGCACTCTGAATAATTGGGATGGTGAAGTGAAACTGACTACCCTGGTCTTTGCCGCCTGATTTAGCCCAAATTTCTCCACCCCAGCCATTGACAATTTGACGACAAATTGCTAGTCCCAGTCCAGTACCGCCAGTGGTGCGTCGGAGCGCTCCTTCTTCTTGATAGAAACGGTCAAAAACTACTTCTAAACGATTCGGTTCAATGCCACGTCCTGTGTCAGCCACGGTGACTTCGACCATTTGATGGCTGTTGGTAATCGCTTCAATGGTGATTTGTCCTTGGGATGGCGTAAATTTACAAGCGTTGTCTATGAGTTTTGCTAGTACTTCTACCAGCCAATCACCATCAGCTCTCACCAAAGGTAGGTTTTGGGGAATTTGAGTCTGGATTTGGGGGGGCTTTTCCGTTGAGGAGCGGGTGCGAAGGCGGCTGAGTGCTAAATCTACACATTCTTGTAAAGTCAGGGATTCTGGATGCCATTCCACGCGACCGCTTTCCAAGTTTGAAAGTGTGAGGAAATCTTGCACGAGTTTCCGCATCCGTTCTGAGTCCGTAAGAGCAGTGTTGAGCATCACCTGTTGCAATTCCAAGGGCATATCTGGCTCGCTAGCGAGACTTTCCAGGCACACTTGAATTGTGGAGAGGGGGGTACGGAGTTCGTGTCCGGTAATGGCTATGAGGTTGCTGCGGGTTCGGTCTAGGGCTTCTAACTGCTGATTGAGTTCTTCGAGGTTGGCGTAAGCTTCGGCTTGGATGAGAGCTGCTCCCACTTGGGTGGCGATCGCTTTTACCAAATCCAATTCCCCTGGTTGGCATTCGTGGGGCGGCATTCGGCAGTAGTGTAACTCGACGATGCCCAATAATCGTCCTTGATAAAACACTGGTTCCATCAGCCAAGAACGAATGGCAAATTTTGTGGCGATTAAGGAAAGTCCCGCTGAATTCGTCACACGAGGGTCATCCAGTGTATCGGTGATACAAACACCTTCGCCTTGTTGGATGATGTCCCGAAATAGGGAATTTTTTTCTAACTCCCAGGTTTGTCCCCGAATAGATAAAATACCAGCAGTCAAAAATTCATGTTCAATGATCGCTTGGCTATCTGTGGCTTGGGCGCGGTAAATTAGACAGCGACAAGCATTTAAGTGTTGTCCTAATTCTTGTGCCGCTACCTGGAGAACTTCGTGGGGATCGAGCGATCGCCGAATGGCAGTACTAATGGTATTGACTAATCGTTCTTTGCGTGCTTGGGCAGTAATCGAACGGTAGGCTTTGTGCAATTTGTACTGACTAGCTTGCAAATAAGTCACTAAGCGTTGCACAAAGGGATCTGTGTCAATATCACAAGCATATTCGTTGATCTGTTGTGCTCCAAAGTAGCTTCTCGTCTGCCCAATGCCAAACCTCTGACGTGCCTGCTCAATTTTGCTTGCCAGTTCTGGTCTGTAGACCAAGATCCTCTCTAACAGCAATTCGGCGGCTTTGAGGCTAACTCCCCTTTCTGATGTCCAAATTCCCTCAAATCTTCGCGCTGTGTCCATATCCAGGCTGGGGCTTTGCTCTGGTAGTTCCTTGTTTTTGGCAATAGAACCAAGGTTTTCCCGGCAAACCAAACAAGTCGCGTAGCTGTCAGCAATCACAACCAAATGCCACTCGTGACTTAAGCCATCCTCTGGCTCAAAAGCTACTTTTTCGTAGTGTTCCGAACTGTTAGCAAAATCAGTTTCCGGAGCCGACAATACGTATATTTGATTGCTTCGCAAGGCAAGTCGCTGGTAGCGATGAGCTTCTTGGCGGTAGAATCGCTCTCTCTGAAAACTAGCAATTACAAGGGGTTGGGCTAAAGTCGCAGCCAAAACTTGATCTTCCATCGCGTGGGAGAGCGCCGTTAGTGAAGCCTTAAAATATAGCTGGGGCCGCAAGTAGGGTAGGGACTTTAGCAGATCACTCAGCACAGAAGTCGAAATGCTCATGAATTATCGTTAAACGCCCAATCTCAACAAGATCCACGTCACAGCTGCATTGTACAAATTCCAAAGGACTCTCAAGTTAAATAAACAGTTTCAATATGTAAACAACGCTAATAAGCACTTTTGGCTCAGGTAAACGCAACACTTTGTTACTAATTAGCAGGAGTGCGTGCAGCTAGCTTCATTTACAAAATTTAAAAGCTTTGAGTCGGAAATAAAGCAACAGCGGCAATGTATTCGTCTTTTGCACCTTAGTGTGGCGTAGTCATTGACCGCGATCGCTTTGTTCTTAACTCAAGTCTTTTCATCCATTGGCTGACATTGTGATGTTTTAAATGATAGACCACTAAGCTCAATATACATTCTCGATCGCCTTTATCATCACCAAACAAGACAAAAGTAAAAAGTTAAAAGGTTAGTAACTGTGCTAAACTACCACCCTAAAGCGGCGATCGCCTCTCGAAATTTTCAAAAGATCGATCCCGGAAAATTATTGGCTGCTGCACGAGAACAATTGTCTTGGTCTGAAGGTGGTCTGGGCAGCTTTGACCACAGGGTTCCTTTTGGCATACTTCATGTGAAAGGGCTATTAATCTCTTACCTACTCTCTCTTCTTTGAGGATGTATTCCACGCAATCGAGAACGGCTATAAATAATACGATACCAAAAATATAGACCTGTACGCGGAACTTTGGCTAATGACATCAGATGCACTCATGACTCCAGAAAAAATTTTAGTGGATGGAAAAACTTTTATTGCTGCTGACGAATTACCTATCCCAGAGTGGCCTTGTGTTGTCAGTGAAAGACCACAGCCAACACTGACGGTTAAAGATGATGATTTATTTTTCGTCACAGATACCATAGGGAACATTTCAGGCTGTTCCCTCAATGATGGGAACCCCAGCATGGGACTGTTTTGCTGTGATACGCGATTTCTGAATCGCTTGGAGTTGCAAATTGAAGGGCGATCGCCTGTACTCTTAAGTAGTAGTGCCGAAAAAGGGTTTTCACTGTCAGTTTTGTGTACCAACCCTAGAATCGACGAACGCTTGAGAGCCGAGACTATAGGAATTAGCCGGGAAATGGTGCTTAATGGCGCACTATTTGAAGAAATAGAAGTTTCTAACTACAGCACCACCACCGTCAGCTTTGAACTCAGCATCAGCTTCGATGCCGATTTTGTTGATTTATTTGAAGTCCGGGGTTATGACAGGGAGAAACGAGGTAGGCTTTTACGTTTAGTGGAACCGACGGCTGAGGAAGGAATGTTTTCTCTCGTCGATGGCGTTTCGCCTATAGCCAAAGAGCGCCACGCCTCTAGGGAAGAATCTTTAACACTCGCCTATCAAGGTTTGGATGGCTCGGTGATGGAATCCCGTCTTCTATTCCAGCATCGGCAACCAGACTATTTCAAGGGTTATACTGCGGTTTGGCAACTAGAGTTGGCTTCTCACGAAACCCAAAAACTCGGCTACCGGGTGAGCATGTTGAAAAACAACCAGTCTAGTTCAACTGTCAGCGCCGCCGTTACCTTAGGACAGGCGAAAGCCGCTGAGTTGATGGAAGAACAACATTGGGTACAACAAATTACACGCATTAGCTCAGACAAAAGCATCTTCAATCGAGTCATTGAACGGGCTGAGCAAGATATGTATTTGTTGCGCCAGTCTTTTGGTAAGCATAAAACTGTTTCCGCTGGAGTGCCGTGGTTTTCTACATTGTTTGGCCGGGATTCCCTGATTACAGCTTCCCAAACCCTAATGTTAAACTCGCAAATCGCCAAAGAAACCCTGATACTACTTGCGACATATCAAGGTAAAACCGATGATGAATGGCGGGAAGAAGAACCAGGTAAAATTTTGCACGAGTTACGTTTGGGGGAAATGGCTCGGTGTCAAGAAATTCCCCATACACCTTACTACGGTACTGTTGATGCCACTCCCCTATGGCTGATGCTGTATGCCGAACATTATGCTTGGACTAACGACCAAGAACTCCTAGAGCAACTTTGGCCGAATGCTCTAGCAGCAATGGAGTGGATCGATCGCAATACTCAAGAAACTAGCTACCTCACTTACTACCGTAAATCTAAACGGGGTCTTGCTAACCAAGGTTGGAAAGATTCTGGTGATTGTATTGTTGACCATAAGGGAGAACTAGCTAACGGCCCCATCGCTCTATGTGAAGTCCAAGCTTACGTCTACGCTGCAAAAATGCGTCTAGCAGAAATAGCTAGGATGAAGAAGCGGCTTGATTTGGCAGACCGTTGGCAAGAAGAAGCCAGAAATCTCAAGGTGCGTTTTAATCGAGATTTTTGGATGGAAGACCAGGATTTCTGCGCTTTGGCTTTGGATGGAGATGGTAAGCGCGTAGATAGTATTACCTCAAATCCAGGTCATTGTCTACATTTAGGCATCTTTACACACGAAAAAGCCTACAGTGTGGCAGAACGCTTGCGGGCACGAGATATGTTTAACGGTTGGGGTATTCGTACCCTGAGTAGCTTGTCACCCGCTTATAATCCAATGGGCTATCACATAGGCTCAGTTTGGCCTCATGATAACGCTTTGATTGCAATGGGATTGCGATCGCTCGGTCTCATCGATCAAGCTTTGGAAATTTTCCAAGGTTTATTTGACATGACTAGTCAGCAATCCTACCAACGTCCTCCAGAACTTTTCTGTGGCTACGAGCGTAACGGAGATAATGCCCCCGTGCAGTATCCAGTTGCCTGCACACCCCAAGCTTGGGCTACTGGAAGTGTCTTCCAATTACTGCAAATGATAGTCAACTTGGTACCTGATGCTCAGAATAACTGCTTGCGAATAATCGACCCCGCTTTGCCAGAATCGATTAATCGCCTGTCCTTGCATAATTTGCAAGTTGGTACTACAGTCCTCGATTTAGAATTCGAGCGTTCTGGTAGTACGACTGCTTGTCGCGTTGCCAAAAAACGCGGTAATTTACGGGTGGTTATTGAAGCATAACAAGGCAGTAGGGAGTAGGGAATTTACCACTCCCTATTTTATGCTGAGTGCGATTAGTCGCCAGCATGACCTGAAATTCAGCACCAGGGCTGTTCTACCATTTGCTCCAACCAATGCAGTGTTAGCCTACTTCCTCATCAGTGTGTAGAGTTCTCAATAACTGCTCTGTAAGCTCGAGCAATTCACATACAGTATTTTGCGTAAGTTCTGTAGTTTTGAAGCCATGAGCAATAGAATTACGTAATAAGAGTGCATTCATTAGTAACTCATACTCAGATTTTGAAATTACACCTTCAATTGCTAGTTGCTTCACTAAGTAGAGTGGATCAAATCTTTCTAAACTTAGCTCTTCCTTTTGGGCAATAAGTCTCAAAGTTGCTTCTACCAAAGACCAAGAATATAAGATAGCTGATTCTGGATGTTGAGTTGTAAGTTGCCTTACGACTTGCAACTGTGATTTTATTTCATGTTCTTGAAGAGAACCCTCAGCTTTCAGAGAATACATTATATCCTCCGGGTTAGTCATTACGAATTCAAATCTCCAACCAGGATGTTTTTCTACCGCTTGAGCTAAATTACGTAAGTCTTGATTATAAGAATTAAGTGAGGAGCGTGACTTGACTTCAATAACTACATTTTCTTCTCCACGACGTACTATCATGTCGGGGCGATAGTTCTTCAGGAAGTCAGGCAAGTCTTGTGGATTTGGATGAAAAAAAACTTCGTAACCCTTCTGGCGATACTCCTCTGCTAGTTTCAGCAATCGCTCTCTTTCTAAATTTGCAGTTGAAGTTGTCATCAAGTAACTACCTCTTGGTTAGGAGCATCAATTATGACAATATGTAAGAATTCATTGCCACGGCCAAAGCCTTCCGCCAATGTTGGGGTCATGTTTTCTATTCTAAAGTTACCTGACAAATTTCTCTTTCTAACCAGAAGATCGCTTACTTGAGAATCGTCGTCGTAGGCTAGTCCATTAATTGCATCTTGAATAGGCTTCGGTATATTATCTACATCCATTTCAACAGAATCATAGAAATAGGTTATCTGGAGCATAACCCACCCAGAAGCTTTTTTTTGTTCCGAAGACCAGTATTTTTCAGCCTCTTGTCGCACTGTCTTTTTCCAATTTTCAAGCCCTTTGCCCTTACCACGCCTACGAGACTGTTGTGATACTGGTGGCCTATCTACTATAAACTCAAATCTGGTCAATGCACTTCTAAATAATAGATCGCAGGTTATTTTACAGCAGATTTCAAGTTAATGAAGTACAGCATTTAGGTCTCAAAATGAGCCATAGAGCCTATTCTAATTCTGTTAGCCCAGCGGGGCGTAGCCCATTCTGACTCCTGAATTGTGAATTCTGCTGTATGCTACTAACCTCAAACACAACCAGATAATTTCCGCTACTCAGATGGATTTAGCTTTTCTCTTACTGCTGTTACAAACTGTTGTAGTTGCCTAAGGTTAGGGTATCAGAAGTATGGGGAAGCGATCGCCAATAAAAAAACCAAGGTGAGTACTTTACACAATCGCAGCCCACCAAGGTCTGTCTTAATCTTTAACTCGTAACTTTCAACTTTTATGCTATGCTTCCTCTGAATTTTCACTTTTGTGCCCTGGAGATGCTTCATAAAGTGCATCCAAATGTTGACGAGCATCTTCAACGTTAATTGAACGCATCACCAATAATGGTTCTTTGATTAAATTGCCCGCGCTATCTAATAACTCTGGATGTGCTACCAACTGTTTTCTTGATGCGTAATAACCAAAACTGCCTTGATTACCCATTGGCGAGGAATTTGTTGGGTAAGTTCGCTCCCGATCGAAACTGAACATAATCAGGTTACGAATTAAGTTGCCTACAGCTATAAATGCAAGGATTGTAAAAGCAAAGATGTAAAGCAGGTGTAACATTGGATTTTCCTCCAGGGCAGCAATTTTTAAAAGTTTATTTTGTAACGTTTTGGTTGACCTACACTGTGGCTCACATTTAAGCTCACAATTAGGACAAATATTTAACGCACTGTTCGTGCGCTTGCATTGATATGGGGCGATCTGTCAACCGTTATTTCACTTACGGTAACATAGGATACATTCTTTTGTTAATCTAAACAAACTTAAGAAAATGTTAAGAATTTTGTAGTATTTGTTTAACTGCTGAATATGCCGTCTTGCATGGACAACATCGGTAAGCAGTCATAGAAGTTTAGCGGATGCTGCTTAGACTTCAGGCGCTTGACGAAAGCGCATTGCTACATTCCAACATTCCGTTACTAATTGATGCCAAGGCATTAAAGTTGCCATATCAATTCCTACTTGTCCGTCAGTAGCAGCAAACAGCATTTTTGCGGTGTTTAGTTCTTCTTGGGCTTGCTTGACACGCAAGAGCAAGTCTGATTGCTCTTGGTTGCTCATAAATGAGAGTTGCTCGCTTTCGAGTAAGTCCCGCGATCGCGTAAACCAATACTGAAAATCATCGAGCAGGGGTTCTAAAACCTCTTTCAGCAACTGAGTCCCTGGTAAGTTTGAGTCTCGCATAAATCAGAAGGATATTTTCAACTTTCTTAGCTAATATTAACGTTATTCACGATTCTTAACAATTATCTTATTTCTCTGACATGCAATAAATTGAGAAAATCTGATATTTTGTAACAAAAATTACACTTTTTATTATATGGTTTTGCTATGTGGTTTGTACAGTTCCTTTGGAAAGGTGTCTATAGGTATAGATAGGGGATTGGGTATGGGAGCAGGGGAGCAGGGGAGCAGAGGAGAGTTCAATGTGCCAAGTTCAATCCCCTCTGCCCCTCTGCCCCTCTGCCCCTTCCAATGCCCCATGCCCAATGCCGTTATAGTTGAATAAGCCTACAGATTCAGATCGATCGCTTTTTGTAATAACTTCGCCAATGGTTCAGCAGCCAATGTCGCTAAAATTATCATCAAATCCTTCAGAAGAGTCAGGACAACCTGAAAAAATTTATTTACCGCGTACCAGCGAATCCGAGAAGTTAAAAAAGATTCGCCACACTGCTTCCCATGTAATGGCAATGGCAGTACAAAAGCTGTTTCCCAAGGCGCAAGTTACAATTGGTCCTTGGATTGAAAACGGATTTTATTATGACTTTGACAACCCAGAACCATTTAGCGAAAACGATCTCAAAGCCATCAAAAAAGAGATGGTGAAGATTATCAATCGCAAGTTACCAGTTATTCGGGAAGAAGTCAGCCGCGAAGAAGCCGAACGCCGGATTCAGGAAATTAAGGAACCTTATAAGTTAGAAATCCTCGCAGATATTAAACAGGAACCAATCACGATTTACCATCTGGGAAATGAATGGTGGGATTTGTGTGCGGGGCCTCATGTGGAAAACACTAGTGAATTAAACCCCAAAGCCATTGAATTAGAAAGTGTTGCTGGCGCTTATTGGCGTGGCGATGAAACCAAAGCCCAACTACAACGCATCTACGCTACCGCTTGGGAAAGTCCAGAACAACTTGCTGAGTATAAGCGACGCAAAGAAGAAGCGTTGCGGCGAGATCATAAGAAACTCGGTAAAGAACTGGGATTATTTATATTTTCTGACTTGGTGGGACCGGGTTTACCTTTGTGGACGCCCAAAGGTACTTTGTTGCGGAGTCTTTTAGAAGACTTCCTCAAACAGGAACAACTAAAACGCGGTTATTTACCTGTGGTAACGCCCCACATTGCCAAAGTCGATTTATTTAAAACCTCTGGACATTGGCAAAAATATAAAGAAGATATGTTCCCGTTAATGGCGGAGGATGAAGAAGCAACCGCGCAGGAACAAGGCTTCGTTATGAAGCCAATGAATTGCCCTTTCCACATCCAAATATATAAGAGTGAGTTGCGTTCCTATCGAGAACTACCGATGCGCTTGGCAGAATTCGGTACTGTTTATCGCTACGAACAATCGGGGGAATTAGGCGGTTTAACGCGGGTGCGCGGTTTTACTGTGGATGATTCTCACTTGTTCGTCACCCCAGAACAACTCGATAGCGAATTCCTCAGCGTGGTGGATTTGATTTTATCGGTGTTTAATAAACTGCAACTGAAGAACTTTAAAGCTAGACTGAGTTTCCGCGATCCAGCTAGTGATAAGTATATTGGTAGCGATGAAGTTTGGGATAAAGCTGAAGGTGCGATTCGCCGTGCAGTTGAAACCTTGGGGATGGAACACTTTGAGGGAATTGGAGAAGCGGCTTTTTATGGGCCGAAACTCGATTTTATCTTCAGTGATGCCCTAGAACGGGAATGGCAATTGGGAACTGTGCAGGTAGATTACAACTTGCCAGAACGTTTTGAGTTAGAGTACGTTGCTGAAGATGGTTCTCGCAAACGTCCGGTGATGATTCACCGTGCGCCTTTTGGTTCGCTGGAAAGGTTGATTGGGATTTTGATTGAAGAGTATGCGGGGGATTTTCCCTTGTGGTTGGCGCCAGTGCAAGCTAGATTACTACCCGTGGGTGAAGCACAGTTAGATTTTACTAAAGATGTGGTAGCGAAGATGCAAGCATTGGGTATCCGTGCAGAGGTGGATACTAGTGGCGATCGCTTGGGTAAACTCATTCGCAACGCAGAGAAAGATAAAATACCTGTGATGGCAGTCGTGGGAGCTAAGGAAGTGGAAAGTAATACCTTGAGTATCCGGACTCGTGCCTCTGGGGAATTGGGAACTATATCTGTGGATGAGGTGGTGGATAAGATGAAAGTGGCGATCGCTAACTTCGAGAACTTCTAGTAAAAAGTAGGGTGGGCAATGCTCATCCTACATACTGTTATGAGGTACATATTTAATGTGTCCATTGCAACTTTCAAACTAAGGGAAAGGGTAAGCTCATTTGGCGTTGCATAATTGCGGGATGATTTATTTCACGCACGAGGCAAGAGAGGCGCAGAGAGAATAAGGAGATTTCAATACATAGCAAGCTTTTTGCCTTTTTCAACCCATCGAACTCACGTTATATTGCTTGCAATTAGTTGGGGTGCGTTCAAACGCTATTGCGATCGCTCACTTAAAATGCGTTAATTTTACTTAGAGACTTCCAAAAAATAAATTGTCCCAAATTATTTGTACGTTTGTAGGGGCGCACAGCTGTGCGCCCCTACAATGGGATGTTTTTTAAACTGGAAGTCCCTTAGCTCATGATGTAACTGACTTTTTGCGGTTAGGACGCTAGTAGGGTGTGTTATGGCGTAGCCTAACGCACCAAAACCTTCATGTGGTGCCGTACCCTCAGCAGTAACCCACTCTACTAGACTATTGAAGTGATATCACTTAATTTGTCGCCAGATATAAATCTTTAAGAGAATAAGTAATTAGGACTTACGCACTGTACAAAAGAACTATTTTGTGTATCAACGTAAATACGTTGTTCCAGGCTTTTGGAGGTTGCTTTTGATTGCTGGCGATCGCCAAAATATGATTGAAAAACCTAGATAAAAGCTTTGAAAACTCTATCTGCCATTTTTGCTTTTATGTCAATGCGTAAGTCCTATATAGTTATATTTATTTAACTTGACTTAATTTAGAAAAGACACATTATAATTGATGATTGTGAATTTTTATATTATTCGTTAGTAACAAATAAAAATTAAAGATTAAGAATTTTGTCTAAAAAATTAACGATGGAATAATAGAAAATAATATCCATGTATTAAAAAAATGCTATTAAAAGCCCGGATTTAAATATGGAAACAAATAAATTGGTCAAACCAATTCGGGTCATAACTGTTGACGATCATCAAATCTTGCGGGGAGGTATTAAATTTCTCTTGCTGGCGTTTGATGACATTGAATTAGTGGGGGAAGCGGGTAATGGAGATGAAGCAGTACGTCTTTGCGAAAACTTGCAACCAGATGTAGTGCTGATGGATTTGATGATGATGGGGATGAATGGGGCGGAAGTCACAAGAGTTATCCGCAAAAAATACTCACAAATTCAGGTTTTAATTTTGACCAGTTTTCTAGACAAGGGCTTGGTAAAGAAAGCAATGCAAGCGGGAGCCATTGGCTACTTGCTCAAGGGTGTCTCGATTGATGAGTTAGCGGATGCTATACGTTGCGCTGCCATTGGTAGATCTATTTTGGCAGCAGAGGTGATTCAGGCGTTGCTGCAACCGATTCAACCATCATCCCCTCCTGTATATGAACTGAGCAAGCGACAGGCAGAGGTGTTAACACTTTTGGCTTTAGGATTGAGTAATGAAGCGATCGCTCAACGGATGAAATTGAGTCCTTCTACCATTAGACATCATGTCAGCCAAGTACTAAATAAGTTAGGAGTCACGAACCGCACTGAGGCTGCAATTACAGCGGTGCGAGTTGGATGTGTTCAATAGTGGTGAGACAACTTCGAGAACTTTTCAATGAAAAGTAGACTGGGTAAAATATTTACCCAGCCCATACACTAAACCTCTTGCTACGCTTGAATGATGAAGTCAGTAGCTATTAAACTCGGCGCACCAGTCAAAGTCGCAAATTGACCCCCACTCCCCAAACCAACCAAGATGCCATTTTGGTTGTAGAACAACTTTCCATTGGAAGAGTTGTAGATAATTTCCGCAGTGGTGATGCCCAGTAAAATTGTCGTGTCTGAATTAATCACAGCAAACTCACTGGCATTACTAAAACCCGTTCCTGCATTAGAAGTAATTGCATTGAAAGTGGTTTTATCCAGTACAATTTTGTCGCCTTGGGAACGATTGAAATCAGTAATTGTATCTACACCCACAGCAGAAGTTGTAAAGGCAGCAGAAGTGTTGTAAAGGAACTGATCGGCACCAGTTCCACCTGTGAGGATATCATTACCCGCACCGCCAATAAGGGTATCATTGCCTGCACCACCATTGAGGGTATCGTTACCAGCTAATCCATCAATGATGTTGTTGCTAGCTGTGCCTGTGAGGCTATTGGCGTTCGCGGTTCCCGTCAAGTTGAGGGGAGTAACTGTCAGGTTAAAAATATCACTGACAGTTGCGTTACTCGTGTCTCTGGCTGTAAGTCTGACGCTGATGGTTCCCACATTAGCAGCCGCAGGTGTGCCACTAAAAATGCGAGTACTGGAATTGAAGGTTAACCAGCTAGGTAAGGCGTTACCGTTATCTAAGGTGGCGGTATAAGTTAAGGTGTTGCTTGTATCGACATCAGCAAAGGTGTTAGCGGGAACGGTGAAGTTGAAGACACTATTTTCAACAGTAGTTCGATCTGCGATCGCACTATTCACTGTTGGTGCATCATTAACACCGTTAATAGTGACAATAATGTTTCGGCTAGCTGTGCCGTCAACAGAGGTAACAGTAAAGGTTTCAGTCTTAGTTTGACCAGCACCTAAGAACTGCACGGCACTGTTAGCAACGCTGTAAGTGTAAGCTCCCGCACTGGTAATGCTGAGACTACCGAGATTTCCTGTAGCGGAAGTGACCGTAGTGTTGAATAAGCTTTGACCTGCATCAACATCACTAACGGTAAGGGAACCAGTAGCTGTCAGATTTGGGGTAGTTGCATCTTCTGTAACGACTGCGGTAGCTGTGCCAGTAATAGTCGCAACATCGTTGACACCATTGATGGTGACAATGATGTTTCGGCTAGCTGTGCCGTCAACAGAGGTAACAGTAAAGGTTTCAGTCTTAGTTTGACCGGCACCGAGAGACTGTACTGCACTGTTAGCAACGCTATAAGTGTAAGCTCCCGCACTGGTAATGCTGAGACTACCGAGATTTCCTGTAGCGGAAGTGACTGTGGTGTTGAAGATGTTTTGACCTGCATCAACATCACTAACGGTAAGGGAACCTGTGGCTGTCAGATTTGGGGTAGTTGCATCTTCTGTAACGACTGCGGTAGCTGTGCCAGTAATAGTCGCTCCATCGTTAACACCGTTGATGGTGATGACAATATCTTGAGTCACCGTGCCGTCAACAGAGTCAACAGTAAAGGTTTCAGTCTTAGTTTGACCAGCACCGAGAGACTGTACTGCACTGTTAGCAACGCTATAAGTGTAAGCTCCAGCAGCGGTAATGCTGAGGCTACCGAGATTCCCTGTAGCTGAAGTGACGGTAGTGTTGAATAAGCTTTGACCTGCATCGACATCACTAACGGTAAGGGAACCTGTGGCTGTCAGATTTGGGGTAGTTGCATCTTCTGTAATGACTGCGGTGGCTGTGCCCGTGATACTCGCAGCATCATTAACACCGTTGATGGTGACAATGATGTTTCGGCTAGCTGTACCGTCAATAGAGGTAACAGTAAAGGTTTCAGTCTGAGTTTGACCAGCACCAAGAGACTGTACTGCACTGTTAGCAACGCTATAAGTGTAAGCTCCCGCACTGGTAATGCTGAGGCTACCGAGATTTCCTGTGGCGGAAGTGACTGTGGTGTTGAATAAGCTTTGGCCTGCATCAACATCACTAACGGTAAGGGAATCGGTAGCTGTCAGATTTGGGGTAGTTGCATCTTCTGTCACAGATGCGGTGGCTGTGCCAGTAATAGTCGCAACATCATTAACACCGTTGATGGTGACAATGATGTTTCGGCTAGCTGTACCGTCAATAGAGGTAACAGTAAAGGTTTCAGTCTGAGTTTGACCAGCACCAAGAGACTGTACTGCACTGTTAGCAACGCTATAAGTGTAAGCTCCCGCACTGGTAATGCTGAGGCTACCGAGATTTCCTGTGGCGGAAGTGACTGTGGTGTTGAATAAGCTTTGGCCTGCATCAACATCACTAACGGTAAGGGAATCGGTAGCTGTCAGATTTGGGGTAGTTGCATCTTCTGTAACGACTGCGGTGCTTGTGCCAGTGATAGTCGCTTCATCGTTGACACCGTTGATGGTTAGATTGACTGTTGCTGTGCTGGTGCCGCCATTACCATCACTGATAGTATAAGTAAAACTGTCGCTGGCAGTGGCTGCCACACCCAAAGATTCAAATTGACCGTTAGGGTTGTAGACAAAACTGCCATTGCTGTTAAGAGTTAGCAAAGCGCCAGAAGTTAAAGTAATCTGGTTGCCTACACCCGCACCATTGCCATTAACCTGTGTCACGGTTAAAGTGTCGTTGTTCGGGTCACTGTCGGGGGTAGTGGGATTGGCAACTAGTACATTACCATTGACAACTGTATCTTCACTAGTGCTGAAGACATCATTGATGGCAGTTGGCGCTTGGTTGCCATTGGCGTTAAAAGCTAAGGTAGTAGTCGCCACTGCACTCGTGTTACTGAAAGCTTGCCCGTCATTGACGACAAACTCAATTATCCGGTTAGTGGTGTTAGGAGAACCAGCTGTATTGTTATAAGTAAGGCTGGCAAAGACTTGTCGGTAATTGGCAATTGTATCCGTACCACTGAGAGTAAGAATGCCTGTGGTGGGATTGTAAGTAGCGGTAATGTTGGCGATCGCAGTAGCGCTCAGACTTTCAGCTGTACCATTTAAGAGATTAGTAATGGTGATGGTAGCACCAGCTAGGGTAGCGTTGTTGTCCGTCAGAATGAAGTCGTTATCGACAATGGAGACGGGAGTATCAGTAAAGGTGGCGCTAAAATTAATCCCCACAGAGTTACTGCCCAAGCCATTGAGGTCAAGGACAGGAGCGCCGTTGCCAAACACCACGTAACTCTGCCCTGAAGAAGAGCCATTGGGGTCAGCCCCAAATGCCCCGATAATCAGGTCATCGAAGCCATCATTGTTGACATCCCCGGCACTGCTAACAGAGTTGCCAGAGAAGTCTTCCACTGCAATACCGTTGATAGCAAAGCCGTTAGAGCCGTTGAGGGTAGAGAGGTTGAAGGTCGCGCTAAAGCCTGTGCTTTTGCCAAACACCACGTAGCTCTGCCCAGAACTCGACCCGTTGGCATCGGCAAATGTTGCCCCAATAATCAGGTCGTCGAAGCCATCGCCATTAACATCCCCAGCACTGCTGACAGAGATACCTGAGGAGTCATACGCAGCGATGCCGTTGATAGCGAAGCCGTTAGAACCATTGAGGGTGGAGAGATTGAGGGTCGCGCTAAAACCTGTGTTTTTACCAAACACCACGTAGCTTTGCCCTGATTGGAAGCCGTTCGGGTCAGCGCTTGATGCTCCGATAATCAGGTCATCAAAGCCGTCGCCATTGATATCTCCCGCACTACTGACAGAGTTGCCTGAGTAATCACCCAGAGCGATGCCATTAATAGCGAAGCCGTTAGAGCCGTTGAGGGTGGAGAGATTGAGGGTCGCGCTAAAGCCACCGCTACTACCAAACACCACATAACTCTGCCCCGAGTCGGAACCGTTGGGGTCAGCACGCCTTGCCCCGATAAGCAAGTCATCAAAGCCGTCATTATTGATATCCCCCGCACTTCTGACAGAGTTGCCTAAGTTGTCACCTGCGAGAATGCCGTTGATTTTAAAGCCGTTAGAGCCATTGAGGGTTGAGAGGTCGAGGTTGGTGCTAAAACCTGTGCTTTTGCCAAACACCACATAGCTCTGCCCTGAATTGGTGCCGTTGGGGTCGGCAAATATTGCTCCGATAATCACATCGTCGAATCCATCCCCGTTGACATCCCCCGCACTACTGACAAAGGTACCTGAGAGGTCACCTACTGCAATACCGTTGATTTTAAAGCCGTTAGAGCCGTTGAGGGTGGAGAGGTCAAGAGTTGAGCTAAAGCCTGTGCTTTTGCCAAATACCACGTAGCTTTGCCCTGAACTCAAGCCGTTGGGGTCGGCAAATGAAGCCCCGATAATCAGGTCGTCGAAGCCGTCGCCGTTGACATCCCCCGCACTGCTGACAGAGACGCCTAATTGGTCACCTGCCGCAATGCCGTTGATTTTAAAACCGTTGGAGCCGTTGAGGGTGGAGAGGTTGAGGGCTGTGCTAAAGCCTGTGCTTTTGCCAAACACCACGTAGCTCTGCCCTGAGTCAGAGCCGTTGGGGTCGGCACGCTTTGCCCCGATAAGCAAGTCGTCGAAGCCGTCGCCGTTGATATCCCCCGCACTGCTGACAGAGATGCCTGAGTTATCACCTGCGAGAATGCCATTGATTTTAAAGCCGTTAGAGCCGTTGAGGTTAGATAAGTTGAAAACTGAATTTGCCATGAATATTTCCTTCAATTTGAGATTTGAGGCGCAATTTATACTTTTGTTCTGCGGTGGCGATGGGTTGTTCTTTTTCGGCTATGGCATCAGTGATAGATTAAGGCTAGAAAATTTTTATTAATCAGTAATAGTACTGAAAATTATACTAAGAATTAGGCTATTGAATATAATTTTTGGGTTAACTATCCCTACGGCTAGCTACATCTAAGCTTCATATTTAAAAGCACATTAGATTGATTCTTGCATCACAATTCAGCACAAAGATGAATTTAATATTTACTATTTCCGCAAAATTTCAGCATTATTACGAATAGTGAATTCTGTACTGAAGTGGCTGGCGATATCTACCACGGGCTAGGCCTAAGCAATCCGTTTTGGCATGAGAATCAGATGCACTACAACGATTCTGACTTTATTCTGGATTACTAAGTAATGATTTGGATTTTATATTAATTAGATAAACTTAGAAATTAATTATATTTACGATGTGCTTTACTAAGTTTTTTTTGGTGTTTCAATTGTGCGATAGCTTACTTGTACCCCCTACATACTGAAACCCATTTTTGGTTAATAATTGTCAACAAGAAGGGAGTGGGGAAGACAGCATTGAACATAGCTCTGAGACCTTGGGCCTTTGCAATCGTCTTAAAAGACGGGGCTTGTAGAGCGGTGGTTGGGGTCGCTATTTTTTCCCTACTCCCCACTCCCTACTCCCTACTCCCGCCCCAACGGCGCTTGGTCATTTTCACAACTTTACACTCATCTTTTACCTTCCAAAATCGCACAAAGTATTGCTATATAGGGAAAAAATAATAGCGATTTTCATTTAAATCCAATGCATGATGGTGTAGCACAGCTAGCTCTGCTACCCTGCTTAATTAAAAACCAGATGAGCAAATTAACCCTTTACGTGGGATGCTGGTTGATTGATTAGGGAGTTTTTGCAGATGTCTGTTGTTTCTGGTGTCACTGTTACCGTTCCCGCCACGACTGCTAATTTGGGGCCTGGTTTTGATTGCATCGGTGCAGCTTTAAAGCTGTACAACCAGTTCAAGTTCACTCGTGTGGAAGAGGGTGGGTTAACCATTGCCGTTACAGGTGAAGAAGCCCAACGAGTACAAACTGATGAAAGCAATCTCCTGTACCAAGCGTTTATCAGATTCTATCAACATATAGAGCAAACACCGCCATCGGTAAAAATAGAAATTCAACTGGGTGTCCCCTTGGCGAGGGGTTTGGGTAGTTCCGCCACCGCAATTGTTGGTGGGTTGGTTGCGGCGAATCAACTTGAGGGTACGCCGATGAGTCAGTCCCAGGTGATGGAGTTAGCGATCGCAATGGAAGGACATCCTGATAATGTAGTTCCAGCTTTGTTGGGGGGATGTCGGCTAGCTGCCACCAGTGGTGCAGGTTGGGAAATTTGTGATGTTCCCTGGCATCAAGATATCATACCAGTCTTAGCTATTCCTGATTTTGAACTTTCCACTTCAGAAGCGCGGCAGGTTCTGCCAACCGAAGTCAGTCGTGCAGATGCAATTTTCAATACCGCACATTTGGGTTTATTGTTGCGTGGCTTGGAAACTGGTAAAGCAGAATGGTTAAAGGCAGCTTTGCAAGATAAATTGCATCAGCCCTATCGCAAAGCTTTAATTCCTAGTTACGATTCTGTTAATTTAGCAGCTGTTACGGCTGGTGCTTATGGCATGGTGATTAGTGGTGCAGGACCGACACTGTTAGCTTTGACAGATGAGTTACACTCAAAGGCTGTGGAAGCCGCAATGTCCAGTGCTTGGGAACAAGAAGGAATTATAGCCAATGTGCGATCGCTTTCTCTGGATATCCAAGGCGCAAAAAGTTAGAAGATATGGGCATTGGGCATTGGGAGTGTTGAGTTAAAAGTTAGGAGTTAGGAGTTAGGAGTTTAGAGTTATTCTCCCCATCTGCCCACCTCCCTAGTCCCAATCCCCAATTCCCAATTCCCAATCCCCAGTCCCCACTCCCTACACTTATGGATCAAATTCAAACTGAAATAACGGCGCTTAAATCTCAAATTCAAGCTCTCCAGCAAGAACGCGCTGCACTCACTATTAATAATGTAATATCTGGCGAAAATGATTCAGCCTTGGCAATGGTTGAGGCTTACCGTCGCCAGGCCAGAGAAAATCCCCAATTATCTGCTGAACTCAAGGGCATAGATGATGCAGTTGCAGCCCTGGAATTGCAAGTACAGCAAAAACAAGCCCAATTAGCCCGTTGGCAAATTGAATCAAAACAACTTACCCAACAGCAGCAGCTAGAAGAAGCAAAAAAACTAGCTCAGGTTCATGCTCAACGAGTTAATCAACTCGCAGCAGAACTAGCTACAGAAATCCGGCTACTCAAACGTTGCGCTGATGAACTGAGTCCTATATATTGGCAAGTTTATTACAAACCCTTTATTACTGGATTCAAGACAATCTCTGTTCCCCACGTCCGCTCAGATGGTGAAGTCTGGACAATTGTTAACCGGATTGTTTGAAACTGAGCAAACACTCATCAAGCCAAAATCAGACGAAACCATAAATTAAGACGGTGGCATTAGTCGCCGTTTTTTGTTGACGTTGTAAAACTTTACATTTACAATGGGCTACAGCAGTTGTAAATAAGTATTTATTACTATCTAAATCTAAAATTTAATCTTTTCAGGAGCGATCGCGTTTACAAAAGTACAAACTGCTTAATATAATGTAATCAAAAGCGAAAAGTGAAATTGATTGTCAGAAGTGATGAATGCTATGGAATTTCCTTGGTTAACAGCCATAATTGCCTTGCCCCTGGTGGCTGCCTTAGCCATCCCGTTAATCCCAGATAAAGAAGGTAAAACCGTCCGTTGGTACGGTTTAGGAGTTGCTTTCGCAGATTTCGCATTGATGATTTATACCTTTTGGTATAAATATGACTTCCAAACCTCAACACTGCAATTGGTAGAAAACTATCCTTGGGTACCGCAGTTGGGTTTACATTGGGCTGTGGGGGTTGATGGTTTATCGATGCCCTTGGTACTTCTGACAGGCTTAATCAATACCCTCGTAATATTCGCGGCTTGGAAAGTTACCAACAAGCCGCGATTGTTTTATGGTTTGATGCTAGCGATGTACAGCGCCCAGCTAGGCGTATTTGTTGCTCAGGATTTGCTGTTGTTCTTCTTAATGTGGGAAATCGAGTTAGTGCCGGTTTACCTGCTGATTTCGATTTGGGGAGGACAAAACCGCCGCTATGCAGCCACCAAATTCATACTTTACACCGCTGCTGCTTCAATATTCATTTTGGTAGCGGGTTTTGCAATGGCCTTCTCAGGAGATACCGTCACCTTCGATATGGCGACTCTGGGAATGAAAGAATATCCCAAAGCTTTTGAACTATTAGTTTACGCAGGTTTCTTGATTGCCTTCGGTGTAAAGCTGCCGATTTTCCCTTTGCACACTTGGCTACCTGATGCTCACGGTGAAGCATCAGCGCCCGGTTCGATGATTTTAGCTGGTGTGTTGTTGAAAATGGGTGGTTACGCTCTCATCCGCATCAACGTTGAGATGCTGCCTGATGCTCATGTTTACTTTGCTCCAGTACTGGCGATTTTGGGTGTAGTGAACATTGTCTATGGTGCTTGCTGTGCCTTTGCCCAAACCAACCTCAAGCGTCGCTTGGCTTACTCTTCAATTGCCCACATGGGGTTTGTGCTGATTGGAATTGCCTCCTACACGGAACTCGGCATCAGCGGTGCTGTACTCCAAATGGTTTCCCACGGTTTGATTGCCGCTAGCTTGTTCTTCTTATCTGGTGTCACTTACGATCGCACCCACACCCTGATGATGGATAAAATGGGTGGAATGGCGAAGGTAATGCCCAAGACTTTTGCTCTGTTTACCGTTGGTTCAATGGCTTCTCTTGCCTTACCAGGGATGAGTGGCTTTGTGGGTGAGTTGATGGTATTCCTAGGTATCGCCAGCAGTGATGTTTACAGTTCTAGCTTCAAAGTTGTAGTGGTGCTGCTGTCAGCAGTTGGCGTGATTTTGACACCGATTTACTTACTATCGATGCTGCGTCAAGTGTTCTACGGTAACCAAAATCAAGAGTTGCACTTGGATGCTGTAATATCTGATGTCAAACCCCGCGAATTGTTTATTACCGCTTGTCTACTCTTACCAATCATCGGTATCGGGTTCTATCCCAAGTTGGCAACACAGGCTTATGATGTCAAAGCAGTAGAATTAGCCGCTCATGCTCGCCAAGTTCTACCAGTCGTTGCTCACCAGCAACCATCAAGTCTCTACTCGCGTATCTTTACAGCACCAACCTTGGCTAGTTCTCAAGTTGATAGTTTAGTTAATATTTCAAAGTAAAATAGACCTCTTGCATAAATAATTTTTTGTCTCACGCAAAGGCGCAAAGGCAAGGCAGCGCGGTCTTGGGGGTTTCCCCCATGAGCGACTGCCGCGCAAAGAAGAAGGCGAAAAAAAGGACTTTAGCAAGATGTCTAATATACATCCTACAAAGGGTGCTGCAATTAAATTCTAATATGAGGGGAATAAAGGGGTGGTTACACAACCACCCCTAAAATTTTTTTGTCAGAATTCAGAACTCAGAATTCAGAATTCAGAAGTTAATAGGTTGGGTTAGAAAAATTTATCCGAATACTAGATCTGGTTCTTCACAGAAGTTAAATAAGGCTGAGTCACTTTCTGATTCATCTTCAAATACAGCAGAGATGTACCATTCACAGGGCGAATCATTCGTATATTCAGCCCAAGCAATCGTTACTGCTTCACCTGTGGGAATCCCTTCTTCAGAAAGGGTAAATTGAGACCATTCATCCTCATCAAGAGATACCCACAACTCTGTAATTGCTTGATCGGTATTATTAGTGACGGTAAACGTAAATTGGTCTGACATATATGTTCTGCCTTTTTTTAAGTAGATTGCACCCTGAGATTATCCAATTACTAATTGTGGAGTGGACACCTTGGCTGCCTAAAACAAAATACAGGTAAGATACCTACCCCACAAGATTGGATAATTTATTTGTTGGAAGTTCCTAATACTTCCTTTTTCAGGGATTACAAGAGTGACTGTTCTAGGTTATTCAAACTTGAGCTTACCGTCAATATTGGCAATATGCTCATCTAGATTGATGTATGTTCCGAGGTATGTCTCTCTGTCTGCTCTTTCGCACTCAGCGCGGAGTCTGTTAGTACCAGCTAAACCAATATTGCCGCAGGTGAGAGCAAATTTATCTCCATCCCAACTCAAGGTTCCATTCAGATTGGCGATATATGGATTTAAGTCGATAGAAGTTGTAGAGAGAGTATATCCGTCGGCTTTTTCGCAACTAGCCGTGAGAGTTGAACCCTCAACACTAATGCTCTGACAAGTCCGAGAAAATTCACCAGTTGCCCAAGCGTTGGCGATCGCTAAATTAAAGCTCAGGAAGATGGCACACAAAAAAGTCACACAAATTTTCAACATTAACTTGTTTGTCCTCAAAATTGATTAAACCAACCGAGAGTAAGTCCTATACTCTTCTATTTTTCTCCTCGAAAAAATAATAGTTTTTTAACTATAGTTGACTTTAGATTTTCGTTCTGTCGTAGTCATCCTTAAAGCCTGTTCCAATCCCATGTTTTTAAGCGTGGGTTTCTCTGTTGCCTGTTGCCCGTTCCCCCTGAATAGTCTTTTCTAAGTACACAAAGTCCCAAACTAATGCAGCGTACTCCGAAGGAGTACGCTCGCAATGACTGTAAATATTTTTGTTCATCTACTTAAGTACACTTGCCCGCAGTATTTGTAGAGCGTAGGTTTCAAGCAGCCTGACCTGGCTTAAGCACGACCTTGATGCAGTTGTCTTTCTTATGCTTGAAGATTTCGTAGGCGTGCGGGGCTTGCTCTAGCGGCAGACGGTGGGTGATTACGAACGATGGGTCAATATCGCCGTTTTGAACGCGATCAAGTAATGTCTGCAAATATCGATGCACGTGTGTTTGTCCTGTTTTCATGGTTAAGCCTTTGTTCATGAAAGCACCCATCGGTATTTTGTCTACAAAGCCAGTGTAAACACCAGGAACCGATACCGTACCACCTTTACGACAGGCAACGATCGCTTGACGCAATACATTGGGGCGATCGGTTTCCATTCGCACCGCTTGCATCGCCTTGTCATAAAAGCCTTCCAAGCCCATACCATGAGCTTCCATTCCCACGGCATCCATGACTGAATCGGGACCCAGACCCCCAGTCATTTCTTTAAGAGCTTCACCCACCTCGATTTCTTCATAGTTCAAAACTTCCGCTCCACCGTCTTTTGCCATCTGGAGCCGTTCGGGAACGCGATCAATCGCAATGACGCGCCCAGCACCCAGCATGAAGGCACTTCTGATGGCAAACTGCCCAACTGGCCCGCAACCCCAAATCGCAACCGTATCTCCTGGTTGGATGTCACAATTTTCTGCTGCCATATAACCAGTAGGGAAAATATCAGTGAAAAATAGGACTTGTTCATCTGCCAATCCGTCGGGAATCTTGAATAACCCGACATCGGCAAAGGGAACACGCGCATATTCCGCTTGACCTCCTGCGTAGCCCCCCGTCAAAGCGGAGTAGCCGAAGAGGCCCGATGGCGAATGACCCATAGCTTTTTCTGCCATCCAAGCATTGGGGTTGGAGTTATCGCACAGCGACCATAAATCCCGATTGCAGAAAAAACACGATCCGCAGGAAATCGTAAATGGGACAACAACGCGATCTCCAACTTTTTTATTCTTAACGCCCTTACCTAGTTCAACGATCTCTCCCATGAATTCATGCCCCAAAATGTCACCCGCTTTCATTGTGGGGTTGTAGCCGTTATACAGATGTAAATCAGAGCCACAGATCGCTGTTGATGTAATTTTCACGATCGCATCACGGGGATTAATGATTTTGGGATCGGGTACGGTTTCAACTTCTACCTTGTTGGTTCCTTGCCAGCAAACTGCTTTCATTGCTTTTCTTCTGTATTGTTATTAAGGTTAGTCGTGTCCTTTCGGTTGACCTTCAGTTGTCGCAATCTCGCCCGTTTCCATCAGCATTTTAAAGCGGCGCAGATCGTCTCCTAACTGCTGTTCGGGTGCTTCGCCAAAAAGTTTGGCAATTGCATCTCCAATTGCTCCACCCGGTGGATTGTATTCCGTGACAACTTTGACCTCAGTGCCGCGATCGTTGAGTGTTGGCTTGAAGCGGATAGAACCAGAGTTGGCAATATCTGCGCCTTCAATTGAAGTCCAACTAATCAATTCGTTTGGGCGATCTTCAATAATGTCTGCATCCCATTCAACGGTTGTGCCCAATGGTCCGCTAGTTATCCAGTGAGATCGCTGGTCGTTATATACCTTCACGTCTTTGAGATGCTTTGTAAAACGGGGCAAGTTCTGAAAGTTATGCCAGAAGCGGTAGAGTTTCTCTGCTGGCTTGTTGATGGTTACAGTTTTTTCAACCTTAATGCGTTGATTCATAACAATTGTCAGATTAAGATCTTGTTTTGCTGGCTTCTCTCGTTGATAGTGAGGTCAGCCCTTTCTGGAGCGAGACGCACTCGCGTTCGGGGAAGTCAAAAGTCAAAATTTACCAACCCCATAAATAAATCGTTTTGCAAGATGAACTGTTGAGGCGACGTTTAGCTCAATCAAATTGAGTTCTTCCTGCAAATCGGTCTTGGTAAACTCGCCGCCAACACCAACACCTGCATTGATGGCGATCGCATCTACGGGTTGCCCAATGGCCTTAATCTTGTCGTAAAGCTTCTCAACTCCGTCATAGGTGGCAAGATCGGCTTGCACCGTCTCGACTTTACCACCCAATTCCTTGAAGGCAACAGCCGCCTCATTGAGCAAGGGACCAGTAGACGTAACTAGCAGATCAAAACTGTTTTGAGCAAATTGTTTGGCAAGTTCGTAACCTATGCCACTGGAAGCACCCGTTACCACAGCCAGAGGGCGGGTAAATGAACTGTTCATATCCGTGTAAACTCCTGTGTAATTGCTCCACCCCGCTCGTTGTAGCTTACATGTAGCTACCAAACAGATTACGTGGACTTTTGACTTCAACCCTAATCATCTTAAGAAGCTAGCGATGTGATTACGTCTTTCCCCAGAAGTATCGCCTTTTATGTCTTTAAGGTTACTTTTTTAATCTTCCGTATATATTTCTAACCCTACATTTAGATCGATCCTTGAGTAGCGATCGCGCCTAACTCATTTGTTAAATCCAAGATATCAAGCGATCGCGCCATCAGTGAAACACTATACGCGCTGCTAGTTATCGCGCATAAACTACACAATTCCCCCGACTAGCAGCCCTAACATTAGCAACTTTCTATGAATTCATTTCCCTGACTTTCTCATTTTCCCAAAAAATTTGTAGTATCCCCTTGACATCATGTATTTTTTGTATTACAAATGTAATATGAGTAAAAAAGCCTTCCCAACAGGCCAAACTAAAACATCTCAGAACCAAGAAAACTGAATAGCTAGTTAGAACTTTTTGGGGGTCGCGATTGGCGTTCGCCTGCTCTGAAACCAACAAACGGACGGTTGCAGGATTCGGGTATCTTTCGGGAAGGCAAAGCCTACAATTCCCGACGACTCCACTGCCAAAAAAGCAAAAGTAGAGACGCGATTAATCGCATCTGTACAAATGTTAAAAGGCAAAAGAAACAAAAGAATAATTACTATTAATTTTTGCAAACTTGGGTCTGTAACTCTAATGGTAGAGCGCCCGGATTCACTTGTGCCCTGACAGAAAAAGCTTACATACTTGCTCAAAGGTAGAGCGATCGTCTCTAAAACGATAAGTGCAGGTTCAATTCCTGCGGTGTTACCACAGCTTTTTCAACTTGCACGAGGTGTGAGTGCAACTCTCACAGGGAAGGTATCGGTTCAATTCCGGTCAGATCCACTAAATAATTCGTAATTCGTAATTACAGCAATTTTCAGGTAATTGAACCACAAGTTACGGTAATATCGAGCTAGAGTGATTGTTTTATTAGATGCCAGTATCTTACTCAGAGGATTTGCGTCGTCGCGTGATTACAGCTTGGGAAGC
>JAHHHB010000011.1 GCA_019359545.1 Desmonostoc geniculatum HA4340-LM1 | reverse complement strand
CCAGAAGTTAAACAAGCAGAAAGTATGTTAGAAAACCCAAGTCGAAGAGACATAAGATTCCCCTGATACTAAACCCCTGCATTAGTACAGGGGTTTTAAATTCACACAATAGTTAGTTAGAGTGAATAATTTATAGCTCTGATTTTACAGATGGAATTTGCGCGAAAATAGCAGACTGTAAAACTTGCGGAAGCTTTTCCCAAACTACAGCACCTTTACGGCTTTTGATATAAAGTTGCATAAATTCCAGTAAGGCTGCTGCGCTTTCTTCTGGCGTCAGATTAACAAACAGATAGGTGGGTTTTTCGTCACTCGATACAGCTACAACACAGCCTTGACTGCAAGCCCACAAACACCCAACTGGCTGAATTTCAACTTCCTCAGGGAGGAATTTTTCAAAACATAAATTGTTTAATTTCTCAATAAAAATATCACCATCAAAAGGCGGCTTTTCTGGTCGTTCTTCAGATGAACGGTGACAGGATTTACATACAAATATGGTGTGTTTAGGCATAGAGTTAGGGACTGTTGACAAGGTATTTATAGGACTTACGTAAAAGTACACGCTGTAGGGGCAATTCATGAATTGCCCCTACGGAAAAATAAGGGTTTCCGCTGGATAATTCTATCATTAGGCGATCGCACACTCTATAGTCAGCAATAGTCACATTAAAACCTTCCCTGAGGTAAAGATAGTGAGGCGATCGCAGGGATAATAGCGCAAAAAATATTGCATTCGTTTCATTCTCTGACATTTATTGCCCCCGATTGCACCAGTATTTATTACGAAATAATATCACTATTAGAACTTACGCATAAAAAGGAAAAATCAAGGGTTTTAGCAAGGGTTAGAACTAGCCCTTTCAAGGTGGTGAGATTTGGAACGAAGATTGGTTATTTCAATCTTCAAAAAACCCAAAATCTCAGCCGGTGATTCAAAATGTTAGCACTCAAACAAAGCATCTTCGTTAGTCACCTTGAAAGGGCTAGTCCTAAGGGTATAAGGGTAGGGTATAGGGGTGTATGTATCCAAAACCCTTACACCCCATAACCTTTCACCCCTTCACCTAATCTTCACAGACAATCTTTGTGCGTAAGTCCTGACTATATACAAGTATTTTCTTTTGAGTTATTTAGAACAGCTATATTAAGGAGTGTTAACGAGGTATTTAAAGAGGTCATCAATGATGGCATCCGCAGCTAGTAGGTTAAATCCCCGCCAGGTCATATAATCAACCGGATAAACCCGATCTTGCTGAACGGCACGAAGTTTTTGCCACAGGGGTTTTTGTTTGAGGTCTTCCAGCTTCTGGCGATCGCCTGTTGTCATCATCCCCACAAATAAGATATCGCCGTCCGCTTTGTCTATTTCTTCCTCAGAGATTGGCATCATGTTAGCCTGCGCCATAACATCCTGAGCAGCAGGACGTTGTAATCCAACATCTTTGAGGATGCGGTCAGGAAATGAACCTTTAACCTCACTAAAAATGCTACCCCCAGAGATGGAAACGAGAGAGATAGTTTGATTTTGATATTGTTTTCCTAATGCTGCTTTGAGTTCTGCAATTCGATGGTGATAGCGATCCCAGGCTTGTTGGGCTGCATCTTGCCGTCCTAAAACTTCAGCCACAAACTTAAAAATTTTTTGCCAATCGTCACTGTTATGAGACTGACTCAGCACTGTCGGCGCAATTTGGGCTAACAAAGGGTAGACTTTTTTCTCCCAATCATACCCAATAATCAGATCGGGTTTGACGTACAGCAAACTTTCGAGGTTAGGGTCATAGCCACCCAACACCTGAATGTCAGTGAGATAAGATTTCAGATAAGGTGGAACTTCAACATTATTAGTGAATGCTTGGAGATAAGTGCTGCCAATGGGTTTGATGCCAAGTGCTAGGACATGAGCCAGGATTGAGGTGTGGAGTGTCACAACACGCTGGGGACTTGTAGGGATGCAAGTCTCTCCCAGGTTGTGTTTAACCATGCGACATTCTGCGGTTTGTTGTTTAGGTAAAGAGGATGTATTGTGAGATGTGAAATGATGGCAACCTGTAACTAGAGTAAATCCCAAGATGCCTAATATTAACCAACAGAAAAAACGTCGCATGATTTTCTTAATTATTAAAACGTCCAAGAAACAGTTCCTTGAACTGTAAAAGGTTGTCCGTAGTTAACGCGAGTAGAACTAGATCCGTTTTCAAAATATTCTAAATCAAAGAGATTCTTGAAATTGAGTCCGATTCTCAATCTATCTCGGTTATAGAAAATAGCTGCATCAGTCCGCAGATAGCTAGATATATCGTAAGTATTTTGCAAATCTCCAGCGCGATCGCCTACAAAAAACAAGCCTAAACCAAAGCCTAAACCTTGTAAATTACCTCTTTGAATTTGATAGGTTGTCCATAAATTAAAAGAATGGTACGGAGTATTGGGCAATTGGCTTCCCACTTGAAAAGTATTATCTTCAGTAATGCGTGCATCGGTATAAGCGTAACCAGCAATAAAATTCCATCCTGGTAAAACTTCTCCCGTCATACTCAGTTCAATTCCTCGGCTGTTCTGCTCGCCTGTTTGAATTTGAAAACCAGGATTATCGGGGTCTTCTGTGGCAACATTAGTACGGGTTAAATCAAAGAATGCCAACGTCGCTGAAAGTCGATTATTTAAATCTGCTTTTACCCCAACCTCATACTGAGTCCCACGTTCTGGCTCAAAGGAAGGATTACCAGAAAAGAATGTACCGCCAACGGGAGTAAACGATCGCACATAGCTGGCATACAGTGAGATCGCCGGGATGGGTTGATAGACTATCCCAAACCTGGGGCTGAATGCACTACCCGATCCGGTGCTTTCTGTATTATCGTTGAAGTTTTCATACTTCTGATTAAACGTATCAAACCGTGCGCCTAATAGCACCTTGAAGTTATCTGTCAGGGTAATCTGGTCTTGGAGATAAATACCTAACGATTCGGTGATGTTGCGATCGCTAAAATCACCGAAGGTAATATCACCAAGCGGTTGACCATACACCGGATTAAAGATATCAATGGTTGGAGTTTGGCGCAGCAGAAATCTCAGCGTGGCGTTGGTTGTCCGATTCAAATCAACCCCAAATAGTAACTGATGCTCAATTGAACCAGTCGAGAATTTGCCAATCACGTTTGTCGCTAGAGTATAAGACTGGCTTTGAAAGTCAAATTCTCGGTAGGTTCGATTAAGTGTGCGGTTGTCTGCGTTCAATTGTCCGGGTAACGTTCTTTTGTCTTTGGAAGTCCGAACATTGAATGAAAAAGCATTGCGTAACGACCAGTTGTCATTAAATTTGTGTTCGAGTTGGTATCCCGTCCTGATCACCGAGCCGTCTATTTCGTCGGTGGGTTCACCAACGTTGCGATTACGGGGTATTCTACCATTGGGGTTCGGTAATACAGAGCCGATGACGGGTACGAAAGGCATGAACCCAGAATCTCTGGTCTTGATATAGTCGCCTTCTAGGGTAAAATTGGTGCGATCGCCAAACGCAATACTAATCACCGGGGAAATACTGAAGTTATCGCTATTGTAGAAGTCAATGAAACTGCCCGAATTTCTATAGGATGTGTTCAGGCGATAGAGAACCGTTTTTTCGTCATTCAATGGCCCCGATAAGTCCAAAGCTCCTCGATAAAAGCTATAGTTGCCAATGGTTGCCTCAGCCCCATAGAAAGGTTCGGGCAAGGGACGTTTTGTGACAATGTTGATGCTACCCCCCGGATTGCCCAAGCCAAATAACACCGATGCGGGGCCTTTGAGGATTTCAATCCGTTCCACATTGGTAAGTTCCACCGATTCCCCAGCCCCTGCGTCCACCTGTCCGTTGCGGAGTAGGTTATTGTTGAGAGCTTCAAAACCGCGAATTCTGTAGGTGGCATAGGGGCCTGAGTTGAAATCCTGATTGATCCCCGGCACATTTCTGATCGCATCATCAAGGCGAGTAATATTCTGATCGCGCAATACTTCCTGTGGTATTACCTGAATCGATTGCGGAATGTCGCGCAAAGGTGTATCTGTTCTTGTCCCAGTTGAGGTATCCGTCACACGATAACCATCTTGTTCCCCTGTGACTACCAACTCAATCGGCTCATCTTGCTGTGCTGCTGGTTCTTGTGGTGGTGTTTCGTTTGCTGGGTTTTGTTCGGCTTGTGGGGTTTCCGGCTCCTGTGGAGCTGGTGGCTGCATCGCAGTTGCAGTAGAATTTATCCCAAAAACCAGCCCTGTGTTGTCATCAAATAACTCGACCGTCGGTAAAGCGTTCTCACCTACCACTGTCACCCGCACAGTATTGGCGTCAGTATTGATAACCGTTATTTCGATAATTCCCGCACTTGGTTTTTCCGAACGGAAGTTGAAAGCATTGCCATTGGGTAAACGCAACTGAGCGTTAGGAATATCGGCAATAAAATTATTACCGGTACTGCGATTTGTAATTTGTAGTTGTTCTCCAAGAGGTGTCTCTAAAATTACCTCTACACCTTTCTCGGTGGGAGTTGCCTTAACTCCCGCGATCGGGATGATTTGCTCCCCACTTGTTTGTTCTGAGTTAGGGGGGTTAGTTGGTGTTGGTGACTGTACCAGCATTTGGGCGCTAGTAGGATCTGTAACGGTAACCTTCTCATCTAATCTAGATTTCCTTACCGTCTGAGTAGAAGATTCGCCTTGAACATCCTCTCGTACTTCCTCACCTTGAGCAGGAGTGCTTATACAAACAACAACCGCACCTGTCAGCAGCAGGCTTTGAAAAAATCTATCTAACTTCATTTATCCGCTTACACTCGATCGCACTACTTGACCACACCTGAACGCACAATGACGAAATCTGAAAAAGATTGTCATTTAAATTAGTTGAATCATATTATGAAGTGATGCAATACACAAGATAATTCATAATTTTTTTTGTTTAATTTCTATAGCAATCGATAATGATTCTTAAGCATATTTTTGCTTGATACATAATCAATCAAAGTACTGATAGTTGAAAATAATTTCCTGATAAATATTTAAAAAAGCTATTTTGGCTTTTTTATTACCAAATTACAGCAAATAAGACAAAATTGAGCATTGGAGTACAGTTGCAAATGGCGCTTATGCAATTCTCTATAATTTCCCAACAGACTAATCTTTGCGTCTGGTGTAGCCATTGGTATTAGGGTTTAAGAGAGTTCTATGGGCTGATTGTCGGCAAACAGCTTGTATTTTCTTGTAATTTCTTGTCATGAGGTGAAAGCGATCGTTTGTCTCAAAAATTCTCATTTCTGATAAGTAAAACTAATGATTTTACTCTTCTCAAAAATAAATATCTATAATTGCACTATTGCTAAAGCGACTTATTCTCGTTAGTGTAATCAAGGGTAAATAAAAAATAATCGCAGTAATCAAAATATTTACCCAGGTCAATCACTATTATTTAGCGTTGAGACAATCTAAGTAGTTGGCTGGACTAATTACAGCCGATTGCAAGTTAACGAGGTTCAGTATTTTGGTCTACAAGCCAGATACAGCGGATTTAAAGTTAGCAAAGTAGACAATTTACAGCAATTTTCAGGTAAATAAACCACGCGGTAGGGGCGCAAGTCCTTGCGCCCCTACGGCAGATGTGGTTCAAATAAATGAAAACTGCCGTAAGTCTCAAACTCTGGCGTTAAGCCTGTTTTTCTTCAGAATTCTGCTGAAAAATCTTTTTTACTCCTGAGTTCTGAATTCTGCTGAAGAATTAGATAAGCGATCGCATCAAAATAACTGCTGAATTACAAACATTAGTTTTGACTGGGAAAAATGCCTGATGAGACATGTCAGGAATATTCATTATGAGTCTAAAAGAAGAAGTTAGCTAATAAACGTAGCAATAATAAAACAGTGTGAAACTTCCATTGAAAACGAGTAAAGATGTTGGAGTTTTTATGAAAGCTCAAGTTACTGAATCAATTCTAAGAATCAAAACTCCTAGTATCAAACAATTTTCAGAAATAGCGAAACAATATCAGCCTTTTATAATTGAAGATGTTGTTCAACATTGGGATGCTTATAAATATTGGTCGAATGATTATCTCATAAAAAAATGTGGAAATAATTTAGTCCCAGTGCGGTTTTTTAAACAAAATTTTTGGAATGATTATCAGAATTTTGCTTATGAACGTAGTTACGAACCTCATAAAGAAATGAAATTACAGGAGTATATAAATAACCATATAGAAGATAAAAATACTCAAAATAAATTAGATTGTTATTTAAATGAGGCAGTTTTTGAAGACTGTTTTCCGGAAATTGTTGGAGATGTAACTTATCCAGAATTCTTTAATAGAAAGTCATTTGTTAGGTTATGGTTTGGTTTATCAAATAAACATTTTTCTTCAAATAGTAGCCTTCATTTTGATGCAGAACATAATATTTTTGCTCAAATCCGAGGAAGAAAAAGAATACTTTTATATCCACCTATAGATTATTTATCATTTTATCCACCTCTTGAAGATTCTGCTGGCGCACTATATGGGAGTAAGGTAAATCCGGATTCTTTAGATTTGGAATTATTTCCGAAATTCCCTTGGCAAGAAAAAATAGAACTTGTACTTCAACCGGGAGAAATACTTTACTTACCTCCTTTTTGGTGGCATTATTTGACCGCAGTAGATGATAATATCTCATTATCATTTTGGTATCCTGTTAAAATTCAAGATTTTTTCTGGCAAAAAAAGATGTTATCAGTTTTTTATCACACTGCACCTCATTATTTATATCATTCAATCTCTGCTAAAAATTTCAAGGATTTTAAATTTTTTAAAATGATGTTTGGCGGCGATCGCGTCGAATAGTAGTTCAAGGTAAATCCGGATATCTTCAATTTGGAATTATTTCCGAAGTTTCCTTGGCAAGAAAAAATATAATTTGTATTGGAACCGGGACAAATGCTCCATATACCGCCTTTTTGGTGGCATCATGTTACAGCATTATATGAAAATATTTCATTATCATTTTGGTACGGTCTTAAAATATAAAAGATTTTGTGGAATTTGTTAAGAATATGTTTTCTTGATGCCGTGTATTTAGTTGAAAACAAAAATGAATAATTTTTCTCCTAGCTTCTTTGAACCTTTTGGCAACTCTTTCACAGTTGTCGAATTACTACGCTTCAGAAGCTCTACGCAGCCAAATAGAGATGCTTTTACCTTTTTATTAGACGGGGAAACAGAAAAAGCGACACTAACATACCAAGAATTAGATAGGCGATCGCGTCGAATAGCAGCTCAATTGCAAGCATTGGGTTTAACTGGGGAACGGGCTTTACTGCTTTATCCAGCAGGACTAGATTTTTTAGTTGCTTTTTTCGGTTGCTTGTATGCGGGGGTTGTGGCTGTAACTGCATATCCACCGCGAAATGAGCGCAATACACCCAGAATCAAGGCGATTTCCATAGATGCACAAGCAGCGATCGCTCTCACAACAACAGAAATTTTACCAACAGTCCGGTCTTTAATGACACAAAAGACCGACTTAGAATCTTTGCAGTGGTTGACTACTGATAATCTGGCAGAAGGAATAGAAGACACTTGGGAACAACCTTCTATTCATCAAGACACCTTAGCTTTTCTGCAATACACCTCTGGTTCTACAGGCACACCCAAGGGTGTAATGATTAGTCATCGGAACCTATTGCACAATGCTGCTACGACTTACCAATTCATGGAGCATTCCCCAGAAAGTAAGTTCGTGACGTGGTTACCGATGTACCACGATATGGGTTTAATTGGCGGAATATTGCAACCTTTGTATGGCGGTTTTCCTTGCATCATCATGCCTCCAGCGTCCTTTCTCCAACGTCCATATCGTTGGTTGCAGGCAATCTCTGAGTACAAAGGGACAACCAGTGGCGGGCCTAACTTTGCCTATGAATTATGTACTCAAAAAATTACTGCCGAACAAAAACAAACTCTTGACTTGAGTAGTTGGAGTGTGGCGTTTAACGGCGCGGAACCGATTCGCCATGATACTTTAGAACGGTTTGCCGCAGCTTTTGCCGAGTGTGGCTTCCGCAAAGAAGCATTCTATCCTTGTTATGGAATGGCTGAAACAACTCTGATGGTTTCTGGTGTTGAGAAAGCAACAGCACCGACAATCAAAACAGTCCAGAAGTCTGCATTAGAATGCAGTCGAGTAGTTGAATCATGTCCTAAAAATGAGAATATTTATCATTTAGTAAGTTGTGGTCGAGTCATACCAGAACAAGAAATTGTAATTGCCAATCCAGAAACACTCAATACTTGTCAACCGGATGAAATCGGTGAAATCTGGGTATCTGGACCGAGTGTTGGTAAAGGTTATTGGAATCGTTCGCAAGAGACACAAGAAACCTTTGGCGCTTATTTATCAGACAGAGGTAAGGGTGCTTTTCTCAGGACGGGAGATTTAGGTTTTTTGGACAATGGCGAGCTTTTCATCACAGGTAGAGCCAAAGATTTAATTATTATTCGTGGTCGCAATCTTTACCCACAAGATATAGAATTAACCGCAGAACGCAGTCATCTATCGTTGCGTTCCGGTGCTAATGCAGCATTTACAGTAGAAGTTAATAACGAAGAAAGGCTCATAGTTGTACAAGAATTAGAATTTCGCGCCAAGCCAAATTTACCAGAAGTAACTAGTGCAATTCGGCAAGCCATTACTGAAGAACATGAAGTGCAAGTTTATGGCGTAGTTTTAATTAAACCAGGTAGTATTCTGAAAACTTCTAGCGGTAAGATTCAACGTCGTCCAACTCGCACTCAGTTCGAGAATGGTGAACTGAATGTAGTTGCAAGCAATATTCTCGAAATAAGTGATATTACCAGAAAAGAAGCTCGATTACAGCGTTCTGAATTGTTGGCACTTTCCCCAAGGGAATGTCAATTGGTTTTAGAATCATATTTGATTGAACTGTTGGCGGTAGTACTTTCAATTCCAGCAGATAATATTAATCCACAAGAACCATTAAGCACTCTGGGACTTGATTCTTTAAAAGTATTTGAGTTGAAAAATCGGATTGAAATTGACTTAGAAATCGAAGTATCTGTAGCAGATTTCTTTGAAGGAATGAGTACGCGATCGCTAGCTACAAAAATCCTCGCTCAACTGACAACAGATGCAATACCATCAGTATCCCTCACCCAACTAGAAAAAAATACATCCATTCAACCTCTATCTTTTGCCCAACAGGGATTGTGGTTCATCAATCAGCTAAATCCTGATACTCCTACATATAATATTCCTATAGTTATTAGCTTCAAAGGTCGCATTAGTTTAGCAATCTTACAAGATAGTCTTAATGAAATTATTAAACGACATGAAGTATTACGGACGAGCTTTGTAATAGTTGATGGACAACCAGCGCAAGTTATCAATCAAGCTGTACCCTTAACTTTAGCGGTTGAAGATTTACGATCGCTTTCTGATAGCGATCGCACTCAAGCAGCACAACGTTTGGTTACAGAGTTAGCACAGCAGCCATTTGATTTATCGTCTCAATCGCTTTTACGTGTTAAATTTTTACACTTAAATAATAAATATTATCAATTATTGGTAACTCTGCATCATATAATTGCAGATGGTTGGTCTATCGGTATTCTGATTAAAGAACTAGCTGCACTATACGAAGCATTCTCTACAGGTAAAGTTTCATTACTTCCTGAATTACCCATTCAGTATAGAGATTTTGTTAATTGGCAGCGAAAATCCCTTGATGGCGAGAGCGCTACGCCCACGCTAGGCGATCGCATTCAACCTTTATTGAGCTATTGGAAACAAAAGTTGAGCGGCGATCTGACTGTATTAAATTTACCAATTGATCGTGGGCGATCGCCAGTTCAAACTTTCAAAGGCGCTCAAGAGAAATTAGTTCTTTCCCAAACTTTGAGAGAAGAACTCAAGAATTTGAGCCGTCAGCAGGGAGTAACACTGTTTATGACCTTGCTAGCAGCCTTCAAAGTCTTGCTATATCGTTACACCAATCAGACTGATATTTTAGTCGGTTCGCCAATAGCCAGTCGCAACAAAGCAGAAATTGAATCGTTAATCGGATTTTTTGTGAATGTTTTAGTACTGCGTACAGACTTATCGGGCGAACTTAGTTTTGAAGATTTGTTAGCGCGGGTGAAGTCAACAGCCTTAGAAGCATACATTCATCAAGACCTACCCTTTGAAAAGTTAGTAGAGGAGCTAAAACCAAGTAGAGACCTGAGTTACAATCCACTGTTTCAGGTGATATTCGTTCTTCAGAATGTTCCAAAACCCAACTTAAGTCTATCGGATGTATCAGTTACTTATGAAGAAAGTTACAACGGGACATCGAAGTTTGATTTGACATTGTTTATGGAGGATTGTGAGCAAGGGTTAGTTGCAACTTGTGAATACAACACAGATTTATTCAATGCAGATACCATTACTCGGATGCTTGGACACTTCCAGACTTTACTAGAAAGCATAGTTAGCAGCCCCAAACAACACATAAAAGACTTGCAATTACTGACGCCACCGGAAATTCGACAGTTATTAGTTGAGTGGAATGATACCAAGACAAACTATCCGCAAGACAAGTGTATTCATCAATTGTTTGAGACGCAGGTAGAAAAAACACCAAATGCTGTTGCAGTCGTTTTTGAAAATCAGCAATTAACTTATAGAGAGTTAAACAACCGAGTAAATCAGCTAGCACGTTACTTACAAGAACTAGGGGTCAAACCAGAAGTAATTGTGGGTATGTGCATGGAACGTAGTCCAGAAATGGTGATTGCAATGTTAGCGATCCTGAAAGTCGGTGGAGCTTATGTACCACTAGACCTAACCTATCCCCAGGAACGTTTGACTTTCATGCTAGAAGACAGTCAGGCCAAGATACTGTTAACTCACACCCATCTAGTTAAGTTGTTTGCTAAATCCAATGTAGATGTCGTCTATATCGATAGAGATTCAACATTATTTAGCCGACAGAGTACAGAAAATCTGTTTAGTGAGGTAAAACCCAATCATCTGGCTTATGTCATCTATACTTCTGGTTCTACTGGTGTACCAAAAGGCGTTGCGATCGAACATCAAAGTTGCATTGCTTTATTAACATGGGCAAGAAAGATCTTTACAGATGATGACCTGGCTGGAGTTTTAGCATCAACCTCTGTTTGCTTTGATTTGTCAGTATTTGAACTGTTTGTTCCTCTTAGTTGGGGTGGGAAAGTGATTCTGGTAGAAAATGCTTTGCATTTACCTTCGTTAACTGCTGAAGTAACCTTGGTGAATACAGTTCCTAGCATCATTGCAGAATTATTGCAAGTAAATGGGTTACCTCTTTCAGTCAGGACAGTTAATCTTGCTGGTGAACCGTTGCAAAATGCTCTAGTACAGCAGATTTATCAAAAAAATAATAATATTCAGAAGGTTTTTAACCTTTACGGTCCATCTGAAGATACGACTTATTCCACATTCACTTTAGTAAAAAAAGGGGATCACAGCGTAACTATAGGTCGTCCCATCGCCAATACACAAATTTATCTACTAGATGCTCAATTGCAACCAGTACCAATTGGTGTACCAGGCGAAATTTATATTGGTGGTGCTGGTTTGGCTAGAGGATATTTAAACCGGCCAGAGTTAACAAAGGAACGATTTATCTCTTACTCTTTGAATAATGAATTTAACTCACGAGTTTATAAAACTGGAGATTTAGCTCGTTATGTAACTGATGGAAATTTAGAGTATTTGGGGCGAATCGATCATCAGGTCAAGATTAGAGGTTTTCGTATTGAGTTAGACGAAATTGAGAATGCATTGCTCAAACATCCAGCAGTGCAGAAAATTGTAGTTTTGGTGCGAGAAGACAAACCAGGCGACAAGCAATTAGTGGCTTATATTGTTCCTGAACAAGATGAAATACTTAAAATCAATCAATTGCGAATTTATCTGAAAGAATTATTGCCTGAGTACATGATACCTAGTGTTTTCATGTTATTAGACAGCTTACCGCTTTTGCCTAACGGAAAAGTAGACCGCCGTGCTTTACCTGTACGTGAAGAATTGCGTCCAGAATTGACGACAACTTATCAAGCACCGCAGTCTGATATAGAAAAGCAGATAGCCAAGCTTTGGCAAGAGGTGTTGCATTTAGAGAAAGTAGGTATTCATGATAACTTTTTTGATTTAGGTGGACATTCATTACTGATGCTTCAAATCAATCATCAACTGCGTGGAATTTTGCAGCGAGATATATCAGTTGTCACCATGTTTCAGAACCCCACAATTTACTCGCTGGCACAGAATTTAAGTCAAGCAAAAGAGGATAAATTGTTATTTGAAATTATCGGCGATCGCGTGCACAAGCAAAAAGAAATACGTCATAAACAAAAACAATTGTTTATGAAGCAATCCAGAAATAATTTTCGTTAATTGGAGTTGGTTGTGTAATAAATTTTCAGCTTACTAGGAAAAAATGAATCTTTTTGTGTTTAAAACCTGTTGTTTTTGTAATTCAAAAAAAGTATACGAAGTAGTAACTAGTGTTTAAAAATCTAAGAGGAAAAGTGCTTAATGGATATCAAAAATATCGATAATTCAGTTGAAGGAATAGCGATTGTAGGGATGGCAGGGCGCTTTCCAGAAGCAAAGAATATAAATAATTTTTGGCAAAATTTGCAAGATGGCGTAGAGTCAATATCTTTATTTACAGATCAAGAATTAATAGCGATTGGTATTAGTTTGACTTCGCTAAATGATGGTGATTATGTCAAAGCGAGTGGTGTCTTAGAAGATATTGATTTATTTGACGCTGCATTTTTTGATATTAATCCAAAAGATGCAGAAACCACCGATCCCCAACACCGTCTATTTTTAGAATGTGCTTGGGAGGCTTTGGAAAATGCTGGATATGACTCTACTAAATGTGAAAGTCGTATTGGGGTTTATGCTGGTGCTAGCTTAAATAACTACTTATCTATTGATTTGTTGAACGATGACCAATTAGGGTCAGCGCAGTTATATCAAAAGTTAATTGGTAATGATAAAGATTTTCTTTCTACCCGTGTTTCTTATAAATTAAATCTGAAAGGACCGAGTATTACAGTTCAAACGGCTTGTTCCACATCATTAGTAGCCACCACTCTGGCTTATCAAAGTTTGCAGAGTTACCAATGTGACATAGCTTTGGCAGGAGGAGTTTCTATTCGAGTCCCACAAAAAACCGGTTATTTGTATCAACAGGGAGGCACACTTTCTCCTGATGGTCATTGTCGAGCGTTTGATGCCAAAGCACAGGGAACAACTATTGGTAATGGCGTGGGGGTTGTTGTGCTGAAGCGCTTGGAAGATGCGATCGCAGATCGTGACCACATATATGCAATGATCAAAGGTGCAGCAATCAATAATGATGGTGCTGTAAAAGTTGGTTTTACAGCGCCTAGTGTAGATGGTCAAGCAGAAGCGATCGCAGAAGCGCTAATGTTAGCAGAAATAGAGCCTGAAACAATCAGCTATGTTGAAGCCCACGGTACCGGCACAGCTTTAGGCGATCCCATTGAAATTGCGGCACTGACGAAAGCTTTTCGTGCTAGGACTGAAAAAAAAGGTTTCTGTGCGATCGGTTCAGTCAAAACAAATATTGGTCATTTAGATGCCGCCGCTGGAGTTGCAGGATTAATCAAAACTGCTCTTGCTCTCAAGCATAAATTAATTCCACCTAGTCTCAACTTTGAGCAACCCAACCCGGAAATTGATTTTGCTAATAGTCCCTTTTTCGTCAATACAAAACTGACCGAATGGCGAGCAGCTTCTACTCCACGTCGCGCTGGTGTTAGTTCTCTGGGAATGGGGGGAACCAATGCTCATGTAGTTCTGGAAGAAGCTCCAATACTTCCAGCGTCTAGTCCTTCTCGTTCTTGGCAACTACTACTACTCTCTGCGAAAACCGAGTCTGCGCTACAAACAGCTACGCAAAATCTTGCCCAACACCTAATATTGCATCCTCATGGAAACCTTGCAGATGTGGCTTATACATTACAAGTGGGGCGCAGAGACTTCAATCATCGGCGAATGTTGGTTTGCTCTGATACCCAGGACGCAATTAATCAATTAAGCGAACAAACCTCAAAACGAGTTTTTACTCAATTTCAAGATCCAAACGATAATCGCTCCATTGCTTTCATGTTTCCTGGACAAGGTTCCCAGTATGCAGACATGGGTAAAGAACTCTACGAAACTGAGCCGATATTTCGTGAGCAAGTAGAGCGGTGCTGTCAGATACTAACACCTCATTTAGGGTTAGATTTGGGATCGCTCATTTATCCCAATGAATCCGAAAAAGCAGCCGCAGCAGACAAACTCAAACAAACCTGCTTTACTCAACCTGCGTTATTCGTCATTGAGTATGCCCTGAGCCAGTTATGGATATCGTGGGGTATTACTCCCCAAGCAGCGATCGGGCACAGCATAGGAGAATATGTAGCTGCTTGCCTTGCCGGAGTTATGTCTGTTGAAGATGCTTTAGCTTTAGTTGCTATCCGTGGACGACTCATGCAGCAATTACCCTCTGGGAAAATGCTCTCTGTACCTTTAAAAGAAGCAGAAGTTGAACCTCTTCTTGATGAGAATTTATCTATAGCTGCTTGCAACACACTAAACTCATGTGTGGTTTCGGGAACTGATCAAGCGATAAATGCACTTAAAGAACAGCTAGCAAATGAAGGTATAGAGTGTCAGCTTTTGCATACCTCTCACGCTTTTCATTCTCAAATGATGGAACCTATTTTGGAACCATTCATTGCAGAAGTTAAAAAAGTCAAACTTAATCCCCCCCAGATTCCTTTTATTTCCAATGTGACTGGAACTTGGATAACCACAGAAGAAGCGACAAATCCAACTTATTGGGCAAAGCATCTGCGACAAACGGTGAGGTTTACGGCGGGTATCTCTACATTGTTAGAACAGCCAAATCTTATCTTACTGGAAGTTGGGCCAGGGCGTACTTTGTGTACTTTCACTAAACAACATGTACAACAAGAGCAGCAGATTATACTTTCTTCCTTACGCCATCCGAAAGAAGAACAGGCTGATGTAGCATTCTTGATAAACACTCTCGGTCGCCTCTGGCTAGCTAGAGTTACCGTAGATTGGGAAAAATTTTATACTTTTGAGCGGCGCGATCGCCTACCTTTACCGACGTATCCATTTGAACGAGAAAGATATTGGATTGAACCAGAGAAAACATCCAAAAATTCTCTTGCAACAAACCATAAAAAGGCAGATATTGCAGATTGGTTTTATATTCCAGTTTGGAAGCAATCCATTGCGCCCCAAGCTACTCAACCTCAAAAGAAAGTGCTAATTTTTATAGATTCTTGTGGAGTTGGGGAAGAAATAGCGAAAGATTTAGAAAGTAGTGGATGCGAAGTTATTTCTGTAGCTTTAGGAGAACAGTTTAGTAAAAATAGCTATTGCAAATACACCATAAATACTCAATCTCTCGAAGATTACGATACCTTGATTGCAAATTTGCAGGGGCTAGATCAAGTTCCAGATGTAATATTACATTTATGGAGCATTACATCAAATGAAAAGGCACAATCAGGAATTGAGTTATTTGAAAATTTTCAAAATTTAGGTTTCTATAGTCTCTTATTCCTCACAAAATCTCTTGATAAAAATAATATTACTCAGTCTATAGATATTTTAGTTGTAACTAATGATTTATACGATGTCATAGGTACTGAAACTTTAAATCCCGAAAAAGCTACTGTTGTAGGAATGTGTAAAGTTATTCCCCAACAGTATCCAAACATTACCTGTCGCAACATTGATATTGTAACTCCTGGTTCTCATAGTTTCTTAAAAAACCAACTTACACAGCAATTACTAACAGAATTAAATACTAAATCTACTGATATTACTGTTGCATATCGTGGGCATCATCGCTGGGTACAAACCTTTGATTCATTCCATTGTGAAGCTGCTACATCTCCATTGCGGGAAGAAGGGGTGTATTTAATTACTGGTGGGTTAGGAGGTATTGGACTTGAACTTGCGGAATACTTAGCTAGGACAATACGGGCAAAATTAGTACTTATAACCCACTCAACTTTTCCTGCAGCAGAAACATGGGATGAGTGGTTAGCTACTCATGATGACGAAGATAAACACAGCCGTAAAATCCTAAAATTGCGTTCTCTAGAACAACTGGGTGCAGAAGTTTTGATATTGAGTGCTGATGTTGGTAACGAATTACAAATGCAAGCTGTTATTGATGAAATTTTGCGGCGCTTTCTTGAGATTAATGGAGTCATCCATGCAGCCGGAATTAAATTATTCAAAACAATTCCAGAAATAAGTAGGGCTGAATGTGAACAGCAACTAAGAGCCAATGGACATGGACTTTTTGTATTAGAAAAAGTATTGCAGGAAATAAAACTTGATTTTTGTGTATTGATATCCTCGTTATCATCTGTTGTCGGTGCTTTGGGGATGGCGGCTTATCCAGCAGCACATCTTTTTGCAGATGCCTTTATTTACAAGCATAACCAGAGAACTACTGTTCCTTGGATAAGTGTCAACTGGGATAACTGGTTAACCAGTAAATTAGCTGTGCAATTAGCGACAAAACCAGAAATTTCCACTGATTTATTCATGACGAGCAAACAAGGCATAGAAGTATTTGAACGTATTTTATCTATTCAAAAAATCAATCAAGTAATAGTTTCAAGTACAGATTTACAAGCAAGAATTGAACGATGGATTAAGCCAAAAGAAGTTTTGGATGAAAAAACTTTTCAAGCACTTCATTTCAGACCGAATTTAAGCAATAATTATGTTCCGCCCCGAAGTGAAGTTGAACAAAAAATAGCCGATATTTGGCAAGAAATCCTTGGGATTCAAAAGATAGGAATCTTCGATAATTTTTTGGAAATAGGAGGTGATTCTCTCTTAAGTGTTCAGATTACTGCCAGAGCGAACAAAGAAGGCTTGCGATTTACTAATCAGCATTTATTTGACTACCCAACAATCGCACAATTAGCAGAGATTGCAAATAGGACAAAAACTGTGGTCGCTGAACAGGGATTAGTCCAAGGTGAATTAGCTCTGACACCTATTCAACAATGGTTTTTTGAACAGAAAATTTTTGACTCTCACCATTGGAATCAAGCTATTTTATTGGAAGTGCAACAACCTCTTAACCCTGTGCTTTTAGAGCAGGCAATACAACAGTTGCTAGCACACCATGACGCTCTGCGTCTAAGTTTTGAATTTTCAGAATCTAACTGGAAGGGGATTAATAGAGACATCGAAGCAGTAATAGCGTTTTCACAGATAGATTTATCAAAGCTTTCACCGAAGTTGCAAGAAAGTACATTTGAAACATCTGCTAATGAATTACAAGCAAGTTTAAATTTATCAGATGGAACAATTGTTAGAATCGCTTATTTTGACCTGGGAGAAAATCAGCCCAATCGGTTGTTATTTATTATTCATCATTTGGCTATAGATATTGGTTCTTGGCGAATTTTATTAGATGATTTGCAAACAGCATACCAGCAACTAAGTCAAGGACAAGCTATCAAGTTACCTTTAAAAACAACATCCTTCAAGCAATGGTCACAACGGTTAATTGAATACGCACAATCCATTGAGTTAGAACGCGAGCAAGTTTATTGGTTGGCTGCATCTCGTGAATGGGTATTACCTTTACCAATCGATTATGCAGATGGTGTTAATGTTGTTGGTTCCACTCAAACTATATCAGCAATCTTGAGTGTTGAAGAAACTAATAAATTACAGGATGAAGTAACAGCAACTTATCGAATGAGAATGGATAATGTTTTGCTGACAGCACTGACTCAAACTATTAGCAGATGGACTGGAACCTCATCATTATTGGTTGACTTAGAAGGTAACAGTAGAGAAGTAATTTTTGAGGATGTAGATTTATCAAGAACTGTGGGCTGGTTTACTAACATTGCTCCTATTCTTTTAGAAATAGGAGATGTATCTGAGCCTGTGGAAGCACTTAAGGTAGTTAAGGAGCAGTTCAGTAGCTTTCCAAATCAAGGACTTGGTTACGGTGTTCTAAAGTATCTAAATAATGATACATTAATTAGAGATAAACTGCGATCGCTACAGCCAGCAGAGGTAATTTTCCTCTACCTTGGTAATCTTGAGCAAACCTTACCTGAATCTTCTTTGTTTAAGTTGTCTCAACAATCAAGCGGTTCACCTCGGAGTTTGCATGGACAGCGAAGCCATCTTTTAGAAGTTAATGCTTTAGTTGTCCAAGACCAATTAAGAGTAGATTGGATTTACAGCCAAAATGTGCATCGACAAGAAACTATTGAGCAGTTGGCTAACAATTTTGTAGCAGCACTGCGGTCAATAATTAGAGACTACGAATTGTCTTCAGGAGAAAAGTTTACTCCTTCCGACTTTGCTGAATTTAAATCTAGTCAATGGAGTCAAGATGATATTGATAGTATTCTGTCATCTGTCAACTATTAAAGTTTGAATTCTGTAAATACAGTCATTCCTATATCGAAAAATTTTACAGCGTCATGAAAAATAGTGTCAAAAGAAATATCGAAGATTTTTATCCGCTTTCACCGATGCAGCAGGGCATACTATTTCATACTCTTTATGCCCCAGAGTCAGCTGTCTATTGCGAAGTTTTTAGCTGCAATATTGAGGGAGAACTAAATATTCCAGCATTTAAGCAAGCTTGGCAACAATTGGTAGAACGTCACCCTATTTTGCGAACCTCCTTTGTTTGGAAAGGTTTAAAAGAACCCGCTCAAGTTGTACATAAACAACTTAAAATGCCTTGGGAACAAAAAGATTTGTGTGGAATTGAAAGTATTAAGCAGCAAGAGCATATAGAAAATTTTTTAGTGGAAGAGCAACAGCGATATTTTGATATTTCTCAAGCTCCCTTGATGCGTTTAACTCTGATTAAATTAACCGAAAAAAACTATCAATTTGTTTGGAGTCATCATCACTTGCTACTAGATGGCTGGTCTTCATCTTTGCTGATGGATGAAGTTTTTGCATTCTATCAAGCATTTAGCCAGGAGAAAGATTTATCTTTGAAACAGCCTCGTCTTTACCGAGATTACATAGCTTGGCTGCAACAGCAGGATCTTTCCAAAAGTGAGACTTTTTGGCGACAGCAGTTGCAAAAATTTACTGCAACTACTCCTTTAAGTGTTGACCACACCTCGAATCATTTACCTGATGAAAACAAAGAATATAAACAACAACAAATTAAACTATCAACAACAGAAACATTAGTATTGCAGTCTTTTGCACGACAGCAACAGCTAACTTTAAACACTTTAATACAGGGTGTATGGGCTATTCTTTTGAGTCGTTATAGTAGTGAGAATGATGTTGTTTTTGGATCTGTTGTTTCTGGTCGAAGTGGTTTAGCTGGAAATGAGTCAATGGTGGGAGTGTTAATTAACACTGTACCGATACGAGTGTCAATAAATCCAGAAGAATCTCTTGTTCCTTGGTTAAAACAACTGCAAACGCAGCAAAATCAAACACGCCAATACGAGCAATGTCCATTAATAGAAATTCAAAAGTGGAGTGATATACCAGTTGGTCAACCTCTGTTTGAAAGCATAGTTAATTTTCAGAATTACCCAATAAATTTTTCTAAATTAGAGCAAGTCAGCAACTTAAAAATATCTAATATTTATAGTTTTATGCATCCTCATTATCCCCTCACTGTGTCGGTGAAGGTGGATTCAGAACTATTGTTAGAGATTTTCTATGAAAGCTACCGATTTGAATCAACTACAATAACTAGAATGTTGGGGCACTTTCATACATTATTATTGGGTATGACAGCGAAACAACAACAGCGTGTTAAAGATTTACCATTGCTGACTGCACAAGAACATCAGCAATTACTGGTAGATTGGAATAATACCCAAATTGATTGTCCTCAAAAATGCATTCATCAGTTATTTGAAACGCAAGTAGAAAAAACACCGGATGCAGTAGCAGTAGTATTTGAAAATCAACAATTAACCTATAGGGAACTGAACACAAAAGCAAATAAACTTGCACATTATTTGCAAGAATTGGGTGTAAAAACAGAAGTTTTAGTGGGTATTTGTGTAGAGCGTTCGTCGAAGACGTTGCCGAAGGCATCGCTGAATATACTCATTGGATTATTAGCAATACTCAAAGCAGGTGGAGCATACATTCCACTAGATCCTAGTTATCCTAAAGAGCGATTAGAATTTATTTTAGAAGATGCCCAAGTGCCAGTATTGCTAACTCAAACATTCTTGTTAGAAGCAATACCACAAAACAAAGCTAAAGTCGTTTGTTTGGATGCAGATTTGCAGAAGATGGCACAACAAAGTCAGGAAAATTTATTTTCTGAACTAACTACTGAGAGCCTAGCTTATGTCATCTATACTTCTGGTTCCACAGGCAAACCGAAAGGCGTACAAATTCCTCACAGCGCTTTGAGTAACTTTTTGTACTCCATGCAGCAAACGCCAGGATTAACCCAAGACGATACCTTACTAGCAGTCACAACTTATTCATTTGATATTGCGGCCTTAGAACTTTTTCTGCCAATTATAGTTGGTGGTCGTTTGGTAATTGCTAGTCGGGAAATAGCCTCGGACGGAATCCAACTATCAGCAAAACTGACAGACTCAAAAGTAACAGTCATGCAAGCCACACCAGCGACTTGGCAATTACTTCTAACAGCAGGCTGGAGTGGGAATCATCAATTAAAAATTCTCTGTGGTGGAGAAGCTTTACCTGGACACTTAGCCAATCAATTATTGCATCGGTGTGCCTCGCTGTGGAATATGTACGGCCCTACAGAAACCACTATTTGGTCAGCAGCATCTCAGGTAAAAACTGACAGCAAAATTGTACCAATTAATCAGGCGATAGCGAATACGCAACTTTACATCCTAAACCAATACAACCAGTTAGTTCCTGTGGGTGTAGCAGGAGAATTACACATTGGTGGGGATGGACTTGCACGAGGCTATTTGAACCGTCCCGACTTGACAGCAGAGAAATTTATACCAAATCCATTTAGTGAAAAAGCTGCGCGTTTATATAAAACAGGAGATTTAGCACGCTATCTACCAAATGGAGAAATAGAGTACATTGGTCGCATTGACCACCAAGTAAAAGTCCGTGGTTTTCGTATTGAACTAGGAGAAATTGAAGCATTCCTCATCCAACATTCCGCAGTCCGAGAAGTTGTAGTTGTAGTACGCCAAGATGCAGTAGATTCTCAACAAATAGTCGCCTATTTAGTTCCTCAAAGCGAACAAACATTAACAATTTATGAACTGCGTAGCTTTTTGGAATCAAAATTGCCAAGCTACATGCTGCCAACAAATTTTGTAATATTAGAGGCACTTCCACTAACACCTAATGGTAAAGTTGACCGTAAGGCGCTACCTGCACTTGATACAGTAACTCCAGAATTTGAGGAAAACTTTGTTGCACCTCAAACTGCTATTGAAAAACAGTTAGCGACAATTTGGATGGAAGTACTTGGTTTAGAAAATTTAGGAATAAACGATAACTTTTTTGAATTGGGCGGACACTCACTTTTAGCAACCCAAGTGATATCCCGCATCAATAAAAATCTTGATATCGAGTTACCAATACGCCGAATTTTTGAATTACCAACAATAGCAAAACTAGCCAAAAGTATCGATGATAAACAGCTAATTTTTAAATCATTGCCACCAATTGAACGAGTTTCACGAGAGATAGAATTGCCTTTATCTTTCGCTCAGAAAAGATTGTGGTTTCTAGAACAGTTGGAAAGGGGAAGTTCTACATATAATATGCCAGCTGCCGTTTACCTGAACGGACCTTTAGACATACATGCTTTAGAGCAAACATTTAAAGAACTTTCACAGCACCAAGAAGTATTACGCACTAGCTTTAAAAAAGTAAATGGACATCCTGTACAAGTAATTGCTTCATCTGTTTCTATCTCTATCCCAATCATAGATTTAAGTGAAATTTCACCAGAAAAACAATTTGTTAAGGTGCAGCAATCAATTCTACAAGAAGCTCAACAACCTTTTGACTTAACTAAAAGTCCATTGCTGCGAGTTAGTTTATTGCGCTTGGGTGAAGAATCTTATGTATTGCTGTTAGTAATGCACCATATTATTTCTGATGGTTGGTCAATTGGTGTACTTATTCGTGAATTATCTGCCCTTTATGCAGCTTTCAGCAAAAAAGAATCCTCTCTGCGAGACGCTACGCAAACACCTTTAGCAGAATTGCCAATTCAATATGCAGATTTCGCCTATTGGCAAAATCAGTGGCTGCAAGGAGAAGTGATGGAGAAACATTTATCTTATTGGAAACAGCAACTTGTTAACTTACCTGTCCTGGAATTACCTACCGATTATCCCCGTCCTGAAATCCAAACTTTTCGCGGTACTAGACAACATCTAGAACTATCAAAAGAACTTTGTGAGGAAATTAAAGCATTAAGTCGTAGTGAAGAAGTCACTTTATTTATGACTCTAGTGGCGGCATTTAAAACCTTAATGCATCACTACACAAATCAAGATGATATTATTATCGGTACTGATGTTGCTAACCGCAATTTTCCAGAAACAGAAAATATTATTGGTTTTTTTGTTAATCAGTTAGTATTACGTACCAACCTGGGAGGAAATCCAACTTTTCAGGAATTATTAAAACGTGTTCGTGAGGTTACATTGGCTGCTTACGAACATCAAGATATGCCATTTGACCAGTTAGTATTAGCCTTGAAGCCAGAACGAGATTTAAGCCGTACACCTTTGTTTCAATCTAAGTTTGTTCTACAAAATGCACCAACTCTACCACTGGAACTCGAAGGCTTGAATTTGAAAATTGTCGAAGATATCGACAATGGCACAGCTAAGTTTGACTTACTACTTACTATGTGGGAAACTGAACAAGGCTTGAGTGGTAGTTTGGAATACAGCACAGACTTATTTAATGCTTCTGCGATCGCTAAATTTATTACAGATTATGAAATGATTTTGCGTGCAGTTGTTGCTCAACCTAATATTAGGTTTACAAGCATAAAAGAAATACTGGCAACAGCAGATCAACAAAGACAAGAGGCAAAACAACAGGAATTTAAACAAGCCCGCAGTCAAAAATTTAAAGCATTTAAATCGCAACCTAAACCTCAAGTAATTAACTTATCTCCACAAGAATTAATTACAAAATCTTTTTTGCAATCTGGAGGTAAACTACCTTTAGTTATTTCGCCTAAATTTAGCGATTTAAATTTACCAACTTGGGTTGAGAAGAATCAAGAATTCATTATCAATAACTTGTTGAAATACGGAGGAATTTTATTTAGAGGTTTTGCTATTAATCAAAAAGAAGACTTTGAGCAATTCGTTAGTGCCGTATGCCCTCAATTAATGCCTTACGTAGAATCTTCCACACCTCGTACTAAATTAAGCGAAAAAGTTTATACATCTACCGAATTTCCTGCTGACCAAACCATTGCCTTACATAATGAATCATCCTATGCCAATACCTATCCAATGAAGATATGGTTTTGTTGCATTGAACCTGCAAGCCAAGGAGGAGAAACTCCAATTGCTGACGTGAGAAAAGTATTTCAACGTATTCATCCTCGCATTAGAGAACGCTTTCAAGAAAAAGGGTGGATGTTAGTTCGCAACTATGGTAATGGATTTGGTTTACCTTGGCAAAAAGTCTATCACACAACAGACAAAGCTGTGATGGAAGAATATTGTCGTAATGCTTGTATTGAAGTTGAGTGGAAAGATAGTAACCGCTTAAGAACTCGTCAAGTTCGTCCAGCCATAGCACAACATCCGAAAACGGGTGAAATGGTTTGGTTTAATCATGTTGTTTTTTGGCATGTATCGAGTTTACAAACACAATTTCGAGAAAAATTTCTTAGAGAGTTTACAGAAGAAGATTTACCCTATAACACTTTTTACGGTGATGGTTCTCCCATTGAAGACTCAGTTATTGCAGAAATTCGTGAAGCTTATCAACAAGAAATGATTGTTTACCCTTGGCAGAAAGGGGATATATTAATGCTCGATAATATGTTGACAGCCCACGCACGTAATCCTTACTCTGGTTCCAGAAAAATTTTAACTGCAATGGGTGAGCCTTTTCAGCATTATTTTTAAATAATTATTCAGTCATCAAGCGCATATAAGCCATTTCTCTCTTCTCTCTGGGTCTCTGTGGTTCGTTAAAAAATTAGCTGTATCATGAATAATCAAGTAATTCACGGGTTTCAACTTTCGCCACAACAAAAACATTTATGGCTACTACAACAAGATAAAAACAGCCTTGCCTATCGTTCATTTTGTGCAGTAAAAATTACAGGTAATTTCAATATTGAAGAGTTGAAAATTGCCTTAAAAACTATTATCAATAGACATCAAATTCTTTGCACTAGTTTTCGCTGCTTACCAGGAATGAATATTCCACTACAAGTAATTGAAAATTGCGGCGATTTGTTAATAAAAGAACACGATTTTAGAGGAATCCAGCCTGAAGAACAAAATAATGCTGTTGCATTGCTGATTGAATCTGTTAAACAGCAAACTTTTGATTTAGAGAAATCATCATCATTACAGATATCTCTAGCTACTCTGTCTGAATCTAAATATGTATTACTATTAAACTTACCTGCTTTATACGCAGATGCAACTTCACTTAATAATTTATTAACAGAAATAAATCGTGCTTACACTGGCAATTTACATGATGACGAACCAGTACAACACATCGTTTTTTCAGATTGGCAAAATGAATTATTAGAATCGGAAGAAGCAGAAATTGGTAAAAAATATTGGCGACAAAAAGATATTAAACATATTTTAAATTTGACACTGCCAAACGAAAATATATTGTCTGTTCAAACTCAATTTAAACCACAAATTTTCACTCAGATAATTACACCTAAACTCGCAGAAGAAATAAGCGCGATCGCCGAAAAATTAAATACTACTGAATCAACATTATTACTAACATGTTGGCAAATACTACTATGGCGTTTGACCAATATATCAAATATGATTGTTGGTACTAATTGCGATGGTAGATCGGAAGAAGAACTCCAAGAAATGCTGGGACTACTTGCCAAATATGTACCAGTGGATTGCCATCTCCAAGGTAATTTAAAGTTTAGCGAAGCTTTAGAGCAAATTACTTTGACTCAAAATCAAGCATCTGAATGGCAAGATTGTTTTACTTGGGAATTAATTTCGGGATTAGATGATATACCTTTCTTGCCCTTCTGCTTTGACTTTCTAGAGCAAAGTTGTAAATTTGTGACTACAAATGCAGTCACATTTTCTCTACTACACCAATATGTTTGTTTTGACAGATTCAAAATAAAATTATCGTTTATACGTACAAAAAACTCTCTTCGTTCTGAGTGGCACTATGATTCAGAATTATTTCTACCAGAAGATATAAAACGTTTATCAGGACAGTTTTCTACTTTATTAGAAAGTGCAATTAATCATCCTTATGGATTACTAAGTGAATTAGAAATACTCAGCGATATTGAACAACAACAACTGTTGGTTGATTTTAATAATACACAAACTGTTTTTCCAGCAGATAAATGTTTTCATCAACTTTTTGCAGAACAAGTAGAAAGCACACCAGACAACATTGCTGTTGTTTACAAAAATCAGCAATATACCTATCAAGAATTAAATAATCGTGCTAATCAGCTAGGTCATTACCTACAAAAATTAGGTGTGAAACCAGATGTAATGGTGGGGATTTGTGTAGAGCGATCGCCTTTAATGTTAATTGCACTTTTAGGCATTTTAAAAGCAGGTGGTGCATACGTACCTATTGACCCTAGCTATCCTTTAGAAAGAAAAGCTTTTATCCTAAATGATTCTCAAATGCCCGTCCTACTAACTCAACAGCATCTAATAGCAGATTTATCTACAAATGAAATTAAAGTAATTGCTATAGATAGTGAGTTGCAAACTATAAATCCACAAAAAATTGATAACCCAATTACTACAACAACAGCGTTAAATTTAGCCTATGTTATTTATACTTCTGGTTCTACTGGTAAACCCAAAGGCACTTTGATACCCCATCAAGGATTAGTTAATTACCTAAGTTGGGCTACTCAAAAATATGCAGTAAAACAAGGAGTAGGAACTTTAGTCCACTCACCTCTAGGTTTTGACTTAACAATCACTAGTCTTTTATCACCTTTATTAGTTGGTCGTACAGTAGAATTACTATCAGAAGAACAAGGTATTGAAACCCTTTCTCAAGCCTTAAAGAAAAGCTCAAATTTAAGTTTGGTGAAAATAACCCCAGCTCACTTGGATTTGCTGAAACAACAGTTATTTAAAGAAGAGATAGCAAATAAAACGAGAGCTTTTATTATTGGTGGAGAAAACTTATTAGCTGAAAGTATCACTTTCTGGCAAGATGTAGCTCCAGATACGATATTAGTAAATGAATACGGCCCTACAGAAACGGTGGTAGGCTGCTGTATTTATCAAGTTCCAGTAGGGAAACATGCTTCAGGTTCCATACCCATTGGTAAACCGATCGCTAATACTCAGTTATACATTTTAGACCAATATTTGCAACCAGTACCAACAGGTGTAGTGGGTGAATTACATATTGGTGGAATGGGATTAGCTAGGGGTTATTTAAATCAACCGGAATTAACAGCACTGAAATTTATACCAAATCCCTTTAGTAAACAAGAAGGCGATCGCCTTTATAAAACAGGTGATTTAGTTCGCTTTCTACCGAGTGGAGATATTGAGTATATCGGTAGAATTGATAACCAAATAAAAATCCGAGGTTTCCGTGTTGAACTAGGAGAAATTGAAGCAGTTATCAATCAACATCCATCAGTATCTGCAAGTGTAGCGATCGTTCGGGAGGATAAACCAGGAAATCAAAATTTAATAGCTTATATAACTCTTTACCCAAACAAAACATTAACAATTTCTGAACTGCGGCGCTTCTTACAAAATAAATTGCTTGACCATATGCTACCAACAGCCTTTATGATATTAGAAGCGTTTCCCCTAACATCTAATGGCAAAGTTGACCGTCGAGCATTGCCAATACCAGACGCTCTGCGCCCAGAATTAGAAGTTGCTTATGTGGTACCGCAAACTGAGGCTGAAAAGACAATAGCCTCTGTTTGGCAGAAAGCTTTGAATCTTGAAAAGATAGGTATTCACGATAATTTCTTTGAAATTGGTGGTCATTCATTACTTTTAGTTACGGTTCACAGCCAATTGCAGGAAATATTAAATGCAGAACTATCAACCCTTGATTTGTTTAAATATCCCACCATCAATTCTTTAGCAGAGTATTTAAGTTCATCTGTAAATAAAACAGCATTTTTACAGGAAACTGATATCCAAACAGAGAAAATTTCAGCTGGTAAAGCGCAACAAAGAAAACGTTTGCAAAAACTTAAATCAGTTGAAAATAATTAAGGAATTTATAAATCATGAATATTCCAAGTGAAACATACTCTACTAACGGTTCAGAAATCGCAATTATCGGATTAACTGGAAGATTTCCTGGAGCGAAAAATCTTGAGGAATTTTGGCATAATCTGCAAAATGGTGTAGAATCAATTTCTTTTTTCAGTGACGAAGAACTGTTAGCATCAGGAGTAGAACCAGCACTTCTCAGTAATCCCAATTATGTGAAAGCTAATGCTGTTCTAGAAGATGCAGAACTTTTTGATGCTACCTTTTTTGGTTTTAATCCTAGAGATGCAGAAATAACTGATCCCCAACACCGGATTTTTTTAGAGTGTGCTTGGGAAGCATTAGAAAACGCAGCGTATAATTCTGAAACCTATAATGGTTCTATAGGTGTTTTTGCTAGTTCTAACTTAAGCGGTTATTTACTAAACATTTATTTTAATCAAAATATTAGAAACTCAATAGACGATCATCAACTAACAATTGCTGCCGATAAAGATTATCTAGCAACACGTACTTCTTACAAACTTAATTTAACAGGGCCTAGTTATGCAGTTCAAACAGCTTGTTCAAGCTCATTAGTAGCCGTACATTTAGCTTGCCAAAGTTTGCTCAACGGTGAATGTGATATTGCTTTAGTTGGCGGTGTTTCTATCGGCGCGTCAAGAAAAGCTGGCTATTTATATAAAGAGGGAGGTATTAAATCTCCTGACGGACATTGCCGTGCTTTTGATGCTAAAGCACAGGGAACTGTGAGTGGGGAAGGTGTAGGAATAGTTGTTCTAAAAAGACTACAAGATACCTTAAATGATGGAGATTTTATTCATGCTGTGATTAAAGGTTCTGCTATTAATAATGACGGTTCAAATAAAGTTAGCTACACAGCACCTCGCATAGAAGGTCAAGCTAAAGTTATCAAAACTGCTCAAATTATTGCAGAAGTAGAACCAGAAACAATCACTTATATTGAAGCTCACGGAACAGGAACTTCCTTAGGAGATCCGATTGAAATTGCTGCGCTAACTCAAGCATTCCAAACTAGTACAAAAAATAAAAATTTCTGTGGAATTGGTTCTTTAAAAACAAATATTGGTCACTTAGATGCAGCTGCTGGTGTTGCAGGTCTAATTAAAACAGTTTTAGCTCTTAAACATAAACAAATTCCTCCCAGCTTGCATTTTGAGGAACCAAATACTCAAATTAATTTCACCAACAGTCCTTTTTATGTCAACAATAAACTTTCTGAATGGAAAGCAGACAAACATCCAAGACGTGCAGGAATTAGTTCTTTTGGAATTGGTGGTACTAATGCCCATGTAATATTAGAAGAAGCTCCAGTTTTTACAATCAAAGAAAGTGTTTCTCGCCTCTGGCATCTGTTGGCTATCTCTGCCAAAACTCCAACAGCTTTGGAATCTGCTACAACTAATCTTGCTAATTATTTAGCACAGCATCCTGGGATTAATCTTGCTGATGTAGCTTATACTTTGCAAGTTGGTCGCCGAAATTTTAACCATCGTCGAGTATTGTTATGTCAGGATATTTCAGATGCTATAAAAATATTAACAACACCAAATAATCAAGGAGTTTTGAACAATTGTTCAGAAACTCGTAACCATCCCATTGTATTTATGTTTCCCGGACAGGGAGCGCAGTATGTAAATATGGGACGTGAATTATATGAAACAGAATTAATTTTTCGGCAAGAAATTGATAAGTGTTGTGAATTACTGAAACCACATTTAAAGTTAAACCTTAAAGATATACTTTATCCCCAAAAATTAGAAACTACAGAAGAAAAACTCCAACAAACTTCCTTAACCCAACCTGCATTATTTGTAATTGAATATGCCCTTGCTAAACTTTGGATGGCGTGGGGTGTGCATCCACAAGCCATGATTGGCCACAGCATTGGCGAGTATGTAGCGGCTTGTATTTCGGGTGTTTTTTCTTTAGAAGAGGCACTAACTTTAGTCGCTGTTCGCGGACAATTGATGCAAAAACTCGAATCTGGGTCGATGCTTTCTGTTTCTATTTCTGCTGAAGAAATACAACCAATGTTGGGTTCAGAAATATCTTTAGCAGCTAGCAATGCACCATCTCTTTGTGTGGTTTCTGGTGCTACAAATGCGATAGAAACATTACAAAATCAATTGACTGAGCAAGGTATAGATTGTCGCCGTCTGCATACATCTCATGCTTTTCATTCCCAAATGATGGAGCCGATTTTAGAGCCATTTGTGCGACATGTTAAAAAAGTTAACCTGAAATCACCTCAAATTCCTTTTGTATCTAATATTACCGGAACTTGGATTACAGCACAGCAGGCAACTGACCCTGACTACTGGGCTAAACATTTACGCCAATCCGTATTGTTTAAGGAAGGAATCGCTGAACTCCTGCAACAACCAGAGCGAATATTTTTAGAAGTCGGTCCAGGACGTACATTAACTACGCTAGCTAAACGACAGTTAGCTTCACAAACTGTGGTACTAACTTCCCTGCGACATCCCCAAGAGCAAGTTTCGGATGTGGCATTTTTACTCAATACTCTCTCTCGGCTTTGGTTAACAGGATTGCCAATAAGTTGGGCAGGCTTTTATGCTCACGAACAACGCAGACATATTCCTTTGCCTACCTATCCTTTTGAGCGTCAACATTATTGGATTGAGGCTGATTCTGAAGCTGCATTATCAACAATATCGCCAAAATTATTAGATAAAAAACCAAATATTGCCGATTGGTTTTATATGCCAATTTGGAAACAATCTCCACCAATTGAATTGTTTGAATCTGTTGAAAAAAATACCTGCTGGTTAATTTTTATCGATGATTATGGAATTGGAAGTGCAGTTGCTAAAGGACTGGAACAGCAAAGCCAAAATATTATCATAGTTAGGATTGCAGATGAATTTACTCAGATAAATAAATATACATATACTATTAACCCTCAGCAAAAAAATGACTACGATGCTTTGTTGAAACTACTCAAAAAACAGAGTTTGATCCCAAATGCGATCGCTCACTTTTGGAGCATTACACCAAATGATACTTTACCCACTTTTGAAAATTGCCAGAATCTCGGCTTTTGGAGTTTGTTGTATTTGACCCAAGCATTAGGAAAGCACAATATCAGCGATTCTCTGAAGTTAAGGGTTGTAACTAATAATGTATATAATGTCATCGGTGATGAAAAATTATGCCCAGAAAAGGCAACGATATTGGGGGCTTGTAAGGTAATTCCCAAGGAATATCCAAACATTAATTCCTGTCTGATTGATGTTGTAATTCCTGCTGCTAAAATCTCATTAACGCCAAAGTTTGTAGACTATCTAATTACCGAACTAACAACCCAACAACCCGAAAATCTAGTTGCTTATCGTGGATCTCATCGCTGGATTGAAACTTTTGAAAATGTCTGTTTAGATGAAAATATCCCACGTAAAACTAAGTTAAAAAAAGCAGGAGTTTACTTAATTACTGGTGGACTTGGCGGTATAGGTTTGGTACTGGCGGAACATTTAGCGAAGACAGTACAAGCTAAGTTAATTTTAATTGGTAGGAAGGGATTACCAGAGCGATCGCAGTGGCAGCAATGGCTAGAAACTCATGATAATCAAGATAGTGTTAGCCGCAAGATCCAAAAAATGCTGGCACTTGAAAAATTGGGATCAGAGATTGAGGTTAAAACTACTGATGTCGCCAGCTACGAAGAAATGCAGGTAGCCATTACTGAAGCTTTAGAAAAATTTGGTCAAATCAATGGTGTCATCCATGCAGCCGGTATTGCTGGTGGTGGGATGATTCAACTCAAAACAGAGGATATAGCAAACAGTGTCTTAGCACCAAAAGTCAAGGGCACATTAGTATTAGAGCAGATTTTAAACTTAAAAAATATTACTTTAGATTTCTTGGTACTTTGCTCATCCCAAAGTTCTATCTTGAGTGAATTTGGCCAAGTAGATTATTGTGCCGCTAATGCATTTCTGGACGTTTATGCAAATTATCGTACTTCTCAATCTGACGAATTTACAGTAGCAATCAACTGGGATACTTGGCAAGAAGTAGGGATGGCAGTAGAGACAACACTACCAGAACAATTAAAACTGCAACGTGAAGAAGAAATCAAAAAAGGAATACTACCTCAAGAAGGTGCTGAAGCTTTTAATCGCATTTTATTAAGTAGTTTACCTCGTGTTATTGTTTCAACTAAAGACTTTAAAAAAGTAATTGAACAAAACAATTCTTTCAGTTATCTAGACCAAGATTTAGAGCTTTTATCAGACACATCAAAAACAAATCTTGCCCAACTCAGCCATCCACGTCCAAACTTGGCAAATGCTTATGTTGCTCCTCGTCACGAAGTTGAGCAAACCTTAGCTAATATTTGGCAACAATTTTTAGGAATTGAAAAGGTCGGTATTTATGACAACTTTTTTGAGTTGGCAGGAGATTCGATTATTACAATTCAAATTGTTGCCAAGGCTAATCAATTAGGTTTAAAGCTAACTTCTCAACAAATGTTTTTGCACCAGACTATTGCTGAATTAGCAACAGCAGCGGGTTTAATTGAAAATAACCAAATCAAAAATCATACCAGAACTGGAGAAATCGATCTTACACCCATCCAGCATCGATTAGTTGCTGAAAATCAGTCGTATGAACATTCATTTAACCAGTCTTTACTCCTCGAAATACAACAAAGATGCAATCCTGAAATATTAGAACAGGCTGTAAGATATGTAATTGAATATCACGATGTTTTTCATCTGCATTTTATTCAAAAAAAATCTGGTTTACGGCAAATAAAAGCTCAGAATAATGATATAATAGTATACGAGCATGTGGATTTGTCTTCAATTTCAGAACATGAGCAAAAACATGCTTTGGAGTCTGCAATTACAGAACTACAAAGTAGCTTTCACTTAAGTCAAACTCCGCTGGTAAAAGTTGCTTTTATTAAATTGCGATCGCCACAAAATAGCTACCTACTAATTAGTATCCACCATCTTTTAATAGACGCTGTTTCTTGGCAGATATTGCTAGAAGATTTACAAACAGCTTATCAGCAACTCAGTCAAAAAAAAGCAATACATTTATCTGATAAAACCACTTCGTTCAAGCAGTGGGCAGAGTGTGTCCAAGAGTATGCTCAGGCTTCAGAAATGATGCAGGAACAAGACTACTGGTTAGCAAAAGCTCAAATACCTTTTTACAGCTTACCTGTTGACTTTTCTGGCGATGAAAATACAGTAGCTAACGCTGATATCGTATCAACTTATCTAGATAAAAAAGCAACCCAAGCCTTATTAAATAATGTCAATAAAGCTTATAACACCCAAATAAATGACGTTCTACTAACAGCTTTGGTGCAAGCCTTTGCAAAGTGGACAGGAAAGCGGCAACTATGGGTAGATGTTGAAGATAATGGTCGAGATATCATCTTTAAAGATTTCAAGGATGTATCCTTCTCTCGTACAGTTGGTTTATTGACAACACGCTTTCCAGTAATTTTAGATATCACAGAAGCTGGTGATTTAGGAACTGCGTTGATAGCAATAAAAGAGTTTTTGCGTAGTATTCCCAATAAAGGTATTGGATACGATATACTGCGCTATATAATCAGCGATCCAGAAATAAATTCCAAGTTCAAATATTTTCCCCAACCGCAGGTAAGTTTTAATTACTTAGGTAATTTTGGCTCTGTCATATCGCAGTCATCTTTATTTGATTTAACTAGTCAGTCTTTTAAACTCAGTCAAGATGCAAGTGCAAATCGATTTTATTTACTAGAAACCAACGGAATTATTATCCAAGATAAACTGCAACTTAATTGGATTTATAGCACAGCAGTTCATCGCCGAGAAACAATTGAAAATTTAGCCACTAGCTTCATTGCAGCTATACGAAGCATCATTGACTACTGTGAGTCATTGTCATCAGAAAAATATACACCCTCTGACTTTCCCAGAGCTAACTTGAGCCAACAAGGTCTAGATAAATTTCTGGCAAAAATTAACCGATTAGGTGAGAAAAAAGCACAATGAAACCAGAAAATGTAGAGGATATATATGAGCTTACACCCGTCCAAAAGGGAATGCTTTTCCACTGTTTGTATGCAAGAGAGTCAGCATTATATTTCTTTCACCATACCTTAACTTTACATGGTCATCCAAATATAGAAGCTTTTGAACAAGCATGGCAGCAAGTTGTAGATAGACATACAATTTTGCGTACAGGTTTTTATTGGGAAGACATTGATAATCCATTACAAGTTGTCTATAAACAAGTAAAAATTAGTCTAAATCAATATGATTGGCGTGGTATTGAGCAAGCAGAACAACAAGAGCGATTGAAACGATTTTTAGAGAGCGATCGCCAATTATGTTTTGATTTTTCGCAACCATGTTTAATGCGTCTATCCTTAATTCGTATTGCTGATAATTGCTATGAATTTATTTGGAGCAATCATCATATAATTATAGACGGATGGACAACTCCAATAATATTAGAAGAATGCTTACAGATTTACGCAGCACTTTGTGAATCCAAAGAAGCTAATTTACCGCCAGCCCGGCCTTTTAGGAATTATATCGACTGGTTACAGCAACAGAATATAGCTAAAACCGAAAGTTTTTGGCGGCAAGCACTACAAGGAGTAAAAGCACCAACTCCCCTAACTTATATAGAAAATAACCAATTACCTGACCAAAAAGAAAGGTATGATGAAGAAAAAATTCAATTATCAGAAGCAACTACAAAAGCACTTCTATCTTTTGCTGCAAAAAATCGTCTAACTCTTGCCACATTAGTTCATGGAATCTGGTCTATTCTCCTGGGTCGTTATACTTGTCGTGACAACATTACCTATGGATGTACTGTTACAGGAAGACCAGTAGACTTAGCCGAAGTAGATTCAATGGTCGGTATGTTTATCAATACATTACCAATTAATGTCAAGTTAAATACCGATCAACAAGTATTGTCATGGCTACAACATTTTCAGACCCAATTAGTAGAAGCACGTCATCATGAATATACTCCACTAACACAAATTCAAGGCTGGAGTGAAGTACCCCGAAATTTACCATTGTTTGAAACAATTGTTGTAGTTGAGAACCTTCCAGTCAGTCAATTTGTTAGAAACTGGAAAGGAAATATAGAATTTGAACCGACTGGAACTTATTACAGGAACAACTATCCGTTGAATTTAGTTATCTATCCAGAATCGGAAATTATAGTAGCAATTTCGTACAATGCTTCTAGATTTGATATTGCTACAATTACTGGGATAATTAGAGATTTTCAAGTACTCCTACAAGAAATAATCAATCATCCTAATGTTCCAATTAAGGAATTATCACTTTGCACGGCACAACAACAGCAAATATCAACTGCTTTAGAAAAACAAGCTTCATTTAATTGGGAACTAGTTCCGACAGTTTAAGGGATTAAAGTATGATTGTTTCATCTGCAATAGAAAGAAGGTATAAACTCTCAAGTGATGAATTTAAGAATAATTATGTTGAACTAGGTAGACCAGTCATAATTTCCGGAGTAGTATCTAACTGGAATGGCTTTGATAAATGGTCTTTAAAATACCTCAATAATTTATCTCCTGACCTAAATATTTATGCTAAAAAATTTAGCAATAAAGAAATCGAGATATATCGTTTGACAATGAGAAAATATATAGAATTAATAGAAAATTATGAAAAAGATGCTGAAAATCATCCTCTACCACCATATTGCCATGATCTACCTTTATTTAGCTTAATACCTTCACTAATAGAAGATGTTAAACCATTTCCATTTGAATATTTACCAAAATGGTATTGGTATAAGTGGTGGCGTTACTGCCAATTTTTCTTAGGTTCTTCTAATAGTATTACACCGCTACATTTTGATTGTCTTCTGACTAACAATATTTTTTTCCAACTTGTCGGACGCAAACAATTTACTATCTTATTACCTGAAGATGCTAAATATTGTTATCGTCAAGGCTGGAGATGGTTTCTTGTGAATCCAGAAAATCCAGATTTCAATAAATATCCTGACTACAAAAACGCCAGACCGATTAAATTTATTGTCAATCCTGGAGAGATTTTATATATGCCTCCTGGAACGCTGCATCATGTTAGGAGTTTAGATACGTCGATTTCTTTTAATATCGATTGGCATACTCAAAAAAGTTCACTAACGGCTCTAGCAGCTATCAAAAAAGGAATGCCAGTTCAAAACTTATACTATAACTGGTTATTAACGATGGGCTTATTATTTAAAGTACCTCCTCAGATAATTTTTAAATTATATAAATCTTATCTTAATTATGTTTCCTAAAAAGAATACGCTCGGTTTGTAATTCCAATACAAAAATCTCATGAATATATTTGAAAAGCGTGAATCTAACGTCAGAAGCTATTGCCATAATTTTCCGGATATCTTTCATAGAGCTAAAGGTTCTATAATTTATTCGGAATCAGGTAAAGAATATCTTGATTTTTTTGCAGGAGCAGGGGCTTTAAATTATGGACATAATCATGACTATATAAAACAAAAAGTTATTTCATATTTAGATGCCGATGGAATTGCACACGGATTGGATATGTATACTTCGGCAAAAGAAAAGTTTTTAGCCAAGTTTGATGAGGTAGTACTCAGTTCCAAAAAACTAGATTATCGCATTCAATTTTGCGGGCCAACAGGAACAAATGCTGTGGAAGCTGCTTTAAAATTAGCCAGAAAAGTTAAGCAAAGACCAGGTATATTCTCATTCATGGGAGCATATCATGGAATGACTTTGGGCAGCCTATCAATTAGTGGTAATACCGGAATTCGAGCAGGTGCAATTGGGACATCAAATAATGTAACATTTATACCTTATCCTTATGGATTCATGGAAAGTTTTGACACAATAGAATATATACAATCAGTTTTAAATGACGTTAATTCTGGAATTGAAAAACCAGCAGCAATAATCTTTGAAACAGTGCAAGCGGAAGGTGGAGTTATTGTGGCTCCCACTGAGTGGATGCAAAGATTAAGAAAGTTGTGTGATGAAAATGATATCTTATTAATCTGCGATGATATTCAAGTAGGCTGCGGTCGAACTGGGTCTTTCTTTTCTTTTGAAAGAGCAGACATCGTTCCCGATATGGTAGTACTCTCTAAATCAATTAGCGGGTATGGGTTTCCCATGTCACTATTATTAATTAAACCAGAGTTGGATATCTGGAAACCAGGTGAACATAATGGTACTTTTAGAGGTAATCAATTAGCATTTATCGGAGCAACAGCGGCTCTGGAGTATCGAGAAAGTTATGATTTTGAACAGGATGTGAAAGTTAAAGAGCTTTTTTTGAAAAATTTTCTCACTCAAGAAATAGCATCAATTAGTGAAAAAATCGCAATTCGGGGAATTGGAATGATTTGGGGAATTGATGTGAAAAATTTAGGCGATCGCAATTTATCTCAACGTATCACATCCCGCTGTTTTGAACTAGGATTAATCATTGAAAAAGCAGGCAGAAATGATAGCGTAATTAAAATTTTGCCACCTTTAGTAATTGATATGTCCAGTTTGCAAAAGGGTTGTTCAATTATTAAAACAGCCTTTGATGAATGTATATCAAAGTAGATTTACATACTAGCTAACTCGCCAAGCAATTGATTATTAGGAAAAAATTATGGGTATACATCTACAATCAAATGACACATTCTCTGAAAAAATTTATTGGATAAACAAACTCTCAGGGGAACTACCAGAAACAAATTTGATGTTGGACTATGTAAGACCTTTATTTTCCAGTGGTAAGAAAAAATCTCTGAGCTTTGATTTATCAAATGATTTATCTCAAGCAATCATTAAACTTGCTAATGGTTCTTACTTTTCAATCTATTTAATACTTGTATCTGTATTGAAGATATTGCTGCCAAAATATACGCGAAATAATGATCTAATTGTTGGCATACCAGTATATGATAAAATTGTGACAGATGACGTAAATAGCAAAGTAATTCCTTTGCGTATCCAAGTCGCACCTGAGCTTTCATTCAAAGATTTTGTTTTACGAGTTAAAGATGCTACCATAACCGCTTACAGTCATCATAACTATGATTTTAATCAATTAATTAATTTATTAGAAATCCCAATAATTCCTAATCGATGCCCAATTTTTGATATAGTAGTTTTACTAGAAAATATTCATCATAAAACAAAGTTAAATCAACTCACTAATGACATCACAATTTCTTTTACAGTTAACGGTGAAAATATTAGTTTTGATATAGAATATAGTGAATATCTGTTTCAAGATGAAAATATAAAATTGATGAGCAGATGTTATGTTAATGTTCTTGAAAGTTGTCTGAACAACGTTAATGTTCAAATTTCTGATATTGTTTTTTTAAAAGACTCTGAACAAGAAAATTTATTAAGAAAATATAACAACAATACTAAACATTATCCACTTGAGCAAACAATAAATGAGTTATTGGAAAAGCAAGCATCTGAGACTCCAAACAATATAGCTGTAGTTCATGAACAAACAAAATTAACTTATCAAGAACTCAATCATCGAGCTAATCAGCTAGCTGGATTATTGCGGAAATTAGGAATTGGCAAAGGAGAGTTTATAGGGATTTTTAAAGACCGCGATATTAATTTTCTCATTGCTATCCTTGCTATCTACAAGGCAGGTGGAGCTTATGTACCTATTGATAGTACTTACCCACCGAATCGAATTAAGTATATGCTGTCTAATAGCGAAGTGAGGTTTTTACTCACAGATTCTTCGTTATTAAATATTTTGTCAGACTTAGTAGAAGATTGTTCACAATTATCATCTATTATTTGTTTAGATAGTTTGATTAATGATCAGACTGTGCTTGGCGATCGCCCTGGATTAAAGATATATAATAAATTAGATTTTGAACATTTACCAAGTGATAATCTAAAATCTATTAATGATGCTACTGACCCAGCTTATATGCTCTATACTTCTGGGTCTACAGGATTACCAAAAGGGGCAATTGTCAGACATGATGGTGCAATTAATCATATTTATGCCCAATTCGATGAATTGCAATTAACAGAAGAATTTTGTTTTCTCCAAAGCGCTCCTTCTTCGACGGATATTTCCGTGTGGCAATTTTTGGCACCGCTTTTAATTGGTGGCAAGACAGTAATAGTAGATGTAGAAACTGTTGCGATTCCTGATAAACTATTTAAAGTACTTCAATCAGGAAAAATTACAGTAGTTGAATTAGTACCAGCATTATTTGGCGGCTTACTTGAATATACTTCCCATCTGGAAATTCAGGAAAGAGAATTACCTCATCTGAAATGGATGATGGTTGTAGGAGAACCAGTATCAGTAAGTTGGGTAAATAAGTGGCTCCAGATATATCCTGAAATCAAAATTGTTAACGCTTATGGGCCTACCGAAGCTGCTGATGATGTTACTCAGTTTATTGTTAACCAGCCTTTTGGTGAAAATCAGCGAACAGTGCCAATTGGTAAACCATTAGCTAACTTAAATCTCTACATTCTTGATGAGCAAATGCAACTATTACCAATTGGCGCTCCTGGAGAGATTTGTGTATCGGGAATTGGTGTAGGTGCGGGGTATTGGAAAAATCAAGAAAAAACTAATTTAAATTTTGTTCCCAACCCATTTCCTGATGCGAGGAAAAATTTACCACCAAATCGCCAGGATTTAATCTATAAAACTGGAGATTTAGGCAGGTGGCTCGCTGATGGAAATATTGAATTCCTGGGACGCATTGACCATCAAGTAAAAATTCGTGGTTTCCGAGTTGAACTTGGCGAAATTGAGACATTTTTGAATCAACATCCGAATGTACGTGAAAATGTAGTAATAGTTCAAGAAGATGAGCCAGGTAACTTGCTAATTGTTGCTTATGTAGTTACCAAAATAGAACCAGTTCCTAGTATTAGTGAATTGCGTAATTTCTTAAAAGAAAAGTTACCTGACCACATGTTACCTTCTGTCTTTGTGATGCTAGAAAATCTGCCCCTAGCACCTAGCGGGAAGGTAGACCGGAAAGCTCTACCAAAACCAGATAATCTTCGCCCAGTACTAGAAACAGCTTACGTATTGCCGCGAAATGAGATGGAACACACGATTGCCGATATTTGGCAAAAAATTCTCAAGGTAGAGAAAATCGGCATTCAAGATAACTTTTTTGACCTTGGCGGTCATTCACTAAATGTACTTCAAGTTTACAGCAAACTCCGAGAAATTTTTAAACCAGATTTAGCAATAACTGACTTGTTTAAATATCCAACAATCACTTCTATATCCAGATATTTGAGTCAAGAAGAAGATGATAGCTTTGAAAATCAAAGCAATGAATTAAATGAACAACTAGAAGCTGGTAAATCCAGATTAAAGCAACGCTTTTTACAAAAGAGACAACAAAATGTTTAACAGCAAGCAGTCAAATTAATTATGAAAGATTCAGAATATTTCAATAATAAAACTGGTCTGGAAATAGCTATTATTGGCATGAGTGGCTGTTTTCCTGAAGCTGAAGATATCGAGCAATTTTGGCAAAATCTGCGAGACGGAGTAGAGTCAATCCACAGATTTACTGACCAAGAATTAAAAGATTTAGGTGTAGATGCGGCATTACTAAGTGACCCAAATTATGTGAAAGCAGAAGGTCTAGTCCAAGGTATAGATTTGTTTGATGCTTCATTCTTTGACTTTAGCCCTAGAGAAGCTGAAGTCATGGACCCTTCACTGCGTTTTTTCTTAGAGCATTCATGGAAAGCACTTGAGGATGCTGGCTATAGTTCACGGATATATAAAAAACCTATTGGAGTTTACGCTGGTACAAGTTTTGGCAGTTACCTACTTAATATTTATTCTAATTATGATCTCATAGCCTCTGTGGGTGATAAGCAAATAGAAAAAGCAACTTCTCCAGATTACGTGACTACGCTTGTTTCTTATAAATTAAATTTGCAAGGTCCAAGTTATGCAGTTCAAACTACTTGTTCAAGTTCATTGGTTGCTGTACATTTAGCTTGCCAAAGTTTGCTGAGTGGTGAGTGTGATATTGCTTTAGCAGGAGGAGTTTCAATATCAACAGCAGACGGTTATTTATATCAAGAGGGAGGAATTGAGTCTCCTGATGGACATTGCCGTGCTTTTGATGCTAAGGCTGCGGGAACCGTAAAAGGAAGAGGTTTAGGTCTTGTAGTTTTAAAACGGTTAGAAGAAGCGATCGCAGATGGAGATTGCATCCATGCTATTATCAAAGGCTCCGCTATTAATAATGATGGGTCAGATAAAGTTAGCTACACAGCACCCAGCGTCAATGGTCAAGCGAAGGTAATCAGAGCAGCTCAGGTGATGGCTGAAGTTGAACCCGATACTATTAGCTACATTGAAGCACATGGAACCGGAACTTCTTTAGGTGACCCCGTTGAAATCGCTGCCTTAACACAAGCTTTTCGTACTAAAACTAAGAAAAAAGGATTTTGTGGCATTGGTTCTGTAAAAACCAATATTGGGCATTTAGATGCGACTGCTGGTGTAGCAGGTTTAATTAAAACTGTTTTAGCCTTAAAACATAAACAAATTCCCCCCAGTTTAAACTTTGAAGAACCATCACCCCAAATTGATTTTGCTAATAGTCCTTTTTATGTAAATAATCAATTATCAGAGTGGAAAACAAACGGTACTCCTCGCCGTGCGGGTGTTAGTTCCTTTGGTTTTGGTGGAACAAATGCCCATATAATTTTAGAAGAAGCTCCAACGCAGCAGGGGAGCAGGGGAGCAGGGGAGCAGGGGAGAAAGTATCAATTGCTGGTACTATCAGCTAAGACGAATACAGCTCTAGAAACTGCTACAGAAAATCTGGCTAATCATCTACAAAAGCATCCAGATTTAAATCTTACTGATGTTGCTCATACTTTACAACTGGGTCGCTGGACTTTCAATCATCGCCGAATGGTAGTTTGTCAAAACAAAGAAGATGCAATTAATGCATTGCAAGACCCCCAAAAAACTTTCACTTATTACCAAGAACCTTGTAATCGCTCCGTTGTGTTTATGTTTTCCGGACAAGGTTCGCAATATGTAAATATGGGTCGAGAATTATATGAAAATGAAAGGGTATTTAAAGAGCAAATTGATTACTGCTGCAAACTGCTTAAACCTTATTTGGAAATAGACCTGCGTACAGTTCTTTATCCCAGCAAAGAAGAAGTTTTAGAAGCAACACAAAAATTACAGCAAACAGCAATTACTCAACCAGCGTTGTTTGTAATTGAATATGCTATGGCTAAGTTGTGGATGGCTTGGGGTCTGAGTCCAGAGGTGATGATTGGTCACAGTATCGGAGAGTATGTAGCTGCAACTATAGCGGGAGTTTTCGCTTTAGAAGATGCCTTGATGATAGTAGCAATGCGAGGAAAACTCATGCAGGAGTTACCTGCTGGTGCTATGCTTTCGGTTCAGCTTCCAGAACAAAAAATACAACAATTACTAAATAAAGAAATCTCTTTAGCTGCGATTAATGCACCTTCTTCTTGTGTAGTGTCTGGTTCAGAATCAGCAATAGAAAAATTGCAAGAAAAGTTACAACAAATAGGTGTAAAATGTAGGCTTTTGCAGACATCTCATGCCTTTCATTCTGAAATGATGTTACCCATCATTGAGACTTTCATTGAATTGTTAGAAAAAGTAAAAGTTAATCCTCCAAAAATACCGTTTATTTCCAATGTTAGTGGAACTTGGATTACTGCAACTGAAGCAACAAATCCTAAATATTGGGCAAGGCATTTAAGGCAACCAGTACGCTTTAACTTAGGAATTTCTGAGTTGTTGAAACAGCCAGAACGAATATTGTTAGAAGTTGGACCGGGGCGGACGCTAAGTAGTTTGACTAAACAACATCAAACAGATGCAATAACATTAACATCTATACGACATCAGCAAGAGCAACAATCAGATGTAGAATTTTTACTTAATACCTTGGGTAGGCTTTGGTTAGTAGGAATTCAAATTGATTGGTCTGGTTTTTATGCACATGAAAAGCGTCATCGCCTACCTTTACCTACTTATCCCTTTGAGCGTCAGCGTTATTGGATTGAAGTAAATCGAAATGCCACCTTGGCAATGATGTCGCCCAAAACTTCAGATAAAAAGCCAGATATTGCTGACTGGTTTTATGTTCCTCGCTGGAAAGAATCTACACCAGTTGAGGTATTTCAACACGAAAAACTGCTAGAAGAAAAGTTAAGTTGGTTAATTTTTGTTGATAGTTATGGAGTGGGAGCGGAAATTGCCGAACGACTCAAACAACAGAGTCAAGATGTGATTTTTGTGAGGGTTGGAGATGAATTTGCTAAACTTGATGACTTTAGTTATACAATCAATCCCCGACGAAGAGATGACTATGATAATTTATTTAAAGCACTGCAAGAACAGAACTGGATTAGCCAAGCGATCATCGCACATTTCTGGAGCGTAACTCCTAATGACATTTTACCTAGTTATGAGCTAGATCCAGAAATACAATATGAGTTTTTTGAAGATTGTCAAAATCTCGGTTTTGATAGTCTCCTGTTTATAGCACAAGCCTTGGCAAAACAGAATATCATTGACCCAATAAAGTTGATGGTTGTTACGAGTAATCTACATGATGTCACTGGTAGCGAAAATTTATGTCCTGAAAAAGCAACTATATTAGGACCATGCAATGTAATTCCACAAGAATATCTCAACATAACTTGCTGTTGCTTTGATATCGTACTTCCAGACTCTAGAAATAAGCCATCACCAACACTAATAGACTCGCTGCTTACAGAATTTACAGCACCAATAACCGACAACTTAATTGCTTATCGTGGCAATCATCGCTGGATTAAAACTTATGAAGCTGTACATTTAGATGAAAGTATTATCAGCAAAACTAAGTTGAGGAAAGGGGGTGTTTATCTCATCACAGGTGGACTTGGCCGCATTGGTTTAGCAATGTCAGAATACTTAGCAAAAACAGTGCAGGCTAAGTTAATTTTAATCGGCAGAAAAGGGATACCAGAAAAACATCAATGGTCTGAATGGTTACTAAATCATGATGAATCCAATGAAGTTAGCCAAAAGCTGAAAAAAGTTATGATGCTGGAAGAATTAGGTGCTGAAGTACAAGCGATTAGTGCGGATGTAGCTAATGAACAACAAATGCAAAAAGCTATAGAATTAGCTAAAGAACGCTTTGGTGAAATTCATGGCGTCATCCACACAGCAGGAATTAATGACGATGCGTATTACACTATTGAAGAAAGTTCTAAAACTCAAAGTCAATCACAATTTTTTCCAAAAGTATATGGACTATTTGTTTTAGAAAAAGTTTTGCAAGGTCAAAAACTAGATTTTTGTTTATTGACATCTTCATCATCATCTGTTTTAGGAGGTTTAGGGTTAACTTCGTATTCTGCTGCTAACATTTTTATGGATGCCTATGCTCACAAGCATAACCAGATAAATTTGTTTCCTTGTATTAGTGTCAACTGGGATACTTGGCAATCTGAAGAAGGCGATATCCAAGACCTAACTGTGGGGGTAGCGTTAGAAAAATTACGCATGACATGGAAGGAAGGTATAGATGTTTTTAGGCGTGTATTATGTTTAACTAAAACTGCTCAGATTGTTGTTTCTGCGGGAGAATTACAACCCAGGATTGAGCAATGGATAAAACGAGAATTTTTACAAAATAATGCAGATAGTTTATCACTCCATTCCAGAGCCAACTTACAAAACGAGTATGTTCCAGCTAGTAATAAAGTAGAGCAAATAGTTGCGACAACTTGGCAAAAAGTTCTAGGGATTGAAAAGATTGGTATTTATGATAACTTCTTTGATTTGGGAGGTAGTTCTTTAATAGGTGTTGAGGTTATCTCACAGTTACAAAAAGAATTAAATACCCATATTCCGATAATCAGCATTTATGAAAGACCAACTATCAGTTCACTTGCTGAGTTTTTAACTAGCGATGAAGAAGCTATTTTGCAAAAAGAGTCTCACCGCCCTCAAGTAAGGTCTGCTTCAATTAAGCGTCGCAAAGAGGCTAGACAAAATCATCGCAGAGCAAGTCAAAAGTAAAAATTCAAAATAACAAATTATTTGTGGAGTAGAAAATGGCATTAAGTCAGCAAAGACAAGAAAAAACTCAGCAAAATTTCTTTTTGAAAAATGAGCTAACACCACAGTATGCAGTTGCAAATGAAGTGATGCAATTATTTGCACCATCTAATAGGTTAGTCTCTACAGAAGCTAAGATGACTGTTGAAACTGACGCGTTGATTGATAGTTTTTTAAATGCTATTAACACTAATTCAGATATTGAATTTAATTCATTAATAGAAAACTTTGCTGATAGTCAAGTTCCCATTAATCCTGCTAATTATGATAGCTATCTGGAATATTTAGCAAATAATGTTATTAATCATTCAATACATACATCTTCACCCCGATTCATAGGTCACATGACCTCTGCGCTGCCATGCTTTGTACGACCTCTTGCAAAACTGATGACAGCAATGAACCAGAATGTTGTCAAAATAGAAACAGCCAAAGCTTTTAGTCCATACGAGCGTCAGGCTTTGGCAATGATCCATAGATTAATTTATAACTTTTCTGAGGAATTTTATAGCGAGCATGTCCAAAATAGCCAAAGTACTTTAGGTATATTGGTTTCTGGAGGTACCGCAGCAAACATCATTGCATTATGGTGTGCGCGTAATAAATCTTTGGGTGCAAAAAATAGCTTTCCAGGTGTAGAAAAGGCAGGTTTAGCAGCAGCTTTAGATTACTATGGTTATCAAGGAGCGGTGGTAATTGGCTCTGAATTGATGCATTATTCTTTTGAAAAAGCAGCAGATTTATTAGGCATAGGTACGCATGGTTTGATTAAAATTCCTACTAATGGTAATAACCAAGTGGATTTATCAGTCTTACGTCAAGCTGTTGCAGATTGTCAGAGCAAAAATTTGCATATTATTGCGATCGCTGGCGTTGCCGGTACTACAGATTCTGGTAACATAGACTCACTTTTAGATATTGCAGATATTGCCCAAGCTGCAAATGTTCATTTTCATGTAGATGCAGCTTGGGGTGGACCACTAATATTTTCCGAACAACATCGACAAAAACTTATTGGTATTGAACGGGCTGATTCAGTCACAATTGATGGACATAAACAGCTGTATTTACCTATGGGTATTGGTATGGTATTTATGCGCGAACCACACCTAGCTTCATCGATTGAAAAAAATGCTAGCTACACCATGCGTAAGGGTTCATTTGATTTAGGAAAACGCGCTTTAGAAGGTTCTCGTCCCGGTATGGCATTATTTTTACATGCTGGACTACATTTGATAGGGTTGAAAGGTTATGAATTTTTGATTGATGCAGGAATTGAGAAGACACAATACATGGCTGATTGTGTCAATAATATGCCGGAATTTGAGTTACTATCGGAACCGGATATAAATCTGCTTCTTTACCGTTATATTCCGGAGTCTTTAAGAGAACTTGCAGTTAAAAACCAATTAACAGAAACTGATAATCAACAAATTAATATATTTAATGAACGCCTGCAAAAAAGTCAACGCCAAGCTGGTCGTACTTTTATCTCGCGGACAACAAAAACAATTACCTGTTTAGAAAAAGAAATTTCTGTAACTGCGCTACGTGCGGTAATTGCTAATCCATTGACCACTAAAGATGATATTGATGCAGTTTTAAATGACCAAATTCACATTGCTTTAGATTTAGAGATATCAGATTGTTGAGAAGCTACTCAGAGTCAACATTTTTATCTCACGCAGAGACGCAGAGGCGCACAAAGGAAGACAAGAGCATAGTCTAAATAAATGAGAAAGCGTGTAGTTACTAATAAAAATAAGTGTAGTTAGGTATTTTTTTTGATGAAGAATTATCAAGAATTTGACAACTTTGATGATAACGATGCAATAGCTATTATTGGCATAACTGGCCGCTTTCCAGGGGCAAACAACGTTGATAAGTTTTGGGAAAATTTGCGAGATGGAGTAGAATCAATTTCGCATTTTACAGATGAAGAACTGCAAACTGCGGGTGTAGAACCAACTTTACTTAATGACCCAAATTATGTGAAAGTAGGTAGCTTCATAGAAGGGATTGAGTTATTTGATGCTGCATTTTTTGGATATACTCCCAGAGAAGCTGAAATCACAGACCCACAGCATCGTTTGTTTTTAGAGTCTGCTTGGGAAGCTTTAGAATCTGCGGGCTATGATTCTGAATCTTACAAAGGTAAAATTGGGGTTTATGCTGGTGTCACTAACAGTAATTATTTATTTACAAATTTAGCTTCAAATAAAGAATTAATCGATTCGGTAGATGCTTTAAATATTTTTATTGGTAATGAAAAAGATAATTTAAGCACACAAACTTCTTACAAATTAAATCTTACCGGACCCAGTATAAATGTTCAGAATAACTGCTCTACATCATTAATAGCTGTACATTTAGCCTGTCAAAGTTTACTCAATGGAGAAAGTGATATAGCTTTGGCTGGTGGTGTTTCCATAGCCAAGTTACCCCAAAAATCTGGTTATCTGTATCAAGAAGGAGTTCTTCATTCCCCTGACGGACATTGCCGGACTTTTGATGCAAACGCTAAAGGAACAGTGTTTGGCGATGGTTTGGGAATTGTTGTGTTAAAAAGATTGGACGATGCTATTGCTGATGGTGACTTCATTCATGCTGTAATTAAAGGTTCGGCTATCAATAATGATGGTTCTTTAAAAGTTGGTTTTACAGCACCTAGTGTTAATGGTCAAAGAGAAGTAATTTCAGAAGCACTCGCTTTAGCTGGTGTTGAAGCCGATACTATTTCTTATATTGAAGCTCATGGAACTGCAACTCCCTTGGGAGATCCGATTGAAATCAAGGCTCTCACACAAGCTTTTCGTGCTAGCACAAATCAAAAAGGTTTCTGCGCTATCGGTTCAGTAAAAACCAATATTGGGCATCTGGATACAGCAGCAGGTGTCACAGGTTTAATTAAAACAGTCCTGGCATTAAAACATCAACAAATACCCCCTAGTTTACATTTTGAAAAACCAAATCCAGAGATAGATTTTACTAACAGTCCTTTCTACGTCAACACCAAATTATCAGAGTGGAAAACTAACGGGTTACCTCGTAGAGCAGGTGTAAGTTCTTTTGGTGTTGGTGGAACTAATGCCCACGTAATATTAGAAGAAGCTCCATTAATTGATGAATCTAGTGCTTCTCGTCCTTGGCAATTAATATTATTATCAGCTAAAACCAGCACCGCTTTAGAAGCTGCGGCAGCCAATTTAGCTACTTACCTCCAGCAACATTCAAATATTAACCTGGCTGATGTAGCTTACACCCTACAAGTAGGTCGTCGAGCTTTTGACCATCGACGCATGGTAATTTGTCAAGGCTTGAATGAGGCAATTAAATTACTGCAAAATGACGACCAAAAACGGGTTTTTGACTATCATTTTAAACCAATTCGTTGTCCTGTTATCTTCATATTTTCAGGAAAAGTATCGAATATCAGCCGAGAATTATATGAAGTTGAAGCAACATATCGGAAACATGTAGATAATTGCGCCGAAATTTTGCAACCCCACCTCGGTCTTGATATCCGCGATTTACTGTTTTCAGAGTCAGATAAAATTGCTGCACCTAGCCTCACCAATGCAGGATTATTTGTAATTGAGTACGCCCTAGCTGAGTTGTTGATGTCATGGGGTGTGCTACCAGAAGCGATGATTGGTGAGGGTATTGGTGAATATGTAGCAGCTGCGATCGCAGGTGTATTTTCCTTAGAAGATGCCTTAGCAATTTTAGCAAATAAAGGGCAATTACAACGGCTAAAAAAAGTTAAACTAAATCCACCACGCATTCGCTTTATTTCCAATGTAACTGGTAGTTGGATTACAGATGCACAAGCTACAAATCCTAATTATTGGTGTCAAAATTTACAACAGAATGGTAGGTTATCTGATAGTATATTTCAAATTTTAGAGCAGTTTGAAGGTGTTTTTCTAGAGGTAGGACGGGAACAAAATTTAAGTAAATTAACTAAAGAACATTTAGATATCAATGTCAAACAACATGTACTGACTTGTTTACCTCAAAATCAACAATCACATGTCAGATTTTTGTTGCAGACATTAGGTCAATTGTGGCTTTTTGGTGTAAATATAGATTGGTCAGGCTTTTATAGCGAAGAACAACGTCATCGTTTACCTTTACCTACCTATCCTTTTGAACGGCAAAGGTATTGGATTGATGCGAAAAAGCCAGGAAAAGATAATAATCATAGTTCACTAGTTAAAAAACCTGATATAGCCGATTGGTTTTATATTCCTTTTTGGAAGCCTTCTTTACCGCCAGTGCAACTCGATAACCAAGAATTAGGAACTGAAAAATCTTGCACTTTGGTATTTCTCGATGAGTGCGGCTTCGGTATCAACTTAGTCAAGCAACTAGAAAAACAAAACCAAGATGTAGTTACAGTTAAATTAGGTGACAACTTTACCATACTAGGCGAGTCTGAATATACTATCAAGCCAGAAAATCATCATGATTATGATGTTTTATTTGAAGAATTGCTCAGAAAAAATAAGTTACCAAAAAAGATACTTCATTTATGGAATGTTACGCCTGTCATTGACCAAGAAGTAGAGCTAGCCCAAATAAAGGGATTTTATAGTTTATTATTTATCACCCAAGCTTTAGGAAGACGAGAAACTACTAATGATTTTGAAATCATAGTTATTTCTAATAACCTACAGCCAGTTACAGTAACTGAAGTGCTTTGTCCAGAAAAAGCAACTTTACTCGGCCCAGTTAAAGTTATTTCTCAAGAATATGCAAATATCAATTGCCGTAGTATTGATGTTATCCTTCCTTATAATGGCAGTTGGCAAGAAGAAAAACTGATAGAAAATTTACTTGCAGAACTGATAGTTGATAAATCGGAAAAGTTAATTGCTTATCGAGGTTTGAATCGTTGGGTGCAGAGTTTTGAGCCAGTGCGTTTTGAGAAACCTAAAATTGAAAAGCCTCGACTACGAGAAAGAGGAGTCTATTTAATTACAGGCGGACTCGGAGGTATCGGACTTGTTTTGGCAGAATATTTAGCTCGAACTGTACAAGCAAAATTACTGTTAGTAGGACGTTCTGCTTTACCCAACAAAGATGAATGGTCTCAATGGCTGTCTACTCATGATGAGACTGATAGAATTAGCTGTAAGATTCGCAAAGTTCAAGAACTTGAAGACTTGGGTGCAGAAATTTTGGCGATCGCTGCTGATGTCAGCAACACAGAACAAATGCAAAGTGCGATCGCTCAAGCTCAACAAAAATTTGGTCAACTCAATGGTGTTATCCACGCCGCTGGGGTTCCTGGAGTCGGCGCAATTCAACGAAAAACTCCAGAAGAAGCAGAAAAAATTCTGGCTCCCAAGGTAAAGGGAACAATAGTTATTGATACAATTCTTAAAAACATTGAGTTAGATTTCTTTGTTTTAGTCTCATCAAATAGCTCAATCGTAGCGGAATTTGGACAAGTAGATTATTGTGCCGCAAATGCTTTTTTGGATGCTTATGCTCACTCTAATGCGGGAAAAAAAGAACGATTAATTACAAGCATTAATTGGGATACTTGGCAAGAAGTTGGCATGGCAATAAACACAGAATTACCCCAAAGACTCCAAGAATTCCGATTAGAAAATCTTCAACAAGGTATATTATCTGATGAAGGTGTAGAAGTTTTTATCAGGATTTTGGGAAATACAATACCCCAAGTTGTAATATCTACGTCTGACTTATTGGATGTACTCAAACGTTATAATTATGACAACAAAATACCAGGATTAGATTTTTTAGAAACTGTCAATTCATCTAAATTAAAATATCCCCGACCTGAACTGAGTAATGATTATGTTGCGCCGCGAAATAAAAATGAGCAAAAGCTAGTTGATATTTGGCAAGAAATTATTGGAATTGAACGCATAGGAATTTATGATAACTTCTTTGAGCTTGGTGGTGATTCCCTCATAGGTATTCAACTTATTACCATTTTAAATAAGCAATTTGATTCAAATCTTTCTGTTGCCAAGCTATATGAATGTCCAAATATAAGTTCTATGGCAAATATTTTTAATCCTGAAGAATCTGATAAAGATAGTTTTGAACAAAGGCTAAATAGAGGACAAAGAAGAAGACAAATAAAAATGCAAACTCACTAAAATACAAAGTTAATTTATCTTGTTAAGAAAGTTATGGAAGAATCAACAGTAAATCTAGATATAGCAATAGTGGGGATGTCTGGTCGTTTCCCTGGTGCGAAGAATATCGATGAGTTTTGGCAGAATATCCAAAATAAAGTTGAATCTATTTCATTTTTCTCCAATCATGACTTAGTAGATTTAAATCTCGAAGAAGAAGTTTTAAACGACCAAAATTATGTTAAAGCAGCGCCTATACTATCAGATATTGAACATTTTGATGCTAGATTCTTTGGTTACACTCCAAAAGAAGCTGAACTAATTGACCCGCAGCATCGCCTATTCATAGAATGTGCTTGGGAAGCTCTTGAAAACGCTGGATACGATCCAGAAACATACAATGGTTTGATTGGAGTTTATGGTGGTGTCAGCACAAACACTTACTTTTTTAACAATATACATAATAACGTTAATTCCAGGGTTATTTGCAACAACTATACTTTTAACAAAGATTTTTTGACCACAAATGTCTCATATAAATTAAATTTAAAAGGGCCAAGTGTAGGAGTCCAAACTTACTGCTCTACTTCATTAGTTGCCTTACACTTAGCTTGCAAAAGTCTACTTGATGAAGAATGTGATATTGCATTAGCTGGTGGGGTTACAATTATAGTTCCACAAAAGTCAGGTTATTACTATGAACAAGATGGAATTTTATCTCCTGATGGTCATTGTAGAGCCTTCGATGCTAAAGCACAGGGTACTCTTTTCGGCAGTGGACTTGGAATAATTGTATTAAAAAGATTAAAAGATGCCATAGCAGATAGAGATTACATTCATGCAGTTGTTAAAGGTTCAGCAATCAACAATGATGGCTCTTTAAAAGTTAGTTATACCGCACCTAGTGTAAATGGTCAGGCTGAAGTTATTGTAGAAGCTTTGGCAAATGCTGGAATCGATGCTGATGATATTTCTTATATAGAAACTCATGGAACTGGAACCGCTGCTGGAGATCCAGTAGAAATTGCCGCATTGACTAAGGCTTTTCGTGCTTTCACATCAAGAAATAGCTTCTGTGCTATCGGTTCAGTCAAGCCAAATATTGGACATTTAGATATAGCTGCTGGCATAGCAAGTCTAATTAAAACTGTACAAGCATTAAAATATAAAAAAATCCCTCCTAGCATAAATTTTGAAGTCCCCAATCCTGAGATTGATTTTGTAAATAGTCCCTTTTATGTTAATACTAAACTGACTGATTGGAAAACTAACAATACTCCCCGGAGAGCAGGAATTAGTTCCTTGGGTTTTGGTGGAACTAATGCCCATGTAATTCTGGAAGAAGCACCGGAAGTTAGACATGTTGATAAATCTAGACCTTGGCAATTAATCTTATTATCAGCCAAAACTAGTACAGCCTTAGAAAGTGCAACTGGGAATTTATTAGCGTACTTTAAACAAAATCCAGAGATAAATTTAGCTAATGTTGCTCATACTTTACAAGTAGGTCGTAGGGCTTTCAACTATCGTCGAATGTTGGTGTGCCAAAATGTTCAAGATGCTGTCAATGTTTTAGAAAAAGAGCAGCAAGAACGGACTTTTACTGTATATCAGGAGCATAGAGAACAGCCTGTCATTTTCATGTTTTCCGGACAAGGATCGCAATATGCAAATATGGGTCGAGAACTCTACGAAGTTGAACCGACATTTCGCAGACATGTAGATACTTGCACGGAGATTTTGCAACCCCAACTCGGTCTTGATATCCGTGATTTATTGTTTCCCAAATCAGAACAAATTGATGCAGCTAATCAAAAACTACAGCAAACAGCCTTCACCCAGCCAGCATTATTTGTAATTGAGTACGCCTTGGCTAAGTTGTTGATGTCATGGGGTGTGCTACCTGGGGCGATGATTGGTCACAGCATTGGGGAATATGTTGCAGCTGCGATCGCAGGTGTATTTTCCCTTGAAGATGCCCTATTCATTGTGGCAAAAAGGGGACAACTGATGCAGCAGTTACCGCCAGGGAGTATGCTAGCGATTCCGCTTCCAGAAAAAGAAGTGCGATCGCTAATTCCAAACTCTGTAGAAATCGCAGCAATTAACAGCCGAACTTCATGCGTAGTCTCTGGAACAAAGGAAGCGATCGCCACGCTAAAAAATCAATTATCCTCTCAAGCAATTGAATATCGTTTGTTGCATACATCTCATGCTTTCCATTCTCAAATGATGTCGCCAATCTTAGAGGAATTTGTGCAATTTTTCCAAAAAATTAAACTCAATCCATCACGCATACCCTTTATTTCCAATTTAACTGGTAGTTGGATTACAGATGCACAAGCCACAAATCCTAATTATTGGAGCCAACATTTACGACAAACCGTGAAATTTTCTGATGGGATATCGCAACTGTTAACACAGCTTGAAGGTGTTTTTTTGGAAGTGGGACCGGGACGAACTTTAAGCACGTTAACAAAACAAAATTTAGATATCAATGCTAAACAAAATGTCCTGACTTCTTTACCTCATGTGCAAGAGCAAAAATCCGATGTTAAGTTTTTGTTGGAAACATTAGGTCAGTTGTGGCTTTTTGGTGTAAACGTAGATTGGTCAGGATTTTATACCTACGAACAGCGCCATCGTTTACCTTTACCTACCTATCCCTTTGAACGGCAAAGATATTGGATTGACGCTAAATCTCCATCGACTTCTTTAAATAGCAAATTATTCACATCAGATCATAAAAAAGATATTGCTAACTGGTTTTATGTTACTTCATGGAAACGCTCTTTGCTTGCTCATTCATCCTCCGAACAAATAGAATCTACCCAAGAACAATGGTTGTTTTTTATAGATGATTTAGGAGTGGCTGAGAAATTAATTAATGCATTAAAAAAACAAGGTAAAAATGTAATCACAGTCAAGCATGGAGAAGGATTTAATAAAATCGATGAAAATGTTTATACAATTAACATATTCATGTATAAAGACTATGATATCCTCTTTAAAGAATTAATTAAATTAGAGAAATTTCCCAAAAAAATAGCTGATTTTAGAAGCCTGAATAGCACAAGAAGACATCAGTCAGATAATTATTTAGAATTCCAATGCTTGCTTTATTTATCACAAAATTTTAGTAAAATAAAAACAGACCAAAGCTTACAAATTTGGGTTATATCTAATAATATCCAAGAAGTCAATGGCAATGAAATTATAGACCCAGAGAAAGCAATGCTATTAGGTTTATGCCAGGTAATTCCTCAAGAGTATCCTAATACAAATTGTCGAACTATTGATATTGCTTTAACGAACTACCTAAATTTAGAAGATGCAGAGAAAGAAGAAAAAAATTGTGAAAATAAGATTATTGACCAGCTTTTAAATGAATTCACTGCTATATCCTCAGACTTAGTTGTTGCTTATCGTGGTTCCTATCGTTGGGTACAAACATTTGAGCCAATTCCTTTAACGTCAGTTATTGAAGAAAAAACACCATTGAGAAAACAGGGTGTTTACCTATTTACTGGTGGGTTAGAAAGTATTGAAGTTGTGCTTGCAGAATATTTAGCAAAAATCTTCCAAGCGAAACTTATATTTATTGAGGATTTAGCTTTTCCAGAAAAGGATAGTTTCTCGCAATGGCTGAAAACTCACACTCAAGAAGACGAAGTGAGTTGTAAAATTCAACAATTGCTAGCATTAGAGAACTTAGGTGCAAAAGTTTTGGTAATGCGTGCAGACAGAACTAATTATGAACAAATGCGTCAAAGCTTTGTATCTGAGAATATCGAGCAAATTAACGGGGTTATTATTTCAACTGGAATCAAGCGGGAACAAATATTTGGATTACTTCCAGAAATTGGTAAAATAGAATTAGAAAAACTTTTGGACTCCCAACGCGATCAGATTACTGTATTACAAAAACTTTTAGAAAATAGAAAGCTAGATTTTTGTATCCTTTTTTCTTCCTTATCGTCTATATTAGGAGGATTTGGGTTAGGTTTATATTCGGCAGCTAATCATTTCATAGATACCTTAATTAAGGAACAGAACCGAAATAATTATTTCCAGTGGTACACTATAAACTGGGATAAATTACAACTAAATTTTACCCAAGGACAAAAAAATCTCAAACAGCTATCTGGAGTAGAATTAGGCATTAGTCCAGCAGAAGCTATAGAAGTATTTAAGAGAATATTTTCTCTAGAACAAGGAACCCAAATTGTTGTTTCTACAGTAGACATAAAGGCTAGGCATAATTATGCATTTAACCTTGATTATTTAGCAAATGCAAAATATTCCAATCAATTAAATTCATCAGCGAGTTATTCCAGACCTCAACTGAGTAATTCATATCTTGCTCCGACAAATGAGTTAGAGAAACAAATTACAGAAATATGGCAAGAGATACTAGGAATTACGGAAGTTGGTATTTACGACAACTTTTATGAATTAGGAGGAGACTCTCTCATTGCAACTCAATTGGTTTCTCGATTGCGGGCAAAATTTCCTATAGATTTACCACTGCGCGACCTTTTATCGCAAGCCATGATACCAGTCAAACAAGCAGAAATGATAGAGCAACTTCTGTTAGAAAAAATAGAAGAATTATCCGAAGAAGAAGTAGAAGCTCTTTTAACTAACAAATAAACTTAATTCCATACTCTTTCTCTCTCTTCTCCGTGTCCTCTGCGCCTCTGCGGTTCGTTATTCCATTCAAAACCTTCATTGATAACAGGAAAAATAGTCTATGTCTCCACTAAATACTCTTCCCAACTATGAACCCATCGCTCGGTTACAGAACGAATTCAAGAACACACCTGAAGAATTGCTAAAAGGTATAATACCTGCTTTAGACCAAATATTATTATCACAACTTTCTACGGGAACCCATATTCTTGAACTTGGTTGTGGTTCTGGATATTTAGCGCAACAGCTTAACATTAGAGGATATAAAGTCACTGGAATTGATGCTTCAGAAAAGCTGCTTAACTACGCTAGAAAAAACGCACCTGAAAGCGAATTTATCCTTAGTGATATACGTCAATTTGATTTGTCACCCACGTTTGATGCGGCTTTGGCAAACGATGTTCTCCACTTTATCCAAAACAATGAAGACTTGAAAACAGTATTCAAAAACGTATATACTGCACTGAAAACTGGTGGCGTCTTTGTCTTCAATATACCAATAACAGACTGGTTACATGAAGCTGCTCAGAAAAACAATTTTAATATAATCAATATCAATGATGAATGCTCATTAATAGAATTATTTTATTACAAACCCGAAGAAAGGGTATGGGAAATAAAAGTCACAGGATTTGAATTAATAGATAAAAATTGGCAGCGTTCAGACACTGTTTGGGTAAGAAAAGATCACTTTCTAGAAGAAGTTCAGTTCGCCTTAAAAGATGCCGGGTTCACAGAATTTAATTACTATAACACCAGAGACTTTGGAGAAAGCGAAGACATAGCTTGCTTTGTATGCAAAAAAGCCTCTCTTAATACAGGGAATGGGGAGTAGGGAATAGGGAGTAGGGAGTGGAGGAAGAAAATTTATCCTCTCTCTCCTCTCTGCGTCTGTGTGTGCAATTAAATATCTTTTACATATATTACCAATGGATAAACATCACTCTAATTTATCACCAGCCAAAAAAGCCCTCTTAGAAAAATGGAAAGGAGGTAAATTTCAAGCGGATACTATTCCCAAACGTCAAATATCTCAAAATATTCCCTTATCTTTCTCCCAACAAAGACTATGGTTTATTGACCAACTTTACCACGGGAGTTCCTTCTACAATATTCCCATTGCTTTTCATATCAAAGGACAATTAAATATTAACGCACTTCACCAAAGTCTAAATGAAATCCTCAAGCGTCACCAAATTTGGCGCACAACATTTAGACTTGTAAATGGAGAGCCAATACAGGAAATTGCAGACGATTTAACTTGGGATTTAACCGTCATTAATCTTGAGCATTTATCTGATAAAAATTGGGAACCCGAGGTTAAACAACTTGTAGCCAAAGAAGCAACAAAACCTTTTAATTTAGCTAAAGGACTTTTAGTCAGAGCAATTTTACTACGCTTAAGTGAAGAAGAACACATTTTGCTTGTGACCATGCATCACATTATCACCGATGGATGGTCTTGTGGTGTGTTTTTGCGGGAGTTGTCAACGCTGTATGCAGCTTTCTCGACAAATCAGCCTTCCCCCTTACCCGAACTTCCAATTCAGTATGCAGATTTCGCAATTTGGCAACGCGATCGCATTCAAGGAGAATTCCTCGCAATCAAGTTAAAATATTGGAAGCAACAGCTAAGCGGCGAGCTTCCTGTACTACAATTACCTACAGACCGTCCGCGACCCACCGTCACAACTTTTGCTGGTGCCAAGCAATATTTTACACTCTCCACAGCCTTAACTAATGCACTCAAACAATTAAGCCAGCGACAAGATGCCACTTTATTTATGAGTCTGCTGGCAGCTTTTAACATATTATTATATCGCTACACAGACCAAGAAGATATCTTGATTGGTTCTCCAATTGCCAACCGCAACCGAGCCGAATTAGAAGGAATGTTGGGTCTATTTGTTAATACTTTAGTATTACGTAATAACCTAAGTGGTAATCCCACTTTCTGTGAACTTCTACATCGAGTCCGTCAGGTAACTCTTGATGCTTATGCACATCAAGACTTGCCTTTTGAAATGCTTGTGGAAGAATTACAACCCGAACGAGACTTAAGCCGAAATCCTCTTTATGAAGTCATGTTCGTCCTGCAAAATACTCCAACATCTGTGCAAGAAGTATCTGGATTAACCTTGCATACTCTAGACTTTGATAGCGGTACATCTCAACTAGATATTTTCCTATCCATGTTTGAATCCCAAGAGGGCTTAACAGGATGTTTAGAGTACAATACAGATATTTTTGATGCAACAACCATTATCCAATTTATCAACAACTTCCAAACTTTATTAGAAAATATCGTTGCTAATCCAGAGCAGCGTATTTGTGAGTTATCACTACTAACTGTTGCAGAACAAGAAGAATTATTATTTAAGTTTAATCAAACTAGTGCAGAGTATAAAAATTTATCTCTCGATCAACTATTTGAACAACAAGTTGAACTAACGCCTGATTCTATAGCGTTAATTCATCAGTCTGAGCAACTGACTTATCGTCAACTTAACCATAAAGCTAATCAGCTTGCAAATTATTTACAAAAACAGGGTGTAACAAAAGAAACACTCGTTGCTATCTGTCTGGAACGTTCCATAGATATGGTGGTGGGAATTTTAGCCATTCTCAAAGCTGGTGGTGCATACATTCCCCTAGATCCAAGTTATCCAGTTGAGCGTTTAAATTTTATGCTCTCGGATTCTCAAGCCTCAATATTAATTAGCCATCAAGAAATATTAGAAAAGCTATCATTATCTTCGCCTAAAATTGTTTGCCTTGATATCCACAAAGACAAAATTATTCAACAAAGTCCAGAAAACCCTGTTAACAGTTCAAAACCTGATAATCTCGCCTATATCATCTACACTTCTGGTTCAACTGGGACACCTAAAGGCGTTCTTGCCACCCATCGCGGTACAGTAAATGGCTTACATTGGCTATGGAAAACTTATCCTTTCACCTCAGAAGAAGTTTGTTGTCAAAAAACAGCTACTAGCTTTGTAGATTCTGTTTGGGAAATTTTTGCTCCTTTACTTCAAGGAATTCCTACAGTAATTATTAGCAATGTAACTCTATTAGACGCTAAATTATTTATAGAAGCGTTAGCGCATCACAAAGTTACTCGTATTATACTTGTACCTTCATTACTACGTTTACTTATAGATAATTATCATCATCTGACTCAGAAATTATCACAACTAAGACTCTGGATAACTAGCGGTGAAGCACTATCCGTTAACTTAACTAAAACTTTTCGAGAATTAATGCCATTTGCAAAACTAATCAACCTTTACGGTTCATCGGAAGTTTCCGCCAACGCTACTTACTACGACACCAGTTTACTACAAGACCAGGCAAACACTGTTCCTATCGGTCGCCCTATTGATAATATTCAAATCTATGTCTTGAATCGCAATTTACAACCAACACCTGTAGGAGTTATTGGCGAACTTTATATTGGTGGTGATAGCTTGGCAAGGGGATATTTAAATCGTCCAGAATTGACTCAAGAAAAATTTATCGATAACCCCTTTATTTCAGCAGAAAAAAAGCTTTATAAAACAGGCGATTTAGTGCGTTACCTCAATGATGGTAATCTTGAATATTTGGGTCGTCACGATCATCAAGTAAAAATCCGAGGATTTCGAGTAGAATTAGGTGAAATTGCCAGTGTTATTACTCAACATCCAGATGTACAAGATTCTGTTGTAATTGCGCTTTATGATGCTGAAGAGAATCAGCGTTTGATTGCATATATTGTCACAGAAAAACAGGAAATAACTACACAATTGTTGCCTTATTTGCAACAAAAATTTCCTAATTATATGCTACCATCCGCATTTGTGGTATTGGATGCACTCCCACTTACACCTAATGGCAAAGTAGACAAGCGTTCTCTTCCCACAGATGAAGTTATTCGAGTAAATACTACTAAAACCTTAACCGCTCCTCGGAATTTTACAGAATTATCATTAGTAAAACTTTGGGAAAGTCTTCTAAATATTAGTCCTATCGGGGTAATAGATAACTTCTTTAACTTGGGTGGTCACTCATTTTTAGCTGTACGCTTAATGGCTCAAATTCAAGACAGATTTGGCCATAATCTCACCCTATCTACTCTTTTTGAAAATCCCACAATTGAGAAACTAGCTGCAATTGTCAGTCAGCCATTCCGCGAGAGTTCTAATTCTCCTGTGGTAGCAATTAACTCCTCTGGCTCCAAGATACCTTTCTTTTGTATGCATGGCGCTGGCGGAGGCATTAATCACTATATTAATTTATCCAGAAGACTTGGTGAAGATTATCCATTTTATGCTTTAGAACATAACCCTGATGAAGAAGAACCTGAAATTCTATCAGTAGAAAAAACAGCAAACTACTACCTGCGAGAAATTCGTAAAATACAGCCAAATGGCCCTTATCTTTTAGGTGGTCATTGTTACGGCGGTGTACTTGCTTTTGAAATGGCACAGCAATTACAAAGACAGGGTGAAACAGTAGATTTGTTAGTTGTAATCGATGCCATACTTTCAGAAACACGCATTGAATCTACAAAAAATGACGATGCAAAGTTTTTACTCCGCATGGCTGAATCAATAAAAACCGATAATAATATAGATTTTTCACTTTCTTTTGAGGAACTTCGAGATTTATCACTCAACGAGCAACTTGATTTGATTAATCAAAAAGTAAACTTCATCTTTAGTGATACAGAGATTAAAGATTTTCTCAGTTATTACAATCTTTTCAAGGCTCATGTCCAAGCGATGCGAGATTATGTACCGCTCGTTTACCCTGATTCTCTAACTCTTTTTCGAGCCAAGGAAGAGATTATTCATGATTTTGAAAGTCCGGAATTTCATACTGATGACCCCTTACTAGGTTGGGGTAAATGTTCTCGTCAAGCTATTAAAGTTATGGAAGTTCCTGGAGATCATTTTTCAATTTTCATTGAACCTCATATTCAGGAATTAGCTAAAAATTTGAGAGTTTGTATCGATAATGCTGTATGCAATCTAAATAATGGGAGTAAAACAAACTAATGAAACTACCCCCAGGACCGAAAACACCATTCTGGCTATTAGGTCTACAATTCGAGTTTAATCCTTTTGGCTATTTGGATGCTATTTACCAACGTTATGGCGATATCGTTACTATAATGTCTGGTTCTACACCAATTGTTTACATCAGCAATCCTTTAGGCATAAAAGAGATTTTTACAAATACCAAAGAAATTATAGCTAGAGGTGAATTAAACGAAGATTTTGCATTTATCACAGGAAATAAAGGAGTACTTCAACTTGATGGTTTAATTCACAAAAATCGGCGTAAACTTTTAATGCAAGCTTTTCATGGAGCGCGGATGCAAGCGTGTGGGCGAGGTATCTGTGAACTCACAGAAAAGATGATGAATAAACAAGTGGTTGGAAAACCTTTTGTTGCATACCCAGTCATTGAAGATATTACTTTTCAAGTGGGTATAGAACGGGTAATTGGTTTGCATCAAGGAGAGCGCTATGAGAAAATTAAGCATTTATTTGCATCTTTACTTAAACTCGATAGACAATCTCTAATAGTTAAAATTATTAGCAAGATTTTCTTAGAAAAAGATTTAGGTCGATGGAGTCCACAAGGGTATGTCCTTAACCTACGACGAGAACTTTTTCAACTACTATTTACTGAGGTGAAAGAACGTCGCCAACAAGCAGATTTTTCATCCAGTGATATACTTGGCGATCTGATATTTGCTCGTGATGAAACAGGCGAAACATTAAGCGATGAAGAGGTACGTGACCTTTTATTGTCACCTATATTTGCATCTGGTGACGCTTCCGGAACTGCTATTAGTTGGTCTTTGTATTGGATTCATCGTTTAAAAAATGTTCGAGAAAAATTACTCGAAGAACTTGATAGTCTTGGTGAAAATCCAGACCCCATGAGGATTGTAGCATTACCTTACCTTAGTGCTGTATGTAACGAGGTTTTGCGAATTTATCCAACTCAATTATTTACATTTCCCAGATTGGTAGAATCAACTGTTGAAATCATGGGCTACGAACTGCATCCCGGTACAATACTTATTGGTAATATTTATTCAAACCATCAGCGTGAAGATTTATATGCAAATCCAAAAGAATTTCAGCCAGAACGCTTTTTAAAAAAACAATTTTCTCCTTACGAATTTTTGCCATTTGGCGGCGGTTCTCGTGTGTGTATTGGTGCGAATTTTGCTTTATTTGAAATGAAACTTATATTAGCAACTCTTCTTTCACACTATCAATTAGAGTTAGTTAGCAAGCGTCCAGAACGTCCAAAATTTGCAGGTTTGATTTGTTCACCTGCAAGTGGCGTGAAGATGGTTATGCATGGTCGGCGTCAGCATCAAGAAAAGTCGCAGCCACTTGTTTCTAAATTGGTTTAGCTCTTGGATTTAGTTTTTTATTCAGCTGACATACACCATATTTCTAAATTTAACTTTTCGGGCATAAAAATACATTTTTTCTGGGAGAAAATAGGTATGAATCAGAGTCATAAAGGCGCAGTTGTCATTACAGGAACATCCACAGGTTTAGGTCGAGCGACTGCGCTTTCACTCGCCAAGCAAGGATATAACGTTTTTGCTGGAGTCCGCACTGAGAAAGATGCACAGTCACTAAAGCAAGCTGCATCTGGTAATTTGACTCCAATTATTATGGATATCACAAAAGCTGAAGAAATTAAATCTGCTACCGAATTTGTCTCATTAGCAGTTGGTGATGCAGGATTATTTGCCTTAATTAATAACGCAGTTGTCGCCGTAGATGGTCCTTTAGAATGTATTCCAATAGATGATATTAGATTTAATTTTGAAGTTAATGTTGTTGGTCAAATTGCCGTCACACAAGCATTTTTACCATTAATTAGAAAAGCCAAAGGTCGCATTATTAATATCAGTGCAATTTGTGGCAGATTAGCTCTACCTTATAGAAGTCTTTTATCTGCTTCCAAATTTGCGATCGAATCAATTACAGATTCTTTACGAATGGAATTATATTCTAGTGGAATTGAGGTAATTTCTATTTTACCAGCAGGAATAATAACCCCAGAACAAGCTGATAAAGTAGAAGCGAATTATCAACAAACATTAGCGAATATGTCGCCAGAAGTTAAAGCGATATATGGCAAAAATTACAAAATATATATGGAAGGTGCAGTAGGAGACAATCGCACCGCAGGTTTACCACCTGAAAAAGTGGCAAATACAATTTTGCAGGCTTTGGAAGCTCGTAAACCTAAAAGACAATATTTTGTCGTGCAATCATCATGGTATCTTACGCTGTATGCATTGTATAAAAGATTAGTGCCGCACCAGTACTTTTATGACAATTTTTATCAGGATATGCGAAAAGGAATGGGATTAGATTAACAATTGCTATTTCATTTTTTTAAATACGATTTATAGCAAATATACTAAATATGCCAACTCAGCATACTCACGAAATTCTCCCAAGAGAATGTCGTTTTTGTTCCTTGGTTTCTAAAGCTAGTGGAGAAGATTTAATTGGGACAGCAGGTACTTGTGAACATTGGTTGATTATGGAAGTTCCACAACCTTGGCCGCAAGAAATATTTCAAGATAATCCAACTATCAAGTCAGTAATCGGTTTATTCCAAGAGTTAATTTCTCAGCATGAAGTTAATTTAAAACCCATGCTAATTGCTCCTGACCGTGAGTATTCTCATCCCGGCTTTACCCGCGTTTTCTACTATTACCGCCCTGCAAAACTGTTTTCTCAATTTGAGAAACAAGAGTTTATTGTTCCAGAAAGTAAAGCCGCTGCTTTGTTGACAGCAATATTTCAGCAGTTGATGCAACAACCCAACGATTTATCGCAATTTCAACAATATCAACAACAAACAAGTCAAATTCGTGAACTGATGGTTTGCACCCATGCTCAAGCTGAACGCGAAATTTGGATGCAGTCTGGTTGGAGTTGGCTAAATTATTTGAAAACAGGCAAAGTATTGGCGATGGAAAAAGATGGTGAATGGGCAGAAGTTGAGATTAATTTTGCACTTCGAGATGGTAGTACATCAGGTACTTATGAAGCCAGAGTAGAAGTTTGCAGCGAGGTCATGACTGCATTTAACTCAACAAAAGAGATGGAGTTAGAAGCAGTGAAGCAGTATCGCGTTAGCCGTTTGGTGAAGGTTGAATAAATAGTAAATCTGAAAACTAAAAAATGATCTCGCAAAAACAATCTCAAATCACTAATGAAATCCTTGAAGGTAATCTTATTAAGTTGATGTTCAAGTTATCAATTCCTAGTACCCTGGGGATATTGATGCTGAGTTTAAACACTTTTATTGATGCTTTATTTGCAGGAAGATTTATTGGTGAAAATGCTTTGGCTGGTATCTCGCTTGCAATGCCACTTGTAGGTATAATAAATGGATTTGCTTTATGTATTGGGGTGGGTTCTGCTTCTGTTCTCAGTCGAGCTATTGGTTCTGGAGATATCAAAACTCAGTCCAAAATATTTGGCAATTTAATAGTGATGAGTGTTGTTATTTCATTGTTCATCACAGTTATTGGTTATTGCTTTGGTGAAGGATTAATTTTGTTAATGGGCGGAAGTGGTGAAGTTGCTTTAGAAGGCACAAAATATTTTAAGATTTATGTACTAGGTTCGGTATTTTTGATATTAGCAGAAGCTTGTAGTCAGGTCATAAAGTCAGAAGGACAGATTAGGTTAACCTCAATATTTGATTGGCTTTTTGTTTTTGTGAATATTGGATTAAATTATGTATTTGTTAGTGTATTTCATTCGGGGACTCAAGGAATTGCTCTGGCTACAGTTATGGCGATGATTGTTTACAGCATTGCGAACTTAGCTTATTTTATTTTTGGTAAAAGTTCTATTCCAGTTAATTTTAAAAAAATAGCGATCGCCATATACTTAATTCGCGCAATCTTATCAGTTGGAATATCAGAATTATTTTATCCATTTGCCATATTGGTTCAAGAGTTTGTAGTTTTTAATTTAATTTCTGACTATGGAACAAGTAGTGATATTGCTTTCTTCGGAGCAACAGGCAAAGTCTCTTCATTTGTATTTATTCCCATCATTGGTTTTGCTCAAGCATTACAACCGATAATTGGCATGAACTATGGCGCACAAAATCATGAAAGGATCAAAAAAGCGTACTTAACTTTTGCAATTATTGGAACTTTTTTATCAATATTCATTTGGTTGCCTTTACAATTATTTCCAAGGACGTTTCTAGGTATAATTCTTCCAGATGTTAATTTTACCGATAAGGACCTAATAAATTTTATAATTTTGACTATATTAATACCGATATGGCCTTTAGCATACTTTAGCAATACTCTTTTTCTATCTATAGGCAAAGGTAAAACTGTGTTAGTAGTAATTTTGTTAAGAAGCATAATCTTAACTGTACCATTGGTACTATTCTTTTCCAGAATATCAGGAGTCAGGGGCATATATTATGGAATGCTTGTTGCAGATGTTTTATTTATGATAATCGTATTTGTACTAACATTTTTAGAATTCCAATCTTTAAGTTCTCTCAAAATTGAAGCAACCAAATAGGTAAGTCTAAAACCACTCATGAAATTTTTACGTACCAGTTATTAAGGTTAATGAACTGGGTTTTTACCAAACTACAAAGTTTAATTAATTCCAATCAAGAGGTTAGTTATGTATCAAGATGACAAAGAAGACACAACAATTTACAAAGTTGTAGTTAATCATGAAGAACAATATTCCATTTGGCCATCTGACCGCGAAAACCCTATTGGTTGGAAGGATGTTGGAAAAAATGGTTTGAAGCAAGAGTGTTTGAATTACATCAAAGAAGTCTGGACTGACATGAGACCGCTTAGCCTTCGCAAAAAGATGCAGGAAATATCTGGCAACATTTAGTAAGCAGATGTGCGTTTAAAGAAGAATTCAGAAGTCAGAAGGAAAAATTAGAGAATTCAGAGCCAAAACTAATTGTTTTGGTGTGGTTTTTCACCGTTTATTCATACGCTAGTCACACAGGATTCAAAATTGAATTCTGGCTACTGACTCCTGAATTGTTTTTTGTTAAAAATGGAGATTTTTTATGGCAACATTCTCAATTAATAAAACACGAGTATGGTTTATTACTGGTAGCTCAAAAGGCTTAGGTCGAGCATTAGCAGAAACAGTGCTTCAGCGGCGTGAAACTGTAGTGCTAACCGCAAGGAATCCAGAGTTAATAGAAGATTTAGCAGCAAGCTTTCCAGAACATACATTAGCGGTGCAACTTGATGTCACCAAACCTGAGGAGATACGCGAAGCAGTAAAACAGGCAATTGCCAAATTTGGACGCATTGATGTACTTGTTAATAATGCTGGATATGGAATTTTAGGGGCTATAGAAGAAGTCAGCAATGAAGAAGTTCGCCGTCAGTTTGAAACAAACTTTTTTGGTGTTTTAGAAGTTCTACGGACAGTACTACCTTCTATGCGACAGCAAGGCAGTGGACACATCATTAATATTTCATCAGTGGGTGGATTTGTGGGCTATGCTGGTACGGGAATTTATAATGGTACCAAATTTGCGGTAGAAGGAATTTCTGAAGCATTAGCTCAGGAAGTTGCACCCCTTGGTATCAAAATCACAATAGTCGAGCCTGGTGCATTTCGTACAGATTTTGTTACCCGTTCTCTTGTTATCGCTGATATGGAAATCAACGACTATGAACCAGTGATTGGTGAGATGCGTAAAGGTGCGCGGGATATCTTAGATCAGAAATTGGAATTTCAAGAACCAGGCGATCCTAAGAAAGCGGCTTTGGCAATAATTCAAGCAGTTGATAGCGATAATCCAGCACTGAGATTGGTGTTAGGAGAAGATGCAATTTATGCTATTAATACTAAACTGGAGTTGGTGAAAGCAGAACTAGATGCTTGGAAAGAAGTATCTGTAAATACTGCGTTTGATGAAGTTGTAGTAGCCAAATAGTGGTATTTTTTTGGTTGCTACAGCGGTTTTCAATTGAAATCCAGGTCGGTGGGTTTTGTTTCTGTAGATGCGGTTTATAACCCAATACGCTTGGGTTAAGGATTAATGGTGTTGATAATTGGTCTAGAGAAGACGCGATTTATCGCGTCTCTACATGAGGGTTTTGTTGCTCATTCTGAACTTTATTGGTTTATAACCGCACTTTTAACTTCTGCAATTCTTGTTTGATAGATAAAGGCTGATAACCCAATGCAAATGCTTTAGAACTATCTAAAGAAACATCTGTTGGTCTAGGTGCTGCCATTTTCACATCTTGTTGTCGGCAAAATTTCAGTCCTATAGTGGGGAGTTCAAATACCTCGACTAATAGCCGACCAAAATCATAGCGAGAAATGCGCTCTTTTCCACCCAAGTGAATAATACCGTTAACTTTCTCTAATGCTAATAATAATCCTTTTGCCGCAGTTGTTCCACTTACTGGTGTGCGGAATTCATCAATAAATAAGTTGAGTTCTTTCTCGTCTTTTAAAGTTTGAATAAATGGCTGAATAAAACTTTTTGCTGTGGGTGTTGCTGTGCCAAACATTAAGGGCATTCGGCATATTGCGGTCATGGGATATCGCTCTAGCATACCTGCTTCAGCTATGGCTTTTTGCTCGCCGTAAATGTTTACAGGACACACAGAATCTGTTTCGCAATAAGGAGCATTTAAACCATCAAAAACTAAGTCGGTTGAGGTAAAAGCACAAGGAATAGAATTATCCGCAGAAAGTCCGGCAATATTGGAGGATGCTGTGACATTAATTGCGTGTGATTCTTCAGGATGAATTTGACAAAAGTTTGGTTGTGACTGAGCAGCGGTATGAATAACCGCTGCTGGTTTGATGGTACTAAATATCTGCTGTAATTCTTGAAAGTCTGTCAAGTTAACTTTTAAGATTTTAACGCCAGGGATTTCTATAGGATGGGATAAATAAGTACCATAAATTTCCCATTCTTGTTTTGCAAACTGGCAAAGATGCCATCCTAAAAAACCACTGGCTCCAGTAATTAATAATCTTTTCATGCTTCATTGAATGAGATAATACTTATTATGGGAACCACAAGCCTCTCCCACTACTCTGGAACTGAAAGCGCCCAAAGCCAAGGAATTGACCGTGGGATTTCTCACCTGGTGGAAATGCTGTGACACCTAGTAAATAAACACCAGACAAACTGGGATTACTTATGGGGCGCAGGCCAATTGTAATTGTTTGTCCTGGAGTCACAGGTGGGTCAAAGTTCACAGTAATTGTGCGTGTTTTGCGTTCTCTGGTAACTGAGCCTAGTGTTAATTTCGCTCCTTTGCGATCGCGCGTTCCCACAAATGCACGGGTATCATCAAGATAATACTGGATATTCTCTGCTCCTTCACGTTGAGCGATCGCTACCTTCTGAAGAGATTCTCCAGCATTTTCCGGCACAGCGATCGTAAAGTAGTAAGTCCCGCCAGGAAAATTTACATCTTTGTAAATAGTTATCGCCTCAACCAGTCTTGGTGGTTGGACAAAATAGACTATACCATCTCTGAGTTGCACTGCTTGAGTCACTGGAACAGTAACTTCTGCAATACCAATTGCTAACGAAAGTGTTATACCAAACAAAGTTGCAACGCGCATGGTTGGATATAAATTACGTAAATAGACAAAAGTGTTAATTGAGTAAAAAACATCCTCATTTCAATTCTAATTCTTTGGGAATGAGTGACTTCGGAATCAGAGAAGCTTGTTTTTCCCAATCAGAAGGTTTTGTGTACCACCAAGCCCAAGTAATTAAAACTGCTTGAAACGGAAGTCTGACAACGTGTACCCAAGGTGAATCTGGTATATATTCGAGCTTAATATGATTAACCGCCATATTGATATTGGCAGGGAAAACCGCAATAAAAAGAGCAATAAGTCCCCAAGCAGCAGCTTGACTTACAGGCGGGACTAATAACCCAATACCACCCAAAATTTCATAAAAACCACTCAGATAAACTAATTCCAAAGGATAAGGAAGTTGCGGTGGCATAATTTTGACGTATGGTTCTGGAATCAGAAAGTGCGTGACTCCAACCACAATAATTGCTATAGCAAGGATTACACGCAAACGTTCCTTATGCTTACTCATCTGTTTTGCCTCATTATATACTTACCCTCATAACTTCAGTTTGACCGACAAATGCTAATCTAGCTTGAGTCAATAGGATGAAAATGTCATTAGTCATTAGTCATTAGTCATTAGTTATTAATTCATCTCCCTCATCTCCCTCATCTCCCCCACTCCCTACTCCCCATCAAAAATATGACCGATGCCTTTAGCCGACTCGCACCTTTCATCCAACAATATATTTATCATCATCAGTGGACTGAATTACGACCAGTCCAAATTGCCGCTTGCCAAGTCATATTTGACACCGATGCTCACTTATTAATTGCTGCTGCAACTGCCGCCGGTAAAACAGAAGCAGCCTTTCTCCCAGTTTTGACTTTATTACACACCTACCCTGCTAGTACCATAGGTGCGTTATATATTAGTCCCATCAAAGCATTAATTAATGACCAATTTGAGCGTCTGAACGACTTACTCAAAGAAGCAGATATTCCAGTTTGGCACTGGCACGGTGATGTTTCTCAAACTCGAAAAAACAAACTTTTAAAAAATCCTCAAGGCATCTTACAAATTACACCAGAATCTCTCGAAAGTTTGTTAATTAATAAAAATAATGACCTACTTCGCTTATTTGGTGACTTAAGGTTTGTGATTATCGATGAAATTCACGCCTTTATGGGTTCAGAACGCGGTTGTCAAATTATTTGCCAATTACAACGTTTAGCAAAAGCCACACAAAAACAACCGCGCCGTATTGGTTTGTCGGCAACTCTCGGTGATTATTCCTTAGCTGAAGAGTGGTTGCGTTCTGGAACTGATAAGCCAGTAATTACTCCCAAAATAGATGGAATCAAACGCCAAATAAAACTAGCTGTGGAACATTTTTATATTAATGATGAAGTTGATGAATCAGAGGCGACAGCTTACGAAAAATATATTTTCAACCTCAGCAATTATCGTAAGTGCCTAATATTTGCAAATAATCGCACGCGCACCGAATCGATAATTGCATCTTTGCGAAAAATTGCCACAGAACAAAAATTACCAGATATCTATCACGTGCATCACGGGAGTATAGCTGCTAGTTTGCGGCAAGCAGCTGAAAATGCCATGCGTGAACCCAATAATCCTGCTGTGACTGCTGCGACTTTGACTTTGGAATTAGGCATAGATATTGGTCATTTAGAGCGAGTCATTCAGTTAGATTCACCCTTGTCTGTAGCTAGCTTTTTACAGCGGTTGGGACGCAGTGGTAGAAGAGGTGAAGCGGCTGATATGCGCTTTATTTGCGCTGAAGAACAGCCATTATCAGAAGCTTCTCTACCAGAGCAAATTCCCTGGCAACTTTTGCAGTGTATCGCTATTATTCAACTTTATTTAGAAGAAAAGTGGATTGAACCAATTAAACCGATTAAATATCCCTTGAGTTTGCTTTATCATCAAACAATGAGTATTTTAACAGCAACGGGGGAAATTTCACCTAATGTTTTAGCTAAACAAATTTTTAGTCTGCCGCCCTTTGCTGCTATTTCCCCAGAAGATTTTCGGCTATTGCTGCGTTATTTAATTGATATCGGTCATATTCAACATACTGAACAAGGTAAATTAATCCTGGGTTTGGCAGGAGAAAAGGTGGTGAGAAAATTTCAGTTTTATGCTGTGTTTTCTGAGCAACAAGAATATAGTGTAAAGCATGGTACAACAGAAATTGGTAGTATTGCTGTGCCGGTTCCTGTTGGTAATCAATTTGGTTTAGCTGGGAGAACTTGGGAAGTTGTAGAAGTTGACTTCAAAAAAAGAGCTATTGTTGTGAAACAAGCTGAGGGTAAAGCTAGTATTTATTGGCATGGTGGTGGTGGGATTATTCATACAAGAGTTTTACAACGAATGCGGCAAGTTTTATTTGAGGATGTGGAGTATAGCTATTTGCAAAAAAATGCTTTGCAAAGATTACAGACGGTTCGCCAATTGGTGCGGCGGGTGGGATTGGAGAAGCAGAATATTTTGGAATTGGAAAAAGGTAAATGTTGTATTTTTCCCTGGATGGGTACTGTTGGTTATCGGACTTTGGAAAGATTGCTTAACTCTTGGTGTCGGGAATCGTTGGAAATTAAAAGTATTGGCGGGGTAAGTCCTTATTATTTGACAATTAAATTAGGTAAAGGTAAATTTGAATATCTTCATCGTGAAATTGCTTCTTTATGCGAGCAAAGAATTAGTGCAGAAGATTTAGTTAGTACTTCAGAAGCGCCAGAAATTCAAAATTATGATGAATTTATTCCTCATCCACTTTTAAGGAAGGCTTTTATTAGTGATTATTTAGATATGGAAGAAGTGCGCCAAGAAGTGACAAAGTGGTAAAAGTTTGAGAATTCAGAATTCAGGAGTCATAAATCAGTTGAAAAAGTCAAAATAAATTTTACGAGAAATATAATTTATGGCACGACAAGCACGGGAATTTAAATTAGGTTATTGCTATCACATCACCACACGCTGTAATAACCGCGAATTTCGTCTTACGCGTTTAGAATGTCAGGAAGTGTTTTTGTACAGTATTAAAAAAGCAAAGGAAAAATATGGTTTTAAGCTGTATGCTCTTTGCATTATGAGCAATCACGTACACTATTTGCTAGAACCAGTACAACCAGAAGATTTACCCAAAATTATGCACTGGCTAAATTGGTATACTGCTATGTGCTTCAATCGAATGCTGAACCGGACAGGACATTTTTGGGAAAAGCGGTATCACAGCACAGGTTTTGCTAATACAGACACCAAAAGGGCATTAAATACGCTACGTTACATCCACGCTAACCCCAAAGCCGCAGGAATGCTGCAAGGTTATTTGTACGATTTCAGTAATTATGGAATTCATGACCGATTAAGTCATGATGGCATAACTCAATGGCATCCAGCATTTTTACAAATGGGGAAAACTCTGGAGGAGTGCGCTGCTAAATATCGCCGATTTTGTCAGAAATATCTCAATAAAGGGGAGGTGTCCCACAGGATCTGAGGTATCAAAAGTAACTTCGTTGTAGAATATCCAGTTACTATTCATTCTCCATCCAACGCGATCGCCAAACTTTTCCCAGGCTTCTTTGTAATATTCACCATCAGCCTTACCACCAACGCTGAGGTAAATTTCCTTTTGAACGCTGAAGCCAAAGCGCCCATTGCTGTATTTTACCCACAAGCGGTCAATTGTGTGGAGGTCTTTGCAAGGAAAGTTTAAGAATTCTTCGCTTGTTTCTGGTAGTGGTGTTATTACTTCACCTTCAATTAAGTCAAACAAGTTTTTCCCAGCAATGAACTCCATTACTAAGCAGGGCGTGTTGCTGTCGGCTTCTTCAAAATAATCAATTACCCTTACAATATTCTGTGGGCGATGGGCGAGATCGATTCCGGCGATGTACTCCATCGCTATGCACCACAAATCGTCCTCCTGAAAGGGATCTTCCAAGAGGCGCACGATATGGGGATGTTTGCATTTAGCGAGTTTAAAGGCTTCTTGGACAAATCTTTCCTGCAACCTTTTGAAGTCTGGTTGGTTCAATAATTGATTGTCCAGGGTTTTGACGACAATGCGATCGCCTTTTTCATCTTTGGCGAGATAAGTAATGCCAAAACGTCCCCGCCCTAATACACTTTCGAGGGTATATTTACCCCCCTGCAACTGCTTTGGAACTGCCCAAACCATCAGCTTGACTGTGAGACACTTGTGTTAATTTTGGCATAAATAGCTCTTTGTCCTGTACAACAAGGCTAGAGCGCCGATGTACTAATATAGATTGACAAATACAAAATTATGTGTACTGGTCAAAACGCTGATTTATGGCTAAATATTTTTCTAACTTTTAAGGCAAAAACCGATCTAAAGCAGCTTTTAATTGTTGAATTTCAACTTCCATATTGCCTTCTTTTGCTGCTCTAGCAATACATTCGGTTAAATGTTCATCCAAAACAATTCGCGCTACCCGATCTAATGCGCCTCGCACTGCGGCTATTTGTAATAAAACATCAGGACAAGGACTACTTTGTTGCACCATTGTTTTAATACCACGAACATGTCCTTCTATCCGCGATAACCGATTGACAATTCGCCGTAATGACTCTTCGCTATGGATATGAGGATGGCTTAACTCTCCATGCTCAGGAGTATGATCTGGATGTTCGTGGTCTGTATCATGATTATGGGAGTGTTCTGCTTGCTGGGATGTTGGCAAGGATTCTTTACCTAATCGGTTTGAGCCATTCATGGGTTATCAAAGGACTTGTAGTAGTGACATACTCCTACACTAATGCAAGCATACAGTGTAGGCTTCTCAGTGACTCCTGGTATCCCATCGGACATTAACTGAGCTTTCTTTTGAGTCCACGAGATGCCCCTCCGCAGACTTTGTAGCTTGCTTCCCTGAAAGGGTACAAGTACCAAAAAGTATGTTCTACCTTATTACCGCTAGAATTTTACCCATTCACGGAGACAACAAAAAAATGTCCATTCTTGAATGGAACCCCATATTCTAGATTGTCTAGGTTCAGTGTACAATCAGCATTTTCGGCTTTGCTTGTACTTATCTATAATACCATTGATTGTGGTATTTCCCTTAAAAAATATAATCAATATGGGTCATGGTTCGATATACTAACTAATTGTTCATCTAGTTGAAACCTACCCTTGTAAGCACTCCCCAATCTCTACTGACGATTCGCTCTCTCTTGGGGAATAATCTCGGTTACTACTCTACCGCCAGAATTTCCACCTTTGACAACAATATTTTCTGTTTGCAAATTACCAACGGCTGTTTCACCAGTAAAATTTAACGGTGGGTCAATTTGTCGATAAACTATATTTCCCTGAGCTTCAAGTAATTTATTGTCTAAATACCAAGTTAGTTTATCAGATCTCAAAGACTGGCGACGCTGACCAACGGCGTTGACGTTACCTGTTAAATAAACCGTTTTTTGCGGTATTTTCATTTCACCTTGATTGGCGGTAACGATGACATTTTCTACACGCTGGAACATGCGGGTGGGAGAGTTTGTGCTGATGATTTCTGTGTTCATGTTCCAGGTCATAGAGTTACTAGCTATTTGCAATGGCGGATCTAGTAAATCTAATTGGGCATTTTTTTGGATGGTGGCAATTTTGGTTTTTAAGTTGACTTCGGCTGCATTTCCTTTGCCGCGATCGCTAATTTTATTATTTTTATAGCGGTCAATTTCAATGGGGCGATCGGCAATTAATTTTTCTTCTTTAATATTCCAATTCAAATGCTCTGTTCGCATTTGCAACTGGGGATCGGCGGACTTTGCTATTACTCCTCCAGAAAATTCCATCCGTTGTTCACGAGTTTTAACTCGCGCTTCTTGTGCTACTGCTTGTAGTTGTTTATGAGTACCGTTAATCTGGTTGCGGACAATCAACAAATCTTCTTGGGGACGCCATTCTAGTTCATTCCCCTGCAACACAATTCCATTTTTCGGGTCTGTAGCAAGTATTTTCCCCTTGAGAAATAGCTGCTTTCCATTTTGTTCAATGTCTGCTACATCGGCTTTTACTTGGTAAACAACTTTGCCATCTTGATAGAGTTCTCCATATGGATTTTCCGCCTGACCAATTTGCTTTTCTTTGGTGTATTTTGCCCGTTTAGCTTGGACTTTCCAAATCGGTCTTCCGACTTCATCTGCTTGTTCTAAGGTGACATCAAAGAATGTCAATTTACTATCTTGGTTAGATGAATCAGGAGTATTTTCTGGAGAAACTGTGGGAGATTTCCCCCCACAGCTAACTAATCCAATTCCTAAACAAAAGGTCAAAAGCAAAATAAAGAAAGAGGAGAGTCGGGGAGTGAGTGAGGGGGATGAGGGGGCAGGGGGGGCAGGGGAGGCAGGGGGAGAATAACTCTTAACTCCTAACTCCTCACTCCCAACGCCCAATGCCCAATGCCCCATGCCCCATGCCCCATGCCCCTGCCCTTCTACCTCTCTCGCTTTATGATTAAACTGATACTTCATTCTTGGATTTCCAGATGTCCATCGCTAGTTCTTGGGTCTTCCAAAAATCCCATACTCGATAATGGTCGATATGGATAGCTTTGACGAGGGGTTTTTTGAATATCCTCTTTGATGGCTTCTAAATCAATGTAGCGATCGCTTACATTAATTAAGCTGTCACTAGTCATGGAACGCAAACTCACCACCTCTACCCTTACACCACGATAGCTCACGGAATTTACTGCATAAGCCAAATCGCCATCACCGCTGACTAAAACTGCGGTATCATAGGAATCGACTAACGCCATCATATCGACTGCTATTTCTACATCCAGGTTGGCTTTTTTAGAGCCATCTGGCAGTTGCACCAAGTCCTTAGCAATCACTCGATAGCCATTGCGACGCATCCACAGCAAAAATCCCTGTTGCTTCTCGTTTGTCCGGTCTACACCAGTGTAGAAAAAAGCTCTCAGTAGGCGAGAACCTCCAGTTAATCGACACAACAACTTCGTGTAATCGATTTCAATTCCTAATTGTAATGCAGCGTAAAATAGATTTGAGCCATCAATAAATATGGCAACCCTACCGCGATTCTCCAAAACTTGTTCTGGCGTAAATATCGAGTCATTTTCTAAATTATTCAACATTGTTGTCATACCTCAGTTTTTATCCCTGTTATTTTTGATACAAAATACCCAGTTTTACTTTCTAGTCACAGCGGTTTATGATAATGTTCCGGGGCTAATTAAGTTCAGCCCCGATAAATTTTTACCAGAGAATTAGAAATTGAACAAAATCAGAATTTGATATTGACTAATCGTTTTTTAGCTGTTCTATGCGTTTGAAAATTGGTTGGGGTGTACCCAACTTTTGTTTACTGGATAGTACTCCCCACACTGCATGGGTAGCAAAAGGAGCATTCAGTGAAGTTTCTATTTGATCGTTAAAGTTTATTCCAAAGCCCAGTTGCCGATAAATATCGCTACTGATGTTCGGAATAATTGGAGATAGTAGATAAGCTGCTAGTCTAACCGATTCTAGAACTGCGTACAGAACTTTCTCGACTTCCTGCTGCTGTCCCTGTTTATATAATGACCAAGGAGCTTGTTCATCGATAAACTTATTACTGGCTTGCACCAGTAAAAGGATGGATTCGCAAGCTTGATTGAAAGCTAGCTGCTCATAGGTTTGTTTTACTTGTTCCCCCAGACGTAAACCAATTGTTTTCAAAGGATTTTCGTCAGAGATTGTTTCGTTGCCGATTGGTGGTACATTATTTTCAGCACAGTATTTCTTCACCATGTTCAAGGTGCGATTGAGCAAGTTACCTAAGTCATTCGCTAAATCTGCATTCAGAACATTAATGAACCTAACTTCATTAAAATCTCCATCCTTGCCAAATTCGATTTCCTTAAGGAAGTAATAACGAACGGCATCACTACCATAGCGTTTGACCAGATCTACAGGATCGAGGGTATTACCCAGACTTTTGCCCATTTTCTGACCATCTTTAGTCAAAAAGCCATGTCCAAATACTCGATCTGGCAAGGGGAAACCGGCTGATAACAGCATTGCTGGCCAATAAACTGCATGGAAACGCAGAATATCTTTACCAATTAAATGCAAATTAATTGGCCACCATGTGTGTAGAGCATTTGCTAAAGTCGGTTCTGCATCTGGTTCGAGTAATGCGGTTACATAACCCAGTAGTGCGTCAAACCAAACATAAAGGGTGTGCTTGGGATCAGTTGGTACTGGAAAACCCCAATCTAAATTTACCCGTGAAATTGAAAAGTCTTGCAGACCTTGATTGACAAAGCTTAGGACTTCGTTGCGCCGAGTTTCTGGTTGGATAAAATCTGGTTTTAACTGATAAAATTCTGTCAGTTTATTTTGATATTTAGATAAGCGGAAAAAATAGTTTTGTTCGTCTCGCCACTCGACTTCTTTGTTAGTATGAATTGGGCAACGGTGTCCTTCTAAAAGTTCCCGTTCTTCTTTGAATTCTTCACAGGATACGCAGTACCAGCCTTGTTGTTGTCCTTGATAAATATCGCCAGATTCCCATACTCGCTCAAAGAATTCTTTGACGATCGCTCCATGACGAGGTGCTGTAGTTCGACTAAAGCGATCGTATTGAATATCAAGCAACTTCCACAAACTCACAAAGCTAGGCACAATTTCATCGCAAAAATCTTGTGGAGCTTTACCTAAACTTTCTGCCGATCGCTGAATTTTTTGCCCATGCTCATCTGTACCCGTAATTAATAGTACTTGATGTCCCCGCAATCTTTGAAATCGCGCTACTACATCAGCAGCGATCGTTGTATAAGCACTGCCTATATGAGGGACATCGTTTACATAATATAGGGGTGTTGTCAGTGCAAATGTCTTTTTTGTTTTATTCACTAGATTCATGCAAAATAAAATCAACTTATTAAAACGTTTTACATCTTAGTTTTGTGGTCAAAACCACGCAATTATATAACATTACTAGCATTTTTTCCAATAACACCTTAATATTAGCAAATTTATCCGGTCAGCAATTGTTTTATAATATGCATTAATTCAACTGATTTTTGCCGAAAATACAGAAATTTACTATTAGATAATTTTTCGGAATACTTTTGATTACATAATATTATTGTGTTGAAGAATACATAATACCCAGAATGCAGAAAATCTACCTCCCTTTATAGATTCAGACATTTCTATCTTAAGACGGTCATGGCAGTAGTAAAGAAATGTAAAAATTAAATTAAGATAAACTGCCATATTTAACGGACTATATATTGATTAGGTATGAGTCTAAATAGCCCTCAGTTGATTTCCCACGCTTTATTAGCAGGGCTTTCAACACAAATGTTTCGCTATTACGAAGATCGCATTCCGCGAGATGCTAGCGTCTTGGTAGTCAGCAATCACCGCAGCTTTATGGATGCACCGATTTTAATGGCAGCGTTATCGAATCCAATTCGCTTTGCTTGTCATCACTACATGGGACAAGTGCCGATCATGCGCGAGATTGTTACCGGACAATTGGGGTGTTTTCCTTTGGAGGAAGCCCAAAACCGCCAACAAAGCTTTTTTGTGCAATCACAGAAGCTATTGCAGTCTCGGCAGATGGTAGGAGTATTTCCCGAAGGAACAGAACCAATGGTGAAATTTACAGTGCCAAACACAGTGGGTGAATTTCAGCGGGGATTTGCTCATTTGGCATTGCGGGCTGATGTGGAGGATTTAGCAATTTTGCCAGTGGCGGTCGCATCTTTAGAAGAAGTAAACACTTCTGGTTTTCCCCTGAGGCTGTTGAGTTTATTCGATCCTTCAGAACCTTTATTTAAGCAACCAGGTTGGCATCCTTTGGTAGTTTATCGCCGAGTTGCTGTGTTAATCGGTCGTCCTTATTGGATTACGCCCCAACATCAAAAAACATATCATGGCAAACAAGCTAGAACTGTTGTGGCTGAACTAACTCAATATTGCCACAACGAAGTTAGCGACTTACTGCGTCAAGGGTGAGACGATTTTGGATTTTGGATTTTGGATTTTGGATTGTCGCTGCGACTTTGAGTTGGTTGCTGTAAGACTGTTTTTGCATCTTGTCAAAAGCAGCCAACCATCAACAGTCCAAAAGTTTTATCATTAACCAATGACCAATGACCAATGACCAATGACTACCCCAGAAGTTGAACTCAAGCCTTGTTTCCTTACGCCCACACGATTACGACCAGAGTATCCGCTGTTTGTATATTTACCAGGAATGGATGGAACAGGTCAATTATTGCGATCGCAAACCGCTGGATTAGAAGTTGGTTTTGATGTCCGCTGTTTCGCAATCCCCCGTCAAGATCTCACCACCTGGGATGTGCTAACTGACAATGTATTGGACTTGATCCACGCCGAATTAGAAAAAAGCTCCCACAGGCCAATTTACTTGTGTGGTGAGTCATTTGGCGGTTGCTTGGCGATGAAAGTAGCAATCAAAGCACCGCATTTATTTCAACGAATTATTTTAATTAATCCAGCTTCAGCCTTTCAACTGCGTCCTTGGTTGAATTGGGCATCGCAAATTACTTACTTAGTCCCATCAGGATTGTACGATCTTGGCGCACTGGGGTTATTACCATTTTTAGCATCTCTGCCACGGTTATCTCGCAGCGATCGCCATGAACTATTAAGAACTATGCGTTCTGTTCCGTCAGAAACGGTTCTTTGGCGATTGTCTTTACTCCGGGAGTTTGAGATTGATGAAGAGCAATTGCGCCAGTTAACGCAGCCAGTTTTGTTGATTGCTGGTGGTAGCGATCGGCTTTTGCCTTCTGTAACAGAAGTCAAGCGCATAGCAAATATCATACCAAATACTGAGATTGTGGTGCTGCCCGACTGCGGACATGCTTGCTTGCTAGAGCAAGATATTAATCTCTATGAAATCCTTAAGGATAACGACTTTTTAGAAAGTAAAGCTGATATCGGTAAAGGGCAAGAGGTGAGAGGATAGGATGAAGGGCGATATACAGCAGAATTCAGAATTCAGGAGTCAGAATTCAGGAGTCAGAATTCAGGATGAGAATTTGCCAGTTCTAAAGCTATACGCTGAAGCTATCAAAAATTGAAACATATATTTTTGGAGACTATGAAATGCTTACTCTCAAAGAATTACTGATAAGAGAACTAGAAAACTTCAATGAAGAACAACTCAAACAAGTTGGAGATTTTCTGGCTTTTATTAAATTCCGTAGCTGTGTAGCTAGCTGGCAAATAGATACAAATCAAATAGCTACCCTCTACAATGAATTTGCACAAGAAGATCAAATACTTGCTGAGGAAGGATTGGATGAATACGCCAAAATGCTGAGGCAAGAAGACTAAGAATGACTATCAAACGAGGTGAGGTATGGTTGGCAGACCTAAACCCAACGAGAGGTTCTGAACAAGGAGGTACTCGACCTGTTATTGTCTTTCAGAATGAAATAATTTCTCAATTTTCAACTACTGTCATAACCATCCCCTTAACTAGTAATTTGCGCCGTGCTTCTTTGCCAACGTGTCTGTTAATTCAGAGTGGTGAGGGGGAATTAGAACTAGATTCAGTTGCTCTGTGCCACCAATTGCGCGTAATTGACAAAATTAGATTGCAAAGTAAACTGGGTGTCTTAACTCCAGAAACATTCGCTATTTTAGAAGGTAAAGTGTTATTGACATTGGGTTATTAGTTGTAAAATAATAACTTTAGATTAATCTCCAGTATTATTTAGGTGGTTCTGCTAACTTGTACTTGTCGGGGGATGTCAAGCCGATCGCACTTTCGCTACAAACTTAAAGAGAGGCTTTACAGGATGGTGTCAAGCAATGGCAGATCAACCCCAAAAAACAGAAGTGAACGAGTTAGTCCATTCACGTGCAGAAACAAAGAAAGTCGAAATCACGGCTCAATCATCAGTGGAAAATCAACCGTCGATATTAGAGGATTTTGCTAAAACTGTTGCTGACACGGGCAAAGCAGTTATAGACACAGCAATAGGTATTGGGGAAGCAGCAACGAAGCAAACACACAAGTTAATTGAGCAAACAACTCAAGCCGGCGGTACAGTTGTGAATCGCCTGGGTGAAAATTGGCTGATTAGAAAACTATCTGGGGTTTTAAATCTCAATTGGCTGTTTGGTGCCACTGATGTTGTGGATTTAGAAAAAGCACAAGTGGCGGTAAACAAGCTCAAGCAACAATATCCCAACGAATCACCCAGCCAAATTGCTCACCGCATCATGATGGACAAAGCAGCAAGAGCTGGTGGGATTGGTTTGGCAACAAGTATTTTACCGGGATTTGCGCTGACATTTTTGGCAATTGATTTGGCAGCGACAACAAAATTGCAGTCAGAAATGGTTTATGAAATTGCATCTGACTATGGGCTAGATTTAAAAGATCCAGCCCGTAAAGGTGAAGTTTTGGCGATTTTTGGTTTGGCTTTGGGTGGAGGCCGTCTGTTGAAAGCTGCGGGATTAGGCTTGTTGCGAAATGTCCCCTTTGCAGGTGCAGCGATCGCCGTTAGTTCAAATGCGACGATGATTTATTCATTGGGATATGCTGCTTGTCGATTTTACGAAGCCAAATTAGATGAATCAACTTCCCTCAATTCTCCAGAGACACTAGCAGCATTAAAAGAACAGAGTGAAGAGTATCTCCAAAGTGCGATCGCTCAACAAGCCGTCATGGATCAAATTTTAGTTCACATGATCCTCGCCAGTCATCCCGAAAAAACTTGGTCAGAAATTTTGCCAGAATTGCAAACTGCAAATTTAAGTCCTACCTCCCTAAATGCCATTGCCGAAAACATCAAATCGCCCAAGCCTTTAGATACACTGCTCAATGAGCTAACCCGTGATTTTGCCATACCATTATTAGCCCAGTGTTACAAAATTGCCCAGCTTGACAACCAGACTACACCAGTTGAACAAGAAATAATTACTGCGATCGCTAATAAATTTGACATTGATACAAATGCAATTGGGGCATAGGGCATGGGGCATAGGGCATAGGGCATGGGGCATAGGGCATGGGGCATGGAGAGTTAAAGTTTGAAGGTTTACCTTCAGAAGCTCAACGTTCACCCTCAGAAGCTCAACTTTCACCTTCAGAAGCTCAACGTTTAAGTTCTAATACCAATGCCCAATGCCCAATGCCCAATGCCCCATACCCAATGCCCAATGCCCCATTCCCCTCACCATGAAACAAAAATTTTGAGCAATACTGGTACAAGAACGAATATTTTACATAAAATCCCGAAATGACAATTCAACCTAGTGATACGCCTTTGCTAGAGTGGGCAGGCGACAGTTTGGCAATTGGATTATTTGAAGATGCAGTAGAGTTAACCGGAGAACTGGCAACTTTGGATCAAAAGTTTGCCGGAGTCTTGAAAGAACTGATTGCTGAAGAGGAATTTAAAGGTAAAGCTAACAGCACTGTTTTCACCCGTGTGGGCACTGGCGGCGGAGTTCGGAAAGTTATTCTAGTAGGTTTAGGAAAACCAGAAGCACTCAAACTAGATACTCTACGACGCGCTGGGGCTGCGGTGGCCAGAGTAGGCAAAAAGCAAAAAAGCAAAATTCTCGGTTTTAGTTTTCCATTGTGGAATAACGATCCAGCCGCAAGCGCCCAAGCGATCGCTGAAGGTGTAGAATTAGCACTTTACCAAGATCTTCGCTTTAAATCAGAACCAGAAGATAAAGGAACACAAATAGAAACCGTAGAATTACTAGGTTTCGCTGGACAAGAAGCAGCCATCAACCGCGCCCATCAAATTGTTTCTGGGGTAATTTTGGCACGGCAGTTAGTAGCAGCCCCAGCCAATGCGGTAACACCGATTACTTTAGCAGAAACAGCCCAAGCGATCGCCACGGAATACGGTTTACAACTGCAAATTCTCGAACGAGAAGACTGTGAAAAGTTGGGCATGGGTGCTTTTTTGGGAGTAGCCCAAGCTTCCGATTTGCCACCGAAATTTATTCACCTCACTTACAAGCCAGAAGGTACACCCAAAAAGAAACTCGCAATTATTGGTAAAGGTTTAACCTTCGACTCCGGCGGACTTAACATTAAAGGTGCTGGTAGTGGCATCGAAACCATGAAAATTGACATGGGCGGTGCAGCTGCAACCTTGGGTGCGGCAAAAGCGATCGCTCAAATCAAGCCAGATTCCGAAGTTCACTTTATCTCAGCGGCGACTGAAAACATGATTAGCGGTCGCGCTATGCACCCAGGAGACGTTCTCACAGCATCAAACGGCAAAACAATCGAAGTCAACAACACCGACGCTGAAGGACGTTTGACCCTAGCAGATGCCTTAGTGTATACCGACAAATTGGGATTAGATGCGATCGTTGATTTAGCCACCCTCACAGGTGCCAACGTCATCGCCTTAGGTGAGGATATTGCCGGATTATATACTACCGATGATGCAGTAGCTTCCCAATTGGAAAAAGCCGCCCAAACTTCAGGCGAGAAGATTTGGCGGATGCCAATGGAAGAAAAATATTTTGAAGGGCTAAAATCTGGCATCGCCGACATGAAAAATACTGGTCCGCGTCCAGGTGGTTCCATTACCGCCGCCCTTTTCCTCAAAGAATTCGTGAAAGAAACTCCTTGGGCGCACTTAGATATAGCCGGCCCAGTGTGGACAGATAAAGAAAACGGCTACAACAGCGCCGGCGCAACTGGCTACGGCGTTCGGACCCTGGTTGACTGGGTATTGGGGGCTGGGGAATAGGGAGTAGGGAGTGGGGAGCAAAAGGGCAGGGGAAAAGGTTAAAGGGTAAAGGGTAAAGGGATAAATTTAACCTTTCCCCCTTACCCCTTTCCCTTTCCCCATTCCCAATGCCCCACTCCCTAGTCTTCAATAATTCGTGCTATCTTGGCCTAGCCATCTGGTAAAATTTGTAAGGTTTCTAGAAGCTCTAAGCAATGGGATCGACTCGTGTACGGATCGCAATTGACGCAATGGGAGGGGATCATGCACCCGCTGAAATTGTTGCTGGCGCATTGCGAGCAAGTGAAGAATTGGGTGTAGATGTATTGTTGGTTGGTGATCCCCAACAAATTGAAGCTGCCTTACCGCCAAAAACCAATTTAGGGCAGGTGGAGATCGTGACCGCACAGGAAGCGATCGCAATGGATGAGGAGCCTTTAAACGCAGTGAGACGCAAACGCAACGCTTCTATCAATGTGGCGATGGATTTGGTCAAGCAGCAACGGGCAGACGCGGTATTTTCAGCAGGTCACTCTGGTGCAGCCATGGCATCAGCTTTGCTCCGCTTGGGACGATTACCAGGAGTTGACCGCCCAGCCATTGGGACTGTTTTCCCCACCATCGTAGCTGGTAAGCCAGTGCTAGTACTTGATGTCGGCGCAAATGTAGATTGCCGTCCGAAGTTTCTAGAGCAGTTTGCTGTCATGGGGTCGGCTTACAGTCAATATGTCTTGGGTACAACTGAACCGAAGGTGGGTTTGTTGAATATCGGTGAAGAAGACTCTAAGGGTAATGATGCAGCTGTCCGCGCCCACCAACTGCTACGGGAAAATTCCCAAATTAATTTTATTGGTAATGCCGAAGGGCGTGATGTGCTTTCCGGTCATTTCGATGTGATTGTCTGTGATGGTTTTGTCGGCAATGTCTTGTTAAAATTTGCCGAAGCTGTGGGAGAAGTAATTCTGCAAATCTTACGCGAAGAATTACCCCAAGGATTACACGGTCAAATCGGCTCAGCACTCTTAAAACCTAACCTCAAGCGGATCAAGCAGCGGATGGATCACGCAGAACACGGCGGCGCCTTGCTCTTAGGCGTGGCAGGAGTTTGTTTGATCGGTCACGGTAGCTCACAAGCACCTTCTATTTTTAATGCAATTCGCATGGCAAAAGAAGCTGTTGACAACCAGGTACTGCAACGAATTCAGTCCCAATATCTCCTAGAGCGGGAGAGCGGTTAGCGATCAGTCATTAGTCATTAGTCATTGGTCATCAGTTACGAGCGACAAATGACAAAGGACAAATGACAAATGACAAAAGACAAAAGACAAAAAGCTGATAGCTCGGGAGATTAGGTGTGCATAACTTAGGCATGGCAATTACAGGAAGTGGCTCAGCAGTACCAGCAACTTCCCTACACAACCAGAAATTAACAGAACTGGTTGAAACATCAGACGAGTGGATTACCACAAGAACCGGAATTTGTCAACGACGATTAGCGCTACCATCAGAGTCTTTGAGTGTACTCGCTACAGCTGCCAGCAATCAGGCGATCGCAGCTGCGGGAATTGAACCAGAAGACCTAGATCTAATTTTGCTGGCGACTTCCACCCCTGACGATCTATTTGGTAGTGCTTGTCAAGTACAGGCCAAATTGGGAGCCACCAAAGCAGTAGCCTTTGACTTAACGGCAGCCTGTTCCGGCTTTGTGTTTGGACTGGTTACAGCAGCCCAATACATCAGAACAGGTGTCTATCAAAATGTACTGTTGATAGGAGCAGATATCCTCTCTCGCTGGGTAGATTGGCAAGATCGGCGCACTTGTGTATTATTCGGCGATGGTGCAGGGGCAGTAGTATTGCAGGCATCCAAAAGCGATCGCTTATTGGGTTTTGCCCTTAAAAGCGATGGCACTCAAAACCATTATCTGAACCTTGGCTATACAGGGACATCCCAAGAACTACTCCCTGGTATAAATGTCACCAAAGGCGCTTACCAACCCATTACTATGAACGGCAAAGAAGTCTACCGCTTCGCCGTCCAAAAAGTGCCAGAAATTATTGACAAAGCCTTGTTTCAAGCCAACCTCACTGTTGACCACATCGATTGGCTAGTCTTACATCAAGCTAATCAGCGGATTATTGATGCCGTTGCCCAACGGCTAAATATCCCAGAACATAAAGTTATCAGTAATCTCGCCCAGTATGGCAATACCTCCGCTGCTTCCATTCCCCTGGCTTTAGATGAAGCAGTACGCCAAGGCAAAATTAAACCCAATCATATCGTTGCAACATCCGGCTTTGGTGCCGGTCTTACATGGGGTGCAGCAATTTTTCAATGGGGAAGATAAATATTTTGTCATTAGTCATTAGTCCTTTGTCCTTTGTTATTCACTAATAACCACTGACCAATGACCAATGACCAATGACCAATGACCAATGACCAATGACCAATGACCAATGACCAATGACCAATGACCAATGACTAAAACTGCATGGGTGTTTCCCGGACAAGGTTCCCAAGCGCTGGGAATGGGAATAGATTTATTAGATATACCTGCCGCTAAAGACAAATTTGCCCAGGCCGAGGCAATTTTAGGCTGGTCTGTGACGGAAATATGTCAAACACAAGAAGAAAAGTTATCACAGACGCTATATACTCAGCCGAGCCTTTATGTGGTAGAAAGTATTCTTGCTGACCTGCTTCGGGAACGGGGACACCAACCAGATTTAGTTGCTGGACATAGTTTGGGAGAATATGTTGCCCTTTATATTGCGGGTGTCTTTGAGTGGTCGGCTGGTTTATATTTGGTGAAGCGTCGTGCAGAACTCATGGATAGTGCCTCTGGTGGTATGATGGCAGCCCTGATGAACTTTGACCGCGGACAGTTGGAAAAAGTCATTGCCGAAACACCTGATGTAGTAGTGGCAAATGACAACAGTCCGGCTCAAGTGGTAATTTCGGGAACAGCCGACGCTGTACAAACTGTGATGTCTCAAGTTAAAGCCAAACGTGCTATTCCCTTAAAAGTTTCTGGAGCATTTCATTCACATTTAGTTGCTGCTGCTGCTGCGGAATTTCAAGACATTCTGCAATCTGTAGAATTTCAGCCAGCTGTTGTCCCAGTTTTATCTAACATAGAACCAATTCCCTCTATTGATGCCGAGATTTTGAAGCAACGCCTCAACAAACAAATGACGGGTTCAGTACGCTGGCGAGAAATTTCTCTGCAATTACCAGCCAACGACATCCAGCAAGTAATAGAAATTGGCCCTGGTAAAGTTCTAACTGGCTTAATTAAACGTAGTAGCCCTGATTTAATTCTAAAAAACATCAATAGTGCTGCTGATTTACCTGTTTCATGAGAACGCTAAAGCAGACCAGATCGGAAATTCAGCCAGACAAGGGAGATGGGGTAGAAAAATTGCTTGCTTATCTCCCTCACTCTTTTTGTCTTGGCGTAGATATGGCGAAGAGACCCAAAAGCAAGATAAGCTGAAAGTATTGCGGATAAAGGGTTTGAAAAAAACAAGTTCATCATTGGGTAAAAGCATAGCGTTTTATCAGGACAGCCACAAATGGGGCAAAATCGGTGTCTCAACGACAACACCAACTCACCGCAATTCGCGCAGTTAGCTTGAATCGGTGTACCGCAGAGATCATAAAACTTATGCTCGTTAAGGTTAATTTGCTGCTGTTTGCGCTTCTTGATAAATTATTTCCTGAAACTGGATCGTATCTTTTTGCGGATCGGCGTGGATAACTTTGACTAATATCTGTTCGCCCAAATTTACAGAACGTTTGAAAGACATTGGTAATTGCAAGCCCAAATCTTCTAACAAAATTAGGGCTAAGTTGCTGTCTTCCCGCAGCCACATTAATACTGTCACGTTCCAAATTTGCTGCGGATGACGGCGCAAATACTCTAAAGCATAATATCTATTAGTTTGCCGTTCTACCATCGTTACTTCTTGGGTGATGGTGGTAACAGTCATCATTACTTCTTTGAGTTGTTCGGCGGAAAATGGCAAAACTTCACCCCGCAAGTGGGCTTTCAGTTGGAAGTGAGTCAGCAAGTCACTGTAGCGGCGGATGGGAGAAGTTGCTTGGGTGTAGGTATCCAAACCCAAACCCGCATGACGCAAAGGCGTAATGCTCATTTCACTTTTGGGCATACAACGCCGCATGGCACAGGCGCGGACGAATCCAGCTGGTAGCAGGAGTAATTCTTCGTCTGGAGGTAATTCCGGTTGTGGCTGACCGCGAAAGGGCAAGGGGATGTTGTGTCTTTGACCGTAGCGGGCAGCAACTTCACCCGCAAGAATCATCATTTCTGCTACCAGTTGCCGAGAGCGGGAATCGTCCAAAATGTCAATATTGATTTCGTCATCTTTGACTTTGATCGCCGCCTCAGGCATGTTGATGCTAATTGCTCCTTGGGCATAACGCCAAGTTTTGCGCCGGGTTGCCCAAGTGGCGATCGCTTCAATTTCTGGTTCTGCTTGTACTCTTAATTGCAGCATTTCATCTACATCTTCGTAGGTGAGGCGATAAGTCGGCTTAATTAAGCTGGTATGAATGCTGTAATCTTCTACTGCTCCAGTTGTACCTAAAACAATTCCGAAACTCAGGGCACAACAAATCCGTCCCTGTACCAGACTCATTGGCCCGGTTGCCAAGATTTCTGGAAACATGGGAATCATTCCTGTAGGTAAATATACTGTACTACCTCGTTTTCTCGCTTCTAAATCTAGTTCATCTTCCGGAACTAACCATCTTGTCGGATCGGCGATATGTACCCACAGGCGTTCTCGTCCATCGAGCAGTACTTCCCAACTCAAACCGTCGTCTATTTCTGTGGTAGTTTCATCATCAATGGTGTAGACCTTCAGATGAGTCAAATCCAAGCGGTTGGTATCTGAGTCAGTTGGTGGGAAATCCAAACGTTGTTGCGCCACTTCTAATACCTTATGAGGAAACTGAATCGGAATTGAAGAACGACGCAGGAACAAGTTTTCATGAGGACTCCACCAACCCAAATCTACCAATAATTGAAAGGCTCCTGGGGGTGTTGTGGGGCGTCCCAGCAAGGTCATAGTTTCTAATACTGGGGCTGAGGGAGGATAAGCACGAGCCAGAGTATCGTAATTTACCCCCATCCGCACGGTGTCAGCAAGCAGCGCTGCGTATTTTTCTAGTCCTTCCAAACGCTGGCGATCGTGGCGGCCCCACTCTACTGCTTCACCTTTGAGCGCCTGCTCTACACGAGCTAAAAATTCCTGCTGTCCCTTAGCTTTGAGTGCCTCTACTTCTATCTGGTGCTTGCGTTCTGCAACAGCAGCAGCAGTTCGGGCTTCGTAAGCGTCTCCTTTTTGCTTGAAATACAGTTTGTCGTCTGATAACAGGCAATGGGCAGCGTAACAATGGGGCGCACCCGATTCCGAAAATAGCAGATTCGCCATTTCGTTTGGGGTGATTGTTTCCCCACCTTCAACCAGTAATTCCCACGCTACTTCCAAGCTAGACGGATCTAGATAGCGCTTGACCTGCTCTAGAAAGCCAGGAATATCCGATGGCTTATAGGTCTCTTTGTTAACTGTATAGGTTACTTGTCTAGGCGCGAGGCTGTGAGATTGACCGCGTTCGTCTACCACAAACCAGCGGGTTTTACCGTCTGGACGTTCTACGACGCCCAGACGGCGATCGCCTTGAACCCTAAATTCAACTAGCGTCCCCTTCTCCACAACTCTCGCACTTTATTTTTTTAATGAACAGTTTAAATAATTTTAAGTTAGGAGTTAGGAGTTAGGAGTTTTGATTCATAACTCATCACTCATAACTCATCACTCATAACTCTTTTTAGCCTTCCGCGTTGATAAATGGCAACAAAGCCACAATCCGCGATCGCTTAATTGCTAATGTCAACTCTCGCTGTTGCTGAGACGTAAGCCCTGTAATCCGCCGTGGCAGTATCTTGCCCCGCTCGGTGATAAACTTACGCAACAAATCAACATCTTTATAATCTATTGGTTCTCCTGGCTTAATCGGAGAAAGCCGACGACGGAAATAGCTCATCTCTACTTAATTTCCTTGTGAACGGTATGTTTATTACAGTGGGTGCAGAACTTTTTCAGTTCTAGCCTGTTGGTCGTGTTGCGGCGATTCTTTGTACTGGTGTAACGCGATACACCAGCAGAACGCTTTTCTGGATTTGTCCGACACTCGGTACATTCTAATGTCACGATGATGCGGGCACCTTTACTCTTAGCCATAATCTTACAAACAATAAAGCCTGAAGAGAATTAACACAAATGACTATCTTCTCACATTCCGGCGGATATTTTCAACTATTTTTTTGATTTTAATATCCAGCGAGTAGCCACGACGGGAAGAAACTATAAAAGTTCCGCAAAAGCGATCGTGTAAAGCTTGCCGCATCTGGGCATCAGATAGGGCAGTGCCACAATCAATTGCTAAAGGAAATACTAGCAGTATAGCAGTGGGGTTGGCTGTAATATTGCTTAAGGCAATTGAGACTAAAAGCGCACCCAACCCAAGAATTGCCTCTCGCTTCACTAGCGCCAGTAAATCTGGGACTCTGCCCATTACTTCTCTATCTTTGACTTCCAGCACCTTTAAATCAAACGCCCAACGCCCTAAACTTTGTCCTCGATTGTTGTATGCCACCACCACCCGTAAAATCAGCCAAAACATCAGAAAAACTAGGATTTGAGCAAATTGAATGCCGATATTGCCGCTTCCCAGTAAAGAACTGATTAACCAGACAACAAAGAAATCTAACCCCAATGCCATACCTCGCCGCCCAATATCAGCCTTGGGATAGTGTTTTTGCCGAACGCGTTCGATGGTCATACAGAAGAAGTATTTTTATTTAGGGGTTGGGGAATAATAATTGCTCCTGTTTTTTATATTAACGATGATGACTTGGCTACTTGCTGCCCTGTGAACTCAGGAAAACCAGCCAACAGAAATTTGTGCAACTGTCTCCTGCCTTGGCTTTGCTTAACATTTCGTTGCATACTCGGAAATTTTCCTGCCGACTTACTTAGTACAGGTCGCCGCAAAAAAGGGTCGGAATTTAAGCTGCGAACGCTAGGTCTATTTGGGTCGTAGAATTGGAATCTGGAATTTGGCACTTTGCGATAACTTTTAAGGTTGACTTTTCACTCCAACCAAAAGGATGTGCTTTTGTATTCCATTCAGAAATAAAAGCTTGTAAACGTTCACTTAAAACTTTTTTATCAGTAAAATCAGAGATTTTTAAACGTTTTCGCTGCAAAATACTAAACCATTGTTCAACCTGATTCATCCACGAACAATGGACGGGAGGATGATGAAATACAAAACGCTGGTGTTTGGTTAACCAAGCTTGAACTTTTTTGCCTTTGTGTACGCTGAGCTACGTCCCTGCATATGTGATTTTTTTGCCACCCTACAAAAAATATCTTCCTCTATTTCCGACCCTTTTTTGCGGTGACTTGTACTAAGAAACCCTTCCAAGACTTTGTTTCGAGAACTGTGTGCATATCAGCCATCAGTGCTTGGGAATCTAACCAAAGAAGATTATGGGTGGTTAGAGCTTGATTATCCAACGCATTGACAAATGTTAACCGTCCGAAAACATCAAATACTCTTAAAGTAGCAATTGTTCGACGACAGAGTTGGCAGTTTCCGTCGTAGATCACATACATATCTTGGGGGAAAAGGCGATGCCCAATTCCACGAAAAATATCATTAAAATCAAAAAATGTCACGTAGACTTTTATCAGACTTATGAAGTTTATTTTCATTAAATGATAGATTGCCAAATGAAATCCTGCTCCCGCAAAAGCCGCTACATATCGAGTTCTAGGAAAGAATATGAGAAAAATAAAAGACACTTCAAAAAAGATTGAGCCAAAGGCTGACAGTTGATACAAAATGGGATACTGATCCAATCTAAACACTGGTATCCACCCGTCTAGATCCAGCCATATTGTATAAAGTCGATACTTGAGATTGTCGCTGAACGCCCAATCAAAACCACCAACAAATAATTTATAAAGTCCTGGAAAAAGATAAATAATGCCTAATAGAATCCAGACAAAACGTAAAGGTAGCGCATAAACTCTAGATAAACTAGGAGGTTCTAACTGACCGCGATCGGCCCGTTTCCAGGCCATAAAAATAGCATCTAATGATAAAACATCGGCACATCGACTAGCGGCCAAAATGGCAGCAAACCATAATAAATGATGGTAGTGATCTACCTTGCCATAAAATTGGGGGATACCAAGAACGTAGAAACCCAGGATCACGGTTAGCCATGCAGAGGTACGTGTAAAAATACCAATCATAGCTGTAAATGAACAGATTTTGAATAGGAAACTAGCTATCTGAGCTATTGTTGCATTTATTGGAATAATATTAATTAGCCATTCTAAACCAATGGGCGCAAACACAAGCTCTTTAGGCAATTGGCTAAACCATACAACTTGTGAAATATCGGAACTAAATATTATTTCAAAATGAACAATACGAAATATAGCTAGGTTAATGGGATGTGTTGTTTCTAGAAAAAATTCCCTAATTGTTTTGAGTAAGTAATGACGTTTTTGAACTGCCAGCCCAAGGAATTGAATGCAAATGCCAGTGAAGATGGCTCTTGAAAGCAGTATTCTAGTTTCCAATTGATTGGGAAACAGGAGGTACATCAGCCAAATGGCTATAGACCAGAGAATCGCAAGTGATGAATGAATGAGTATAAGAGTTTTATGGTGCCTATAAAATCTCTCTATTTTTTCTTTTAAAGATACGTTGGATACGATCAAATTTCTACATTCCTAGTGCTTCAAACATTGACAGAAAACACAAAATATGTGCTAGATAAAAAATTTGATCTGGCGTAGGGTTAAAGTTGACTGCTAAACCCCTACAGCCGGATATATCTACCATCAAATAATAATTAATTCAATTTTGAAACTACCTATTTTGGCAAAATCATACCATGATTAATTTGTAAACTGCATAATATCATGCTCGGCAAAGAAACTTATTATTTAGACCGACGCGGAGAAATTTTAATGATAATTGATTAACGCTCTTTTATTACTCTCATTAAATAAAAATCAGAATCCCTGATTTTTAAGGCTTTGATAAATTTACCGGTAGGTTTGATTGAGGAATTAAACCCAACATGAAAAGTCGTTGGTTTTGTTAGGTTGAGGTAATGCGTTACCCAACCAATACCATTTTTTTTCTTTCATCAGAGTCATAAAAGAGCGTTAGTTGGACATGATATAAGTCATAAGTAGAACGGTGTAAATAATTAAAGGTTTGTAGTGTACCCCTCCGGGGAAGCAAGGCTGGGCGTAGCGTCTCGCTTAGAGGACTAAAGTCCTCTAATAAGGACTGAAGTCCTTACTACGAACTAAATACCAAAGTTTTTACATTACTGAACATAGTTTGGTTTTTTCAAGTCGTTCTACTTAGACAAAAGGTTATTAACTATTGAAAGACGGCGCAGGATTTATGCTGCGCCGTCTTTTATCCCCTGTCTTAAGCACGAAAAACGCAACATAGTTGCTATTTTTCATTCTTTGTTGTGATTACTTTGTCTGGATTTTTGGAAACTGCCGATCGCCCTGATTTCCGTCCAGAGATATCCTGTAGTAAACCCATGAGTGCAGGTACGACGGTGGGAGTCAAAATGGTGGAAAAAGCTAGACCACCAGTCAAGACAATGCCTAATCCTTGATATAACTCTGAACCTTGACCTGGTAGCACTGCCAGGGGTAACATTCCCAGTACGCTGGTGCCGGCGGACATGAAAATTGCCCGGAGGCGATCGTTTGTGGCATTGTATAGCGATGCATCATAATCTTCACCTGCTTGCTGGAGTTGCAAGGCGCGATCGACTAGCAAAATGGCGTTGTTAACAACCACACCTGTGAGGATCACAAATCCCAAAGCGGTAATCATATCCAATGCCACATTCATTCCGGGAATTTGGTTGGCAATCACTAAACTCAATAGTGCGCCGCTCATTCCCATTGGTACTGTTGCCATAATTACCACTGGGTAGAGGAATGAGCGATATAAGGCCACGAGTAACAAGTAAGTAATCAAAATTGAAAATGCAAATGCAGCGGCTAATTGACCAACAGTTGTTGCTAACTGATCCGCTGAACCTGACAGTTCTAGACGATAACCTGTTGGCAAATTGGCACGCAAAGGAGCGAGAATTTCTTCTTCGGTACGTTCTACCAGGGTGGCTAGGGGAGCGTCTGGTGCAAGGGAGACTGTGAGAGTAATCGATCGCTCTAAATCAACGTGGTTAATAGCATCAGCTCCCGTTGTTTCCCGAATTTCGGCAACATCTCCCAGTTGCACTTGTCCTCCCCGTGCATACAAAGGCAATTGCCGCAGTTGTTCTGGGGTTTCCACAGCAGTATTTTGCAATTCCACTGAGACATCTAGTTCTTCTTTACCATCAATGTAATCGGAAGCGATGCGACCACCCAATCCTGCTTCTACCATTGAACCAATTTCGGCTTCCGAAAGTCCCACTTCGGCGATGCGTTCGCGGTTGGGAATTACTTGTAATTCGGCTGCACCCAAGACAAAATTCGATCGCACATTCTGCACACCCTGAAGCGATCGCAATTTACCTGTAATTTGCTTTTCTAAATCGCCAATTTGATTGAGATCGTCCCCGACAATATCCACTTCAAATTCTTTACCGGGATCGCGGAAAATAGAAATTCGTGTGGGGATGACAAAGCGGTATCCAGCAAAGTTACTACTTTGGGCGCGTAACCGATTTACCATGTCGGCGAGTCCCGTGGTAGTGGCAAATTCCGGTTTTAAAATAGTCGCAATGCCGCGTAATGCCCCAGGACGGTCAACGTACATAATACGGTCAACTTCCGGTTGCGATCGCAGAAATTTTTGCACGGGTTGAGATTGGCGAATGGCTTCGGGGATACTGGTTCCCGGCAACGGTTCCGCCCGCAATACAACTAAGTTACGATTTCCTTCGGGTAAATAATCCGCAGGTGGCAAGAGAAAAATACTAATCACAAGTAAAACAACGGGAATCGACAGTACTATTAATCTGCGACCGATGCGTTTACGTCCTAGTGACCAACTGACGGTACTAGCGAGAAAGTTTTCTAGTTTACCTTGGAAATGACGAAAAACCACGGAGGTTTTAGCCACCATGCGCTCAAACCAATTGCCTCCCCGGTATTCACCGCCCTGCATCATTTGTATGGCTTCTGATTCCTTGAGGAACAATCCCGATAGCATTGGTACTAAAGTCAGTGCGGAAAACAGCGAAAATAAGGAAGAGGCAGAAAGAGCGATCGCCATATCGGTGTAGAGTTGTCCTGCTTCACCCGTCACCATAATTAGTGGTACAAACACCACTACGTTGGTTAAGGTGGAACCAAGCATTGCGCCCCAGACTTCTTGGGTACCTTCAATGGCTGCCCGCATGGCACTTTTACCTTGCTGCATGTGGGTGAAGACATTTTCAATTACCACAATCGAGTTATCTACAACCATACCCACGGAAAATGCTAGTGCTGCTAAGCTAATGATGTTCAATGTACGTCCAAGTGCAGACATGACAATGAACACAGCAACCGTACCAATGGGAATGGTAATTGCAACTACAGCGACAGTCCGCATTGAGCCAAGGAATAGCACTAAAACGATGGTTGCTAGTAATGCTCCACTAATTAAGTTTTCTCGAACGAAGCTGACCGATTGATTGATATACTGGCTCTCGTCGTAGTTGTAGACAAAGCGAATGCCTTGGTTTTGCTTGTCAAACTCATTTTGCAAGGCGGTAATTTCGGCTCGGATGCCTTTAGCTACCTCTGGCACATTCGCCCCAATTTGGCGAATCACACCAACGGCTACCCCAGGTTTACCATTGAAAACCAAGGCACCATCTTGGGGTTTGCGTCCCATCTGGACTATCGCCACATCCCGCAAGTAAACTGTACCGGATTGATCGCGTCGCAGCACAAAGCCTTCAATTTCTGATAAATCCTGGGAACGGCTGACTGTGCGTACCCGATATTCTCTTCGTCCTAGAATTAATGGCCCGCCCCGGATATCGCGGTTGTTTTGCTGTAAAACTTGTACTACATCGCCGATTGTAAGATTGCGATCGCTTAATGCTTTCGGATCTACCTTCACCTCAACTTCTCGTTCTTGTCCACCCACTACCAAAAATTGTCCAGTTCCTTCCACTCGCCGCAAACGGGGAATCACCACTTCTTCGGCTAAATCTCGATAGCGGTTGGCATCCGGTTGAAATCCTTCCTTGGTATCAAACGGAATCCACATCATTGGCGAACTATTACCGCCTACTAATTCCACATTTGATTCTTGAGCTTCTGGGGGCAAACTTTCCACCTGTTGCAAGCGGTTGAGAACATCTACCACCCGTTCTTGAACATTGGCATCTTGAGCAAATTCCAGCGTAATGCTGCTACGTCCCGCACGAGAAGTACTACTGATTTCCTGGACACCCAGCACCTCTTCCATCTGTTCCTCGATGGGACGGGTAATTAAGTCTTCTACCTCCGTTGGCCCAGCTCCAGGGTAGGTAGTAGCGATCGTAATTTCGGGGCGATCGCCTCCTGGTTGCAATTCTAAAGGTAACTTTATTAAGGAGAATACCCCAAACATTGCTACCAAGCAAAATAAAACGAAAGTACCATGTCGCCAACGAACGGCAGTTTCAATAAAGTTCATACTAATTCGTAATTCGTAATTCAAGAAGTCATATTTAAATTGAGTTTGCAGTCTTTTGAAGAAGAAAAGGTTAAAGGAGAAAGAAAAAAGGAAAAATTTATACCTCTGATTCTTCCTCTTTAACCGAGTTCTGCAAGAAGTCTATGGAAGTCTGGGTACAACCTATGTTTTAAGTTGGATCGACTATTTTTACAGGCGCACCATCTTGCAATCCGTCGCCGCCACGTAGGACGATGGGTTGACCAGTACGTAAGGTGGAATGGTAAATTGCGACATCTTTACCCATGTCAGCAACCATTTCTACAGGAATTTGTTGGGCTTTGCCATCAGCAACGGTGAAAACTAACCACTGATTTTGGCGTCTGGTTAATGCATCTCTTGATACCACAAAACTAGGGCGGTTTGAGGGGATGTTGAGATTGCCTGCGATCGCCATTCCTGGTATTAAGCCTGTTGGTGGTTTGTTAATTTGGACACGCACGCGCTGACGACGGGAGGCGGGATCGGCTGAAGGAACTACAGTGGTGATGCTGGCGCGTTGTTTCCATTGCGGTAAGGCACGAGCGCTAAGATCGATTGTCATACCTGGGGTAACTGTACCACTGAGTTCTTCGGGTAACTCTAGGAAAATGTCGAAGCGATCGCCGGCTACTAAAGTGACAATTTCACTGGAATTTTGGACTAAATCGCCATTGCTGACATGGCGAGTCTGGACGATACCTGATTCCGATGCCAGAATTCGAGTGCGCTGCCGTACTAATTCAGCTTGAGCTAAGGTGGCTCTAGCTGCTTCCACGTTTGCCCGTTGGGCAGCAATTTCTTCCTGAATCGGCCCAGCTTTGGCTTCAGCTAGTTCTGCCTCAGCTTCTAAACGTTCTCCCTGGATGTTATTTAATTGTGCTTGGGCTTCAACCAATAATCTTTGAGACAAAGCACCCTCTTTAACAAGATTGCTGGTGCGTTTGAGATTATCTTGTGCTTCCAGTTCCCGCGCCTTAGCAGATGTGACAGCTGCTTGACGTTGAGCGATGATTTCTTTGCGAGTACCGACTTCCAAACGTGCCAGATTGCTACGTTGTTGTGCCAATTGTGCCCGTGCTTGGCTAATTGCCAATTGCTGTTCGGTATCGTCCAGAAAGGCGATGGCCATACCTGCTTGCACGCGATCGCCTGATTGCACGAGAATTTTCTTCACAATTCCACTCGTTTGAGCGCGGAGTATTGATTGCTGACTGGCTTCCACTTGTCCTAAAAGCTGAACACTTCTTGTAGCCCGTCCATTAGCCAAGGCTATGGTTTCAATTGCCTTTGGGGCTGGCGCTTGCTGCTGTTGGGCAACAGAAGAACGTTGTCCCCCACCAGGAGCCAGCATCCGCCAGAGGATAATACCACCAGTCATCAGAAATAAAATAAGCAATCTCCAGAACCAAGGTTTACCCGAAGGATTAGGTGCCAACTCAGAAGGTGCAGAACTATCTGATTGGGTTTCAATGGCTGAAACTTGAGCTTCAGAAGTATCATCCATATCGGCAATGAGCTATTAAGGGTTAAAGATGGAGTCAAAAAGTCAATTATTTTGGAAAAATGTAAAATTACATTACTTTTTTGTAGTTTATGGGATAAATATGACAAGCAAATGTCAAACGAAGTGGGGCATGGGGCATGTGAAGTTCAAAGCCTCATTAATGGAGTTCAAATATTCATTAATGGAGTTCAAAGGCTCATTCACGAGTATTCATAGCGATTTTCATTTGAATGAGGTACACGGTAGGTTAGCACAGCTGTCATTGGTATCAAATTAAGCTCAAATGCTTGTTCGACATACCTTTTACCCCCCTTAATCCCCCCTTAGAAAGGGGGGAAACAAGAAAAATCCGGTTCCCTCCCCAATACATCGGGGAGGGTTAGGGTGGGGTGACGCGGTGAGTAACCCTAAGTGAATGAACTCAATATCACCTCTTGACAAGGGTTTCACGTTAAGTTGACACCCATGCACAACTGTGCTGCCCTACGAATTGTCTGTACTCGACGCAATTGCAAACCGCTATACGCTTAATAATTTAAGTTCTAACTCCCCCACACCCCCCACACCTCCCACGCTCCCTACTCCCCCACTTCTACAACCAGTTCCTTAACGCGATCGCGTGGTAAGCCTAATTCTTGACTGAGAGTAGCTTGGAGTTGGCTCATATCGGTGACTGGAAATTCAAATACTATGGTTTTGAGAACTGAGTTACTCGTTTTAACCTTCACCCGTGAAATTCCTTGTTGTGGAATCATTTGCACTTCGATCGCTACTACTCTTTTCATCATCTGCCGTGCTGATTGGGTATCGGCTAGCAGATATTTTTTGGTGACGCGGGAGTGACTTAAAATCCGATCTCCAATAAAGCCGCTTCCCAGCCAAAAAACCAGCCCAATCACCGGCAAGGACAACCAAAACACAAAGCCCAGCGATCGCAACACTTGAAAACGTTGAAGTTGCTGCATGGAAGGCATGAGATACAATACTTACTGTTACTTCTGTGTTATTATTTCACCTTAAATCTTAAGCCTATGAAGTAACCAAAGACAGCAAGCTAAGCAAATTGGATGTTGATCTTACTAGTAGAAGATGACTCATCACAGTTAGAGCCACTGCGAGCAGCATTGTTGAAAGCAGGGCATATAGTAGATGCGGTGACTGATGGCGAAACAGCGCAGTGGTTTGCTTTTCGCAAAGACTATGATTTGCTGATTTTAGATTGGATGTTGCCAAAAGTCAGCGGTGTAGAATTGTGTCAAGTATATCGAAGCGCAGGTAAAGTGGCTCCCATCCTGATGCTGACGGCGAAAGACACCGTTTCAGATAAAGTCAGAGGTTTAGATGCTGGAGCCGATGATTACTTAGTTAAGCCTGTGGATGTGGTGGAGTTATTAGCACGGGTGCGGGCACTAGCAAGGCGATCGCCAATGTGGCAAGGAGATATACTTACCCTGAGCGACTTGCAACTTCATTTATCGAATTTGATACTTGAACGTGGTTCCTTAACAACTCAACTTTCTAGCCGCGAGTTTCAACTAATGGAATATATGATGCGTCATCCCCGCCAAGTCTTATCTCATGGCCAAATTGAGCAAGCCCTTTGGAATTGGGGAGAAGAACCCGAAAGCAACGCAGTTACCACCTTAGTTCGCCGTTTACGCCAACGCCTACAAACTATTGGCGTCAAAGATTGGATAGAAACAGTGCATCGTATGGGTTATCGCTTAAATCCGCCAAATTAGTGGGGGGCAGGGGGGCAGGGGGGCAGGGGGGCAGGGGAGCAGGGGGGCAGGGGGGCAGGGGGGCAGGGGGCAGGGGGGCAGGGGGCAGGGGGGCAGGGGGCAGGGGGGCAGGGGAGGCAGGGGAAGAAAGGGGAGAATAACTAATGACAAATGACTAAATGACTAATGACTAATGACTAATGACAAATGACTATTGACAAATGACAAATGACAAATGACTAATGATGAATGTTTGAACATAGCCGCCGTAATTTAGCTCACTGGTTTGCCCTGTCGATGGGTGGAATTTTGTTTGCGTTTGCTGGGGTGGGCTACTGTCTGAGTGTGGAAGAACAGTTGCGGCTTTTTGATGACGAACTATTTTCCCAAAGTAAAGCTTTTGCTGCCAAAACTGAATACTCGCTTTATCAAAGTCAATGGCAAAATCAGCGCAGCCAACAAATTCCTCTAGAAAATGGTGCATCGTTGAATGGTGGACTAGTGTACGCTCGGTGGTATAACTCTCAGAAACAACTGGTGCAGTTTATCGGTTCGTCTACTAGCAAACAACTCACAGGTGAACCAGGATTTGAAACCCTGGAAACACCACTAAATTCAGATTCTCCCACTAAAACAAGCTGGGTTCGCCAAGTCACACTTCCTGTTTTATCAGATAAAGAGTTAATTGGCTATTTCCAAACGGCGGTTCCCATGAACTCTCTACGTAGTAGCCTGAACCAAGCCCGCTTGTTTCTCGCTTTGGGGGTTCCTGTTACTTTTGGTATAATTGGAATTACGGGTTGGTTTTTGGGCGGGTTGGCGATGCGGCCGAGTCTGCGGGCTTATCAGCAATTGCAGCGATTTACAGCTGATGCTTCTCATGAATTACGGGCACCAGTTGCTACCGTATTGAGTAATGCCCAGGTTGCTTTAATGCCACCGGAAGATTTATCTGAACAAAGATTGCGGTTGCAAAATATTGCCGAAACTGCTAAGTCCATGAGTACGCTGATTAATAATCTGCTTTTCCTGTCCCGTCATAATGGTTCGCTAACGGACACCATATTAAAACCCGTTGATTTGCGCGAAATCTTGAAATCCCTTGCCGAAGATTTCGCGGCTCAGGCTCCCACCCAAAACCTCAATTTCAATGCCCGATTTCCAGAACAACCCGTGATGTTAGAAGCTGATGCCAATTTGCTCAAGCAAGCCGTGATTAATCTACTGACTAATGCTTTCAAATACACGCCAACAGGCGGTAAGGTAGAATTAAATCTTTCCACCCAGTCTCACTGTGCGGTAATTCAAGTTAAAGACAACGGCATTGGCATTCCCACTGCTGATTTACCGCATATCTTCGATCGCTTTTATCGTGTAGATACCGTTCGCTCTCGGCAAACAGGCGGCTTTGGACTCGGACTGGCGATCGCTCAACAAATTGTGCAAGGATACAATGGGCAAATAACTGTCAAAAGTACAGTTGGTCAAGGTTCAACTTTTAAAATTAACCTTCCCCTGAAACTATGAGTCCTATCGGGCTTACGCATTGACAATAAATACAAAATATAAATAAGTTTAAAAACCACATCTTTCGTAAGGGCACAGCATTGCTGTGCCCCTACAGCACTGTTTTGCAACGCCCAATTTAGACTCAGCAATAGGTGAATAGTAAATAAACACTATGGTAGAAAAAAGAATCAATAGAAGAGCTATCCTTCAGGGTGCTATCACCTTAGCAGGAACATTGGCAACCGTCCAAATTGCCTGTGCCGAGAAAGCGCAGGTGCAGTCTACTTTAAAGCAACGTAAAGGGATTTTGTTAGCGGTAGATTTACAAAATGGCTTTTTAATCACACCTGAATGTCAAGCGGTTGTACCAAAGGTGGTTGCTCATGCTAGTCAGTTTCATCAGGTTTGGGCAACTCGCTTTTTTAACCGGAATCCTAACTTCTCGCGTCAACTCAACTGGAACGAGATGGTATCTGGACAGGAAACGGAGCTTTCTAAAACCTTAATTCCACTTGTCAGCAAAACCTTTGATAAGCCTTCATATTCTGCGTTTTTACCTACCCTGCTTCAAGCCCTGCAAAGTAATAGTATTAATACAGTCGCAGTGTGTGGAGTCGATACAGACGCTTGTGTGATGGCTACAACTTTGGGACTATTTGATGCTGGATTTGAGACGTTCGTTGTATCAGATGGCTGTGCTTCTAGTGCTGGGCAGAAATATCATGAAGCGGCGATTCAGATATTAAAACGCAACATTGGAGAGAAATATGTCATTTCTTTTAGGAAATTACCTGCAATGCTGTCTTAGTATAGGGGATGTTTTAAAAAGGTCTTTTGCTTTGAGTGCGATCGCTTTATTTTAGGACTTACGCAAAAGTACACGCTGTAGGGGCAATTCATGAATTGCCCCTACGTGAAAATAAGGGTTTCGGCTATTGTTTGCGTAAGTCCTATATTTATTAACCTAAGAGTACAAAACCGGAGCCATTGGCTATGCTATCAGTCAGCAATGCACAAGCAATTATCTTAAATTTGGTGCAGCCGTTGGATAACCAACGGGATATAGAAATTGTAGATTTGTTGGCAGCCGATAGTCGGATTTTGGCAACGCCTGTCACCAGTCCTTTAGATTTTCCCCATTGGGATAACTCAGCGATGGATGGGTATGCAGTGCGGTACGAAGATGTGCAGCACTCTAGCGCCGAAAAACCAACTGTTTTGGAAATTATTGAAGAGATTCCGGCTGGGTATCAGCCCAAGTGTACGATTCAGGCAGGGCAAGCAGCGCGGATTTTCACAGGTGCCCTGATGCCAGCAGCAGCCGACACTGTGGTTATGCAAGAAAAAACGCGGCGGGAAGAAAACCGCGTTTTCATCCTAGCCGCGCCACAATCCCAAGAATTTGTCAGAAAAAAAGCAGCTTTTTACCAAGCTGGAACACAATTACTACCAGCGGGTATTAAGTTAAATGCCCCAGAAATTGCCGTGTTGGCAGCAGCACAGTGTGCAAAATTAAATGTTTACCGTCGTCCGCGTGTAGCAATTTTTTCCACTGGTGACGAGTTGGTAACAGTTGATGAACCATTGCAACCAGGGCAAATTGTGGATTCTAATCAGTATGCACTGGCGGCTTTGGTGAGAGAAAGTGGGGCAGAACCATTACTATTAGGCATTGTCAAAGATGAACCAGTTGCCCTGAGTAAAGTTATTACCGATGCAGGTGCGATCGCTGATATAGTTCTATCTTCCGGTGGTGTTTCAGTGGGAGATTATGATTATGTTGACAAAATTCTTGAATCACTAGAAGCCAAAATCCACATTCAAGCTGTAGACATCAGGCCAGGTAAACCCCTCACTGTTGCTACCCTTCCTACAGACGCGATGAATCTAGACGCGATTCATCGCGTCTCTACAACGAAATCCCGGCTTTACTTTGGTTTACCAGGAAATCCGGCATCTGTATTAGTAACTTTTTGGCGGTTTGTGCTACCAGCCATCAAAAAACTTTCGGGAATTAGAGCAGGTTGGGAACCAGTATTTTTAAAAGTGCGATCGCACGATGAATTGCGATCGGATGGTAAGCGTGAAACTTATCTTTGGGGTAAATTGCATTTAATTGATGGAGTTTATGAATTTCACAAAGCTGGTGGTAGTCATAGTTCTGGCAATTTAATTAATTTAGCTCAAACCAATGCTTTAGCTGTTCTACCGCTGGGTAAAACATTAATTTCTCCACAAGAAGAGGTAGAAGTTTTGCAGTTGATTAAACCTTAAAACAAAGTGATTTCGACACGACTAGCCTAATACGCTTGGGTTAAGCCTAAAAGTATTCATGTAGAGACGCGATTCATCGCGTCTGAAAAACCAGTTTTCTTTGCCAATAAATCTTAACCAAGCGTATTGCTTTCTCTCCAAGCGTTAGAGGTATTTTTAACAAAAATTAGAATTTTAAGATGCTCAAAGAAAGGAAAATTTTGCCACAGTATAAGTAAAGCTTTTTATTCCACCTGGGTGCAAATTAAATGACTCAAATATTTGAACCTCCAACGGATAAAGACCATTATACGCGTGTTGCTAAACTTGCAGATGTTCAGGCAGCAGGCAGTTTGTTAGTCCACAAGGAAAAACATACTATTGTTTTGTTTTACTCAGACAATAGAGTCTATGCAATAGATAACCGTTGTCCACACATGGGCTTTCCCCTAGAAGGTAGCACTTGCAAAGATGGTATTGTTACCTGCCCTTGGCATTATGCCCGCTTCGATCTTGCTAGTGGCGGAACCTTTGACTCTTGGGCAGATGATGTGCCTTCTTTTCCCATAGAAATCCGCGATGGTGAAGTTTGGGTAAATTTAGCTCCTCCAATTAACCTTCATACCCACCAACGCGAACGTCTGGAAGATGGTTTAAAGCAGAATATTTCCTTAGTGATTGCTAAATCAACGATCGCACTTTTAGATCTAGGAGTAAATCCCGCCCAACCATTTCAAACGGGGCTAGAATTTGGCACTCGTTACAACAAAGCAGGTTGGAGTACTGGTTTAACTATCCACACCTGCATGATGAATCTACTACCTTATTTAGATACAGAAGACAAACCCCGTGCTTTATTTCAAGGACTTTCGGCAGTAGCTAATGATAGCGCAGGTGCGCCGCCTCTGTTTCCCGTTCACCCATTACCTAACTCGAAAGTTGATTTTCCGACTCTTAAAAGCTGGTTTCGCCAGTTTATTCAGGTACGTGATAGTGAAGCCGCTCAAAGATGTTTGGTATCTGCGATTCGCTCAGGAGCTAATTCTAAGGAAGTTGCAGATATGTTATTCTGTGCTGCTACAGATCATCGTTATCTTGATATTGGTCACACCCTTGATTTTATCAACAAAGCGCTAGAAGCCCTTGATACTGTGAATTGGCAAGCAGCAGAACCTATTTTAGCTAGCTTAGTTTCGGGTTTAGCCGATGCATCCCGCATGGAAGAATCTAATTCCTGGCGCTATCCTGTAGATTTGGTAGCAATTTTAGAGTCAGCTTTTGAGCAATTACCCACCGTTTTAAGTGCAGGGAAATCTCGACAAGGAAATTGGTGTAACTGGGATGAATTAGTACCAATTTTATTAGGTGAAGACCCCCAAGCGATCGCTGACTTCCTACTGAATGCACTCCAAGCAGGTTGTACTGAAGAACAATTAGCAAGCGTAGTTACTTATACAGCCGCATTGCGTGTAGCTCGTTTTCATACTAACAATGACTTTGGAGATTGGAATTCCGCACATCATCCGTTTACTTTTGCTAACGCCGTGCATCAAGGCTTACGACGAGTACCAACAGTGGAACTACTCAGAGGTGTCTTTGATGCGGCCATGAGTGTGTATTTAAATCGTTTTTTGAATGTACCACCAGCAAGGCTTCCAGAACCCAAAGACTCCGTTAAAAATCCCGAAGAATTACTCCAGCAGCTACCCGATTTATTAAATCGTCAGCAGCAAGTAAACCAGACAGGGCAATTAGTGGCAAATTATTTATACAGTGGTGGTTCTGCTCAAAAACTCATGGCGATGCTGGGGAAAATGATGTTGCGAGAAAACCGTGATTTTCATGTAATTCAAGAAATAGAAGCAGCTTTTCGTCAGTACTCCCTGCTGGGTAATACTCCGGCTGGGACTCATGTATTGGTTGCTGCTTCTCGGTATTTAGCAGCCCATTCTCCCACAATGCGATCGCAAGGCCAGACTTATCAAATCGCTTATCGATTACATAAAGGCGATCGTTTATTTGAGGAAACTTGACAATAGAGGGTGTGGGGGGTGTGGGAGGTGTGGGAGGTTAGTCGAGTAACCAATCATCTGGGCGGCTAATCATCTTGACTAACCCACTAAGGATTTGATTGTAAGGAACGTAGAGTTCTCTTCCTTGTTCGATTGTGAGATACTGGCATTTCACCGCAAACTTTAACCAAACTTGAGTTTCTGCTGCTTCTGCCTGTCTACGACACGCTCCGCGAACACAATCACTCAGTTTAGCCACAAAAGCAGCTTTATATCTTCGTTTTCTCCAAGCTTCTGCGAAATTAGCACAGACTGAGCGAGATGACCGACGAATTTGGTCGGTTAATGAATATTTTTCTTCAACAGGGAATTTTTTAGAATGCTCAAAAATTTGCATCGCTGTCTCAAATGCTAATTGATAAATGGCTAAATCTTCATGAGTTCTAAAATAAATTTTCCCTTTTTCTTTTTCTTCCATTTTCATTTAATTTCAACCACTCTCCTCTCCATTCTTCCCACACCCCCCACACCTCCCACACCCCCACACCCCCCACACTCCCCACACTCCCCACACCCCCCACACCCCCCACACCCCCCACACCCAATATTAAAACACCTGCTCAAAAGCCTCAATCAAACTGTCAACTTCCTCAAGGGTGTTGTAATGTACCATACTCACCCTGATTATTCCACCTTGGGATGCTAAACCCAAATATTCAATTAACCGTTTAGCATAAAAGTCTCCGTAGCGAATTCCAATATAATGTTTGTCAATTTTTGGTGGAATAGTTGAACTATGCACTCCATCGACGACAAAAGATATAGTCGGCACACGGGAATTGCGGTCAGCTTTTGATTGACCAATAACTCGAACATTAGACTTGTTGTTGAGGTAATTTAAAAGGCGATCGCTAATCTCTTCTTCGTGTATGCTAATTAAATCAAATGCTTGCACCATCTGATTTCTCAAATCGAGTGCAGTTTGATTATCGTAGTGTAATTGTGCTAATTCACTGAGATAATCACATAAACCCAACATTCCATAACTTAATTCAAAGTTGACATTTCCTAGTTGAAATTTATAAGGTATATCTGTTTGTTGAATAAAATAATGGTTCAGCCCAGGCAATCTTAATAAATGTTCTTCTTTGCCATAAAGTAAAGCATGATGTGGACCATAGGCTTTATAAAAACTCAAAGCATAAAAATCAACATCTAAATCTTGGACATCAATCAATCTGTGTGGTGCATAAGCTACGCCATCGATACAAATCATCGCACCGCGTTCGTGTACAAATGCAGCAATTTTTTTAATAGGATTGATAGTTCCCAAAACATTAGAAGCATGAGTTAAGGCTACTAATTTTGTACGCCGACTCATCAATAGTTCTAAATCTGCTAAATCAAGTTCCAGGGTGTCTGGGCTAATTTGCCATACTTTAACCTTCATTCCTTGTTTTTCCAGAGCAACCCAAGCACCAATATTCGCCTCATGGTCACAATTAGTAACAATAATCTCATCACCAGGTGTGAAGGTTTGACCCAAACAAATTGAAAGAACTCTCAACATCATTGTAGTAGATGGCCCCATCACCACTTCTTGGGGAGAATTGGCATTAATAAAAGTAGCCATTCCCCTAGTTGCTAAAGCTAATCTTTCTCCCGCAAATTGGGAAACCCCGTAAGAAGCTCCCAACTGAACATCAGAAGTCAAGAGAAATTCACTAATTCTATCTACTACTTTTTTCAGGGTTTGTGACCCGCCAGCGTTATCAAAAAAAGTCCATTCACCAGCAAGGGCGGGAAAATATTGACGAACTTTATCAACATTCAACAGCATCGTATAAATCCTTTAGAGAACGTTCTTTACCCTAGCCTACCTTTTGGCAAGTCGCCCAGAGAACATCTACATCCTTTTTTGTTTACAGCTTGTCATATCAGCCTTCCCAGCCTCGAAAAATCTCTGTCTCCAGGAGGTATACTTAGAGCTACAAAGAGCATATTGCTGACATATATAGCTTTCAGGAAGCATTAATGTCTTGATTCTTCACAATTTTTGCGATTTTTTTTGATAAGTTTAAGGTAGAGTCAAAACAAGCATTGTTTAGATTCTTAATTCCTTGATTGAAAACAAAGGAACGACCCATGAATACTACGGTTAAATATGACATCGACACGATCAAGGAAGAAGCACTTGATCTGGTTAAAAAGAAACTTGTTAACCGTCAGCAGCCAATTTATACCCTTTGTAAATATATTCCTCATCGTGACTGGGTTAATTTTGAACTTGAGCTAGAAAAAAATGAATTTCTACTCAGAGATAGAATTATTGACCTACTAGAACGCGAATCTTGGGAGGATGACTGAGGCTGCATCTAAAAGCTGAAACTCTTAAAAATATCGTAATAAAAACCAAATTACAAATTAATTTTTCAAAATGAAAAACCCTCGAATTAATTCGAGGGTTATAAATATAAGTAAGCAATCAATCTTATTGGTTAAACGGGCATTGGGCATGGGAAGAAGCAGAGGGGCAGGGGGGCAGAGGGGCAGAGGGGCAGAGGGGAAAGAACAAGGCACATTGAAGAACTCTCCCCTGCTCCCCTGCTCCCCACTCACCTATTTTTATTCATCTGTGTCAGGTAATACCTAATAAGTTGGCTAGAAGTTAATATTTCTTATCGATTCCTTGCTGAAAACCAATACTAGTAAATTATACTTATTTGTTTTCAGATAATTGGTATCAGGCAGGTAACTCTTGTAGCCCTATCCATCCACTAATAGATTGCCGTTGCTTTCCGTATATAGGTGTATTTGCGCGTTCTTCTTTTTGAATTTTTCTAGGTATTTTCCTTATGACCGCCTCTGCAAATGAACTAGATTTGTTCCAATTATAAACAGGCATTTCTTGCCAACAGTGGCGACAGAACCAGTAGGTCTCTCTACCGCGTATATGTTCTAAAAGTAAATCAGAGCAGCAGGGACAGTAATTCATATTTTGTCAAATCCTGTTAATAAAAGTGTTGTTGCAAACCAAGGCAGTCAGTTGACAAACCCTCAGTTACTTAAACTAATTTGTCTATATTGCGACTATAGTCTCAGAATGTGAGGAAGTTGTGAGTAAATTTAAAATACTTATTATTTTTATAATATTTATACATATTTCTTGAGTAATGACCCCAGGATATTTAAATATATCCTTATAAGCTCTCGATCTTTTACTGATATAAATACTGAAGCAAATATAAGTAATTTCACATACAAAAATGTTTAACTTGCTGCTGTGCTTGCGTTAGCGCGTTAATAGATTTCTTGCAAAAGTCTTTCTTTGCGTTCTCTTCTGGAGCGCCTCTCTTGCCTCGTGCGTGTTAGCGAACGCGAGTGCGTCTCGTAGAGAAGCGGGGCGTAGCCCGACAAAAAAATATTTATGCAAGAGACTCCATGAACACGGTGAGCGCAAAGCGCACGCTACGCAAGCACAACGAAGGAATGAAAATATTTCTTCCCCAGTCCCCAATCCCCAGTCCATATTTTCAAGGCAGGGTCTTCTTTACTTTCAAAAATTTCACACTACTAGGACTACAAGGCCGTTAATTAAGGTAATCTCTTTAAATAGCAGCTCATCTATCTTGAATTTGACAATAGAATGAGTTTGTCTACTCTAAAATTCTATCTAGTTGCTGTTCCTGGTTTGGTTACTAAATTGTGGTGTTTTTCCTGTATTGTCTGGTGAGATTTACAGGATGTATTTATCCATATTCTTAATTAATCCCTTCTTTAAGCACAAAAATTATTGATTTGCAATAGTTTACTTGCTCTTACTTTTCCTAGCTTCTGCTAGCTCGTCTTCATACCAACAAGATAATTAGAATTGACTAATTAACTATGGGATTCAACGATCGCCTAATTAATTTACCTACTTTATATGATGTTATCAATCGTACTCCATTAACGATTAGCCCTGATAGTTATGTAGTTGAAGCTATTATCTTAATGACTCAGGAAAGATGTGATAATTCTGCATCGAATAACTTGAATACATCATTGAATCTATGCCTTGGAAGTCAATCATTAACTGATTGCATCTTGGTTCTGGAGGCAGGGCATTTATTAGGTATTGTTACAGAAAAAAATGTAGTTAGACTTATAGCTTCTGGAATTGATTTATCGACGGTGACGATCGCTCAGGTGATGACGCAGCCAGTTATTACCCTGACAGAATCAGATTGTCAAGATATTTTCATAGTCTTATCGTTATTGCGTCAGCATCAAATTCGCCATCTGCCAGTTTTGGACGACGGTGGACAATTGGTAGGAATCATCAGTGAGACTAGCTTGCTACAAGCCTTTGATTTGGTAAAAATGGTTGGGGTTGTTGAAGGCTTACAGCAATCTTTAGAAAAACCCACAGATCAATTCAGGCAAGTAAATCAGCAAATCGAAATAGACCAAGTGCGCTGCCAAACTCAAAATTACTTAAAACTATGGGTTGATGCCCAATCTGCTGAAATCATGCAAGTTAATCAGGATCTTCAGCAAGCCCTCGAAGAATTTCGCACGGCAGAAGAGGAACTGCGCCAACAAAATGAAGAACTGCTCGTTGCTCGTGAGCTAGTAGAATTAGAACGGCAACGTTACCAGGATTTGTTTGAGTTCGCTCCAGATGGTTATTTAGTAACCGATGCAGCAGGTATTATCCAAGAGGCTAACCGTGCAGCAACTACGTTGTTCGGTGTAGTGCCAGAATATTTGGTCAACAAACCGTTAATATTGTTTATTGCTCAAGAAGACCGCCAGACCTTTACCACCCGACTGAATAATCGAGAGCAGGTGCAGGAGTGGGAAGTTTATCTAAAACCCCGGAAAAAGAAACCTTTCCCGGCTAGCATCAAAATGGCTGCCATGTACAACTCACAGGGCGAGCAGGTTGGCTGGCGCTGGCTACTTTGCAATATTAGCGAACGGCAACAAGCAAAAGAAGCACTACGCCAAGCTAACGATGAGCTAGAAAAACGAGTGGCGGAACGGACATTTGAACTTGTCAAGTCTAACCTACTCTTACAACAAGAAATTAGCCAACGCCAACGCGCCGAGGAAGCATTACGGCAAAGCGAAAACCTCTACCGCCAACTTGTGGAAAGCCAAACGGACATTATTATCCGCATTGATTTGCAAGGGCGGTTGACCTTTGCCAATGTAGCTGCTTGTCAAACCTTCGGCTGGAAACAAGATGAGTTTCGCGGTCAGTTGCTTTTCGAGTTTATTCATCCAGATGACTTGCCGCAAGTAATGGAAAATATGACAGCTTTAGTATCTTCATCTTATTCCTTGACAACTGGTGAACGACGTGCATTCACTGTTAACGGTATCCGCTGGTTTCAATGGAAGAGTATCGCAATTAAAGATGAAACAGGAGAGATTGTTGAAATCCAAGGGGTAGGAAGAGACATTACCGAACAGCAAGTTGCGCTGCGCGATCGCCAACTTGCTGAAGAATCACTCCAAGAAAGTGAAGCGCGATTGAGTTTAGCTCTGGAAACTGCCCACATGGGCATCTGGGACAGGAACCTAGTGGACAACACTGTTATTTGGTCTGCCAATATGGGACTACTTTATGGCTTGCCCAGATGCACTTCATGTCCACCCTTTGAAGACTACCTGAATTTAGTACATCCAGAAGACCGCGAATCGGTGGTTGCAAATATAACTCGCGTTATTGAACAAGGAAGAGGAAGCACAGAGTATCGTGTTGTCTGGGCTGATGGCAGCATACACTGGTTAAACTGCACAAGTCAGGTTTACTATAACCAAATTGGTGAGTCGATACGGATGATCGGCACAAACAGAGATATCACTAATCGCAAACTTAACGAACAAAAAATCTCCGAACAAGCAGCTCTACTTGATATTGCCACCGACGCTATATTGGTTCGAGATTTCCAATCCGAAATTTTATTCTGGAATAAAGGTGCAGAGCGGATGTACGGTTGGCTTTCTACAGAGGTTATTGGAAAAGACTCTCAAGAGATTTTGTTCCAAGCAGAAACTCAAGGGCAATTAGAAGTACCGCTAAAGAGCGTAATTGAAAGTGGTTCTTGGCAAGGTGAGTTAGATAAAATTACCAAATCCGGTCAGAAAATTGTCGTGGAAAGCCGCTGGACATTAATGCAGGATGCAAACGGGAAACCAAAATCCATCCTCTGTGTTGACACAGATATTACAGAAAAGAAACAACTCCAAGAGCAGTTTTTTCGCACCCAGCGATTGGAAAGCATTGGTACCCTTGCAGGTGGCAGACTTATGCAAGAGGTCTAATGTACAAACAATTTCGGATAATTTAGTCAGGTCATATTTTCTGTTTCTCCTCTGCTCCTCTGCTGATACCATTTCACTTTAAAGTTGATACAAATACCTTGGTAGGGGCGCACAGCTGTGCGCCCCTACGGTAAATCTATATGTATCAAGATTTTCGTGAAATGGTATGACTTAGCGATAGTATATTTTTTTAGTTGGAAGTCCCTTATCTCAAACTTCTCTCCAAGTCAGGTTCCCAATGCCCCATGCCCCATGCCCAATTTCCAATTCGCTCACAATATCCTCAAATTGTTTGCGTAAATTGGGAGGGTGGGTAACATGTCGCCAAAATTGGGATACTCCCGATGAATATTGTTAGGAAGATTAATAATGAGTTAGCGATCGCTGGACAAGTTACACTAGATCAGCTCAAACAAATAGCTGATGAGGGTTATAAGTCTGTACTTAACCTACGTTTCCCTGATGAAACAGGTTTCCTGGTTGATGAACAACAGAAAACTGAGCTTTTGGGATTGTACTATATGAACCTCCCGTTCAAAGCTGAAGACATTAGCGATCGAGCTACGCTCCAGATATTTCAGAGGATTGCTCAGTTACCAAAACCAACTCTCATCCATTGTGATAATTCAATTCGCTCAGCCACAATAGTATTGTTATATATTGCTTTAAAACAGGGTATGGAATTTGAAAAAGCACTGCAAAAAGTTATTAATTTAGGCTTGATTTAGTTATCAAATCGCCAGATTCGACAAGCTTTTGATGCACTTTTTCTGCTGTTTGTTTGGGTGCAGAGCGCAACTTTAATCATACAACCGTTTGAAATGTTTTCAATCCTTGCCCAAAGGTAATTAGAAATTATCAATTTTGCCTAGTATTAGATACAGGCGAGTTCGGAATATGGCTATTTTCTTTGATTAAACGACTGTAAGTTCTTTGGGGAATAAAATGGAGCGGATTGTAACCAATGAAACGTAAAATTAGTACACAAGCCCAGGAATATCGACCATCGGTAATCGCTTCGATCACCTGCTCGAATTGTTCTGGACTAATGGCTTTTTGAAAAGTCCTTTGAGAAGAAGAATTTTGGTAATTCATAGCTAACTCTGATGTAATACCATTTTGGATTTTAGATTTGGGATTTTGGATTGAGAGTTGCCTTCTGCATCTGGGTTTTATTAATCCATCTGTCGCAATCATTTTTCAAATTGGTATAACTTTCCGAAACAGTGCTTATTGATACTGATTACTCGGCAATTTACTCTAGATCGAGCGACTTCAGCCGTACATAAAAAGAAATTTTTGCTTTTGATTTAGATCCTGCAAGGTTGTCTTGGCTAAGTGAACTCGTGGAAGCAAGAATGTGCCCGACTTCAACCCGCAGAGTCTTAAATCAGTCCTCAATTACTAACGAAAACTCTACAGTGTGTTATGCCTGATTGAGAACTTATACACATATAGAATAATATGTCTTGGCAGCTACTTTAGCCAAATTGGCAGTTTTTTAAGAAAAAAGACTTGTATTTCTGGATTCTAAAAAGTTTGAATTTACCTTCAACATTTCATACCACAGCTAGAAGCAAGGATTTTCGCATTTATTTACACTGAAAGTAAGAATGTGCCTCACAGAACACTCGTTATCAAAAAGTACATTTGTTGAGGAGAAAAGAATGAGGTTCTGAGTTAGTTAAATCTCTGGAATCCGTCATGTATGAATTATTTCAAGCTGTCTTGAATAGTGATGAAAAAACTGTTCTCCGTCAGCTAATTGATCTATGGAATCTCTCAGGTAACCGTTACTTTCTGAGAAACGAGATTTTGCAAAGTTTCGCAGATTATTGTCAGCAATTCCAAAAGCCGGCTTACTTTTATCACTCATCTTCTGTGGGTAAACTCATACACTATACCCATGAAATAATTCTGGAGGAGGAGTGTAGTTGGTTTGTTGTTCGACCCAGGATTGCTAGCCAGGAAGTTTGGCAATTAAAAGCTGACTTTACTAACTTTGAGCAGATGACGCCCCAAGCGTTGCTAGATGTGAGCGATCGCTTGGTGAACCGCTACCAAGATCGCATCCTGGAAATTGACCTTCATCCCTTTTACGAAGGTTCCCCCAGAATCGATGACCCCAGAAATATCGGTCAGGGTTTAGCTTTTCTCAACCGTTACCTGTCTAGTCAATTGTTGAGTGACCCCCAACACTGGCTAGAACTCTTGTATCTGGCTTTGCACAAACTTGATTACGAAGGAATTCGGCTACTAATTGGCGATCGCATTACCTCAGGTATACAACTAGCCAAACAAATTAAGCCAGCCCTCAAATTCCTCAGTCAGCAACCCCCTGAGGAACCCTACGAAAAATTTCGCTCTCATCTCCAAGAACTCGGCTTTGAACCAGGTTGGGGTAACACTGCGGGGCGAGTCCGCGAAACTTTAGAACTTTTCGATCGCCTGATTTACTCTCCACAACCAGGCATTTTAGAAACATTTGTCGCCCGTGTCCCCGCCATATTTCGCGTAGTCCTCATTTCCATACACGGCTGGGTAGGACAAGAAGATGTTTTGGGAAGAGATGAAACACTCGGTCAAGTTATTTATGTCCTCGAACAAGCCCGCAGTTTAGAAAATAAACTCCGTGAAGAAATCAAACTCGCTGGCCTCGATTTGTTGGGGATTAAACCCCATGTAATTATTCTCACCCGCCTAATTCCTAACTGTGAAGGCACATTTTGTAACCTGCGCTTGGAAAAAGTCGAAGATACTGAAAACGCTTGGATATTGCGGGTTCCTTTTGCTGAGTTCAATCCAGAAGTTACCAACAATTGGATTTCTAAATTTGAGATTTGGCCGTATTTAGAAACATTTGCTTTAGATGCTGAAAGAGAATTGTTAGAACAATTCCAGGGTAAGCCGAATCTAATTATTGGCAACTACAGCGACGGTAATTTAGTGGCTTCTCTGTTATCCTATCGTTTAAAGGTTACCCAGTGTAACATTGCTCATTCATTGGAAAAACCTAAATATTTATTTAGTAATTTATATTGGCAAGACTTAGAAGACCAATACCACTTCTCGGCACAATTTACCGCCGATTTAATTAGCATGAATGCAGCTGACTTCATTATCACATCTTCTTATCAAGAGATTGTCGGCACACCCGACACCATAGGTCAGTATGAATCATACAAGTGGTTTACGATGCCACAACTGTATCATGTGGTTGACGGAATTGATTTGTTTAGTCCTAAGTTCAACTTTGTCCCGCCGGGAGTAAATGAAAATATCTTTTTCTCCTACAGCCAAAAATCAGACAGAGATGCTCAACTTTGTACACAACTCCACGAACTACTATTTAGCAAAGAAGACCTCCAAATCTTTGGTCATTTAGACGATCCTCACAAACGACCAATCTTTGCCATTGCTACTTTCACCCCAATTAAAAATCTCACTGGTTTGGTTGAATGCTTCGCAAAAAGTCAGGCGTTGCAAGAACATTGCAACTTGATTATCTTAACTAGTAAACTACATCCACATGAAGCTACAAACCCAGAAGAAGCAGAAGAAATCCAAAAACTCCACGACCTTATTAATCAATATCATCTGGACAGCAAGATTCGCTGGTTGGGGATGCGTCTTTCTAGCCGCGACCTCGGTGAAGCCTATCGATTAATTGCAGATTCTCAGGGAATTTATGTGCAGTTTGCCCGTTTTGAATCCTTCGGGAGGTGTATTTTGGAAGCCATGATTTCTGGCTTACCAACTTTTGCAACTCAATTCGGCGGTTCTTTGGAAATTATTGAAAATCAAGAAGATGGTTTTAATATTAATCCTACAGATTTAGAAGGAACAGCAAATAAAATTTTAGACTTCATTGAACAATGTGATATTCATCCTCAACACTGGGAGGAAGTTTCAGAATGGATGACTCAGCGAATTCATCACAGATACAATTGGCATTCACATACTAATCAATTATTACTACTGGCAAAGATATTTAGTTTTTGGAACTTTGTTGTCCCAGAAAATAATGAAGCCAGAGATCGTTACATGCAAACCTTATTTCATCTTATTTATAAACCTAGAGTTGAAAAGATTTTAGAAAAACATATGGGGGGGTGAGGGGGGATGAGATTCATTACAGCAATTTTCATGTATTTGAACCACATCTGTCGTAGGGGCACAGCAATGCTGTGCCCCTACTGCGTGGTCTATTTACCTGAAAATTGCTGTAATGAGCCTTTGAACTCCATCAATGAGCCTCTGAACTCCATTAATGAGCCTTTGATCCTAATCAGGACTTACGCATAAGTCACGGAAAACCGAACCACAGAGAACCAACACACAATGGAAACAAAAGGTCATTCCCGCTATTTTAACTACACAGACTGGATATTAACCGAAACCCAGTTTGACCCTGACCAATTGCACTCCAAAGAAACTGTCTTTACAATCGGCAATGGATACCTGGGAACAAGGGGCAGTTTTGAGGAAGGTTATCCTCATGCATTGCCCGCTACTTTTATCCACGGTGTCTATGACGATGTGCCGGTGATGTACACGGAACTAGTTAATTGCCCTGACTGGTTACCTTTGGTAGTAATTGTGAATGGCGAACGCTTCCGTCTCGACCAAGGTGAGATATTACATTATGAGCGAAAGCTTAACCTACGTCAGGGAGTTGTCAGCCGTTCTTTGCGTTGGCGTTCTCCCAGTGGGAAAACCATAGATATCTACTTTGAACGCTTTGTCAGTTTTGCAGATCAGCATGTGTTAGCCCAACGCTGTCAGCTAACACCAGTAGATTTCGATGGGTTAATTGAAGTTCAGGGAAGCATTAATGGGTATACAGAAAATCAAGGTTTTAATCACTGGGAAGGACTAGATCAAGGCAAGACTGACGAAGGTATTTGGTTGCAACGCCGCACCCGCAACTCCCAAATTGAATTGGGTATGGCAGCTAAAATCACAATATTCGGGACGGAAGCATCTTTGCAAGTCAATACTGCACCTGGTTATCCTACCCTAAGCACCACCTTTCTGGCGAAAGCGCAACAGAGTGTAACGGTGGAAAAACTCGTGACAGTTTTTACTTCGCGGGAGATTGAAACACCAGTTGTAGCAGCTCAAGAAAAACTGGCGGACTTGCCAGACTACGCAACACTACTAAAAGTCAGTGAACAGGTATGGGATGGAGTTTGGCAACAAAGCGATATCGCCATCGAGGGGGATATCACAGCGGCTTTTGCTGTTCGCTACAATCTGTTTCAGTTGCTGATTGCTAGCCCACGCCATGATGACAAAGTAAGCATTCCTGCTAAAACTCTTTCGGGGTTTGGCTATCGCGGTCATATTTTTTGGGATACAGAAATTTTTATGTTGCCCTTTTTTCTGTTTACCCAACCAGCGATCGCCCGTAATTTACTCGGTTATCGTTGGCACACCTTACCAGGAGCTAGACGCAAGGCGACTCATTACAGATATAAAGGAGCAATGTTTTCTTGGGAAAGCGCTGTTACTGGAGATGAAGTAACACCACGTTGGTCACTTCCCACTGATTTTTATGGTGAAGACGTGCGAATTTGGTGCCGCGATCGGGAAATTCATATCAATGCAGATATCCCCTACGCTGTTTGGAACTACTGGCAAGCCACTAGGGATGATGAATGGATGCAAAAATACGGCGCAGAGATAATTTTAGATACCGCCATCTTTTGGGGTAGCCGCGTGGAATTCAATCCTGAACGCCAAAAGTATGAAATCCGGGGAGTGATTGGAACGGATGAATACCATGAACTCGTCCACAACAACACCTTTACAAACCGTATGGTGCAATGGCATCTAGAAAAGGCGATCGCAGTTTATGATTGGTTGGCTCACAAATACCCAGAACAAGCCAGGGAATTAGAAGAAAAACTGCAACTGACTTCAGAACAGCAAAATCACTGGCAAGACATCATCGCCAAAATTTTGTTGTTTTACGATCCATCAACAGAACTAATCGAGCAGTTCGAGGGATTTTTTCAATTGGAAGATATTAACTTAGCAGATTATCAAGGGCGCGATCGCTCCATGCAAGCCATCTTGGGTATTGAGAAAACTAACAAATATCAAGTACTCAAACAGCCAGATGTCTTAATGCTGCTTTATTTAATGCGACAATCAGCAGATTTTCCCCACAGTGAAAAAGCATTGCAGACAAACTGGGATTACTACGCACCCCGCACTGATATTACCTATGGTTCGTCCCTCGGCCCCGCAGTTCACGCCATTTTAGCTGCGGATTTGAATATATCCACTGAAGCTTACAAACTATTTATGCAAGCGGCAATGGTGGATCTTGAAGATAACCGAGGAAACACCAGCGATGGAATTCATGGCGCTACTGCTGGCGGCCTTTGGCAAGCTGTAATTTTTGGCTTCGGTGGTATCCAGTTGAGTGAAAATCGCCTCGTAGCCAACCCCCATCTACCCGCTAACTGGACACGCCTGAAGTTTAAATTGCACTGGCAAGGGTTATGGCATGACTTTGATTTGCATCAGGAAGTGGGGGCTGGGGATAAGGGGACAAGAGGAGAAGGGGACAAGGAGAATAACTCCTCACTCCCAACTCCTAACTCCTCACTCCTAACTCCTAACTCCTCACTCAGCACTCCCAACATCCAAGGAGTCATCTTCGATTTAGATGGTGTGCTGACTGATACAGCAGAACTTCATTATCTTGCTTGGCAGAAGCTAGCGGATGAGGAGGGTATACCGTTTAATCGCCAAGCTAATGAAGCGCTGCGGGGTGTATCCCGTCGTGCTTCGCTAATGCTGATTATTGGGGATAGGCCGTATTCGGAAGCACAAATCGAGGAAATGATGGAGCGCAAGAACCGCTACTATGTGGAATTGCTAAAAAATATGACCTCTGAGGATTTGTTACCAGGAGCGATCGCACTTTTGGATGAACTGCGGCAAGCCGGGATTAAAATAGCTATTGGTTCAGCGAGCAAAAATGCCCACACAGTGATTGAACGATTGGGTATTGGCAATAAAATAGATGCGATCGCCGACGGTTATAGTGTACAGCAACCCAAGCCAGCACCAGATTTGTTTTTGTATGCTGCTAAAGAGTTAGGAATCGAGCCAGCGCAGTCTGTGGTTGTAGAAGATGCCGCAGCAGGGGTTGAAGCGGCTCTAGCTGCTCTTATGTGGGCGGTAGGTATTGGCCCAGTTGAACGGGTTGGAGCCGCTCATGTTGTTTTTCCCAGCCTCGCAGGGGTTAAATGGGCAGATATACGAAGTCAATTACAGAATTCCAAAAGCTAAAATCGTCCCAGTAAGGAATCTGAAAGGAAACCCAACTTTAGATATCCAATGGGAGCAAAAGCGTGAATTTGGACGATTTATATCAAGTTCGGATAATCACTTACGATTAAAAATTCTCCGCGTAATCCCATTTCTGTTTGAAGATGCGCCTTATAAGACTGATGCAAAACTACACACTGTAGCGGCAATTCATGAATTGCCGCTACGCGAATAGAGCGCAGCCTCATATAGAATTGGTATAAGAGCGTCTCCCCCTCTTTGCGTCATTCTTATCGTAAGTATTTAGGCGAACCTGATATGAGCGAGTATTTTCGAGTCGCGTCTGAATAAGTGGTGAAACACCACACCAAATTAAAAATTTGGTGGTCTACAATTAGTGGCTTGCTGAATTCTGAATTCTGAATTCTGGTTTAATATTTGGACGTAATCCTTATAGTTATGTTTTTTATTTCTAGATTTAAGAGCTTTTTAATTTAGGTAAATTCCTAGCAATACATGCTTGTTTTTCAGTATGACACCAAAAATTACCTATGAAAATGCAAAGGATGATTAATATTATGTTCAGAAAAAGACTTATTATTTAGACCGACGCCGAGACACAGGGACGCTCTGACGCGGAGAAATTTTAATGATAAGTGATTAGTCGGACATGATATAATCAACTAATGTCAGGTTTTTAAATTGCAGTTAAATATAAATATAAAAAAGCCCGCGAATGCGGGCTTGTATAAGGGCTTCTGTCACTTTTTTCGGCTACAATCATGTATGAATCATGATATTTTTATTGTTAATGATAAATTGGAAAAAAGCAAGCTTTTGTGATTACTATAATGGACATAATTACTTTAATTATATCTTTTATGTGAAATATTATACAATTTTTGGTTTTCAATATATATATTCAGAATATTAATTTTTTTGCTATAAAAAACAAATAAATAATAACACAACTCCCCTATTTTAATGCTCTTGTTTTTGGACAAAACACAGATATATATGTCTTTTCAAAGTTCAGTATTTACAAGATTTTTACATTAAAAAGGTAAAGGTGGTCAGGTATAACAGCCCCAGGAATGAATTCCCAGTCCTGGGGTTTTATTATCAAATATGAACTCATCCCACAGTGACTACCCGCCGAATTTCGTCGCTACGAAACCCGATCGCCATTGGGTGTCGCACCCCTGGTAGCACTACCACGTCGTATAATTCCAGTACCACCCCTTCTATTCGCAAGGATGGACTCATCCCCACGCCCCAGAAACACATTGTTTTGCCTTTTGGCAAGCTGTGAACTCACGGGAAGCGTTAATTTCTAAAGATGGTTTGTCACTGGGATTCACTCGGCTTTGACTCCTTAATAACTCTGGTGTTCAATCGCTGAGAAGTTCGCCGTAGGGCAGAAACAACTTTCGACTCCATATTCCTACATTGTGAAGCCCTGTGAACATCAAATAATATCTGAAGATTTTTGATATTAGTTCTCTAGATAGATCGGGAATTTATCAGAAAAAATTTAATATGAAATAGTCAAAAAAACAATATTTTCACAAGGAGAAAGGTTATGACTAACATCATTGCTTGGTTAGTTTTAGGTTTAATTGCAGGTGCTTTGGCTAAGTTCTTTTATCCAGGAACCCAAGGTGGCGGTATTCTTTCGACCATTGTATTAGGAATTCTCGGAGCTGTAGTTGGGGGTTATTTAGGTCAAGTTTTGTTAGGAAGTAGTTCAGCGGCGGCTGCATCTGTAGGAGCCTTGTCACTTGGAAGCATTTTATTTGCTGTTCTAGGCGCAATGCTATTGATTTTCCTTTGGGGATTCCTGACTCGTAGCGCTGTGTAATTTTCTCAGATTAGTTAACAATTTTGGGAATCACTTTGAGTCTAAACAGAGAAAATGACATTAGAAAAAGAGCGAAAATTGATAGGGATTTTCGCTAAATCTTCAGATGCAGAATTGGCACTTCAGGAACTAAAAACGGCGAACTTTCCAATGCCCAAAGTTTCTGTAATTGCACGCAAGGCAGAAGAACAAAGTGATATTGCTGGTATTGAAGTTAAAAAGGATACTGGCAATACATCTGAGGAATGTACTGGTGGTGCTTTCGGTGGTCTTGCTAGCTTATTAGTTAGTATAAGTTTGTCGGCAATTCCTGGTATAGGGCTAGTCATGCTAGCCGGAGCAGAAGCAACAGCGATCGCTACTACTATAGCAGGTGGTGCGATCGGTGTTGCCGCAGGTAGTTTGGCTGGTGCATTGCTACTTCTGGGAATTCCTCGAGAACAAGCACAGGTTTATAGCGATTTAGTCTTCAAAGGTTACTATTTGGTGATAGTAACCGGCATAGAAATCGAAATTCGTTTTGCCGAGAGGATTTTGAATCGCCATAGCATTCAACACTCAGGTGTTTATCAACCATATTTATCCCCTGAAAGTCGCTATAAATATGGAGTTGGTGTTTTCTGTAGGCGTGAAGATGTAGAAACATCACTTATGGAACTCAAGAAAGCTGGCTTTCCTATGAGTCAAGTCTCGGTAATTACTAAAGGTAACTACAATCCCTTAGGAGTTCCTGAAGATTTAGCTAAATATTATGAACATCAACTGAACCTGGGCAATTTTATTGTATCCCTCTTCTGTCACTTTCCGGGTATTCTGAATAAAAGAATAAAAAAATAAAACCCTGAAAGGTAAGTAGGGCAATGGATGTAGAATTACAAATCTTGAAACATTTGGCAAGAGATGCTCACCC
>JAHHHB010000010.1 GCA_019359545.1 Desmonostoc geniculatum HA4340-LM1 | reverse complement strand
TGCCAAGCTTAATTCCTGCAACGTTTTGTCTTCTTCTATAGTCAGTTTTATTCGTAGTGCTGCTGGCATTTTCAGTCATCTCTTCTATTCTATTCTTATCTTATAATTTTTCATGTCTACCTACTTACTACAATACATAAACTTATAATCTTAATCAGAGAGTCATACAAAAAAAACGGTAGAGCAATAAACACTCTACCGTTTTCTAATTTTCTATTTGAGACTAAAATCCCAAATCTTAAATCTTACTCAACACCTTGGGGTAACAATTCCCGGCGCTGTTGAGAACTCACCTGAACAGTACCGTTCTCATCAACATCAACTAAGGCTATATCGCCATCCTTGATGCGACCAGAAAGAATTTCCTCTGCAAGGCTATCTTCTAACAAGCGCATAATCGCTCGGCGTAATGGTCTTGCGCCGTAGCTGGGACTGTAACCTTCCTGAATCAAACGATCTTTGAAGCGATCGCTGACTTCTAAGGTGATACCTTTTTCAGTTAGACGACCAAATACTTCCTTGAGCATAATTTCGGCGATTTGTGTCACCTCTGGCTTGCTCAACTGACGGAAGACGATAATTTCATCGAGTCGGTTGAGGAACTCTGGACGGAAGTATTGTTTCAATTCTTCGTTCACCAAGGAGCGAATCCGGTTGTAAGCTGACTCGGTGACATCTTCGGAGAACTCAAAGCCAATACCACTGCCGCCTTTTTCAATTACCTTAGAACCAATATTGGAAGTTAAAATCAGCAAGGTGTTCTTAAAGTCCACCGTGCGACCTTTGGCGTCAGTTAACCGACCGTCTTCCAAAATTTGCAGCAGCATGTTGAATACATCGGGGTGTGCCTTTTCGATTTCGTCGAACAGCACCACGGTGTAAGGACGCCGCCGCACGGCTTCGGTTAGTTGACCACCTTCGTTATAACCAACATAACCTGGAGGCGAACCGATCAGCTTGCTGACGGTGTGACGCTCCATGTATTCGGACATATCTAAGCGGATCATGGCTTCTTCGGAACCGAAGAAGTAAGCAGCTAAGGATTTTGCTAGCTCGGTTTTACCTACGCCAGTAGGCCCAGAGAAGACAAAACTAGCGATGGGTCGATTGGGATTCTTCAAACCGACACGAGCGCGGCGAATAGCGCGTGAAACTGCCTTCACAGCTTCGTCTTGACCGATTAAACGCTGATGCAAGGTGTCTTCCATATGCAGCAGCTTTTCAGACTCAGATTCGGTGAGTTTGTTCACCGGTACCCCAGTCCAGGAAGCGACAATGTGAGCAATGTCTTCTTCTGTAACTACGGGTTCTTCATGTTCAGAGCCAGTAGCATTGGTCTTGCTTTGAGCAATGGCACGTATTTCGGCTTTGATTTCCATCTCACGATCGCGCAATTCCCCAGCTTTATCAAAGTCCTGGGAGCGTACTGCATCATCTTTTTCTTTTAAAATCTGACGCAGTTCTTTGTCTAACTCCTTGGCTGCGGGTGGAAGTTGAGAATTAATCAAGCGCACCCGAGAACCAGCTTCATCCACCAAGTCGATGGCTTTATCTGGGAGATAGCGATCGCTAATATAACGGTCTGACAATTTCGCCGCCGCCACCAATGCTTCGTCGGAAATTTTCAGTTTGTGGTGTTGCTCGTAGCGCTCGCGCAAACCGTACAGAATTTCAATTGTTTCATCTACACTGGGTTCACCCACCATTACTGGTTGGAAACGCCGCTCCAGCGCTGCATCCCGCTCGATGTGCTTACGATATTCATCTAGGGTTGTCGCGCCGATGCACTGCAACTCACCTCTGGCCAAAGCTGGCTTGAGGATATTGGCTGCGTCGATAGCACCTTCTGCTGCACCTGCACCAATTAAGGTGTGAACTTCATCAATTACCAAGATGACGTTACCCGCAGAGCGGATTTCATCCATGATTTTTTTCAAACGTTCTTCAAATTCACCCCGGTACTTGGTTCCTGCTACCAGCAAACCGATATCCAGTGTGACTACCCGTTTATCTTCCAGGATGTCAGGGACATCTTTGTTGGCTATGCGTGAAGCTAAACCTTCGGCGATCGCTGTTTTACCAACACCTGGTTCCCCAATCAGCACTGGGTTATTTTTAGTCCGGCGACCCAATATCTGAATCACCCGCTCAATTTCTTTGGCGCGTCCTACTACAGGGTCGAGCTTATTGTCTGTAGCCATTTGGGTCAGGTTTGAGCCAAATTCATCCAGAGTCGGGGTTTTTGTGCGACCGGATGAACCGCCTGGTGAAACCTCAGCAGTTTCTCCCAACATACGGATGACTTGGGTTCTTACCTTGGATAGATCCACACCGAGGTTTTCTAGCACCCTGGCTGCTACGCCTTCCCCTTCGCGGATTAGGCCCAACAGCAGATGCTCGGTGCCAATGTAGTTATGCCCCAGTTGGCGTGCTTCTTCTAAGGAGAGTTCCAGAACTCGCTTTGCCCGTGGCGTAAACGGAATTTCCACGGCCACAAAGCCCGATCCCCGGCCTATAATTTTTTCAACTTCAATTCGGGCATCTTTGAGATTGACGCCCATTGATTTCAGCACCTTGGCGGCTACACCAGTGCCCTCGCCAATCAGACCCAGGAGGATCTGCTCGGTTCCGACAAAGTTGTGACCTAAACGGCGGGCCTCTTCTTGGGCCAGCATGATTACCTTAATGGCTTTTTCTGTGAAGCGTTCAAACATGGCTTTATCCCATCACCTGCGTCGTGCCGGTACGCTGATTTTAGCACAGGCTAAGCTTTTGGACGCCTGTATAACAGATTATAGACATCCATTGCTTCTGATTTAGATTAATGCGGAAATTACTACCTTTTAACTACTTCCATCTGGTTAGTGTACTGAGGAGCTTTAGTTCACCAGCTTTTTTGGGATTTATGACAAATAGCTAACTGCTGAAATTTAATTTTTATTTAATTACCCAATCTCCAATCATATCATTTATCTATTTATTTGACCAAAAGTATATTTTATTAATAACATAAGTTTATGTACAAGTCTTGTATTGAAAAGATATTTAAATCAAATATCCTACCAATTTACGAAATAATGGCGTCACTCGCTTCGCTCGAATTCAAAATTCAAAATTCACGCATTCAAAATTACAATCCCCATAAATAAATTCAGGGGCTTGAAACAAGGACGTTATAAGCCTTGTACTTCGTATATCGGCTTATATATTTTTACCTTTTCCATAAATAAATTCAGGGGCTTGTATCCTTTTTTCTTTGGTCAACATAATTCGTAATTCGTAGTTACAATCAGTGGGAGCTTGAACCCACCAGTGATTGTAGACCACTAAATCTGCATATTTAGTGGGGGCTATGACTCCAACTAATTACGAATTACGTTAGCGTAGCGGGGCGTAGCCCATTACCGAGAACAGGGAAAGGGGAAAGGGTAAGGGGAAAAGGGTAAGAATTAAAAACTTTTCCCCCATATGGTATGAAGCCCCTATCTTAATTGCGGAGAATATTAAAAGAAGGTTTTACCAGACACGCAGTGCGATAAAAATTGCCGACTCCATATTTTGAAACCCCTATTTTTAAAGTATGGGGTTCCCTTTCCCATTTCCCCCCTTTCCCCTTCCCCTTCTTCATGAATTGGTAATTATTTGGTCAAGTTGAACCATGATGAATCCAGGAACTTCCAAAGTATAAAATACTCAAAAAAAAGCAGCAATAAACAGTAATTATCATTACTACTGTCTATTGCTGATTTTTCTGTTTGGAAGCCTCTAAAGCTCTTATACCACTCTCACGAGAGGAAGAATGGAATCTTTGCTAGGCAATGCTTTCAGCTAAAATACGTAATGATGACAATAGTGGTTTCTTTCAATCCAAAAGACGCTTGCGGATACGGCGGAACCTAGCTATCAGCAATCCAGAATCTAAAATTGATTCACTAAAGTCATGAAGTAGGGTTAAGTTCGACGAACTCAAAAATGGCAAGGGGCACATGAAAAATACTAGACAGCACCACTGTTTCTATTAAACAAAATAGCTACAGTTTTCAAAATTAGTTTGAAGTCATATAGTAGACTCCAATTTTTTTGATACTTCAAATCTAGACGAATTACATCTTCAAAATTAAGTACTGTGGAACGTCCATTTACTTGCCATTCGCCAGTCATACCTGGTTTAACGTCCAAACGTTGCCACTGTGGTACTTCGTAGCGTTCTACTTCATCAGGTGTAGGTGGTCTAGTGCCTACTAAACTCATCTCTCCTTTGAGGATATTCCAAAATTGGGGTAGTTCATCCAAACTTGTCCGGCGTAAAAAGCGCCCTACTTTGGTAATTCTAGGATCGTTTTTATTTTTGAAGAAAGCACCTTTGGCTTGGTTTTGTACTAGTGATTTTTTTGCTTCTGCATCCACACACATGGAGCGGAATTTCCAAATCTTAAATCGCTTTCCCATCCAGCCACAACGGGTTTGACTAAAGAAAATAGGTCCGGGATCGTCGATTTGAATAGCGATCGCAATGGGAATAAACAAAACTCCTGTAATTGCTAAACCTATCAGCGATCCAACGATATCTATGAACCGTTTCATCCAAGATGCCACAGAAGGGTGAGTAGTAGGTAACTGCTCTACTTGACGATAACCTGTTTTCTGATTGTGTATTAAGTTTTCCTGTTTTGTTAGTGACTGATTATCAACAGACTGTAAGCTAAAAACCTGATCCAATCCTGTGAGTTTTAGGACTCCCATTACCTGGGGTGTTACGTTACACAGTCTTAGTACAATTCCTTTTGACTGAGCGTATTTGTAATTACTGACTAATGCACCTAAACCACTACTATCCATAAAAGTAGTTTGGTGAAAGTCAATGATGATTTGCTTGAGATGTGAATTGGCTTGAATTAAGTTTTGGCAAGTTTGCTTAAAGTCTACAGCTTCCAATAAGCTAAACCGTGGGGAAACTTGAACAATAGCCGTGTCGTTTAAAGAAGTAACTAAAAAATCTACTTCAGTGAATTGACTAGTCATAAAGCTTTAAATTTCGATTATCCTGTTGTGATGCAATTTACCGAACATTATTGGGCGTTAAAAAATTGCATAGTGGCGGTATGAAGTGAGGTCAATATCTATGAAACTTACAAGCTGCATTTATTCTTTTATTCGGAAATCAGTCGAACAAAATAAATAAAATTGAATTTGCTGCAACTGTGGAAGCTTTTAACTAAGCAAATTTTCAAAAACTCTGTTTGATTGCTCTGTTTTTTTTATTAGGCTGATATATGACCTTCATTCAGCAAAACCAAAACAGTTAATTAACTTAACCGAACAACTGTCTTCTCCGGGGGATACTGCACCAAAAGGTAATCAGTGAGCTTAGGAGTATTAAATATCTTTTTCTGAAAATAAGGAGGTGGCTCTAACACTGCTTTTTCCAATTCATCTAGAGATACAAAACTTTTTATCCCCAATGTAGCAACAGCTTCGGCAAACAACAGTTGATGATCGTCAACGTGTTCGCTGTAACGTTTTAGTCTTGGTAAAAGTACAAAATGTGCCCCTTGTGCTGCAAGCATTCGTGTGGAGCCTTGTCCAGCGTGAGATATAACCAAGCGAGAGGATTCTACTAATTTGGTTAGCTCATCTAAGCTAACTGTTGGCGCTAGAGTGACTTGAGGATATCCTTGCAATGCAGAAACATCACTATAACCATATTGCAAAAATACAGGTTCAGAAATTACACCACGATCTATTAATACTTTCAACCATAAAACTGCACGATCGAATGGAAATGAAACTGTTCCTAGCGTCATTAAAATCATGATGCATATCCTTTAAAAATTGCTTTAGGGTATTTCTTACATAACTGCGGCCATTGAACATAAAACTCATCACATACTGAGTAGATTAATTTCCCTGAAATACTCAATTCTTCAGCACGAGAAATACTCTCGATGTAAATGAATCTAATTCCGAGAAGTTTAGCTATAAATGCAAAATTGATAGCAATACTAGCTCCAGTCGATAAAATTATGTTGGGTCTTTCCTGACGAACTATTCTCAAAGTTTGAGGAATATTGCGTATGAGAGCCAACCAATCTCTTGGTGCTTGATAAGGCAACCAATGGACTCTCTCATTTTTTTCCAGTATTTCTGTATCTCTTTTATAGTCACTTACCCATACCCTCTCATGCATCGACCAGAAAGACTTAAGACTTTTCATCGTTGCAAAGTGACCACCTGAGGTGCAGACTAGCATTAATTTCATATTTTTTCACTTATCGAGAACGGTTAAAACACTTGATCATAAAAACTTTTCAATTTCAATAAAGCTTTAATTGTTTAAAAACCTTCTTTGTTATTAGTATTAGTTTTCGTATTCTTTGTATTCATGGTGTGTACTTAATTGCAAAATATAAATACTTGTTACTACTTTACATAGCTGGTTTTCTACTTCTTGATCCAGCACAGCATCATAGTTTACTATGTTGACCGGAGCAGAGTTCACCGTTTGTGCCTGACTTTTTAGCCAAAATTGGGCTGATATTACACCAGCCTTTTTTGTAAAATTTATGGCTAGATAAGTTGAAATAGCACACTTACTAGGTTAGAACTCACGCACTCAGACCCCCTAACTTCTGCAATTCTGGTACTTTAGACTTCCCTCTGACTTAATTTGCTTCGTTCATCTACATTTTAGGCTTCAGTGCGTAAGTATTATAACTCATACATACTTAGTTAGAGGCTCGGTCAAAGGAACGATCTTGGGTACGGATATACTAGCAACGGTTATGGACGAAGCTACTTTGTAAAGGTTTACTCAAAATCCATTTATTTTGCCTATTGGTTATCAGTTTATTTACTTAGATAATACCTACATAACTATCATGATGCAGAAGTCATGTAAAGTTCTTTACAGAATCTTAATATATGTAAAACTAAGTATTTTCTAATACACAGGAACTTTTTTGGTAAAAATTGTAAACATATATCAGTTAAAATTCAAATTTTAGTTAATGCAATGCTAAGTTTTGTTAAAAATATTAATTAATTACTGTATAAAATACTTAATCGTATACGTATTTTGAGAAAATTTTCTGTTTGACTTATTGGCGGCTATCTTTAGATATTTTCAGTAACACAGGCATTGGACGCGGTGGACATAACTGGCGAATAGCGAAAAAATCAAACTGAATATTTAGTCAATCCCCTTAATGGAGAAATAAAAGTAAAAAAACATACTTTTTATTACTTAAATAGTCTAGACTAAACTATAAGTTTTACTTATTAAGTAGTGTGAGTAAATTTTGCAGATAATCGAAACTAATCTTTATACTATCTTTATAAAAATATTCATACGCAGTATAATCTAAAAAATAGATACAAAGTGCTTCGCGTGTCTAAGGCAAGATTCCTCAATTAGCACCTTTTAAGTAGGATTGACTGTGTGAACTATCCGACGCTACTGTTGAAAACAGTGTGAGATTTACAGTCAATTAATTAAAAACCAGCTGCCAAGAGGATTTACTTAGGCGATCGCTGACAATAGAATGCCAGTGGTCTAAAGTTACTTGAAATTTAGGGTGTTGGAGGTCTGAAAGCCAAAGAATGAGTGCATCTTCACCATTATCTTGGTAGTAACGCCGACGCTGCCCTGCTGTTTTGAAGCCAAATTTTTGATATAAAGATATAGCCCCTAAGTTAGAAGCTCGGACTTCGAGGGTAGCTCGCTCTAAACCGCGATCGCACGCTGTCTTGATGAGTGAATATAGTAAAGCCTGTCCTAAACCTTGGCGGTGATATTGGGGATGAACCGCCAAAATTGTAATATGAGCTTCTTCTAAAATTGACCAAAAGCAACCCATTCCCAGAAGTTTGGAACTAGAGACAGGGGAAAACAAGCCCAGCAAATCGCTGTTGGGACTGTCTAACTCTCGTTGGTAAGCCTCCATTGTCCACAGACCACCAAAACAAGCTCCATCTAGTTCCAGCAACGCACTCAAATGCTCTGTTTTTAATGATTGAATTTCTAAGTCTAATGAAATCACATTTATTTATTGAATAAGATTACAAACTGTTAGGCGAGACTCACTCAAAGTTAGCCAACGCTAGAACTTCCCATACTAGATAAGTGTTACTAACCTGATTTTGGTGCTGCTTTCTGTATAAAAGGGATTGGGGATTGGGGATTGGGGGGATGAGTGAGTGTCGGGACTGTGGTGAGTATGGGCAAAGACTATAAGCTTCCCATATCTTCCACACTCGTAATCTCTAGTCCCCAGTCCCCAGTCTCTAGTCCCCAGTCCCCAGTCCCCCCATCTCTTTGAGTTTAAGTGTCAGCCTTCTTGCTGAAAAAGGTAAACTGGGAAACGGGAGACTTACTCACCCCCGTATTTGAAACAAGGACAATTAATTATAGTTATGGTATCGACTCACCCCACTGGGGTTCAACATTCTGGAAGTCAATATTTACCTCAAAGGCGCACCAGCAAAACAAATTCCTCGCCTAATCAGGAACTTTTACCCTTAACAGCCAGAGTTCACGATCGCGACTTCTTGGAAATTGGTGGGTGTGATGTCACAACCCTAGTTAAGCAGTTTGGTTCACCTTTATATATTTTAGATGAAGAAACCCTGCGTTTGGGTTGTCAGCAATACCGAGATGCTTTCAAAGCATACTACAAAGGCGAATCTCAAGTGTTGTATGCTTCAAAAGCTTGGAATTGTTTAGCAGTTTGTGCGATCGCTGCATCTGAGGGTTTAGGAATTGATGTTGCATCAGGTGGTGAACTTTATACCGCGCTAGAAGCAGGTGTCAATCCTGAGAAAATCTATCTTCATAGCAACAATAAATCTCGTGAAGAACTGATTTTTGCCACAGAAGTCGGTTGCACTATTGTGGTGGATAACTGGCATGAGTTACGCACAATGGTTGAAATTGTGGAGGCGGCAAATTCTCCTGACCTACAGCCTCGATTTTTGTTGCGTCTGACTCCGGGTATTGAATGTCACACACATGAATATATCCGCACTGGACAACTAGATAGCAAATTTGGCTTCGATCCCAATGAGCTAGAGGAATTATTTACTTTTGTTAGTAAACAATCTTTCCTTAACTGCGTAGGCTTACATGCTCATATCGGTTCCCAAATTTTTGAGCGCCAACCACATCGAGATTTAGCTGCTCTGATGGTACAGTGGTTGCGTGATGCTGCAAAACATGGTTTAAATTTGACAGAGTTAAATGTAGGTGGTGGTTTAGGGATTAAGTATACAGAATCAGACGATCCCCCTAGCATTGAAGAATGGGCAAAGCCGATTTGTGAAGTAATCCAAGAAGCTTGTGTAGCCGAAAATTTACCTTTGCCAAAATTACTTTGTGAACCGGGGCGATCGCTAATTGCCACAGCTTGCGTTACAGCCTACACTGTTGGTTCATCCAAAGTGATCCCAGAAATTCGTACCTACGTAGCAATTGATGGAGGAATGTCTGACAATCCGCGTCCGATTACTTATCAATCAGTTTATCGGGCAGTGGTTGCCAATAAAATGTCCTCTCCCCTAAGCGAAACCGTCACAATTGCTGGGAAACATTGTGAATCAGGAGATATCCTGATTAAAAACGCCCTACTCCCAAAGACAGAACCGGGAGATATTCTCGTAGTTATGGGAACTGGTGCGTACAATTACAGTATGGCATCTAACTACAACCGCTTGCCGCGATCGGCAGCAGTGGTAGTGGCGAATGGCGAAGCAAATTTAATTTTGCAACGTGAAACTTATCAAGACTTAATTCGACAAGATCGCCTACCCCAAAGACTGAAAAATCAAGAGTTAGGAGTTAAGAGTTAAGAGTTAAGAGTTAGAAGTTAAAAGTTATCAATTTGAAGTTTTGAGTTTTGAATTAAAAGTTTTTTTTCATAACTCCTAACTCCTAACTCCTAACTCCTCACTCCTAACTCCTCACTCCTAACTGTAACTAGAGGCAAAAGTGTAATCCAGATGTCATGAGAGATTGGTGGAAGCAATGGCTGATAAACCTGGGATGGTCACAGTCCTTGCTGTTTGGGACTCTGGATATTGTGTTTGTGCTGGCGCTGACGTACATGATACTAGTTATTATTAGTGAGCGCCGGACACTATGGATGGTGCGAGGATTCATTATTTTGATGCTAGCCTCAGCACTCAGTGGCAGATTCGGCCTACCTCTGCTAAATTTTGTACTAGAAAAATTGGTGATTGGTTGTGCTGTGGCGATGGCAGTTGCTCTACAGTCAGAGTTTCGGCGATTTTTAGAACAATTGGGGCGTGGCGAATTCCGTCAGCTGTTTCAACCCGATCGCTTGGCAATCCCCAAATCTGATAGTGTAATTGATGAAATTGTTGAGGCTGTTAAAGAATTGTCAAAAAACCGTATTGGAGCTTTACTAATTTTGGAAACCACAGGCCCAATTGATGAGCGGGATTTTTCTGTGCCAGGAGTAAAGCTAAACGCGGAAGTTTCTAAAGAACTGATCCAGACAATTTTTCAGCCGAAGACTTTGTTACACGATGGAGCGACATTAATCCGTGGTTCGCGGATTGTGGCATCGGGTATAATCTTACCACTTTCGGGACGCACAGCCTCGCGCCAGTTGGGAACACGCCACCGGGCAGCAATGGGAATTACTGAGCGGGTCGAAAATTGCATTTGTGTTGTTGTATCTGAAGAAACGGGTTCTATTTCCTTAGCGGAACGAGGAACCCTAAATAGACCACTGACAATTAGAAAGCTCAAAGAGTCATTAGAGGCTCTGTTGTCCCCAACCGTAGATCGAGAAGCTGTTGCTCCTGGTCTTTTGAGCTTCGCTCGTCAGATGGGTGGCAAGGCACTAACATTGGTTTCACGTTTACTCCGATTACCACGTCTTCGACGCGATACGCGAACGACCGCTTCTCGAGATAAAAAATGACAGCACAACAAACTAAACTGCAAGATTTGCCCACTGACTTGAAACAAGAACTATTGCCCCAGCATGTTGCGGTGATTATGGATGGCAATGGTCGATGGGCTAAACGTCAAGGTCTACCACGCATTATGGGTCATAAGCGAGGAGTCGATGCTCTGAAGGATTTGCTTCGTTGTTGCAAGGATTGGGGTATCCAGGCACTAACAGCTTATGCTTTTTCCACCGAAAACTGGAAAAGACCCCAGGAAGAAGTAGATTTTTTGATGACTCTTTTCCAAAAAGTTTTACGTCAAGAACTGCGGGAAATGGTTGAAGAAAACGTGCAAATCAAGTTTGTGGGAAATTTACAGGCTTTGCCGCCATCGCTCCAACAAGAAATTTCCCGTTCGATGGAAGAAACCAAAAATAACCGCGCCATCCGGTTTTCAATAGCAACTAATTATGGCGGACGCCAAGAAATTTTACAAGCTTGTCGGGCGATCGCCAAACAAGTCCAACAAGGTCTACTACAACCTGATGAAATTGACGAACAAATATTTGAAAGCCACTTGTACACAGCCGGAATTACTGACCCAGATTTGTTAATCCGCACCAGTGGAGAAATGCGCCTTTCTAATTTCCTCCTCTGGCAAATGGCTTACGGAGAAATTTACATCACCGATACTCTCTGGCCAGATTTTGACCGGGCTGAGTTTCACCGCGCCTTGTGTGCCTACCAGCAACGGGAACGCCGCTTTGGGAAGGTGTAAGTCAGTACGATGCGTATTGCTTTTAAGCATTTTGACGTGATTGGACATTTTTGGGAATACCCATCTACAAAATAGGCGATCGCACTGCATTTAGATTGAGGAATATCAAGAGTCACAGTCCTGGAATAGGGCTTTCAGATCTCGATAGCCACTGACAACCCGAAAAATCTCCACATCTTGCCCTATGGGCATGTAGAGGATGAGGTAATTGTCTATTGAGAGGCTACGCACACCTAGTAAAATTTCATCACGCCGTCGTCCGAGAGCAGGGAACTGAGCAATTTTGACAAATTTAGTGTCTAGCTTACTTAAAAAACTCTCAGACTGAGCCAAACCAGATTGTCTAGCAATATAATCTGCAATTTGCTCGATATCTTGAATCGCGGGTTCCGTGAGGCGAAATTGTGGGGTCATGCTTCGTCTGAAACACCGTAGCGCGATATCACATTGGCGCGAATTTGAGCCATTGCAGTCGGCCCATCTACAACCTCGCCCCGCCGGGACGCTTCCCACCCAATGCGCGCTTCTTGTTGCAGATCTTGCAGTCGTCCTTCATAAATGTCTTCTTGCTGTTCTAGGAGTTTTATGCCTGCAAGAATAACTTCGATCGCGTTCTGATACTTACCGCTAGTGAGTTGACGTTGAACTAGGGCTTCTACTTCAGGTGGCAGAACGATTTGCATGGATTTTTGTCGCAGTAGCAGTAACTTTAATTGTAAGCGATCGCTTTTGGTGGGTGCTTTTGTCAGCTATGAACTGTCGAAGAATGGTGTGTCGTTGATGGAGAGTCAAGACAAGGCTGGCGATACAATTGAGCAGTCATAGTGCGATCGCTCCGAACACGATCGCTTTTCATTGGCGCTTTTGATGGTGAACTGTACTCAGCACTTAGCTTACGGCCCAGAAAACACTGCTTGTTCTATATCTTCCCGACTCAGAGAATATTTGAATGAGCGTTGGATATCTTGTCCATTTTCCCCAGATTGGGTATATCGCACGATGATTTGCTCGACATCGAGCCAAAGTTCAGCTTGCCAACTAGGCCGCTGCACACGCCAGCAATGCCTCTGTGTTTCATCTTGTTGACAACCTTGCTCTTTTAGCCACTGCTCAATTTGTGGCAGGGGATGATTGTATAAAGGGGTATCTGAGGGGAGAAGAAGCATAGGAATTTTAGATTTTGGATTTTGGATTTTGGATTAAGAAATTTTTTAATTTTTAATATTTAATTATCATCAGGGTAATTACAGGAGATTTCAAGAAGCGTGAAGTACACAAACTAAGGTTTGCTGTCAGACATTAAGCCTGTTTTACTTCTGACTCCTGAATTCTGTTAGCGCAGCGGGGCGTAGCCCATTCTGAATTCTGAATTCTGAATTCTGCTGTACAGATACAGTTGGTTGCTGCAAATGCGTTTGCAAACCAGCGTCACCACGAGTTAAGCCAATGGCAATTGCTAGTAATAGACAACCTACAAATGTTAACACTAGTATAAATAAAGCGAAAATTTCGCCAGATGAGAGGGGGCGATCGCTTGCATCGAGATAAGCTGATTTTGAGAAGTCATGAGAACGCGATACGGGATGATTCAAATCAGCAGGTGCTTGAATCACTCCAAAGCGAGAATAGCCAATTTTTAAATCGTAGCTTAACCGACGCTCTGGATGGCTCAGGGTGGCGTAGGCTTCGTTGAGTTGCTGAAATTTGGCAGTAGCTACAGCAGCAGGCAAATCTGTAGTATCAGGATGATAGCGTTTGCTCAGTTGCCGATAAGCCCGACGAATATCGATTACCGATGCCGAGGGATGCAGTTCTAGCAGAGAGTAATAAGTTGGTTTACTGCTTTGTGGCATTGCCCCGTTGTGATTCACGGCTGTTTGAGTCACTTCGCTCAAAAGATATTTTTTATATTTTAAATCCTTTGTCAATTGGTGAAGACACAAAAAGTCTATAGCAGTCCGAGTTTAATTTTTGAACTTAATTTGCGTAGGCAGGGAGTGGGGAATCACATCATGTCCGCATAATTAGTTATGATTTCCACAGTCATTGCACCCCACCCCTTAATCCCCTCCCCTTACTAAGGGGAGGGGATTAAGGGGTGGGGTGGGGTTTTTCGGGTTTAATAAGTAATCAGCCGGACATTATATCAGCCTTTTCGAGTTGCACGGAGTTTTTTCACGCAATCAAATACGAATCCCATCGCATCTGATAAAATATTTAATAAAGCATTTAATTAGATGCGATGTACGTCAAAATTAATCTCGAAGGCATAGAAATTGTACGTATCTTACATAGTTCACAAGATATAGAAACTATTTTTCAAGATGAAGACTAACGTATTAAATCAGCGCGGGGTTTAAAGGTTTCAATTTGCCGCAACTTTTCGTAAAGTTCCCGTTCTTCTTGATTAATATTTTTCGGTGTAACTATTTGAATTTCCACCAATTGATCGCCACGTTTCCCATCTTCATTAGGGTAGCCTTTGTTGCCTAGTCGAAACTTTTGACCAGATCTAACTCCGGGAGGGATGGTCATTTTTACAGGACCATCAAGGGTGGGTGCTTCTACCTGACCTCCTAAAACTGCTTCACTGGGAGTCACAGGTACTTGACAGAGGATATTGAAACCATCTAACTTAAACAATGAATGAGGCTCAACGGTAATTTTTAAGTATAAGTCGCCACCACCAACGCCTTGATTTCGCAAACGAATAGTTTGACCTGTAACCATTGCTGGAGGCATGGTAACTTCTAGCGATCGCCCATCTTCTAAGCGAATGCGTTCATTACCACCTTGATAAGCTTTTTCTAATGGTAAAGTTAATCTGGCTTCTATGTCCCTACGAGTAGTACGGGGTGGAGTGTTAACTGTGTAGGCAACTTTTGTTCTCGGTGAACGAAACGGATCGCTAGTAGCACCATTGTTGGAGTTATTTGCCCCATTGTTATTTTTGACGCCGATAACTTGATTAATAAAGCTTTCAAAATCGGAAAACTGACTTGGATCTACATCCTGATTATCGTTGCGACCGTTAGCGCCAGTTTGCCAGCTTTTAGCTTTTGGTGTCTTATTGCCAGCAAAGCCTTTTTGCTTCCAGTAGCGGCTAAACTGGTCATACTGCGATCGCTTGGCTGGATCTGAAAGCACTTCATAAGCTTCGCCGATATCCTTAAATTTATCCTCGGCTGCTTTATTTCCAGGATTGAGATCGGGGTGATACTGTCTTGCTAACCGCCGATAAACCTTTTTAATTTCCTCGTTGGAGGCGTCTTTAGATACTCCTAAAATTTCGTAGTAATCGCGGAAATTCTGCAAATTTTGCATAGTCAGCTATTTAAATTTTAGATTTTGGATTAATTAAAAGTTAGGAGTTAGGAGTGAGGAGTTATGAGTTGGTAGCTATAAGTGAGGAATTAGGAGTTGTTAGTTAGGAGTTAGGATCTGAGATTTAATTTTTAATTTTTCAGTTTTTATTCCTAACTCTTAACTCCTAACTCCTAACTCTTAACTCCTAACTCCTAACTCCTAACTCCTAACCTCGATCGAAAACTACAACCAATCATTGTCTTCTTCATCATCCCAGTTATCTTGATAGCTGGGGCGGGATTTGCGGGGAGGACGATTTTCATAGGAAGAAGAACGATTATCTCGCCCATAGTCTCTGCCAGAGTCTCGGTCTCTGCTATAGTCTCTACCATAGGAGTCGCGTTCCCGAAATGTATCTCTCAAAGAGTCGCGATCGCGTTCTTTATCGCCACCAGTAAAGATGTCACGGATAGTGCCAAACAAATCGTCGTCTTCGTCTTCAGCATAATACTGGCGGACTTCTCGATTTAGCTCATATAGAGCATCTTGCAGGTCGGCGTAGGCTTGGTCAATACCGCGATCGTCGTTTTCCTTGAGACTTTCTCGGAGTTCTTGGCAGATATTATCAATTTTTTGGCGGCGGTTGCGGGCAAACTGCATCCCAAATTCCAAGGCTACTTCTCTAAGTTGTCGTTCTGCTTGGAAAATTAGCGCCTCCGAACGAGTCCGCTTTTCTACTCGTTCTTTACGTTCGCGATCGACATCGGCGTATTTTTGAGCATCCTGAATCATCCGATTTACTTCTGATTCGGTCAAGGTAGAAGCGCCTTGAATAGTGATACTCTGTTCTCTACCAGTGGTTCTATCTAAGGCTGTTACCTGCAAAATTCCATTGGCATCGATATCAAAGGATACTTGGACTTGGGGAATCCCCCGTGGCGCTGGTGGGATGCCATACAGTTTGAACCGTCCTAAAGACTTGTTGTTTGCTGCCATATCTCGTTCGCCCTGGACTACGTGAATTTCCACAGTATTTTGATTATTTTCCGATGTGGAAAATATATCAGAGCGACGTACTGGTATGGTAGTATTGCGGGGAATGAGTTTTTTCATCACGCCGCCGATGGTTTCCAGTCCCAAAGATAGTGGTGTGACATCCAAAAGCAGCACATCTTTGAGTTCGCCTGCAAGTATGCCTGCTTGAATTGCAGCACCCACTCCCACCACTTCATCGGGGTTGACATTTTCATTTGGTTCGATGCCAATTAAGTCCCGTACTAGCTGCTTCACCATTGGCATTCTTGTGGAACCGCCAACTAACACAACTTCTTCAATGTCTCTAGGTGAAAGTCCGGCATCTTTGAGGGCGCGTTTAACTGGTGTCCGCAATCGGCTAATCAAATCGCCACACAAACCTTCAAACTGGGAGCGAGTGAGACGAGTTTCCAGATGTTTGGGACCATCTTCTGTGGCGGTGATGAAAGGTAAGTTAATATCGGTGACGCTGACAGCAGAAAGTTCAATTTTGGCTTTTTCCGCAGCTTCCATCAGACGTTGCAAAGCTTGGCGATCGCGTCTTAAGTCTACCTCTTCTGTTTCCAGAAATTGCTCTGCTAACCAATCTACTATTTTTTTGTCAAAATCGTTGCCACCGAGTTGCGTATCTCCACTGGTAGCTTTGACTTCAAATATGCCATCGCCCACTTCTAAAATCGACACGTCAAAGGTGCCACCACCCAAGTCAAATACTAAGATAGTTTCCGTGTCACCGCGATCTAATCCATAAGCCAAAGATGCAGCAGTTGGTTCATTCAGAATCCGCAGTACCTCTAAACCAGCAATTCTGCCAGCATCGCGGGTTGCTTGCCGCTGGGAATCATTAAAATAAGCGGGTACTGTAATCACTGCCCCTGTCACAGGTTCACCCAAATAGCGACTGGCATCGTCTGCCAATTTCTTCAGCACCATTGCGGAAATTTCTTCCGGGGCGAAATCTTTATTCAGACGGGGACAAGCTATTTTTATATTACCTATTTCGTCTTTGCGAATGGTGTAGGGTACACGCTTTGAATCTGGGTTCAGTTCGCCATATTTGCGCCCAATAAAGCGTTTGACTGCGAAAAAGGTATTTTGGGGGTTGAGGACGGTTTGTCGCCGTGCCATTTGCCCAACCACCCTCTCGCCTTCTTTGCTGAAGCCAACTACGGAGGGGGTTGTTCGCATTCCTTCTGCATTGGCAATCACCACCGGCTTGCCACCCTCCATCACGGCGACTACTGAGTTGGTTGTACCCAAGTCGATGCCGACTACCTTGCCCATGCGTTACTCTTCTCCTAAAGCGTCTTATATATTTATTATGATTGGGTGGAACTACCTCTAGCTTTGTGCTACAGGGTGAAAACACCTCAATGGTATAATAGTCGTCATTAAGGTAGAAAGTTAAGAAGTTCAGCTAGAGGAGATAGTTGCAAGACTAGGATAGCATTGACGATGCTTGGTGTGTCCAAGCAGCCTCAATTGTTGTTATCTAGCTATTTTGGATTTTGGATTTTGGATTTTGGATTGGTTTTTTTGCTTAGATTAAGGCTTGTTGTAGAATTAGTCAATTATTTTTTAAAGACTTGAATTTAAAAGAGCGATTACAAACTTCCCTCAGTGAGATAGCGCGAGAACGCGATCCTTATATGGCAACAGCTGGGCATTTTTTTGTCCAAGAATATATCCGCCAGGAATTTTCACAATGGGGAAGTGTGGAAATCCACACCTTCCAAGTTAGAGGTAAAGCTTGTAAAAATTTGATTTTAAATTTACCTGCCCAAGCTAGACCACAAAAAAAAGATTTGCCACCTATTTTAATTGGTGCCCACTATGATGGTGTTCCCGGAACACCAGCTGCGGATGATAATGCCACAGGTGTAGCAGTGTTGCTGGAATTAGCTAGAAAGTTTGCTGCCGAACCTGTAAGATATCCCCTAAGGCTGGTTGCTTTCGATATGGAAGAATATGGCTTACTGGGTAGTGCTGACTATGCAGCTTTGTTGCGCGAACAAAAGCAGCAGTTACGTTTAATGATTTCACTAGAAATGCTGGGCTATGAAGATTCTACACCCGGTTCTCAAAGTTACCCGCCTTTTTTGGAGCTATTCTACCCAAATAGCGGCGATTTTATCGCTTTAATTGGCAATTGGCGGACAATTGGGGACTTAATTGGCATGAGTCGTAGTATTCGCCAAGTCGGTGTACCTAGTCAATGGCTACCCGTACCAAATAAAGGTTTAATAGTTCCCCAAACCAGACTTAGCGATCATGCACCTTTTTGGGATTTGGGTTATCCGGCAATGATGGTCACAGATACGGCATTTTTACGGAATCCACATTATCACAAACCTAGTGACACAGTTGCTAGTTTAGATTTAGATTTTCTTAGGGGTGTATGTGAAGGTTTAGAGATGGGGATTAGGCGATTTTGACAACCTTACTAGGTGGGGAAACGCTATACGACGTTAGGCTTTGTTAACATTCAAGAATATAGACTTGATTATCATAGCTATGATTACCGGCTTGAGTGTCAATCCATAAGCCACCATAGATAATCATTTGATGCTTAAACTGTATAGTTGAATGACCAAATCTAGGAGGAGGAAATTTACCTTTTACTTCTGGAATAATCCCCGTATAAGTTCCACAACTAGCTTCTTCAATAGCAGGCATATTCAATAGAACTAAATCGCCAATCGTCACATGACTAACACCATTACCGGGAGCCATGCCAGCAAACAAAACTAGGTTATCTCCAAATTCTCCATAACCATGAATTGTTCGATAGGGAATTCCATCGTCTTCATCATTAATTTCATCATCATAATATTCATAATCATCTTGATTATTCTTCGGCAAGAAAATTTGATAACTATAGTTTTCTATGCCCTGAAATTTGGCTTGCTGCCATTGAAACTCCGGTAAATTTGGGGAATCAAAATCTACTAGTTCTAAAGTTAAAACATTTGAGCAAAATCCTCCATAAGCAGCATCACCTAGAAATTTGACTAATGTATTGCCCCTAATTATTAATCCAGCTAACGCAGAGCTATAACAGTTGTTAACTTGGATATTTATCCAGCACATATTTGTAATATCGAGCAGATGCAAATCTTTTAATGCTGCGTAGATATCATAAGAGCCACCATCAATTAATAATTTATTTTTAAACAACACTACACTATGATGAGAACGAGGTGCTGGTGGTGTTCCATTAGGGGTAATTTGCGACCACTGCCAAGTTTTGAGATTGAGGATATGAACATCAACATCACTAAAAATATATCCCCCATCTTTTGCCTCTTGGTATCCTCCCCAAACCAGCATTTTGTCTTCAGCTAAAACAGCAGTATGAAAACTTCTTTTAGCAGGAATTTCGCCGAAAATTTGAGGTTGTATCCAAGTCCAAGATTCGAGATCCAATAAATGAATATCATTTAGAGTTTCAAATGTATCATTGTGTTCTCCACCAAAAATAATCATATAATTTTGATACAAAATAGCGGAGTGTCCGTATCTTGATTGAGGAGGTTTGCCTTGAATTTTCGGATTTTTCCAGATTAAGTGGGGGTGTTGGATTTGCATTGGTGTTTTCTGTTAAAAACTTCTTAATTCATCAGATAAAAGCAGAAAATTTCTGTGACTTTGCCTTTTTGAATAGTAAAATTTAACCCTCCAGGGCTGGGTTCTTCAACTATGTAATTTAAATTGGTAACTTTACCATCTTGGGATATTTCATTTTTTCCATAGGTTCTAATCACTTTTGTTTGTGTATCGCCTACTTTTACTTTATCTATGGTGGAATATTTAGAACTGGTTGTTTTAATTTGGTAAACACTAAATTTCCCTGGTTGAGCATCTTCAGCTAAATCAACTGTAATACCTCCATATTTAAGAGTACGAACTTTACCAATAGCAGGTACAAAGGCATTTTCTACTTTTACAGGTTTACCTAAAATTTTTCTGACTTGTGCCTCTGACATAGAAAGTTTTACGCCACCTATTCCTAGACGTTCAATAGTGATTTTTGTTGATTTATTCTGAGAAATTTGATAATTAGCGGTAGTAGCAATTACTTGACTATGGGTATAGCTAGTCAAGGGAATAACAAAAGTAGCGATGCCTAAGTTGGGCTGCGCCAACGCTAACAAAATTACTCTTAACATAATTACATACTCGACTATGACTTGAGCGTGTGTATCAGTTTTCAGTATATTCAATCGTAATAAACTTATGGTGATCGCAGTTGTTAAACCCTCCTCTTGCCCAACAACTGGTATTCAGCCTTACTCAATCATTTCTGATAAATAAGATCCCCGACTTGTCAAACAAGTCGGGGACTCAGTGGCTTTCAATTTTTCTTAAAACATTTTATTACACTTCTGGTTCAATGCCCGCTGCTCGCAATTGTGCTGCTAGTCGTTCGGCGCGTTGGCGTTCTTGTTCAGCGCGTTGGCGTTCTTGTTCGGTGCGTTGGCGTTCTTGTTCGGCTAGTTCTGCACCCCAAGGTAGAAGGTTTCCTTGTTCATCCCACCACCTTAACCACTTTCCTGTGCGGTTTTCACGAGTACCTTGCGACACTCCAAGGTAAAGATTCATTTCTGCTATCCAGTAGCGTTGATTTTCATCAGGCTCTTGCAAAATGTACTGTTCTGTGTTTTGTAAGCGGTACATCTCGAAACTACCGCTTTCTGGCTCAAAAATGATGTAGTTTGGTACTTTTAAAATGCGCTCGTAGAAAAACCATTTTCCTGGAGGATATGTCGCTTTGATAGAATATTCTGTCTCCTGTGTATCGGAAACAAATTCCATCACAATTACGGGAATGTCACCCTGTAATTGAGGTGTGTAACTGCGTGTTACTTCTTCTCTAGTAACATTAATTTTGGCAATGAAAGCCCAATCAGGGGCTTTGATGACTATTTTGTTATTTAGAGTGGCACAAATACCGTAATTAGTTGTTGTTAGGGCGTTAGCTGAAATTTTTCCGGCTAATTGTAGGCTTTCTGTGAGTGCAGCGGCTAAGGCTGGTTGGTTGATGTTGTCCACTGGATCATCTGGGAGTTTGTAATCATCGGGTAATTTTTCCCAAGTGATTTGGTAGTCTTGGGTGAGGGCTGTCATGGTGGATTGTCCTTTGGTGTGTAAAAGGGACTGGGGGCTGGGGATTAGGGATTGGGGACTCGGTTTTCACTCGTAAAAATTATGGAATTTGCTTTGACCCTTCCCAAATTTTGGAACAATTTCCCAGTACCCAGTACCCAGTAATTACTCATCTTCATCAGGTTCTAAATCGTCGGCTGTCAGTTCTTGATGGGGGATGGCGGCGATAATTGCATCTATTACTTTAGAGACTGGTAAAATCTCAATGTTGAGATCGGGAAATTTTGTGCCTTTGGGCACGATCGCTCTTTTAAATCCCAATTTAGCTGCTTCTTTCAACCGCAGTTCCATTTGGGAAACCGATCGCACTTGTCCACCTAAGCCAACTTCACCTATCAAAACTGTACCGGGATCGACGATGCGATCGCGGAAACTCGCAACGATCGCGATCGCTACTCCTAAATCTACTGCTGGTTCTACTACACTCAATCCCCCAGCAGAAGCAACATAAGAATCTAATTTCGACATGGGAATCCCCACGCGTTTTTCTAAGACGGCGAGAATTTGTACTAGGCGGTTGTAGTCTACGCCAGTACCTGCGCGCCGAGGGGAGGGGTAGCTGGTGGGACTGACAAGGGCTTGTAATTCCACAACAATGGGGCGAGTGCCTTCACAAGCCACTACAATTGCTGTACCTGGCGCTGGATCGTCACGATTGCCTAAAAATAACTCTGAGGGGTTAGGAACTTCCCGCAGTCCGTGTGCCACCATTTCAAATATGCCGATTTCATGTGTTGCACCGAAGCGGTTTTTCACTGTCCGTAATAACCGATGGGAGGCAAAGCGATCGCCTTCAAAATACAACACTGTATCTACTAAATGTTCTAAGACTTTCGGCCCGGCGATCGCTCCTTCTTTGGTGACGTGTCCGACAATCAACATGGTAATATCTTCATGTTTTGCCACCTTCATCAAAGCCGCAGTACATTCACGTACCTGAGCTACTGAACCAGGTGCAGAAGTCAGCGCAGGAAAAAACACTGTTTGAATACTATCAATAACTGCCACGTTTGGTTTTAGAGAGTCTATTTCCCGTAAAATTTCTTCTAAATCTGTTTCTGGCAGTACATATAAATCTGCACCTATACTGTCAGGGTCGATGGGAAGTGTATTATCTACTACTACCGTAACATTCTCTTCACTAACGACATTTACGGGTTTGGATACTCCTAAACGAGAAGCTCGTAATTTTACCTGCTGTCCCGATTCTTCACCAGTTACGTAAAGGATGCGATATTTCTGCGCTAATTGATTTGATACTTGCAGTAATAAAGTCGATTTACCGATACCGGGATCGCCACCAATCAGCACCATAGAACCTGGAACAACTCCACCACCAAGCACCCGATCCAATTCTTCATAACCAGACTCCCAGCGGGCAATTTGGCGATCGGTAATTTGGTCAAATGTTAAGGAGGCTCGTGCTTTAGCTGGTTTAGAGTGAGATTTGCCATTCGTTGGAGCTGATTGCCAACTACTCACTCCTCCCCGACTAGGTACATCTACAGAAGATTGAATACTGATTTGCTCTTCTAAAGAATTGTAAGTACCACAGGCTGGACACTTACCAAACCATTGAGGGGATTCCGCCCCACAATCGTTACAAACGTAAAAAGTTTTTGGCTTTGCCATTCGTAAATCTTATTAAATAATCTTAATATTTGCTTAATTCTTGGAGAAAACTAAAATCCAATAATAGTAGTAGTTAGAGCTTTTTCCAAATCAATTCATGGAATGATATCTTAATATTATGGTATTAAAAATTAATCATGTAAATTTTTAGTGAAGGAGCCTCGATTAACTTGGAAAGTCATAAAGAAAAAATTTTGGTAGTAGACGATGAAGCCAGCATTCGCCGGATTTTGGAAACGCGCCTTTCGATGATTGGCTACGATGTAGTGACGGCTGGCGATGGCGAAGAAGCTTTGGAAACTTTTCGCAAAGCCGATCCTGACTTGGTAGTTTTAGATGTGATGATGCCAAAGCTAGATGGCTACGGTGTTTGTCAAGAATTACGCAAGGAATCAGATGTCCCCATTATTATGCTAACAGCCTTGGGGGATGTAGCCGATCGCATTACTGGACTAGAATTAGGTGCTGACGACTACGTAGTTAAACCATTTTCCCCCAAAGAGTTAGAAGCCCGGATTCGCTCAGTGCTGCGCCGAGTAGACAAAACTAGTGCTACTGGCATTCCTAGCTCTGGGGTGATTCATGTCGCTAACATTAAAATCGATACAAATAAGCGACAAGTCTATAAAGGCGACGAGCGGATTCGATTGACGGGTATGGAGTTTAGTTTACTAGAGTTGTTAGTCAGTCGCTCAGGAGAAGCTTTTTCCCGTTCAGAAATTTTGCAGGAAGTTTGGGGCTACACACCAGAACGCCATGTAGATACCCGCGTAGTAGATGTGCATATATCCCGTTTGCGGGCAAAATTAGAAGACGATCCCAGCAACCCAGAATTAATATTAACAGCCAGAGGTACTGGTTATCTTTTCCAGCGAATTATTGAACCAGGGGAGGAGTGAGATGAGGGAGCAGGGGGAGCAGGGGGAGAAATAACCAATGCCCGATGCCCAATGCCCGATGCCCAATGCCCAATGACTAATGATTAATGACAAATGACTAAACCCGATCCGAATCGAGTTTTGCGGCGTCTACCCATTGTTGTAGGTGGACTAGGCGCTGTACTTTTGCTAATTAACCGCTTGTTGACACCGCAACTAACCCAATCTCAAGCGCGTGGTGATGTGGTGGGTGTGATTTTGAGTGCGGTGTTAATTTTGACGGGCTTAATTTGGCAGCAAGTGCAGCCGCGATCGCCTGATACTGTAGAACTAATTGGAGAAGAGGGTTTTGTATTAGCACCAGACTTACCAGAAGCCGTGAAAACTGAACTAGCTTGGGCGTCTCATTTATTGTTGACTAATACAGTAACGCGATCGCTAGTAGTTTTTTATCAAGGTAAAGTTTTGTTGCGTCGCGGAATTTTGAGTACTAAATCTGAGGTTGTACCGGGAGTAATCTTAAAACAGGTACTCGAAAAACAAAAACCGATTTATCTAGTGGCGTTAAAAGTATACCCAGGTAGGATTGAATTCGATTATTTACCCGAAAATACTCAAGGTGTAATTTGTCAACCTATTGGCGATCGAGGTGTCTTGATTTTGGGAGCAAATGCTCCTCGCAGTTACACGAAACAAGATGAAAATTGGATTGCAGGAATTGCTGATAAATTAGCCGTTACTCTGAGTCAATTTTAGATGAGCCAATTTTAGATTTTGGATTTTGGATTTTAGATTGACTACATGCTCATAGGACTTAGAGGGTGTTTGAAAAGTAGTGCCTGAGGTATCCAAAACTTTAGATCCTCATTAAAAAGTACTGTAGGGTGCGTTAGGATGAAATCCGTAACGCACCATTCCAGGCTTATGGTGCGTTACGCTCTGCTAACACACCCTACAAGACTACTGAGATTTTTTCAGAAATCAAATATGATTCCTATAGTCCCATGATGAATTTCTCCTGAAAATCCAATCACCAAGAAGTTAAAAAATTCCAGCCTTCTTTTTCTTCTGGTGTATTTTTTTCTTGTTCTTCTGGCGTATTTAAATTTTTCTGTTGAATGATATTATCATAATCTCCAGAATCAACCCATTTTAATAACTCGCCAGCCCGCATCACTACCCAAGAAAGTCCAGATTCTGTATAACTTAATATTTTGGTTACCCGATCGGCGGTATCAAGATTCTGGGATGCAAACTCACGCGCTTGAATTAAGAAATCTTCAATTACAGCAGTAGTTAAGTATTCATCTGGTAAACCTGCAAGTTTTATCAGTGCGGTGGTTGCGACATCAATATCCTGACAAGCCAACAAACCAGCGCGATCGGCGGTGAACCTAGCCATCATCTGCCAATTATATAAAGCTAATTCCATACCACCAGCTACCAAGCCGCCAACCCCCAATGTAGTACTGCTCAGCAAATTTTTTAAAGTCGGCATCACAAATGCCATTTGGTGATACACCATATGCTGACTCTTAATCCGAGCAACTTCATGTCCCAAAACATAAACTAACTCATCTGTGTCGAGCCACTCCATTGCATCTAAATTGATACTAATGAGTGGTTTTTCTACTCCAACAATGTAGCTTTGAATGTGACCTGTGCCTCGAAACAGATATAGTTCAGGAAGTGGGTTAACATCAACAATTTCACAAGTTTCTACTAATGCCTGATGTAATTGGGGAAAATTACGAGGGGTAATTCTGATACTACTGCCAAGGCTTTGCAAACGGAGTAGGCGATCGATACCGTACTCGTTAATTTTTTTGAGTAGCAGGGAGACACCAGGCATTTTTTGCAAAGATGCTAAGGCTTTGCGATCGAAAGGGTGTTCGTAGGTTTGTGAACTTAGTCCAGTTAATATTTTTCTTGTCATTGATTTATAATCCCCAGGGCTAAGTGCTTTTACCTGCTGTTTAGTTTATTACAAAGTATAAATCTTATTTGCCGAGTAACTAATGACCAAGACGAGCCAAATGTTGGGTTTAGCGTTGCTCAACTTAACCTACATCTAATGCACTATTTTCGCTGTGTCACGCTACTACAATACTTAGATTTTGTTCAAAATTCAAATACTAATCCTAGAGCAGTTCTGTTTTGGATGCAACACGGGCTTTGGTAGCACAGCGGTGCTACCCTACAAATGACTAACTGATTTGGAAATTTCAAATTTTATCTATGCAAATTATCTATTGGCTATTACTTGCCCTAATGTTTGTGGGTATTATCGGCGCTGTAGTTCCTGCGATTCCTGGTGCGAGCTTAATTTTAATTGCAATTATCATCTGGGGAATCGTTAGCAGTTCCTTCGCAGCTATCAAGATTCCATTAATTGTGACAATTATTGTTTTGTTACTCAGTATCGGAGTGGATTTTTTAGCTAGTTATATAGGAGCAAGACAAGCTGGAGCTAGTAAGTGGGGGCAAATTGGCGCGATTGTCGGTTTGGTATTGGGATTTTTGGGATTATTGCCAGCTTTACCTTTTGGAGGTCCACTGTTAGGAATTTTACTAGGGCCGCTGTTGGGAGCAATTATTGGTGAGTATCTTTACCGACGTGAATTAGGATTAGCGGTTAAGGCGGGTATCGGAATTGTCGTGGGGACACTGGTTGGGAATTTGATTCAAGGATTGTTGGCGATCGCAGCAGTTACAGTATTTATCATCACAACTTGGTCACAGGTATATGGCGCTTAATATTTAATGGGGATTTCACTGAATTTACCCACATAAAAAAATTGAGTAGATAAAAATAACTAACTTGGATAATTAGTTATTTTATTTACTCAAGTTAACTAACGGTGAAAAACCTATTTGCTAGTCAAATATAGATGCAAACATTAATTTTTTGTATACAAGATTTAGAATTCAAACTTAATCATTGATTGTTTGAATTTTTCATCTTGAGTTTTATGGCAGCTATGGTGAAAATTAAACTGCTTGTGACGATTTTTTACGCTTCTGCAAACCGAACAAAGCTACTAATCCCAAAACACCTAAGCTCATAGTGGTTCCTGGTTCAGGTACAGTTTGGTTGACATCCAAGCGAACACCATCGCCAGTGGCAAATCTACCACCGATATTACCCAGTTTGACCTCTAAGGAATTGACATTTGTCAAGGTCACTTTCTTGATGTTGGCGTCACTTCCTGGGGTAATTGTTCCTCCATAAGCAACACCATTAACACTAAGAATAGAAGTACCTATATCTTCCACATCAAAGAAAGATAGTACTAACTCGCTAATTGTACTAGCAAAATCAAACTTGAACTGACCAACTTCTAATTGACCATTTTCAGGTAGTTTACCGTTAGTTCTTCTAGCTACAGGACGGAACCAATTTTCACCTGCAATTGTATTAGTTCCTCCATCTGGTTTACCGAAGGAAATACCAAAACCATAAGAATTTGGTGTTGAACTATCATCACTAAATAATAGACTTGGCAGGTAATCAGCGTTGTAATTCTGACTGGTGACAGTGTAACCATAGGCAGTTGTATCAATACAGCTACCAGTCAAACAAGCGACATTTGTCAGTTGAATTTCACCTTCTACTGGAGGAACTAAAGAAGCAGCTTGAGCTTTAGATATACCACCAACCACATTTAAACTTATAGTAGATGCTGCAAGTGTTGTTGCTAGAATAGTAAACTTTTTCATTAGACTTTTTTCCTCTGATTAGTAATGCTTTGGATGAAAAGTTTTGTTTTCTTTTTTCTCTGTATTTGTATATTAACCGGGCAATTACGTAAGTGCATCTACTCGCGTCTGAATTTACCTAATCTTTAAGAGTAAATTGCTCTATATGAATATTTTTAGAAGTAAATTAATTAAAAGTAATTTTTTATACTAAATTCTTGAATTAAAGTAGCAAAAAATACTAATACTGAATTTTTGACTCTAATCTTTACTGAGAAATTACAAGCTTTTTATAACAATACTCCGGGCGAAATTACAGTGGTTCTTCTACCTCGTCTTGTGAAAAATAAAAACCCCTCCACAATGGGAGAGGGTTTTAGTAGTACGGAAACTTCAAAAGGGGCTGTTTTAATCGTTAGCTTGTCAAAGGTATGAGCTTAAGCTGATTGCAAATATTTTCTAGCTTCAGTAGCGATCGCTTCTACACCATCATTAACCAGAGTTTCTAATATAGATTTGGCTTCTGGACTACCCAAATGAATCAAGGCTTGTACGAGTCTGTAACGGATTTGCGAATCTGGATGGGTAGCAAAAGGAGCTAAAAGGGGAATGGCTTGTGTATTGCCCAACTCACCCAAAGAACTAATAGCCGCAGTTTGGACTAATTCATTGTCTGAAGAGAGTGCCTGTTTAAGTAGTTCAAAAGCTCGTGGATCGCCTAACTCACCTAGCGTAGCAATGATACTAAATTGTATTAGCCATTCATCGGTTGTATGATAGAGTTTCTCCAAATCTTCAAAAGCTTCATGTAACTTCAGAGCGCCCAAGCAATCTGCTGCTGCTGCTTGTACATCTATTTCCGAGTCATTGAGCAAGCGATCGCGTAGAATATCCAAAGATAACTGTAAATCCTGTTTTCCGAGTGTATCCATTTGACTCACCGCTGAATACCGGACACGGGAGTTGCTATCAGCAATGGCACTTTGAATCAATTCAAAACCGACGGCTGGTTCTAATTGACGGATTTGATTTACTGCACGCAAGCGATCGCCCAAATCCTGAGAACTAAGCAATTGCTTAACAGACTCTGGAGTAATACTCATTTAAGTATCCTTGATTTTCAAACGTATAAAAAAGAGTCAAGGGTCAAAAACTCTTGACTAATGACTAATGACTAATGACTAATGACTAATGACTAGTCTTGACTTGCTGCCATTGCCCGAATAATATCACCACGAGTGAGGATACCAATTACTTGACCCGTGCTGTCAAGTACTGGCAAGCGATGAACACTGCGATCGTGCATAACTGTAGCAGCTTCCCTTAAAGTTTTATCAGGGGAAATACTAATGGGGTTTTTACTCATCACTTCCCCAACGGTTTGCCCTAATGCTTTATGCAAATCACGTTCGTATGTAGCAGGGTTTTTCAAATAGATAACGCTATCAAGAAACATGATGTATGCAGGTGGAGTCACACCAGTTTCTTGCCACATCAAATCGGTTTCTGAGATAATGCCCACCAAATTACCGCCATCATCCACAACAGGTAGCCCGCTGATGTGGCGTTCTGCGAGAATTTGGATAGCTTCCTTGAGTGGAGTTTCTGCCCGAACCACAATCGGATCGCGGCTCATCACGTCGGCAACGGTTTTAGGCATTTGTTTACTGATACCATTTATCAAAGTCTCTGCGATTATTGTAGAAAATTGCGAGACTCAACCTGATGCAATTAATAGATTGTTACTTGTTACATCTCCCACCACCATAATCGGTATTCCGATTATGGTGGTGGGAGCGTCAATCCTGCCTACTCTGTTCTTGCTTCAGAACGCGCAGAGAAAACTATCAACTAAACTTAAAATCTCTGGCAATAGAAACATTGGTTGTATCTTGCACAACACCAATTAAATCACTGCCATAATAAATGCCAGTATCGGCCGCTGAGTTACCAACCAAATATATCGTCTGCAATCTGTAGTTACTACTGCTACCACCGACACGAATTTTGTCGTTTTCCAAATGCTTGAAATCGGTAATGATAGCGTAGCCAGAGCCAAGATATTGAATTTCAGTAAAAGAACCGTTGTAACCGAGTGAAAAGGTGTCAGCACCCGCATTTCCCATTAGTCTATCAATTTCTGTGGTAGAGCCGCTACCAGTGGTTCCAGCTAGGAAGTCGTTACCATTACCACCAATTAATGTGTCATTACCGCCACCACCATAGAGAATGTCATTACCATCATTACCTTCTAGATAATCATTGCCTACTGGTGCAGACAGACCCCCGAAAACTTCATCTCCAAAAAGGGCATCATTACCCGTGCCGCCCACGAGCCAATCATCACCGCCACGACCAACAATATTGTCATTTCCAGCCCCACCAGTCAAAAGGTTAGCGTTAGTATTGCCTGTGATGGAGTTATTTAATTCGTTACCATTTCCAATTATTGCCGTGCGATAGTTCACCAACTCTAAATTTTCTAAGTTAGCCGCTAGAGTGTAGCTTAAGTATGATCTTACAGTGTCAATACCTTGGTTGGCATATTCAATAATGGTATCACTGGCATCTTCAAGCAATATGTAAGTGTCATTCTCGGTTCCACCATATAGCGAGTCAATGCCTGAACCTCCCCAAAGTGTATCATTACCAGCTTCACCGAAGATTGCATCATTACCGTTACCACCAATCAAAAAGTCATTGCCGCTACGTCCCAAGATGGTATCGTTACCATCATTACCAAAAAGCCTATCATCTTCAGTACCACCATCAATGATGTCATTGCCAGTACCACCATCAATGGTATCCTTGCCAGAATCTCCGTAGATGATATCGTTGCCGCCTCTACCCTCAATCACATCATTGCCTGCATAGCCGTAGATAATGTCCGCTGCTCCAGTACCAATTAGTTTTGGACGGGTAATGCCATTATCATTCAAAGAAGTACCGTAAATTGTAGTCATTTGTCACCTACCTCTTGTATGTCCAAACGTGTAATAACTATGTAATACATATGTTACATAGTCAATGGTAATTTTGTGTATAATATTTCATTAAGAAAATTTTAAATAGTAAAATCTTTTGTCTCTTTACTCTGCTTCAGGGCAGCAATAATTTGAATATTTGCTTTCGGAAAAGTAAACTGTTCAAGTTCTTCCAAGCTTACCCAGCGAATTTCATCGCACTCCAAAGGCTGGGGAACACCTGTAACGTGGCGGCAGTGATGTACTGTCAAGGTAACCCGCAAGTCTGTATAGGTGTGGTCAATAGTGATTAGATGCTCTCCGACTTCGATCGCTATTCCCAATTCTTCTTTTATTTCTCGTTGAATACACTCTTGGATAGTTTCACCAGGCTCAATTTTGCCACCAGGAAATTCCCACAAACCACCCATCACTCCTTCTGGACGACGGCGATCGATTAAAATTTGCTTTTGGTCATTCCAAATTACGGCAACGCCAATGATTTTATGCGGTGGGAAAGAACTGGTTTGACTCATGGTTTATGGGAATGGGGAGTAGGGAGTGGGGAGTAGGGACATGGGAGAGATGGGGGAAAATAAATTTTACAGCATTCCCAATGCCCCATTCCCTATAACAAAACTCGGCAGACTGCTTTTAACCCTGCCGAGTTTGTATTTATTGCGAATATTGTCTATCGCTGTTTGTTTATCCACCCGTTTTTATTATTCATTTAAAAATATGCCTCTGGTTTCACTAATTCCCAAATTATGTAGCTTTAGAGAAAAACAAATTAAAAAATTCTGCCTTACTCTGCACTCTTTGGGTATCAATTTCAATCCAAATTCGCTTGTATCTTGGATATTGTCAAATATTGACGTTATGCATGATTGGAAATTTTGTACAAGGATTTCGTAGATGCCTATTTTACTACTGGTGCAGCCATAATTGTGAGTAGCTTCAGCCCAACAATATTGAATTTCCTAATTTTTACAGCACGTTTTAAGTAGGGAAAATTACACAAGCATTCGTCTCAAACCCCAGTGTAAAACCTATTTTACTTCTGTTAGTGCAGCGGGGCGTAGCCCATTCTTACTTCTAAATTCTGAATTCTGAATTCTGAATTCTGAATTCTAAATTCTGCTCTAACATTTTTAGTCAATTTCACTATTGTTGGTTTCAGTTCCTTGTAGAGCGATTTCAAAATTCATTCTTTGCTCAGCGTTACGCAAGAAATAACCGCTAATCATCGCAGAAGCCAAAAGCCGACCGAGACTTTCCCTACTGGTGGTTACAGTAACGCCAAAGTGTTCTGAAGGCAAGTTTCCCAACAATCCTGTAATGTTACGTTCCATCACTTGAAAAACTTCGGCAGAAGTGGGTTTAGATAGTCGGGTAACTGTCTCAGGACTCAAAGATTTAACGTACTGCCATAGCAAATCGCTAGTTTCTGATTCACCATTGAAAAATTCTGAGACGCGATTGGATGGATTACTCATTTTTTATCTCCTTGACTACCATTTCTAGCTTAGGTATTCGTGATTTGGAGACTAAATGCCTTTTTGGGATTTGGCTTAGCGGGCTATTTGGTCTTCCTGTAAAATAATGTAACAGGCTAGCTTGCTGATGAAAGTGGGTCTAACCGTACCAAGAGCAGCGTATTTTCTCACCAATTGGTCAGTAGTCATTAGTCATTAGTCATTAGTCATTAAACTCTGGACAAAGCACGAATGACAAAGGACAAATGACAAATGACTAACTTGCCAAATATTCATCCATGTTGGCTTTAGACTTGCGAAGTTTTGTTAAGGCTTCCCGCTCGATTTGCCGGACTCGTTCCCGACTAATGTTGAGAATTTCACCGATTCTTGCCAGAGTCAGCGCTTGCCCGTCAGTTAAACCAAAACGGAGCGTGATTACTTCCCTCTGTTGTGGCGTCAGGTCACCCATCAGGCGCTCCAAGTCATAAGATAGGGAAGATTGCATCACAAACTCTTCTGGAGAAGCTCCTGGATCTTCCAGCATTTCTCCAAGTTCGGTGTCGTAGTTATCACCCAAGCGCAAATCTAAAGAAAGAGGCAAACGCGCCTTTTCCAAATACTCTCGCACTTGCTTTGGTGTCAATTCCAATTCTTCGGCTAGCTCACCAGCTGTGGGAGCGCGTCCCAATTTTTGAGACAATTGCCGCTGTGCTTTTTTAATTTTATTTAATTTTTCGGTTATGTGGATAGGCAGCCGAATGGTACGAGCCTTTTCGGCTATGGCACGGGTAATCGCTTGGCGAATCCACCAATAGGCATAGGTAGAAAACCTGTAGCCTTTCGTGGGGTCAAACTTTTCCACGCCGCGTTGCATTCCGATACTACCTTCTTGGATCAAGTCCAGTAAATCGACGTTGCGCTTGATGTATTTTTTGGCAACGGAAACCACTAGGCGCAAATTGGCTTCTACCATTTTGCGCTTGGCAATTTCACCATCGGCGATCGCTTCGTTCAACTCTGCTGGTTCTAATTTTGTCGCTTTTGCCCACTCTTCGAGAGTTGGTTGGCGACCTAACTGGGTGGCAAGATTTTCCCGCGATTCGTGCAAGGCCGTTGAACGTTGCACCTGCTTACCATAGGAAATCTCTTCCTCGTGGGTTAAGAGTGGCACACGGCCAATCTCACGCAGGTAAGTCCGCACGAGGTCTGTGGCTGTCTGAGCGGTCTTCATGGCGCTACTCTTTGATAATGATGGGTTTGACGGTAGGGTCATTAAGGGATAGATGCTCTGTATGGGTGCTACCCAGTCAGGCTGGGAACCCATTCTATGGTTTGCAACTTACGCGCCCGATAAATTCGGCTGCTCATAAATAATCAAAATTGAGCTTCTTAACTGCTAAAAGTTACAGTTATTTCCTGCTTTCCACAAGTATCTACAGTTAGATAAAAGGTAATTTCTTAAACATTCTTCTATTGGATTAATATTAATAATTGTAACCTTTATGAGAAGGTTTTGGCTATATACCTGGAGAAATTTCCTGGTTGTTCCAGTTAATGGGATAGTATTTTTCCTTTCAAGCGCGTCTAAAAGCAGATTTCACAACTTATGCGACTCAAAAAAACTTCCTCATATTTGTTAAAATATCTCAATGATAACTATAGTCATTCTCTTATAACAATTGTTTAATTTTTGGGGAGTGGGGAATGGGGAGTGGGCATTGGGCATTGGGCATTGGGCATTGGGCATTGGGCATGGGGCATTGGGCACAAGAGGCAGAGGGGCAGAGGGGCAGAGGGGAAAAACTTACTGCTCCCCTGCTCCCCATCTCCCCTGCCCCCTCATCCCCCTCATCCCCCTCATCCCCCTCATCTCCCTCACCTCCTCACTCCCCACTCCCTACTCCCTCACAATCTTGCAGTAATCTTGGATGACTTTTACATCCAAGGTCGTATTTTGTAAGGAACGGATGGCAGCGACGGTGGCTTTTGCACCAGCGATGGTAGTTATAATGGGAATCTTGTAAGCTAAGGCTGTGCGGCGGATTAACCTCGCATCGGTCTGGGCTTCTTCCCCTGAGGGTGTGTTGATAATCAGTTGGATTTTCTGGTTTTTGATTGCATCTAGGACGTGGGGTCGCCCTTCATGGAGTTTAAGCACTAATTCAACTTTTAACCCCTGTTCGAGAAGAACCCGGCGTGTACCAAGTGTGGCCATCACGGTAAAGCCCAAATCGATAAATTCCTTTACCACGATCGCAGCAGCTGTTTTATCGCGATCGCTCATTGATACAAAGACGGTTCCCGTTAAGGGTAAACGCTCACCTGCGCCTATTTCGGCTTTGGCAAAGGCTCGTCCAAAGTCGCTGTCAATCCCCATCACCTCACCAGTGGAGCGCATTTCTGGTCCTAATATTGTATCAGTTCCAGGGAATTTATTAAAGGGTAATACCGCTTCTTTGACGGCAATGTGGGTTGGGATGACTTCCTCGGTGAAGTGTAGCTCCTCTAAGGTTTTACCTGACATAATTAAGGATGCTAGTTTGGCTAACTGGACACCCGTTGCTTTAGAAACAAACGGCACCGTGCGGGAGGCGCGGGGGTTGGCTTCTAAAATGTAAACTTGGGGAGAATACCCGCTTGCGCCAACGACGGCAAACTGAATATTCATTAACCCTATGACTGACAGGGCTTGGGCTAGTTGCACTGTCCATGTACGAATTTGATTGAGAACTGCTGGTGGCAAAGAAATCGAAGGTAAGGAACAAGCGGAGTCTCCTGAGTGAATTCCAGCTTGCTCTATGTGTTCCATGATACCACCAATCACTACCCGTCCTGTACGATCGGCGATCGCATCAACATCGACTTCAATGGCATTTTCTAAAAACTTATCAATTAAAATTGGATGGTCTGGTTCTACCTGTACCGCGAAGGTCATGTAGCGTTCTAACTCAGCATCAGAATAGACGATTTCCATCGCCCGCCCCCCTAAAACATAGCTGGGACGCACCACCACCGGATAGCCAATACGTTTGGCGACAATTAGCGCATCTTCGTAACTCCGAGCAATACCATTGGGTGGTTGAGCAATATTCAATTCCTTGAGAATCTTCTCAAATCGCTCTCGGTTTTCTGCCATGTCGATGGAATCTGGCGATGTACCCCAAATCTTGGGGAGTGGGGATTGGGAACTCTCCCCACTCCCCACTCCCCAGTCCCCAGTCCCTAATCCCTGCAAATATTCTTGGAGGGGAATAGCCAACTTCAGAGGTGTTTGTCCGCCAAACTGGATGATTATGCCTACAGGATTTTCAGTTTCGATGATATTCAGGACATCTTCTTTTGTTAAAGGCTCGAAGTAAAGGCGATCGCTGGTATCATAATCTGTGGAAACCGTCTCTGGGTTGGAGTTGACCATAATCGTCTCGTACCCTGCTCCTTTCAAAGCATAGGCGGCGTGACAACAACAATAGTCAAACTCAATTCCCTGGCCAATGCGGTTAGGGCCACCACCCAAAATCATGACTTTGGGCTTGGTTGCTGGTAAAACTTCTGTTTCTTCTTCGTAGGTAGAATAGTAGTAAGGAGTAAACGCTTCAAACTCCGCTGCACAGGTGTCTACAGTTTTGTAAACTGGGATGACTTCTAGTTGTTTGCGATAGGCGCGGACTTCATCTTCAGTGGTTTTGGTGGCATAGGCAATCTGGCGATCGCTAAATCCATTCCTTTTCACTTCATAAAGTTGCTCTTTTGTCAATTCCTTTAAGGATGTGCGCTTGAGGAATTTCTCCACATCGAGAATTTGCTGCATTTTATCCAGGAACCACGGGTCAATACCAGTGAGTTCATAGATTTCTTCGGCACTGATTCCTAGCTGTAAGGCATGACGTACAGCAAAAATGCGATCGGGATTTGGTGTCCGTAGCAGGGCACGAATTTGTTCGCCACTGGGTAATTTTTCGGCTTTGTCGCAACCCCAGCCGGCACGTCCGGTTTCCAGAGAACGCAGCGCCTTTTGGAAGGATTCGTTGAAAGTCCGCCCAATTGCCATTGCTTCTCCCACTGACTTCATTTGGGTTGTCAGCACTGGTTCGGAACCGGGGAACTTTTCAAAGGCGAAGCGGGGGATTTTTGTAACTACGTAGTCAATTGTCGGTTCAAAGGACGCCGGAGTTTTCTTGGTGATGTCATTTTGAATTTCATCCAGGGTGTAGCCCACTGCTAGCTTTGCTGCAATTTTGGCGATGGGGAAACCTGTAGCTTTAGAAGCTAAAGCCGAACTCCGGGAAACACGGGGATTCATTTCAATCACCACCACATCCCCAGTGACAGGATTAACGGCAAATTGAATATTAGAACCGCCTGTTTCCACACCTATCTCGCGGATGATTTTAATTGCCATATCCCGCAGCCTTTGATATTCTTTATCAGTGAGGGTTTGCGCGGGAGCGACGGTAATGGAGTCTCCAGTGTGGATGCCCATAGGGTCAAGGTTTTCAATGGAGCAGATAATCACCACGTTATCTGCCAAGTCACGCATAACTTCGAGCTCGTATTCTTTCCAGCCGAGTAAAGACTGGTCAATGAGAATTTGGGAAACAGGGCTGGCATCTATACCCACCTGTGCCATTTCTTCAAATTCTTCTTGGTTATAGGCAATACCACCGCCACTTCCACCCATTGTGAAGGCAGGACGAATAATTAGGGGATAAGTGCCAATTTGGCGAGCGATGGCTTTTGCTTCTTCTAAGGATTCGGCTGTGCCGCTGGGACACACAGCTACCCCAATCCTTGCCATTGCTTCACCAAAAAGTTTTCTGTCTTCGGCTTTTTCGATGGCTGGTAGTTTAGCGCCGATTAACTCAACACCGTACTTTTCCAATGCGCCATTTTTGGCTAAAGCAACAGCGAGATTGAGGGCGGTTTGTCCTCCCATCGTTGGGAGTAGAGCATCAGGGCGTTCTTTGGCGATCGCTTTTTCGACTAATTCCGGAGTCAGCGGCTCAATGTAAGTGCGATCGGCCGTTTCCGGGTCGGTCATAATCGTTGCAGGGTTAGAGTTGACCAACACCACTTCATAGCCTTCTTCTCGCAGCGCTTTGCAGGCTTGAGTGCCAGAGTAGTCAAACTCACAGGCTTGTCCGATCACAATTGGACCAGAGCCTAATAGTAGAATCTTCCGGAGGTCATCACGGCGGGGCATAGTAGTTGCCTTGGAGTACGAGAATATAAATCCTGATTATTTTAAGGGTGTTTACCCGCGATCGTGCTTTTTATTATTAAGTTTTCTAACTTGATAGGGGGAAATGGAGATTGGGGATTGGGGATTGGGGCATTGAGGGTGTGGGAGGTGTAGGAGGTGTGGGAAGTATAAATTCTCTTTCTCCCCCCATCTCCCCACACTCCCCACACTCCCCACACTCCCCACTCCCTTATCTCCTTCATTATTTTGTATTTCTAATTTTATTTAATTATGATGCTCAATTTTTTCTCTCTCTTGGAAATATTTTTTATTTAATTTGATGATAATTTTCAAGAAATGCTGATTTTCTACGGCAGATATATGTCTGTTTATTTAAGACAAATAGATTACTGAGATCAAAATATATATTAGCTAACTAATTGCTAATTATTTTCAATGTTAAATATGATGTAAATATGTTGACTTAGATTAAAAATGGCAGAGAGTATAAATATACTAGTCTCTGCCATTTTTTATAATATTTTAAGAGTTAATGCGACAGACTTTTTCTTTTGGTCTAGGTAGAAAAATCTAGATTATGAGAGTTTTAGCTTTGAGCAGCTTGGACAAACCCTAAGGTTAAGCTGTCTTTGGCAAGGAAGTGAGACAAATGATAAGCACGTTCCTCAGTTTTTAACAAAATCTTTTCGTAGAGATAGCGTGTGCCCCGATCGCCTAGACTCTCTGCCTGAGCAGCTTGGCGACGAATTACGCCAATGATTGCTTGTTCGGCAGCTAGGTCATTTTCTACCATTTGGCGGGCGGAATATACGCCTTCGGATTCTTGTTCAAAACAGGTTAATTCTGCTAGTTTGCTGAAAGTTGCAACTGGCACACCACCCAGCCCATCCAAACGCTCTCCAATTTCATGGATGTGGTCTTGTACTTCTTTGTAGCTTTCGTTAAAAAACTCATGCAGAGAGTAAAATTCTGCACCTTCAACTACAAAATGATGTTTTTGGTACTGCAAGTAAAGTGCCTGGAAACTAGCTAATACAACGTTGAATCCTTCGGTAACTGGGGCAGTTACGCTGTGATCCAAGAGTACGGGATTGTCATATACATGACCAAAATTTCGTAACAAAGTTTGCGTTTCAGACATTGTTCTCCTCGCTCTTTAGCAGTTACAGTTTTTAACTGCTTAGTCTTTATATATTAACATTTTCACAATAATGGCAAGGCCTATTCTCTATGACTAAATTTTGAATTTTAGGCTACAAAAATTCTCCAGTTTATTTGTTCGTTGAATAATGTGAAGGGGAGTGGGGAGTGGGGAGTGGGGAGTGGGGGAGATGAGGGAGATGAGGGAGTGGAGGAGGCAGGGGAGGCAGGGGAGGCAGGGGGAGAAATAACCCATGCCCAATGCCCCATGCCCCATGCCCAGTAATTATTTTTTTCCAAAGTTAATGAGAATTGTTTGCACTTAAGGTATGCTGGTTTTAAGAGGCTAAACTCTTAAGACTTTCAAAAGTTAGAAGTTAGATCGCGGTATTTACTGCAAGTTTGTTGCACTTTGAGGGCAATTCTCTTGAAATCGTTTAGTTCAGAAATAGAAAGCAAGCACGTTGTAGAAGTGAATTGGGCAGACCGATGGCAAGTCTATCAACGCCTAAAGGAGTTAGATATTCCGTGTAGTTGTGTGACTAATCAGCCACTACAAGTTGAAATTACCTCTGCTACTGGGGCTGTTCAACTTTGGAGTGTGATACGGCGATTCACAGCCTCTCGTCAAGACCAGATTTGGACTCTTGAATGCTGCTGGAAAAGTCGTTACCAAAAGTTTTAATCTACATCGCCAATTTTCACCCCGGTGCTGAAAGTATCACTGTAAATAGCTTGTATTAGTTAAAAGGAGGTTAAAAAATGGGTGCATGTCATAGTCTGGAAGTATCAGAATTTTGCCTTGAGGGCAGACTTATAGATTTTGTTATTAAAGATGGGTATAAGCTCAAAGGGTTACTGCTGGGGACTCATGAGGGTGAATGCTACGTTAAACTCGCTAAGCATTTACGGACTGCTTTTGATTTGCGGCTATCACCAGGTACTTGGCTACAAGTTGTTGGTTATAAACAATACGATATAAAAAAAGACAAGCTTACACTCAAAGCTGAACGTGTGATGGCGGCGCGTTCGGAAATGGCGACAGTTAAAACTATCGCTGCACCACAAGAACCACCATCAATTGATAATGCCAAGGTAAAACCAGCGAAGACGAAAGCGACGATTTTGGTATGTCAAAAGTCTGATTGCATGAAACGCGGTGGTAAAGCCGTTTGTCAGGCTTTGGAGGCTGCTTTGAGCGATCGCGGTTTAGAAGACCAAGTTACAATCAAGGGCACTGGTTGTATGAAAAACTGCAAAGCCGGGCCAAACCTAGTTATGCCCGACAAAACCCGCTACAGCCAGATTCAAGCACCACAAATCCCGGCGCTGATGAATAAGCATTTTGCTGACAAAGGTTTAGCACCACAACCAGAGAGTTTCAGAGAAGTACCAATGGTTAATCCCAAGTTTTGCTGAAGTGGATAGTAAAACCTTAACTACTTAATGAGAAAATTTAATAGTAAGTTTTGAGTGTGTTCTCTTGATACTCGGCAGTAATGTTTGCAAGATTTTTGCAAGAATCTCAAATGAAGCGATCGCCTACACAATGTCATCAAAGGGGCATAATTGGAAGGTGATCGCTTCATATTTCTACGCAAATAAATAATTTTTTATCTCACGCAAAGGCGCAAAGACGCAAAGAAGGAAGATAAAAAGAAGGGCTTTTGCAAAAGGTCTAGTGAAAATTACATAACCTCAGTTAGAGAAGACTGCAACAACTGTCGCATAGATGTAGCTTGCAGATGGTTAGGGAAGACAGTTAAAAAGTCATTCAGGTCTTGAATTGCTATTTGGATTGCTATACGGATATCTGAGGAAGCGCCTTGAGACAAGGTACGCCGATATAACTGCTCTGCTGGTTGATGATATTGAGCAGCCAAATAGTAAAGAGCTAAGTTAAAAGCATTACGCCAGTTTTGAGGATCTTTTTGGTAATGCTCTTTAGCAAGCTTCATAGCAAGCACCAAGTCAGTTCGTGCTTTATCTGGTTGGTTAAGGGCTAGGTAAGTTAAAGCACGCCCATACAAATACCAATCATCTTGATAATTTGAGTTAAGTACAATGGTGCGGTCTAAATCTTGCGGTGCTTCATGGTAGCGCTGCATTCGTTGGTAAGTAAAACCTCTAAATCCCGTGGCTGGTTTCCATTGGAAATTGGCATCAAGCTCAATAACACGGTTAAAGTCTTGCAGTGCCTCATTATAGCGTTGCATACAGCGGTAAGTATCAGCTCGACTGGCGATCGCCCATACACAATTGGGATCAAGTTCAATGGCGCGGTTTAAGTCTTGCAGTGATTCTGGGTAATGCTGCATAAAGCGGGAAATTACACCCCGGTGTGCCAACGCCCATTGGTCATTAGGGTCAAGTTCAATGGCACGGTTAAAGTCTTGCAGTGCTTCTTGCAAGCGTTTCATTAGGCGGTAAGCGATACCTCGATTGCAGATTGCCCATTGATGATTGGGGTTAAGCTCAATAACACGGTTAAAGTCTAGTAGTGCTTCTTCGTAGCGCTGCATTTGGCAGTGAGTCATACCTCGAACTATTAAATACTCAACCTCTTCAGGCACTAACTTTATCGCCTGGGTTAAATCTTCCAAAGCTTTCGAGTATTGATTAGATTCAGAGTAAATATAACTACGCCAATCTAGGGCTACTGCACGCCATTTGTTCTCAAGACGAGTATCGCTCAAGAGTGTTGTGAGCATTTGGGTCGCAGCTTCATAACGTTTGTCTTCATAGGCTTTTAACCCATTTGCTAATTGCTCACCCCAACGTTGAAGTTCAGCAGAATCCACATCTTTACCAGCCTGAAGCATTGTTGCTGCCCAAAATTTAGCAAAAGTTTGTTGATTTTTGAGAGCAGCAAGGAATTCATTGAGAGCCAGAGATAAATTCCTTTGCGGTGATTGGCATAAGCGGTGATACAAAACGTTGAGCTTATGGCTTTGCCAAGTTTTATCCCGCCAAGCTTTTACTTCCTCCAATTGCAATTGGTTACCTAAGTTTCTTTAGCAATTTTCAAAATATCTTGCAAAAATAGCGGCGTCAGCACTTCCTCAGGTTCTTGAACTAATAGCACTTCATCTTTATTGGTTATTTTTTTTGCAATATATGAAGCCAAAGCATCCTCATCTACACAGTCAAATACAGCACCGCCAACGGGAACTCGACGCGCCAAATGCACACCAGTTTTTACCATAGTTTTTCCCACAAATGCCGAAAAGCCTTGAGGAGCATCTGGATCGGTTTCTAATTCGTGGCGCTTTTGACGGTAAACTTTGTAGCGATCGCTAAACTGCGTTAGTTTGTGACCTTGCCGTTCTAACTCTTGGGCTAAACGACCCATGACTTCTGGTAAAGTTTTCTCAGCTTCATCGATGTAAGCCGAGATAATTTTTGCTTCATCAGCAATTTTGCGAAACTGCCGTAACAGTGTACTTTTACCGACTCCGCCTTGACCCCAAACGTTAACCCTCTTTTGTCAGAGTGGGAAAATCCAATCGCCCAAATGCTTACAGGGCTTTAATTTCCACTTTTATCTATAAATTTCAGTTTCTGTTAGAAAATAAAGCCTCAAACCTTGATGAAATCAAAGTCTCAGAATCAGGCTGAGATTATTGTTTTCCGAGAGTGACAAAAGAGGGTTAAACAAAAAACGACGGCGGTCATCTTCTAACGGTAAAGCCAAATTTTGACGAAATTGGTTTACCTGGTCTTCACGACCCACAAAACCTGATTGTTGACGCTGCTTAAGAATATCTTGGAGACTCTTGGGCTTGTTTTGTGGGTTCATTACCAGATTTGATTTTGAGGTGCTAATGTTTACGGAATAACTACTAAATATGCACCTTATATTTCGGAATTTACCAAACTTTTTTTAGGTAATTTTGACGTTTAAGCTTGATTTAAGATCAAAGTTGACCTTCTGAGGCTCAAAGTTGACCTTCTGAGGCTCAAAGTTGACCTTCTGAGGCTCAAAGTTGACCTTCTGAGGTTCAAAGTTGACCTTCTGAGGTTCAAAGTTGACCTTCTGAGGTTCAAAGTTGACCTTCTGAGGTTCAACGTTGACCTTCTGAGGCTCAAGGTTGACCTTCTGAGGCTCAAGGTTGACCTTCTGAGGCTCAAAAATGCCCTGGCGACTTAGTGCTTCTCGGTGGAGTCTAATATAGACCTAACCCCCAGCCCCTTCCCTACAAGGGAAGGGGAGTAAGATTCAAAGCCTCTCCCCTTGTAGGGGAGAGGTTTGGAGAGAGGTCAAAGTGTATTTTAGATAAACGAGATGCGCTATAGAAATTGCCGCTACAGAGACAAAATCCGCCTGCGCGGGTTTTAAAAATTTTTGAATACAAAACGCAAAAAGGGCACAACATGTTGTGCCCCTACAAATAACGCGTATTCTACCCAAATTTATAACTGCTGTAATCGCCTATTTTAGACTTTAGCTAACTGGGACTTCGGGTTGCTTTTTCTTAGAACGGCGGGTAAACCTGCGTCCCATCTCATCAATGACTGCATCTAAACCTGTAACATCACCGCTAGCTTTGGCATAGCTATAAACTGCTAATGCTGCGGCATAGGCTTCGCTAGCAGCGGCTATACAGGTATCATCCACCAGTTCTTGCAGTTGCGTCAAAGATAACAGCACCGGATACAAGTCCTCATATATTTCCAAGTCTCGGCGCATTTCTTCTAAATCAAAAGAACGAGGCAAAAAGTTAGGGTTTTGTGTGGCTACTTCTAAAGCTTTGCTGACAAAAGCCCGACTTTTATCTCCCATCTTCAGCATTGTTCGCCGGTCTTCAGGGGTCAAATCAATCAAAAATGGTAACTTTTCCCGAATAGTGGATATCGCCTGCATGACTGCGTACTTATCTGCTGGGGTTAAGCTAGCACTGACGCGATTTTCTGCCATTTTTAATACTCCTCTAGGGTACTTAATTTCAGTATTCCCAAAGTTTTAGAGGCGATCGCGTTTGTTGAGAGATAATTACAGCAATTTTCAGGTAAATGAACCACATTATTTTTATCTCACGCAAAGACGCAAAGGCGCAAAGGAAGAAATAAGACTGTGGTCTAAATACATGAAAACTGCTGTAACTGAGTTTTATCTAGATTTTTGACATTCCCCGAACCAAGTATATCCCCAACCTATAAATACATTGGGGGTGCTGATTTACACGTTACGTTAAAAATTAAATTTAAGAGTGATTTTTGCTCTATACTCTAGTAATTGGTATGCCCAACCAATCGCTTAATTCATAAGCTAACCATTCCAGTTCCGCTTCAGATTTAATAGCAGCAGTAATATTCCCAAGTTGATATTTTTTTACTCCTGTCCAAATATCCAATTGTGTTGGAACGGCAATTCTAGTGCCTTGGGAGTCTTGAGTAAAATGTTTTGGAATGTAAACCAACTTCGTAATACTTTTTGTTGGGGATTTACGGGGACGATAAAATTTCCAAGCAAACAACTCTCCGGTTAGGGTAATTTGCTGGGAATTTAGGCGTAAGCAAATGCGTCCAAATAAATGAAAGAAAAATGTGTACACCATAAAAAATCCAGCGCCCCAAAAGGGAAGCGAGAACAAAGCAAAGGGAATGTTGGCGGGAAAGGGGGTCGAGAGAACGCCAATTGTCCAAAATAGGATAAATGAATTCCAGGCGATCGCAAATAAACCAGTGAATGCTATTGATAAATCAAAACCAGCCGGTGGAACGATAATTTCTAGAGAATCCTGATTTTTTGTTAATTGAATTTTACTCCCATGTGGCTTGCCAATAACCAAAACAGGCGAGTTTCTCAACTCTGGTTTCTCTAAAACTGCTATCGCTACAGATGCAGAACTCAAACGCCGTTCTAAACTGGGTTCAACCATCCACTTTAACCAATTGGTAAAGCTGGGACTAAGATTAGCCGCTTGCTCAAACTGAATGCGAAAATCCTTTTGGGGTAAATCCGCTGGGTGAGTACCCGTCACCAAATAAATTAACGTCGCGCCTAAACTATAGAGATCGGAAGCCGGAACGGTGCGCCCACCAAATTGCTCCTGTGGCATATAGCCATAGGTTCCCACCACAGTCCTAGTTCCGGTTTCTGTAGCGAGGATAGTCTGCACTGAACCAAAATCTATTAGATAAACTTCACCAACACTATTAATACCAGAGCCATGCCTCCGGTAACCCGTGCTTGGCGCGTCTACGCCCAATAAAATATTGCTAGGCTTAATATCACGATGGATTACAGGCGGATGCAACCCATGTAAGTAAATAAGAATTTCTAAAAGAGCTTTGGCTATCTGTTTGATTTCAGCTTCCGTAAAAGTCCGCCCAGTTTGTAAGTATTGCTCTAAAGTTTGTGCTGGGATATAACTCTGTACTAGAGCAAATCCTTTGATTGTAGGTAAATTTACTTCAAAATAGTCTAAATACTCCGGAATAGAGGGATGTGATAAAGATTTTAGGGTTTGGGCTTCCCGCTCAAACAGCTTCAGTGAATCCCATTCAAAGTCACTACCAAAAGAGAGTAACTTGATAACGACTAATTTCTGAGTTTTCAAGTCACGAGCTAACAGCGTCCGCCGCCCTGCTTTTTTTCCTAATAGCTGCTGAACTTCGTAAAGTTCACCTAATATTTCGCCAATCATTATGGTTTGTTTTGAAGAAGAATTCAGAAGTCAGAATTCAGGAGTCAGAATCAAGACGCTTGAGGACTCGCTTTCCGCGTCGCTATCAGTCGGGGATTCAGACCGCGCAGGAATTGAAGACCACCAAATTTTCAATTTGGTGGGGGTGCAAAAACGCCGGTTATTCAGACGCTCCTGCGTCGCTAACGCTGCGCTATCCGCTTTTTCGGTCAAAATTCATTCTGAATTCTGACTCCTGACTCCTGAATTCTGTTCGATGAGGCTAAAGAAAGAAAAATCTTCATAGCTTATGGCTTTTCAATTTGGTTTGCCAATATCTTTAGTATAATTACGTAATTCTATGCCTTCCCAACTTTGGCCTTATATTACTCCTGGTATTCCCGATGAATTATTCGAGCATTTGCCAGGAATTCCCCTGAGCCAGCGAGAAGTCCGATTGTTGTTAATTTCTCAACTGCGACTACAACCAGATTCGGTGTTGTGGGACATTGGTGCTGGAACGGGTACAATTCCTGTAGAAGTGGGATTGCTGTGTCCAAAAGGAAAGATTATCGCTGTCGAAAGGGATGAAGAAGTAGCTAATCTAATTAAGCGTAACTGCGATCGCTTTGAAGTGAAAAACGTCGAAGTCATAGAAGGTAGCGCCCCAGAGTGTTTGCAGGATCTCCAGGTGACCCCTCACCGGGTTTGTATTGAGGGAGGACGCCCCATTCAAGAAATTCTGCAAGCTGCTTGGCAATATTTACCGCCATCAGGTCGGGTTGTAGCCACAGCTGCTAATCTAGAAAGTCTGTATGCCATTTCCCAGAGTTTTTCCCTATTAAGGGCTAGAAATATCGAAGTCGTCCAATCTGCGGTTAACCGCCTAGAAACGCGCGGCTTTTCTCAAACCTTTACCGCCGTCGATCCCATTTTTATCCTCAGTGGTGAGAAACTGGATTAGGGAGTGGGGACTAGGGTATGGGGCATAGGGAGATGGGGAGATGGGGAGAATTCCTAACTCTTAACTCCTAACTCTTAACTCCTAACTCCTAACTCAGCACTCATCATACCCAACGCCCCATGCCTCAGTCCCCAATCCCCAATCCCCAATCCCCAGTACCCAATACTTCTATGCCTTGGTCTCGGATTATTAGTGGAATTATTGCGATCGCTCTTGCTCTGTCTGCAACCCTTTTGGGGGGTTGGTACTTTACCATCATGTTTGCAGTTGTTGTCTTTTTGGGTCAACAAGAATATTTTAATTTGGTGCGAGCCAGAGGCATTGCTCCCGCTGCTAAAACCACTATGGCTGCTAGCCAAGTCTTGCTGGTGATTTGTACCCTTGATGGCAGTTTAGCTGATGCTGTGATGCCAATAGCAGGCACACTGATTTGTTTCTACCTGCTGTTTCAACCGAAATTTGCCACCATTGCCGACATTTCCGCTTCGATTATGGGGCTATTTTACGTAGGTTATTTACCGAGTTATTGGGTGCGGTTGCGAGCAATTGATAGTGCCGCTTTTAGCAATCTACCTTTAGGAGCTTACTGGCCTACAACCTGGGGAGATTTCTGGCAAAAGGCAAATTCCACCTCTCTACCACAAGGTTTGACAGCAACACTACTGACTTTGTTATGTATTTGGGCAGCCGATATCGGTGCTTACACAATCGGCAAATTCTTTGGCAAAACCCGTTTGTCTGAGATTAGTCCGAAAAAAACCGTAGAAGGTGCTGTGTTTGGTATTACTTCCAGTGTTGCTGTAGCTTTAGCTGGAGCCTATTATCTGCACTTGCCTAGATCTCTATTTACTGGCTTAGCATTGGGTTTGCTGATTGGCATTGCTAGCCTTTTAGGGGATCTCACCGAGTCTATGCTCAAGCGCGATGCTGGAGTCAAGGATTCTGGACAATTAATCCCTGGCCACGGTGGTATTTTAGACCGTACTGATAGTTATATTTTTACAGCACCTTTGGTTTACTATTTCGTAACCCTACTTTTGCCACTGATCGTAGAATGAGATGGGCAGGGGGAGCAGGGGGGCAGGGGAGATGGGGAGCAGGGGAGCAGGGGAGCAGGGGAGCAGTAAGTTTTTCCCCTCTGCCCCTCTGCCCCTCTGCCTCTTGTGCCCAATGCCCAATGCCCAATGCCCAATGCCCTTTTACGGATTAACTTTAATCCGCCCACGACACAATAACTTACCTGGGATCAGCGTTAGTTCTTGAATATCAACATCTGAGCCAAGATCGAAATTGTACTCGTGATTGTCCTGGAATAAATCTTTCTGGTCATCCTTGATTTGGATATGTGTCAGTTGCAACTCATGACCATTGAGTAACTGCAAGCCTAGACAGATTTTGAGAGGTGTTGTTTCACTATTGGTGACTCTAAAACCGAGCAGTATAATTTGGTTGTTCTCAAGAATAATTTCTTGCCAATTAATAGGTTGCGTTTTTGGGCAATATGTTGGTAAAACCTTAACCAGTAGATCGCTTAAAGCAGTCGATAATAAGTCAGATGAGAGAGAAGCATTGAGATCTTTCTCGTCTATGGTCAAATCGCCAACAACTGGTACTATTTGTAACAGTCGCAACGGCTTTCCCTTGAGTATTGACCCGATGTTGACCTGAATATTTTCTGCGATTAATTGAATTTTTGTAATTAGGAGTCCTTGATAAACTGCATGACTAGCAAAAATAGATACCGAAGGAATGCGTCCAGAGATAATTTGGCGATCGCTGGCTTTAATCTCTACTTCTAGTTCAGATATCTGGCTGACTTGCGCCCTCAACCACAGCTTTAATGCTGTCGTGAGTACTTGCGTAATTATTCGGATTTTGTTTACATTTGTTGTTTGGGAATTTTGGTCTGACATCTAACCACTGGAGTTTATAAGTATTTGCTCAACAACTGAGGAATTTAAACAAAGCTTAAATGTAACATTTATGCCTAGTCACTACAAAATGCAAATATCATTTAATAGTTAATAGTAAATCAGCAATTTCTACATGGAGGCACGGTTACAAAAAATTCTCGCTCAATGGGGTATTGCCTCACGTCGTGAAGCTGAAGAAATGATTAGGCAATCACGGGTGCGGATCAATGGGGTATTGGCACATTTAGGTCAAAAAGTTGATCCTGAAAAAGATGCGATCGCTATTGATGGCAAGCTTGTATCACCAAAGCAGCGTCCAGCTTTGATTTATCTGTTGTTGCACAAACCCGCTGGAGTCGTTTCAACTTGCTACGATCCTCACCAAAGACCAACAGTTCTGGATCTATTACCGAAAGAATTGCGAGAGGGTTCAGGTATTCATCCAGTTGGGCGTCTAGATGCAGACTCCACAGGAGCATTAATCCTGACAAATGACGGAGACTTGACATTTGGACTAACTCATCCACGTCACAGCATTTCCAAGACATATCGCGTTTTGGTAAAAGGAAATCCTCCAGAAGCAGTATTGCGGATGTGGCGTCAAGGTGTGGTATTGGATGGTAGAAAAACACGAACCGCTAAGGTACAGATGATAAAACGTTGTGGAGAAGGAAGTCTTTTAGAAATTGTCTTACAGGAGGGAAGAAATCGCCAAATTCGCCGGATAGCTGAACAATTAGGATACCCAGTAATCCAACTGCATCGCAGTGCGATCGGCTCAATTCAATTACAAACACCAAAAGAACCCTTTTTGTCAGAGGGTAAATATCGTTTCCTCAAAGATCGTGAAATTCGCTTTTTGCGAGAGCAAATAAGCCAGGAGTCAGAATTCTGAATTCAGGAGTCAGAATGGGCTACGTCCCGCTGTGCTAACAGGAGTCAGAATTCGGAATTGAAGTAGGTGGGGCTTGAGACGGCCAGCTAATTGTAGACCAGCTTTTGGGTGAGGCTTAATGGCGAGCGTTCGCTCTTAAGTGCGTCAATCACTTATAGAAGAAAATTTTCTTGCAATGCTGGTTCACCAAATCGTAAATTTGTTTAGGGGTTTTAAACCCGTTTATTCTTCATAAAAAGAGCTACAAATTCATACTGGATTCTGAATTCTGAATTCTGAATTCTGAATTCTAGCTTCTGAATTCTTGTTCAAGCAACCTATTAAAGATTTAGTTGAGTTAAGGAGTGTCAGAAGGCATGAAATGGCCAAGAAAGAAAAATAATCAGCAGCCACCACTTTCATTAGAGCAACAAAGATCTCAAAAGTTGGCAGAAATAGGCGCTCAACTTTGGGCATCACGTCAAGAACAGGGTCTATCTCTAGAACAAGTGGTTATATTGACCATGATTCCCCGACGATTATTGCAGGCGATCGAAGAAGGTAATTTAAACGATCTCCCAGAACCAGTTTATATTCAGGGTTTAATCAGACAATTTGCCGACGCACTGGGCTTGAATGGAGCTGAATTTGCTGACACTTTTCCGATCGATTCTGCACAGGTAAACTCCCTACCTACGGCTAATACTTCACCTTTGAATCAACTACGTCCTATTCATCTTTACTTTCTTTACATATTGCTAATTTTATGCTCTGTGAATGGCTTATCTCATTTATTAAATAACGCCGTACTACAAGCAAGTAATAGCGAAACTGGACCATACCCACAACAAAAGTCCATTCTTAAACCAGAAATAGTCAAACCAGGACTAACCAAACCAAAACAGTCACTACAAGTTCAACCTGTCAGCGACACCAAACAGAAAGAGGCTGTACAAATTGGTGTTACCTTGAAAGCGTCATCATGGATTCGCGTAGTAGCTGATGGCAAAACCGAATTTGAGGGTACTCTACCAGAGGGTACTCACCGGATTTGGAAAGCCCAAGAGCAATTAACAGTTAAAACTGATAATGCTGGTGGTGTCTTGATGAGCGTTAATCAGGAGAAAGCCAAAGAAATGGGAGAACTGGGGAAAGAAGAAGAAATTAGGATTGCGGCTGCTAAACCTAAGTTTTGAGATGAGGGGGATGAGGGGGATGATGTAGTATTTTCTTCCTCATCTCCCCCCTCTCCCTATCACCCATTCCTCAGTGTTCTTCCGGGGCGCGTCCATTAAGTCTGGTGAGAACTTTTAGCCTTGAGCTTAATTCCTCTGTTAGTGCCCCTGCTTGATAGCGCCATCCCCAGTTACCCTCAGCGGTACTAGGAAAATTCATCCGCGCTTCATTTCCTAATCCAAAAACATCTTGCAAAGGAATAATCGCTTGATTGGCTATGGAACTCAATGCTAGTCGAATTAAATCCCAGTGGACCCCTTCGGGACTGATACAACCTAAATAAAGCAATAAGTTTTGCTTTTCGTTGTCATTAGCACTGTTGAACCAGCCTATGGTTGTGTCATTATCGTGAGTTCCGGTATAAACTACAGCATTTCGGGGGTAATTGAATGGTAAAAACGGATTGCTGGGATCGGAACCAAAGGCAAATTGCAAAACTTTCATTCCGGGAAATTCAAACTTGTCTCGCAGTGCTTCTACCTCTGGTGTAATCACTCCCAGATCTTCGGCTAATACGGGTAGCTTGCCTAACTTCTGCCTAATCACTTCAAAAAAAGCTTCTCCAGGCGCTTCCACCCATTCGCCATTCATGGCTGTTTCTTCGCCTTGGGGTACAGACCAATAAGCCTCGAAGCCTCGGAAGTGATCAATGCGAATTATATCTACATAATCCAGCATGGCCTCAAAGCGCTGCACCCACCATTTAAAGTCTTGTTTTTGCAATTCTTCCCAGTTATAAACCGGGTTACCCCACAATTGACCGGTGGCGCTAAAGTAATCTGGTGGAACTCCCGCCATTTGAGCTGCAACTCCTGTCTCTTCGTCTAAGGCAAAAATGTCGGGATGCGCCCATACATCGGCACTATCGTGAGCTACGTAAATGGGGATATCGCCGATAATGTCTATACCGCGCATGTTGGCGTAACTTTTCAGGTCAGACCACTGGCGGAAAAATTCAAATTGGATGAACTTGTAATAAAAAATTTCTCCATTGAGGCGACGCTGTACCCGATCTAATGCTTCGGGTTCACGCTTGACAAATTCTGGCTCCCATGTATGCCAGCTTGCACCCTCGTTAGCATCCTTCAATGCCATAAATAAGGCATAATTATCTAGCCAATAGGCTTTGCTGTCGCAAAAACCTGCAAACTCTTTCTGCTGGATAGGCGTAGCATTGGTTCTAAAGTTTTCACAGGCTTTTTTGAGTAGCCCAATCTTAATTGACACAACCCGATCAAAATCTACCTTTTCCACCGGAAATGCTGGTAAATTAGCGAAGTCTTCTTCAACTAGCAAACCCTCGTCTAGCAATTTTTCTGGACTAACGAGTAGAGGATTTCCCGCCATTGCTGAGTAGCACATATATGGGGAATTGCCGTATCCGGTGGGTCCTAAAGGTAAAACTTGCCAATATTGTTGATAGCTTTCTTTGAGAAAATCAATGAAGCGATAGGCTTCTAAACCTAAATCCCCAATGCCAAATCGACTGGGAAAAGAAGTAGGATGCAGCAAAATGCCACTAGATCTAGGAAAAGGCATATTTAACCTGAATTATAGGAGCAAGCGATCGCCACAACAAAATGCTACGCGATCGCATCGAATTTATCACACATCAGTATTTGCAGGGTGAATCAAGTCAGGTCATTTGTCATTTGTCATTTGTCATTTGCCTCAAACCCGATTAATCCAAAATCCAAAATCCAAAATCTAAAATTCCATGTCTTACCGAAATCCTGCACCGACAGTTGATATCATCATTGAACTAGTAGATCGACCTCATCGGCCAATAGTGTTAATTGAAAGACATAATTCACCCTTAGGTTGGGCTATTCCTGGCGGTTTTGTGGATTATGGAGAAGCGGTGGAAGTGGCGGCGCGGCGGGAAGCTGAGGAAGAAACGGGTTTGCAGGTGGAATTAATTGAACAATTACTGGTGTATTCTGACCCCAATCGCGATCCGCGTCAGCATACCATTAGCATTGTATTTTTGGCCACGGCGATGGGGGAACCTCTAGCTGGGGATGATGCTAAGGGTGTAGGAATTTTTGAGTCTTGGCGTGTGCCGAGTAATTTATGTTTTGACCACGATCGCATTTTGCAGGATTATTGGCGATATCGGCATTATGGGATACGTCCCAGGTTGGGGTAGAGGAACGTAGACGCAAAGCGGCTTGCCGCAGGCTACCGCAAAGGACGCAAAGGGCGCAAAGTGAGAGGGGACAAGAATACCTGTGACACAAAATTTTTGTGATTATACTGTGTCAGTGGTATTTAATGGTGCATTATGGATGCTGAGGAACTTTTAAAACAATACGCACAAGGTCAACGAAAGTTTCATAACGAAAATCTCAGAGGAGTAGACCTCAAAGGTGCAAATCTGAGTGGGATAGACCTGACGGGTGCAGATTTGACGGGAGCAGATTTGAATGATGCCAATCTGAGTAAGGGATTACTTCAATACACTAACTTTACTAGGGCATCTTTGACAGGTGCAAATTTGAGTAGTTTAGTAGAAAATTCCAGTTTAAATTTAACTTGGGCAGATTTGAGTGATGCTGACTTAAGTAAGGCAAATATAAGTAGTGGAAACTTAAGTAACGCTAACTTGAAGAATACAAACTTTAGTCAAGCAGTCCTGAAAAGTGCCAATTTTACTGGTGTAAATTTCAGAAAAGCGTGTCTAAAGGGGACAAATTTAGAAAAAGCAGAACTACAAAAAGTAGATTTGATGAACGCGAATCTGAACTGGGCAAATCTGAAGAAGGTAGATTTAACTGGGGCAAATATCTATGGGGCAACGTTTAAAGATGCTGACCTAACTGGTGCGATAATGCCAGATGGAGAGGTTTATAAACCGATCGCCTCCCAAATAGAAATCGGTAAACAGGTAGCAACGGTAGAAAAAGTGATATCTATGACTCGTAAAGTAATTCGTACTGATAACGCACCCGCACCAGTCGGCCCTTATAATCAAGCGATCGCCGCTTCTGGTCAATTGGTATTTGTGGCTGGACAAATTGCGATCGATCCCCGCCTTGGTGATGTGGTCTACACTGATGATGTCAAAAAGCAAACTGAGCAAGTAATAGCTAATCTCGAAGCCATCCTCACAGCAGCTGGGGCGACTTTTGAAGATGTGGTGAAAACTACTGTTTTTCTGGCTGATATGAATGATTTCACGGCGGTGAATGCCGTTTATGCTAAATATTTCCCGGAAAATACAGCCCCAGCGCGTGCTTGTGTCCAGGTATCGCGGTTACCTAAGGATGTGTTGGTGGAAATTGAATGTATCGCTGTGATAAGTGGTTAGCGCGAACCCACATTCTCAGATCCTCTTTCCCCATGAATGTTTATATTTAATTACAGATGCTGTAGAGGAAACTTATATGTTTGGACTGGGATGGCCGGAAATAAGTGTAATTGCCATAGTAGCTATTCTAATTTTTGGCCCAAAAAAAATTCCGGAACTGGGAACTGCACTGGGTAAAACCCTACGCGGCTTTAAAGAGGAGATGAAAACTCCCAGTGAGGAAACCAATCCGGAACAAGACAAACAATAGTCAAGGGTCAAGGGTGAAAAACTTTTAGCTGCTTGACTTTTAACCCTTGACTTTTGACTACAGCAATGTATTGACTACAGAAGAAGGTGCAACTCCATTTTGGGAATCAACGATCGCTGTACCAGTATTTTGTTGGTGTGTCTCTTCTTTAACTACACCACGCCCTCTAATTAATTTAATTGCCCGATTCACGCTTTCTGGTAAAATCACCACCAGGCTGTTATCTGGTGCCATGTCTAAGCCTTTGTTAATCGCTTGTGTCTCATCCAAAATTGATTCAAAGCGACTCTCAGGCTTAACTTCGTTAATGCCTTGAATTATCAACTGTGCAGCCGATCCCCGTAGTCTTCCTCTGGTGTCATCATCTTCTTTGACGATGATGTAATCAAAAATTTGCGCTGCTAGTTTGCCTAAGGTGACAAAATCTTCATCACGGCGATCGCCAGGGCCACCAATGACGCCAATGCGTTGTCCCGTCGTCCAATTCCGCACAAAAGCGCCCACTGCTTCGTAACTAGCCGCGTTATGGGCATAGTCTACCAAAGCGTGGTAGCTGCCTAAATTAAACAAATTCATCCGTCCCGGTGTTTGACTCACGGAAGCCCGGAAGGTCTTCAAACCAGCACGAATCTGTTCAATTGTGACGTTTTGCACGAAGGCTGCCAAACTTGCCGCTAAGGCGTTGGCAATCATAAATGGCGCCCGCCCGCCCATTGTTAAAGGTATATTTTCTGCTCTTTCTATACGGTGTGTCCAATCGCCTTTGACAATGGACAGATAGCCATTTTCATATACCGCTGCGACTCCGCCCTTTTGAATGTGCTTCCGCACCAAGTCCGAGTCGGGATTCATGGTGAAGTAAGCAATGTTGGCTTTAGTTTTTTCTGACATGGCGGCGACGCGGCGATCGTCGGCGTTCAGCACTGCATAGCCATCAGGAAATACGGCTTCTGCAACTACGCTCTTCAGGTTAGCTAACTGCTCGATGGTGTCTATATCGCCTATTCCTAAGTGGTCGGCGGCTACATTTAACACTACACCCACATTTGCAGCTTCAAAACCCAGTCCAGAGCGGAGAATCCCACCGCGAGCCGTTTCTAGTACTGCTACTTCCACTGTGGGGTCTTGCAGGATCAGGTGGGCACTTTGGGGACCTGTGTTATCGCCCGATTCGACTAAGTAATCACCGATATAAGTTCCATCGGTAGTAGTATAACCTACTACTTTTCCAGTCTGCTTATAAATATGTGCTAGGAGTCGAGTAGTAGTGGTTTTGCCATTAGTACCTGTAACGCTGAGAATCGGAATTTGGCTGGATTGTTCGTTGGGAAACAGCATATCCATCACTGCGCCAGCGACGTTGCGGGGAATGCCAACGCTGGGGGCGACGTGCATCCTAAAACCAGGGGCGGCATTAACTTCGACAATCACGCCATCTACTTCCCGCAGAGGACGGCTAATATCTGAGGTGACGATATCTAAGCCGGCGATGTCCAAACCGATAATTTTCACTACCCGTTGTGCCAACCAAAGGTTTTCTGGGTGAATTTCGTCGGTACGGTCTACAGCACTACCACCTGTACTCAAGTTTGCCGTTGCCCTCAAATAACAAATAGTGCCTTTGGGTGGCACACTATTTAGGGTGTAGCCTTGTCTTTCTAGGAGTTGGTAGCTGGTGCGGTCTAGTTCAATCTTGGTCAGGACGTTATCGTGTCCTTCGCCGCGATTTGGGTCAAGGTTTGTTTCTTCAATCAATTCGGCGATGGTGGATCTGCCATTGCCAGTAACATGAGCTGGGACGCGTTCGGCTACTGCCACTACTTTGCCATTTACTACCAGTACCCTGTGGTCGCGGCCAACATAATATCTTTCGACAATAATTGAGCGAGAAACTTGTCTAGCAGCTTCATAGGCAGCTTCAGCTTCTTCCCAGGTTCTGATATCAATGGTGATACCGCGTCCGTGGTTGCCATCGAGGGGCTTAATCACAATGGGATAGCCGCCGACGTATTCAATGGCTTCTTCCAAATCGTCCAAGAAGTTGATCGTTGTGCCTCTGGGTACTGGGGCACCAGCGGCTGCGAGGATGCGTTTGGTGGCTTCTTTGTCGCAAGCTAGTTCTACGCCCAGAATGCTGGTGTTGTCAGTCATTGTTGCCTGCATTCGCTTCTGGTTGACGCCGTAGCCTAGCTGAATCAAAAACCGGGCTTCCAGAGCCATCCAAGGAATACCTCTTTTTTCGGCTTCTTTGACAATCGCTTCCGTAGAAGGGCCCAAGGACGCATCACGGCTGAAGTCTTTCAGGTCTTGGATATCTTGCTCTAGTTCTGCTTTGGGATAGCGGCCGCGATCTACAATACTCTGACACAGCCGCACCGCAGCTCGTCCTGCGTAACGTCCTGCTTCCTCATTCAAGTACTCAATCACTACTTGGTAAATTCCAGGGGTAGCAGTTTCACGAGTGCGGCCAAAGCCGACATGCATCCCGGCTAATTCTTGGAGTTCTAGTGCTACATGTTCCACGATGTGGCCCATCATCGTGCCTTCTCTCACTCGCATCAGAAAACCACCACGACAGCCAGGGGAACAATAGTGACCCTCCAGACTTGGCAGCGCCTCAACTAATCCTTCGTAAAAGCCAGGGATTTCATTCGAGGGCGTCTCGGCAAGGTTTTCTAAATCGAGGCGCATGACGATCAGCTTGTGGCGTCGAATGCTCCAGTAGTTTGGGCCGCGTAAGGTCTGGATCTTGAGGATTCTCATGGGAATAGGTAGATGGAGATTCGGAACCAAAATTCTAGTTTCTTACTGGAATTGACCGCTAAACTGTTCATCGCAAACAGTTTTTTCTTTTTACATGGTATTCTCATCATTTTTCTACAGCAAGAAATAAATGAGCGGTCAACCAATTTTGGATTTTAGATTGATGATAGCGAAGCTAAGCCGTGTCCGGGAGCGTCTTTTAGATTGAAAGAGACCACAAGGGTACTTAGCTCTTGGAATTATTAGATTTACCATAGCGTAGGTCAGCCGAGTCGGGATAACGCTACGCTGCAAAACGAGCTTTTTTGAGATTTGTTTCGCCGACTTTGTAGCGAACCATAAACCAAAAAGCTGTTTTAATCTAAAATCCCCAATCCCAAATCTAAAATTTCTGGTCAACTCAGTGTAACCTCAGATACTTTATCCCGTCAGCTGGAGATTCGGTGTACAGCAGGCAATACAGTGCGCTGGTACAGGTGGAAGCGATCGCCATAACTGAGGATATGCAGACGTAAGTTATGCACCGTTAGGGGTTCGTTAGCACTGACATGAGGTTCGTTGGTGTGGGTGAGCTCAGTGGGATCGACAATGGTGACACTGCCTTTACCCATAACTTGTAGCCAGCCATCACGTTCAAACACAGCACAAGTATCTTCGTCAATGCCAATACCCAAGCGATCGGGATGAGCTGCGATCGCACTAATCAGCCGTCCTATCCGATTCCGGTTATGAAAGTGTTGGTCAACAATGACTTCAGGAATAAATCCCAAACCCGTTGCCATATCCACTAAAGAACGATTTGGCGACTCTCCACTACCGCCGCCAGCAATCATATGATGCCCCATCACTGCCGCTCCGGCACTGGTGCCTGCTAAGGTCAGTTGCCCTGACCTCACCCGCTGCCGGATAATTTCCATCGCTGGCGTATCTGCCAATACGCCACAGAGACGCAGTTGGTCTCCTCCTGTCAAAAATACCCCACTACAGGCTTCTAAGGATGCTTTGATTTGGGAGGCTTCACACTGTTCCCGTTCGCGGATGTCTAAAATCTCTACCTTCTGGGCACCCATTTCTTCAAAAATCCGAATATACCGACCACCGATGATAGCGGGTTCACGAGAGGCAGATGGAATAATTGTAATATAGCCTTTACTAGCACCGGCACGTCCAAAAAAAGTTCTTAGGATGTCGCGCCCGTGAACTTTGTCTTCTGCGCCTCCGATAACTAGAACGGCGGTTTTAGTTGCTTGGGGTGTCCTCATTTCCAGCGATTTAGCTTTTAATTCCGGCATTGTGTTTCTCCTGTCAACAACTTCAGGTGAATTTAAACAAGATCAGAAGCAGCCATGATTTTTGCACTTTGCAACTTTTGAGAGGACACTTTTGTGAAGTTTGGATTCTCCTGGTCTACAGTTCCAAATTCTTGTTTAACGCACACGAGACCTCAGTTTAAACGTGTTTGTTGCCTTTCCTCTGCTGCTAGCGCCTTGTTTTTCACCTGTCCACTTCCAGACTGGCAAAATAGTCCTTACTTAGTAGGCTAGGGAGGACACTTCTTTGGTGGGGTTGCCCCCCATTTTGGAGCCAGTGCCTTGGAGAGACATTGCGCCCTTGAACTTTCGCAAAGTTGTCCGCCCTTAGCATTCCCAAAGGTTAGCAAGTGCCGTCGGTTCTGCCGACTTGTTTGCCTAGTATTTGAGTCAAGAGAATAAACTGGCATGAAATTGTCAGTTTTCCCCTTTGGCATTGGGGATGAACAGGTAAGACCACGCTTTTTTCTGAGGCTGGCTCGATGCATCCTGAAAGTTGTTAACTTGATATGATTATTAATTTAAATGTAGTTGTGACAACATTTAAACATAAATTAAGTAATTAGAAAAACTTTAGATCCCATCTAAAATCCAAGACTCCTGGTACTTTTAGATACTATTGATAAAGTTTAACTGTAGTTTGACCCAACATTGGCTTCTTGTGTTTGCTAGATATTCAAATTTAAGATTAGTGTCCTTGAATACGAATTACTGTGCGTTTTGATATAGTTACACTTTTTCCTGACTGTTTTCACTCCGTTCTCAACTCTGGGTTGCTGGGTAAAGCCTTAGCCAAACAGATTGCCCAAGTGCATCTGATTAATCCGCGGGACTTTACAACTGACAAGCACCGTAAGGTCGATGATGAACCTTACGGTGGCGGCGTAGGGATGCTAATGAAGCCAGAACCAATCTTCAGTGCTGTGGAGTCGCTGCCGATTCTACCTCGAAGAGAAGTTATTTTAATGAGTCCACAGGGTCAAACAATTAATCAACCTTTGTTGCGAGAATTAGCAACAAATTACGATCAGTTAGTACTGATTTGCGGGCATTACGAAGGAGTAGATGACAGGGTACTGCATTTGGTGACTCGTGAGGTATCTTTAGGAGATTTTATTCTGACTGGTGGTGAAATTCCAGCAATGGCTTTAATTAACGGTGTAGTGCGCCTTTTACCAGGAACCGTAGCCAAAACGGAGTCCTTGACAGCGGAAAGTTTTGAGGAGGGGTTATTGGACTATCCCCAATATACTCGCCCAGCAAATTTTCGGGGCTTGAAAGTGCCGGAGGTATTGCTGTCTGGGAATCATGCTGCTATTGCACGCTGGCGTTACGAACAACAAATTCAAAAAACACGCGATCGCCGTCCCGATCTCCTGGAAAAATGGGAGGAGGGGAAGGGGCATGGGGCATAGGGCATAGGGCATGGGGAGCATGGGGAGCAGGGGCAGCAGGGGGAGAATAACCAATGCCCAATGCCCAATGCCCAATACCCAATGCCCAATGCCCAATGCCCAATGCCCAATGCCCAATGCCCAATGACAAATGACAAATGACAAATGACAAATGACTAAAATTCGTATTGGTAACGGCTACGATATTCACCGACTGGTGAGCGATCGCGCTTTAATTTTAGGAGGAATTCAAATTCCCCATGAACTCGGTTTGTTGGGTCACAGTGACGCTGATGTACTTACCCATGCCATTATGGATGCCATGCTTGGGGCATTATCTTTGGGGGATATTGGTCATTATTTTCCCCCTAGCGATCCCCAATGGGCGGGAGCAGATAGTTTAATACTATTAACTCAAGTACATCAACTAATTCGGGAGCAAGGTTGGCAGGTGGGAAATATTGACTCGGTGGTAGTGGCAGAACGTCCAAAATTAAAACCCCATATTCACAAGATGCGCGACAAACTAGCAACAGTTTTAGAATTAGAACCAAATCAAATTGGCATCAAGGCTACCACCAATGAAAAATTAGGTCCTGTTGGGCGGGAAGAAGGCATTTGTGCTTATGCTGTAGTCTTACTATTGCAAGAATAACGATCGGATGATGTCAAAAAAATCAGAATCTATTCTAGGGGTTTTTGAGGAATGAATCATTGAAAAGCAAAGCACTTGACCAACTCTGCTGCGCTTTTTTTACTGTATTGGAAATACCATTTCCATTAATCCGACCAGTTAGGTTATTCGGGCATTATTGGCAAATTTCAGATAATTTATCAAACTATATCGGATGAGTAATAACTCATCTGACGCCTACCCCTCATAGCATCGATCCTAATTAGACACAATTACAGTAGATTTAATTCTATGAAATTATCATCCACTTTTTTAAAAATTAAGCGTTTTTGGTTGCCAATAATTCTGACTTCACTAATAGGACTCACACTTAGTGCCTGTAATCCTAGTAACTTCAAAACCGCAGCTGCTCAAGTTCCACAAATCGTTAGCGCAGTTTTGAGTGAGCCTTCAACTTTTAATTATGCTTTAAATGAGTCAGCATACAGCGTTTTTGGCTTCCTCTATGACTCATTGATTAATGAGAATCCGATAACTACAAAACTAGAACCTGGTTTAGCAGAGTCCTGGGAAGTTTCCGAAGATGCACAGCGGGTTGTAATCACCCTGCGAGAAGGAATTAAGTGGTCAGATGGTAAGCCAATGACTACTGATGATGTTGTCTTTACTTATAACGAAATCTACCTCAATCCGAAAATTCCTACTTCTTTAAAAGATGCTTTAAGAGTTGGCGAAAAGGGCACTTTACCAAAGGTGAAAAAAATCGATGAACGTCGAGTTGAATTCACCATACAAGAACCATTTGCTCCTTTTTTAAGATATGTAGGTGGCATTCCAATTATGCCAGCCCACGTTTTACAGGAAGCAATTCGCACAACGGAATCTGGTGGAAATCCTAAGTTTATTTCTATGTGGGGAACAGGCACTGATCCGAAACAAATTGTTGGCAATGGACCCTATGTAATGGAAAGTTATGTTCCTAGTCAGCGAGTTATATTTCGACGGAATCCATACTACTGGCGCAAAGATGCTCAGGGGAATCCTCAGCCTTATATTGAGCGTATTGTTTGGCAAATTATTGAATCCACTGAAAACCAATTGATTAGTTTTCGCTCTGGACAATTAGATGATTTAGAAATTCCTCCTGAAGGTTTTAGTTTGCTGAAACGAGAAGAAAAACGAGCGAAGTTTAAAATTTATAATGGTGGACCAGATACAAGTACAACTTTTATTTCTTTTAATCTCAATAAAGCTAAGAATTCTCAGGGTAATTTTTTAGTAGATCCCATCAAATCCCGCTGGTTTAATCAAAAGGAATTTAGACAGGCTATAGCCTATGCACTAGACCGGGAAACAATGAAAATAAATGCTTACCGAGGATTAGGTGAGCTGCAAAATTCATTTGTTTATGTGAAAAGTCCCTACTTTCTTCCTCCAGAAAAAGGGTTAAGGGTATATAATTATGAACCCGAAAAATCGAAGAAATTACTGTTAGACGCTGGGTTTAAATATAATGCCCAAAATCAACTTGTAGATGCTGATGGCAACCGAGTTAGATTTACACTCTTGACGAATTCCGAAAGGAAAGTCAGAGGAGATATGGCAGCTCAAATTCAACGAGATCTCGCTAGAATCGGGATTCAGGTTGATTTGCAAATCCTCAGTTTCAATTCTTATTTAGAAAAATTGAAAGTTACACAAAATTGGGATTGTTACCTGGGAGGCTTTGCTGGAGGGGGTATTGAACCCCACAGTGCTAGCAATATCTGGAGAATTGCTGGTGCATCTCACGCATTTAATCAAGGGGCACAACCAGGAGATCCGCCGCTAACTGGTTGGGAAGTTTCTGATTGGGAAAAACAAATTGATAGCCTTTATATCAAAGGCGCACAGGTATTAGATGAAAACAAGCGCAAAGAGATTTATTACGAATATCAGCGCATCGCTTCAGAACAGTTGCCGTTTATTCATTTGGTGGAAAGATTGAATTTGCAAGGAGTCCGCGATCGCTTCCAAGGCATTCAGTATACTGCTCTTGGTGGGCCATTCTGGAACCTCTACGAACTGAAAGTAACTGATTAGTCATTAGTCATTGGTCATTAGTCATTAGTTATTTGACAAATGATAAATTACAAAGGACAAAGGACAAAGCACAAATGACCAATGAAAAATCTTTGCGATCGCTCTTAGAAGCGGTTGCCAATGGTAAAGTCTCCCCAGATATAGCCTTAGACTCTCTCAAAGACTTAACCTATGAAAGTGTGGGTGAATTTGCCAAAATTGACCACCATCGCCAAATCAGAACCGGTTTCCCGGAGGTAATTTGGGGCCCTGGGAAAACACCCGATCAAATTGCTCAAATTATCGAGGTGATGCGCCTCCGCAACCCAGTTGTGATGGCGACTCGCATTGAAAGTGCAGTTTATGGCGCACTGCAAGCAAAAGTTACTGGTTTGCGATATTACGAATTGGCGCGAATTTGTGCGATCGCTCCTCCTAAGATCGAACCACAATTTCACGGCGAAATCGGCATTCTTTCTGCTGGTACCGCCGATTTAGCCGTTGCTGAAGAAGCCGCCGTCACCGCTGAACTTTCTGGTTTTCGAGTACAGCGCCTCTGGGACGTTGGCGTTGCAGGGATTCACCGTTTATTAAGTAATCGTCACTTTATCGATTCGGCATCGGTGTTGATTGTTGTGGCGGGAATGGAAGGCGCTTTACCTAGCGTTGTTGCTGGTTTAGCGAATTGTCCTGTGATAGCCGTACCCACCAGCATTGGTTATGGTGCAAGTTTTGGCGGTTTAGCCCCACTCTTGACAATGCTCAATTCTTGTGCTGCGGGAGTAGGTGTAGTGAATATCGATAACGGTTTTGGCGCAGCAGTTTTGGCAGGGCAAATTTTGCGGACAGCCGAGAAATTGCGGTTGGCATCGCCTGAATCTTGAGTTAAGACATTAAAGTCATACCCAAGATTTCAGTATTTACAGCAGAATTCAGAATTCAGAATACAGAATTCAGGAGTAAAACACGCTTTATACCTGGGTAACAGACGAATCGTTGTGTATTTCACTTTCCTTGAAATCTGCTGTATCAGTAATTTTTTCATAAATAAACTGAGACTGAAATTTGCTACCCGAACTTCTCAATCACTAAATATGAGCCATTACAGCGATTTGATATCTCAATTTTTTTGGAATTTGTCGGTAAATTCGACAGTGCTAGCACAAACAATTACTGACCCAGATTTGATGGGTCAGATGCAAAAATCTTGGAACCATTTTATACAAACAGGTCAAGTGTGGGCATTGTTGATTGGTTTAGTCATTGGCTATATCATTCGGAATCTAACTAGCTACGGTTAAATTTAAAAGTTAGGAGTAGAGACGCGATTAATCGCGTCTGTACAAGAGTTAGGAGTGAGAAGTTAGAAGTCAAAAATTTATAACTCTTAACTCTTAACTCCTAACTCCTAACTCCTAACTCTCCCTCATTCTCCTCATATCTATGACTAAAGAACAAACTTGGAGTCAGCGGTTTGAATCAGCATTACATCCGGCGATCGCTCGTTTTAATGCCAGTATAAATTTTGATATTGAATTAATCGAATATGACTTGACTGGTTCTCAAGCTCATGCCAAGATGCTAGCTCACACGGGCATTATTTCAAAAGAAGAAGGTGAGCAACTAGTTGCAGGCTTAGAAGAAGTTCGCCAAGAGTACCGCCAGGGAAAATTTCAGCCTGGTGTGGATGCTGAGGATGTGCATTTTGCAGTTGAACGACGATTGACGGAAATTGTTGGTGATGTGGGTAAAAAACTGCATACAGCGCGATCGCGTAATGACCAAGTTGGCACCGATACTAGACTCTACCTCCGCGACCAAATCCAACAAATCAAAAGCCAATTGCGGCAATTTCAAGATATTCTGCTAAATATAGCCGAAAAACACGTTGAAACTTTAATTCCTGGCTATACACATCTGCAACGCGCCCAACCTGTGAGTTTAGCTCACCATCTCCTGGCATACTTTCAAATGGCCCAACGCGATTGGGAACGCCTCAGTGATGTTTCTCGCCGCGTGAATATTTCACCTTTGGGGTGTGGTGCTTTAGCTGGAACTACTTTCCCCATTGACCGCCATTACACAGCCAAACTATTGAGTTTTGACAAAATTTATGCTAATAGCCTCGATGGAGTGAGCGATCGCGATTTTGCGATCGAATTCTTGTGTGCTGCTAGCATAATCATGGTTCACCTCAGCCGCCTTGCAGAAGAAGTCATTCTTTGGTCATCTGAAGAATTTCGCTTTGTCACCCTCAAAGATAGCTGTGCAACTGGTTCCAGTATCATGCCCCAAAAGAAAAATCCCGATGTCCCAGAATTGGTGCGGGGAAAAACAGGGCGTGTATTCGGTCATCTCCAGGCAATGCTGGTGATTATGAAAGGGTTACCCCTGGCGTATAACAAAGACCTGCAAGAAGATAAAGAAGGTTTATTTGATAGCGTCAACACAGTCAAAGCCTCTCTAGAAGCAATGACAATTTTGCTAGGGGAAGGCTTGGAATTTCGTACCCACCGCTTAGCCGAAGCCGTAACCGAAGACTTTTCCAATGCCACCGATGTCGCAGATTATCTAGCAGCACGGGGTGTCCCTTTCAGAGAAGCTTACAATCTTGTGGGTAAAGTCGTAAAAACCAGTATTGCCGCAGGTAAACTCCTGAAAGATTTGACACTGGACGAGTGGCAACAACTACATCCAGCATTTGCCCCAGATATTTATCAAGCCATATCCCCGCGCCAAGTCGTGGCTGCCCGCAACAGTTACGGCGGCACCGGCTTTACACAGGTAAATGAAGCACTCATAGCCGCCCGCGCTGAAATTGGGGAAGAGAGGGAGTAGGGAGTGGGGACGCGGGGACGCGGCGAGATGGGGGAGATGAGGGAGATGGGGGAGTGTGGGGAGATTAGAAAAAAGCTTCCCACACCTCCCCATGCCCCAATACAGTTCAGTTAAGCCCAAAACCCTCATGTAGAGACGCGATTCATCGCGTCTTCAAGACCAATATTCTACGTCAATAACCCTTAACCCAAGCGTATTGCCCAATGCCCCAAAATAATTGAGGGCGTACAAGTGTACGCCCCCAAATTCTAAAAGACTTAAAAAGTAAGTATATTAACAGGCAACTTACTCAGCATCAATTGCTGCTGCGCCCTCATCTTCCTCACTCTTCGGTGGTCTTTGTTGGAACCTTCTTTGCATTCTTCCTGTGGTAGTCCGTTTACGAAACTTCCGGGCATATGCCTGGTTCCGTAGCGCCTTTTCTTTTTTCGGGTTACGGCGCTTAGCCATGTTCACCTCATTAATAAACAACAAAAAAATCGCAACTAGGCATAACGTAGGCAATATCAGCTACTAATGTTATTGATATACTTGTAGCCTAGTGACTAATCTATACGCTTTAAACAGTGTTCTAGTCTACCGCATTCAACCTTATTATGTCAATAATAATATTGAATTATCTGGCTGGCAGCCTAGATAAAAAATATTGTTTCTGAGATTCAAATATCTCAAATATATGTAGATTACTAAATGATTGGTCATTTGTCCTTTGTCATTAGTTATTGGTCATTACTGAATAAACAAAGGACAAAGAACTAATTACTAATAACTAATATTATGTATATATAAATACAGTGCTTCTGAAGGAAACTTGATGTTAGAATTGGGAGTGTTCTACGTAAATCGTGGGAATAAAATCTCAAACCACAAACTTTTTTGTATAAAACAAAACTCAACATAATTTTCATTAGTTGAGCTGATGTAAGTGGTAGAGAAATATTAAATACAACACATTAATTTTGAAGATTGAACGTTATTGCTTTTTTTCCTTCAGCTGTCCAGTCCACACGTAACTTATGGCGTATTGGACAAACAGTATTGGGTATTATATTTCGTCATCCCATTACTGGTACTAGTATCATCCCAATTTTACCTGATGGTCGGATCGTACTGATCCGGCGGCGCGACAATGGCCTTTGGTCATTACCTGGAGGTATTGTGGATTGGGGAGAAGATGTTCCCAACACAGTCCGCCGGGAATTGATGGAGGAAACTGGACTCGAATTAGTGAAAATTAACCGTTTAGTAGGGGTTTACTCCTCGCCAGACCGCGATCCTAGAATGCATTCAATTTGTGTTGTGGTTGAAGCCCAGGTACGTGGGACAATGGAAGTTAAAGATGTTTTGGAAGTGATGGAAATCCAAGCTTTCGATCTCAACTTTCTACCTCCAGGACAGATGTCTCACGACCATACTCGACAGTTGCAAGACTACTTGAATGGCTTGACAACATTGGCATAATAATATTTTGTTATTAGTTATTTGTCATTTGTCATTTGTCCTTTGTTTATTCACGAACGATTAATTACTAATGACCAATGACTAATGACTATTTATTATGGTGCTAAGGTTAACTACTAAATTAAAATGGATACACTATTCCGTAACTCCCGAAGAAAGCTTTCTCAAGGGCTATTATTTTGGCGTGAAGCTGGTGCAGAAATTCCTGTAATTTTTTTACATGGTGCTTGGAATGATAGCAGTCAATGGTTATCTGTGATGGAGTCCCTTGCAGAAAATTTCCATTGCTTCGCACCTGATTTATTAGGCTTTGGTGAGTCGGAGAATCCTAATATTCATCATTCGATTGATTTACAAGTTGAGTGTCTAGCTGAGTTCGTGCAAGCTGTCAAGCTAGAAAAAGTTTATTTAGTGGGGCATTCTCTTGGGGCTTGGATTGCTGCTAGCTATGCCCTAAAGTATCCAGAGAAAGTTAATGGTATGGTGTTGCTAGCACCTGAGGGTGTAGAGATAGCAGGGCAAGAAGAGTATTGTCGGAAGATGCGGCGATTATTGAATTATTCACCATTAGTGATTAAATTGTTGCGATCGCTAATTACCTTAACTAAAATCCTGGGTTGGCATGAAAAAATTACACAGGATTTGCAATTACGTCAAGATTTGTTGCGTTACCCGATAGCTTGTCAGTTGCTTTTCAAACGGCGACAAGCAGAAATTGAGGCGGAATTATTACAAAAACGGCTTTACGCGATCGAAGTCCCAGTGTTAATTTTACAAGGTGGCCTTGATACACCAGATGCTTTAGCCAAAAGTCAAGTTTATGCCCAACTAACTCCAAAAATCGAGTTGAAAATGATTGCCCATGCTGGAAATGACTTACCACAATCTTGTGCTGGGGATGTGGCGATGGATATTCGAGAGTTTGTCAAAGGCAATTGGGCGTTATTTTGACTTACTCTTTATTGGTTTTAACTATGATTGCAATTTAGCTGCAATGGCAAGAGTTATTTGATGCCAATTATTAATTAAGATGCATTTAATATCTATTTAACAAATAAATGCAATAATTTGCAATACGGCTTTATACAGATCCTTAAATTGGAAAAACTTTTCTGATGAAATTAACTCAAAAGCTTTGTATTGCTACTACTGTTGGGGTAGTGATGAGCCTGGATTTACTAAAAGCTGCCCCAGTTCACGCAGTTACACTCAACTTTGATTGGACTGGTGATGCTGGGTATTCAGCTAAAGGCTCGTTTTCTTATGATGAAACTCAAGGTTACACAACCATAGACACTTCAAAACTTCAATCCATCGCAGTTTCTTTTTTTGACCCAAGTAAAAAATTGTTGAATAGTTTTGCTCCGGTGACTAATGGGAGTATTGTTTATGATTTTTTAGATTTTAACTACGATACAGCCACGAAGTCTTTGTTTGGGTACTTTGATGTAGGTCAGGATAACGCGCAAAGTACAGATTATTATCTGTTCGGAACCGTTGGTTTAGGACTGAGTCTGAGAAATCCTATTCAGGGAACAATAGATCGGAACAATGGATTAATTAATGTTACCTCTACAACCCCAATCCCTGAACCATTTACAACAGGTGGCATAGTTCTCACTGCTGGTATCGCTTGGTTGGTGAAGGGTGGAAAAGTTTCTGCCGAGAAACCCAAAGCATAAGCCTCTTGGGTCACTCTAATGAAACTTTAATTTTTCGTTGGTTGAAACATTAAAATTCGTTAATTTTTTCCAGACTTATGAGAGCTGGTCTCGGACATCAAAAGCGTCTGTCACCAGCTTTTATCACTTTGGGAGAAAAAATTAAAAACCAACTTTTAAACCTTAAACAATAACTGTGTTTGAAGATTTATTTCCTAATTTTTAGGACTTATACATTGACAGCAAATACCAAATACGGATGATTGAAAAATCAGGTCTGTCGTAGGGAACAGTGCTGTGCCCTTACAACGACGGTCTATTTATCATCAAACAAATAATTAATAAAAGCCTGAAACGACATATTTTGTAAATGCACATCATGATTAATTTGTACAGTGCGTAAATTCTAATTTTATGCCTCTAATTAATCATTTTTTCAATGAAACTCTGATGTAGCAAGGATTGTTTTTTATATAAAGAGTAATTAAGAAGTGATTAAGTAGCGCTATTCAAGACTAAAATTTGTGAAGAATATTTACATATCTTTGGTATAAACGACACTTTTTAATTGTGAAAATGGTAGCAATTAGACGGATGATAAAGTCAGCAAAAAAATTCCACAAGGATATTTGACTGTGAGATATCATCTGACAAAATACTACAAGGTATTAGTTCTTTTTCTTTGTACGACGTTGTTTGTCTTGTTCGGTCAGATAGTTATTGCTCAGAGTAACTATAATCTAGGCACTCAAGGGAAGCAAAGAGTAGAACTGATTGTGGGTGGCGATTTCATCGTAACGATGAACGAGGCAAAACCGATTATCGAGAATGGTGCGATCGCCATTAAGGATGGCAAAATTGTTGCAGTAGACACACAAGACAAAATCACGACATCATACAGAGCCGACAGGACGCTCCCAGGCGACGGTCTGGTGCTGATGCCGGGTCTTGTTAACGGTCACTCTCACTCAGCAATGGTTTTGTTTCGTGGTCTTGCAGACGATTTAGCGTTGGACGATTGGCTCCAGAATTACATCTTCCCAGCAGAAGGGCAGTTCGTTGATAAAAATTTTGTCCGCGTTGGCGAACAACTTGCCTGTTGGGAGATGATACGCAGTGGTACAACAACATTTGTTGATATGTACTTTGAGCCAGATGTCGCTGCCCAAGTTGTTAATGAATGCGGCTTACGTGCGATTATTGCGCCCTCGTCAATAGATTTTCCCAGTCCTGGTTTCAAAGGATGGGATGATGCCTTTGCCTCGGCGATCAATTTTCTCAAACGTTGGAAAGGTAAGAACGAACGTATAATACCAGCTATTGCTGCCCACGCTCCCTACACTGTCTCGCCAGAGCATCTCACCCAGGCTATTCGAGCTGCGCGTCATTACGATGTTCCACTGACAATTCACCTGGCAGAAACACAAGCTGAAGTTAAAGATATCCAGCAGCGCTATAACGCAACTCCTGTGAAACATCTAGACAATCTCGGCTTCCTAGACCCGCGTGTATTTGCTGCACACGTTGTCTGGCCGAACGCAAGTGAAATCGACCTGCTAGCGAAACGCGGTGTTGGTGTTATCCACAATCCTGACTCGAATATGAAATTGGCTTCTGGCTTTGCGCCGATTCCGGCGATGCTGCAAGCCGGAGTTAAGGTTGGTTTGGGCACTGATGGAGCTGCGTCAAACAACGTTCTTGATATGTGGAAGGCAATTCGCCTCACCGCTCTCATCCATAAAGGGACTACCCTTGACCCCACTGCTGTACCAGCTAAGACAGTTTTGCGTATGGCAACACTTGGCAGTGCAGAAGCACTGGGCTTATCAAATAAAATTGGTGCGATTAAGGTGGGACTTCAAGCAGACGTGATTCAAGTCCAGTTTAAAGAACCACACTTGCTCCCGCTTTACGATGTCGTCTCCCATCTTGTTTATGCAGCAGATGCCCAAGATGTTGATAGTGTGATTGTAAATGGGAAAGTTCTAATGCAAAAACGTAAAATGCTTACGCTTGATACTGAAAGAATTCGCCGTGAAGCGACTTCTATTGGTCAGAGGATAAAAGCTCAATTCCGACCCTCTAATTAATAAATATTAGCTGCTCTAGGTCTAACTTAGAGCAGTTTTACTATTTCTCGTATTCCCAAAAAAATTAAATTTGGTTCCACAATTATCTGTGTTGCAATGTCGGGATATAATACTTGTAGATAGTTTAATACTAAAGTGCGATCGCCACCTTTAATTGCAATCTTGCCATCAGGAAATAAATTCCACCACGCCTCAATAAAATCTTTAATTCCGGCTAGAAAAGTGTAAATTACACCACTTTGAATTGCTTCGGTTGTATTGACTGCAAAACGTGGTGGTAAAGATGCCAAATTTGGGATTTCAACTAATGGTAGTTGTCCTGTTTGCTGACCGAGAGTTGTAAATTGCAAACCTAATCCCGGCAAAATTGCGCCTCCAACTAAACACTGATTAGCATCCGCAGCCGTAAAAGTTAGCGCTGTTCCTGCATCAATCACCAACATTGGAAAACCCCAAGTTTTTCCTGCACCCCACAAAGCTAAAGCACGGTCAATTCCTAATGTGGGATACATACCTTTGAGCGGTATCTGGCCTAAAGTAATAACGCGGACGTTGGGATAAGTTTCCCAAATAGCAGTTTGGCTGGGAACTACGGAGGCGAGGAGAAGAGGGCAGGGGGGCAGAGGGGCAGAGGGGCAGAGGGGGGGAAATTGTTTCTTTGATAAATCATCTGGGGTTTGAGATTTAGCCAATTGCTGTATAACAGACTCAGCTAGATGGTCAGTATCCCAAGCACGATCTAGAGTCTCGCCCCGAAATAACGCCCAGTGCAACCGAGAATTTCCAATCTCTAAAGCTAGCCAAATATTCTCTCTGCGTCGCGCCAGTTGCTTCAAGTCGGGGAACCCGCCCAACGCACTGGCTTCTCTGTGCCTCTGTGGTTCGATCATTTGATTTTTTTTAACATGAGTATAAATTTTTTAATAAAAATTTACATATAACCCGTGTCACAATAAGACAAGAGGAATAAATACTCAATTTGTCAAGGAGGGGGTTATGGTAGCGCTCACCGAAAAAACTGAAAAACGGCTCACCATACAGACTGCGGAGATTGCTCAAGAGACGACGACAATTCGATCGCTGGATTGGGATCGCGATCGCTTTGATATTGAGTTCGGTCTGCAAAACGGTACTACATATAACTCGTTTCTCATCCGGGGAGAGCAAACTGCCTTAGTCGATACTTCCCACGAAAAGTTTCGTCAACTATATTTTGATACGCTCACAGGACTAATCAACCCCAAAGAAATAGATTATTTGATTATCAGCCATACCGAGCCAGACCACAGCGGTTTAGTGAAAGATTTGCTGCAAATGGCTCCAGATATTACGGTTGTTGGTTCTAAGGTAGCAATTCAGTTTTTGGAAGATTTGGTACATCAGCCATTTAAACGGCGGATTGTGAAAAATGGCGATCGCTTAGATTTGGGTAACGGTCATGAATTTGAATTCGTGATTGCACCAAATTTACATTGGCCGGACACTATCTTCAGCTTCGACCACAAAACTAAAATTCTCTTCACCTGCGATGCTTTCGGGATGCACTATTGTTCCGATACCACCTTCGACGAAGACTTAAAAACTCTGGAAGCAGATTTTAAATATTACTACGAATGTTTGATGGGGCCAAACGCCCGGTCAGTGCTGTCTGCCCTCAAGCGGATGGGGGAATTAAAAACCATCGACATGATTGCCACTGGTCACGGGCCATTATTATCTCACAATGTTGACGAACTAGTTGGACGTTACCGCACTTGGAGCCAAACCCAAGCCAAGCCAGAAACAACCATTGGGATATTTTACGTTTCCGAATACGGTTATAGCGATCGCCTCGCCCAAGCAATTGCCAATGGTATCGCTAAAACCGGTGTCGCCGTGGAAATCGTCGATTTGGGATCGGAAGTCGATTTACAAGAGTTACGCGAACTAGTAGGCCGCTGTGCTGGACTGGTTGTTGGTTTACCTCCCGTTTCCGGCGCTGCTAGTATCCAAGCTGCACTCAGCACAGTTTTAGGATCTGCCAAAGAAAAGCAAGCCATCGGCGTATTTGAAAGTGGCGGCGGCGATGATGAGCCGATAGATCCTTTGCTCAGTAAATTCCGGAATTTGGGTTTGACAACGGTTTTTCCAGCAATTCGGATTAAGCAAACACCCACAGAAAACATCTACAAGCTGTGTGAAGAAGCGGGTACAGACTTAGGACAATGGGTAACACGCGATCGCAGCATCAAAGCCATGAAATCCCTTGGTGCGGACTTAGACAAAGCACTAGGTAGACTCAGCGGCGGACTATACATCATCACTGCCAAAAAAGGCGATGTTTCCAGTGCGATGTTAGCTTCATGGGTTGCTCAAGCCAGCTTCAAACCCTTGGGATTTTCCATTGCAGTCGCCAAAGATAGAGCAATTGAATCACTCATGCAAGTAGGCGATCGCTTTGTCCTCAACGTCTTAGAAGAAGCCAATTTTCAACCACTGATGAAGCACTTTTTGAAACGGTTCGCCCCTGGTGCCGATCGCTTTGAAGGAGTCAGAACCCAGGCAGCCGAAAATGGTGCCCCCATCCTCACCGACGCCCTCGCCTACATGGAGTGCGAAGTCGTCAGCAGAATGGACTGCGGCGACCACTGGGCAGTATACAGCACCGTCTACGCCGGACGAGTTTCTAAGCCAGATGCGCTGACAGCTGTGCATCATCGCAAAGTTGGAAACCACTATTAAAAAGTTAGGAGTTAAAAGTTAGGAGTTAGGAGTTAAAAGTTAGGAGTTAGGAGTTAAAAGTTAGGAGTTAGGAGTTAAAAGTTAGGAGTTGAAGCAAGTAATTGATTCAACACTCTGAGATTACGTGCAGACAATATATTTTGTTAAACTCATCCTTACCACTCCTAACTTAAAACTCCTATACAGATGCTATTAATCCCGTATTTACTCCTAACTCCTAACTCCTAACTCCTCACTCCTAACTCCTAACTCCTAACTCCTAACTCCTAACTCCTAACTCCTCACTCTCTTTTGTGTTATGTCAACAAACAAACCCCGTGACGTTCAAGTTTTCCCCATTGCTACAGATACAAAAATATTGCGATCGCGCAGTTGGTCAAGGCTGAGATTTGAAATAGAATATGCTCTGGCTAAGGGTACAACTGCTAATTCTTATTTAATTGAAAGCGATAAAAATGCTCTGATTGATCCTCCTGGGGAAACGTTTACAGAAATTTATTTAGCAGCGTTGCAGCAGCGTTTTGATGTTACAAAACTAGATTATGTAATTTTGGGACATGTCAATCCCAACCGGGCTGCAACTTTAAAAGCTTTACTAGAAATTGCGCCACAAATCACCTTTGTCTGTTCTAATCCAGGGGCGATAAATTTACGCGGAGCGCTGGAAAATCCAGATTTGCAAATTCTGGTGATGCGGGGTGAAGAAACTCTCGATTTGGGCAATGGGCATAATTTACAATTTATTCCCACACCCAATCCCCGTTATGCAGACCACCTTTGCACTTACGATCCCCAAACAGAAATTCTCTACTCAGATAAGTTATTTGGGGCGCATGTTTGCGGAGATCAGGTATTTGATGAAGGCTGGGAAATTTATAACGAAGACCGACGCTATTATTTTGATTGCCTGATGGCTCCCCACGCCCGTCAAGTTGAAACAGCGCTGGAAAAAGTTGCAGATTTTCCCGTGCGAATGTACGCCACTGGACATGGTGCTTTGGTGCGCTACGGGTTAATCGAACTGACCAAATCTTACCGCCAATGGAGCCAGCAACAAACTTCTGCTGACTTGACAATAGCGTTAATTTATGCATCGGCCTATGGAAATACAGCCACCTTAGCCCAGGCGATCGCTCGTGGCATCACCAAAGCTGGCGTCGCGGTAGAATCCATTAACTGCGAATTCACCGACCCAGAAGATATTCGTGCTGCTGTGGAAAAATCCGCTGGCTTTGTCATCGGTTCTCCTACCCTTGGCGGTCATGCACCCACACCCGTACAAACAGCTTTAGGAATTGTGTTGGCCACAGCTACGAATAATAAATTGGCTGGTGTGTTTGGTTCCTTTGGCTGGAGTGGTGAAGCGGTTGATTTAATTGAAGGCAAATTGAAAGACGCTGGTTATCGGTTTGGTTTTGATACCATCCGCGTCAAATTTAAACCAGACGATGCAACCTTGCAGTTGTGCGAACAAGCCGGCACTGACTTTGCCCAAACATTGAAGAAAGCTAAAAAAGTGCGATCTGCGCTTCGCAGCAGCGCTTCGCTATCGCAAAGTGTTCCCGCCACCACCGTTGAACAAGCAGTTGGGCGAATAGTCGGTTCACTGTGTGTTCTCACAGCCAAACAAGATGACATATCCAGCGCCATGTTAGCTTCTTGGGTGTCTCAGGCTAGCTTTAGTCCTCCTGGTTTAACCATCGCTGTTGCCAAAGACCGCGCCGTGGAAAGTTTGACACATTCAGGAAATAAATTTGTCCTGAATATCCTCAAAGAAGGCAATCACTTGGGGTTGATGAAGCACTTCCTCAAACCCTTTGGCCCAGGACAAGACCGATTTGCTGATGTCGCCGCAGAAGTTGCTGAAAACGGTTCTCCCATACTGACGGACGCTTTAGCATATCTCGAATGTTCTGTAAAAAATCGGATGGAATCTGGCGACCATTGGCTGGTTTATGCAACTGTCGATAATGGCAAATTGTTAGATAATGAGGGTGTCACAGCTGTGCATCATCGCAAATCGGCAACTCATTATTAATAAGGGACTGGGGACTGGGGATTGGGTATTAGGAAATTCTTCCCCAGTTTCTAGAAATGAAGTTTCGACATCTCGGCATTTGGAGTTTCAAGCTTTAATTAATACTGCTTTGGCTTACCGTAGGGTATTACGAATTAAAAATTAGTATTAGATACTTCTGGAAAATAACGCATCAGAAAATCTTGCGGTGTCAAAATGGGAATTCCGTTAAACTCTATTAATACCAATAAATCTAAATCACCAGTAATAATTGCTTCAGCATTTGCAGCAATAGCCGCAGCCAGAACTCTAATATCTTTTGGATCGCGTAATTGAGGAGCGTTTACAGAAACAGTTAGACAGAATTGGAGTACATCTTTTGTGGTATTAATTACATCTTCTACTGTTAAATTTAAAGACTCGATTTTAGACTGAAACTTGGGAGGACGCAAAGTAGTTTCTAACTCTAAAAATAAACCTTCAGATGCAAATATAGTTATTTTCTGCTCCTCTGCCAGGATTAGAACTATATCTGGCACTCCTCCCCAAAGTAATGCTGAAATCCAAACATTTACATCAACTACAACCCTCATGTTTCAGTCCAAAGTTCTTCCCTAACTTCCTTGACTATTTGACTAATTTCTTCGAGAGTTGGTTGATTTGGGTCTAAACCAGCCTCTGTTACTCGTTGCCTTAATGCTTTTAGTGTTAATCGGTTATTTGTTTTTTTAAACACTCAGACCGATCTCTTAAGTACGTAGTTTTTGTATCGGAATTTATATTTACTCTGCAATTTACTACTGAATTTACCAATTGCGCTCTCATCTGCTCAAATATATAGTTAGGAGGAATAAATTTGGTATACCTAAAAATCTGTGCATACCAAAATCTACGCTAAAAACAGAACAGATTAAACATGCAAGCAAGAGGTACCATAACAACGCAAAACTACGTTAGAGACTCCCAGAGTAGTGAATTTAGCTGCACATCGTTAATAAAAACACAATATGTGGCTTTTCTGTAGTTGACTACTGGTAGATTTGAGTTACTCTTAAAGCGATCGCTTCGTGTAGAAATCTACCTTCACAGAAGTGTACAAAGACATAAGTTAAATTTAACAATTCCGTCCCAGATTTTGAACTTGCAAATTGAATAGTTTGATACGGCACTCAAAACCGTAATCTACTAGCCTAAACAAGGTAGTCAACTAACGACTCAATCTTATTTATCTGGTTATTGTAATGAATAGTTTACAATACTAGTGGATGGGAAAATCTAAAGAAAATATAAAAGTAACTCAAATGACTGTGGTGTCTGGAGGACAAAAGTGTTTCTGAGACTAGCACATCAACATCGACAATTCGTACAAGACTTGGTAATGAATCTCCAAGCCTTGGCGGTTGTATTAGAGCGGCGTGGCTATCCTGCGTCCTGTTACACCTGTGGCGACCAAATGAATAGTGCATCATTTATGGTTAGCTTGGGTGATAACCACCTGATTCGGTTTTTAGTGTCGGATTACGGGATTACCTGGACAGAAATGCGGGATGACCGCGAATTAATGAAGTTAGAGGGTGCGGAGGCAATTAACCAATTACAGGAGTTGGCTAATCTTGTCAAGCAATCTATGCATACTGATACAGACTCCAAAACTCTCGTTAAGAAGTGTTAAGGTTCCAAAGACCGATGGCAAATTACAAATTGATTCTCGGTAACCGGTGATTGGTAATAGCGGCTTGCTTAGCGATCGCTCATTATTCATTCTCCGTTACCATTCAGTGATTGGCTCGTTGCTGGTCTGTCGCATCTTTTTCCCTACCTGCTAAAACTTCACGAGCCAAATTTTGAACCTTGAGCTATCAGGTGCTAAAACGCACCGCAGTCAGAGGTGGCGTATATGGCTGCCCAATTCTGGGATATGTTCCCGTGTCCTACTTGATTTGAAAAGCGATCGCTCCTCTTGTGGTCAAATCTTATCAAAATTTTCATCAGGGCATTATGTAATCAGAATTCAAAGTTTCAAATTATTGGAACAGCTTTGTGGCAAACGCTTTTAATCCAAAACCCCAAATCTAAAATCCAAAATTGGCATTCCTAAAGTCCGTTACCAATTAAAATAAAGGGTGCCCAGTAGTACGGATGACTAAAATTCCGAGTTGGCGTTGCAGGTGCATTGTCATTTTTTGGCTTGGAGTTTCCGGTAATTAATGAGATTTGAGCTTGTCGTAGAGTTTCGGTTTTAGTCAGTTTCTCAGAAGAAAGAATATTATAAAAAGCACTCATCAGTGCTTGTGTACCACCATCATCCACAGACCATAACGAGGCGATGGCGGCTCTAGCGCCGGTTTGCTGCATTTGATAGCCAAAACCCAAAATTTCCTCACCGTTACCTAACTTGCCTCCCAAGCCGGTTTCGCACGCGCTCAACACTACTAAATCCACATTGGGGAGTGACCAAGTAGCGACATTTCTAAAGTTAACGCGATCGCCATTCCCGAATAAAATAAATGAATCTTCTGGTTTACCCACCACAAAGGCTGCATGAGTGGCTAAATGGACAATTGTATAATCGTCCATTTGGGGTACAGCGATGCCGGGGGTAAAAGCATCATCTAAAAGCTTCTTAGTTTCAGGAATCACCGCAGCTAAACTTTCCACTTCCCGCGTTGCAAACGGCAAACCAGCGAAAGCAACCTGCCGATTCCCAACTTTGATTTGATAATTACCTTTAGTAAAAGCACCTGCTAAAGCCCGCAAATTAGATTGTTTTGGAGTGTTTAAATTAGTCAGGCTAGCAGATGTAATGTGATTGACACCAAAGCGCTGCACTAGCCATTGTTTGCCATCATATAAAGCAGTTAAAGGAATGTAGCGTAACTGGTCATCTGGAGCATAAATCAGAGTTTGTGTGCCTGAAAGTTTCAGGTCTTTTTCTATTGGTTTAATTAGCCAATCATACAATTGACGTGCAGGTGCTGTAATATTTTGACTGGGATTAATTAAAGCTTGGCGGAAATCTCCAATTGTTTCATGGAGATTTTCGCCCGTCACTGCAACAGTGCGGTGAATTGGTGGAGAATCCGGAGTTACTAATACCAATTCCAAGCTATCTTTTAAAATCAGTGGGTAGAGTAGTGCAGATTTTTGGGGCAATCGCCCTAAATTATCTCGAATTTGATTGAGACTTTCTAAATCTAAATTTTGCCGCCTAGCTGTACGGCTAATTTGTTCTATCTGCGCTCTCACTGGAGGACTATCGATAAATTTGTTAAATTCGTCCAAGAGTTGCTGTTGATTTAATACTAACTGTTCGATGCGTTGTTTTTGTTGTGGCGATCGCTCTTGGAGAGGAATTTTTCGGAGTTTTGTTAATTCTTTACCCAGTACAACAGCATTATCTACGGTTTGATCTAACTTTTGTTTAATTGGTTTTTCTTCTGCCACTATATCAATACCTTTAGCAGTACGTTGATTACCTGGGACATTTTGGAGATACTCCTCTAGTTCTTCAACTTTGAGTAAATCCATTGTGCGTTGCGCTTCCGGAATACGTTTTTGTTTGAGTAATCGTTCACCCAAAATCCGATATGTCTGACTAACAGTAATGCTGTAAGCATCTGGTTGTGGTGCAGTTAGTGTTGATGGACTCAAACGAGCTTTCTCACGATTAATTACGCAACCTTTGTAGAAAAGAATTGCTAACTCTCGTTTATTTTGGATATCGAATAAGTAACCTACATTACTATAGGTTTTGCCAAGTCGGACTAGATCTCCGAGTTCTTTATTAATCAATATCGCTTGCTGATAAGATTTGAGTGCTTCGGAATACTTTCTTTGAGTTTGGTATACTCTGCCAATGTTGTTGAATGTTACAGCTTCCCAAGCACGCTCACCGTATTCTCTACTGATGGCTAATGCTTTTTCTAATCTTTGCAAAGCTTGTGGCGATTGACCTTGCTGAGATTGTTTGATAGCTTCTTCGTTGAGCCTTTCAATTTCTGAGAGTTGATTATTCTGGGGTAAAGCTTGAGCTTTTTCTCCAAAATCTGTAGACGCACAGCGGTGAGGAGGTCGCAGTCTTAGCGGTTCCCGTCGATTGCGAACCTCCGAACCCGTTCGCCTTTGGCGTTCCCGAAGGGTAGGGCTTGTCGTTAGACATCGCAACTTTGTATTTGTACTGACTTGGTGATTTTCTGGGTAGACCATCCCAAAACCTAGTACACTAAGTAGAGTCAAAGTTATAACACTAACATACCGGAGATTAGGCTGCATAACAAAACACTCCCTATACTCGGAAGTGTAAATCTTAAATCAACAAGTCCTGGAACGCAATTAAATTTTAAACTACTCCATATTTGGAAAATTTATCGGCTCTGAAAATAAGTACCGAAAAACTTGAAAATGTCAGAAGAAAAACCCAACCGACCAAAATTACCACCAACCAGCGCCCTTGACAATCCATCAAATCATGAATTTGAAAACTGGTTTGAATATCCTGTAAGAGTGCAACCTCATCACACTGACTATTCGGGTATTGTGTGGCATGGTTCCTATTTAGCTTGGATGGAAGAAGCACGAGTTGAATGCTTACGATCTATAGGTATTGAATTTGCTGATTTAGTAGCTTTAGGTTGTGATTTACCAGTTGTAGAATTGTCAGTGCGCTATCATCGTTCAATTCAACTGGGTATGACAGCCATAGTAAAAACGCGCATGGCTGAGGTGACTGGCGTCCGGATCAATTGGGATTATGCTATTGTCTCAACTGATGGACAACAATTATACGTCACTGCCAAGGTGACTTTAGTAGCTTTAGATCGCGAAAGAGGCAAGATTATGCGTCAGTTACCCCCAAGTTTTAAAGATGCATTGGCTAAGATTTTAGCTTTGAAGAATAGTTGATCGACAAAGACTAGAGATGAAAATTTTCTCTAGTCATTTTTGTAATTCACCTGATGTTAATCAAGGTAAACTTTTAATTTTTTATCGCACTTTTAAAAATAATTGCCACAGTTATAATCACATTAACTCAAATGCACCAAAGGGATTCTCGATCCAAAATGGTATTACTTGCCGCTTTGGATCTGCGAGAGAGTTTGAGCAAACTGGGTTATATGATGCCAAATATCTTGCGGAGTAATGCCAAAACCGATGTTTAATAAAACTAGGATTACCGCAATAGTTAATGCACTACTCACGGTTGCTTTCAGCAACTTCCACAATATGATGAAAACAATCCAAGCTACAATCAACGTAGCAATCATATATAGATAAATTCCCTAACAATAACCGTTATTTGTGAACGTGTTTATTCAGAAAACGTAAACTTTTATCTGAGTAACAATTACTAGTGCTAAAGCTGTTAGACCTAATTTTGAGTAGATACTAAAGCTAATTTTTTTTGTAACTGTGCCAACGCCATCTTACCTGAAAATGAGACAAGAATTCACAGCAGAGGTAACTTATTTGGCAATTTGGCAGAATTCCTGAAAAGATTTTTTCTTGATATTTTTGTATCAATGTAAGTAGGTCGGTGCAAATAAAGCTAACTGGCGGGGACAGTCATTTGTCATTGGTCACTTGTCATTGATAAGGGTTTTAAGCCTGTTTACGTTTCGTAATATAATTTGGTTTATTTCCGCCGACTTACTTACTTAATTCTTTCTTTTTCATCCCATAATTAACGGTTTGCTAGAGAGATGTGTCTACACCGACCGTAGCCCTGACCAAGGGGCGACTACAGGGGGGTTCATAAGGCGCATCTTCATACAGAATTAGTATAACTACTTACTATTATTGAGAGATATGTTTAAAAAATAAAGTCGTTATGACTGTGTTTAGTTTAACGATTTGTGTCGGAATGTGTCAAATTGATATCGAGGGGACTAGGGATGAAGGAGACGCGGAGAATAACCAATGACAAAAAACAGAGGACGAAGGGCAAATGACCAATGCCCAATGCCGGAAGTTAGACTAGATAAGAGAACCGTAACTTCCAGTTATTGGAATTTTTGCTAGAAGAATAGGCATAAAACCATAGCTCAACTTATGCCAGCAGACAAAGGGTAATTATTATGACAAATTTGGAAAAAAAAGCATTGATAAAACAGGGGTCGTCAAAGCGCGTTGCTTGGATTGGTGGGCTAGCAGCTAGTTTGATGATGTTGCCAGGAATTTTTGGGAGTACTCCTGTTTTGGCACAAAAACCAGAGAGTAACTCTTTAAATTATGGCGAGTTGATCAAAAAAGCGAAGGCAGGAGAAATCGAAAAAGTTGAGCTTGATGAAGCCGAACAGATAGCAAGGGTTTATCTCAAGGGGCAAAAAGAGAATACACCACCACAACAGGTGAGACTTTTGGCGCAAAATACAGAATTAATTAACATCCTCAAAGATAAGAATGTTGATTTTGGTGAGATTTCTTCTGCGAACAGTCGGGCTGCTGTTGGGTTGTTGATTAATCTCATGTGGATTTTGCCGTTGATAGCTTTAATGCTATTGTTCCTGCGTCGTTCTACTAATGCTTCTAGCCAAGCGATGAATTTCGGGAAATCGAGAGCTCGCTTCCAAATGGAGGCAAAAACCGGTGTGAAATTTGATGATGTCGCTGGGGTTGAAGAAGCCAAAGAAGAATTGCAAGAAGTTGTTACCTTCCTGAAACAGCCAGAAAGATTTACTGCTGTGGGCGCCCGTATTCCCAAAGGAGTGCTATTAATTGGCCCTCCTGGTACTGGTAAAACTTTACTAGCAAAAGCGATCGCTGGTGAGGCAGGTGTACCATTCTTCAGCATTTCCGGTTCGGAATTTGTGGAAATGTTTGTTGGTGTGGGTGCATCCCGCGTGCGTGACTTATTTAAAAAAGCCAAAGACAATGCACCTTGCCTGATATTTATCGATGAAATCGATGCCGTAGGTAGACAACGGGGTGCTGGTATCGGTGGCGGTAACGATGAGCGAGAGCAAACCCTGAACCAACTGCTGACCGAAATGGATGGTTTTGAAGGTAACACTGGCATCATTATTATTGCTGCCACTAACCGTCCAGATGTGTTAGATGCAGCACTACTCAGGCCAGGACGCTTTGACAGACAAGTGATGGTGGATGCACCGGATTTGAAAGGCCGGCTGGAAATTTTGCAAGTCCACGCGCGGAATAAGAAGATTGACCCTAGCGTATCATTAGAAGCGATCGCTCGCCGCACTCCTGGTTTTACCGGCGCAGATTTAGCCAACTTACTCAACGAAGCTGCTATTCTCACAGCTAGGAGGCGCAAAGAAGCCGTCACCATCTTAGAAATCGATGCTGCTGTGGATAGGGTAGTTGCAGGTATGGAAGGTACCGCCTTGGTAGACAGCAAGAGCAAGCGCTTAATTGCCTACCATGAAGTTGGACATGCCTTAGTGGGCACATTGCTCAAAGACCACGATCCTGTGCAAAAAGTTACACTCATTCCACGGGGGCAAGCACTAGGATTAACTTGGTTTACTCCGAACGAAGAACAGGGCTTAATTTCCCGTTCCCAACTCAAAGCACGTATCACCGCGACTTTGGGCGGTCGGGCTGCTGAGGAAATTGTGTTTGGTAAGCCAGAAGTTACCACAGGTGCAGGAGATGACCTGCAAAAAGTCACAGGAATGGCACGCCAAATGGTCACACGGTTTGGGATGTCAGAACTAGGCCCGTTGTCCCTAGAAAATCAGAGTGGAGAAGTATTTTTGGGACGCGACTGGATGAATAAATCAGACTATTCTGAAGAAATTGCTGCCAAAATTGATTCCCAAGTCCGCGAAATTGTGAACAATTCCTACATCAAAGCAAAAGAACTATTGGAAGAAAACCGCATAGTTTTGGAGCGTTTAGTAGATTTGCTAGCAGAACAGGAGACAATTGAAGGCGATTCATTCCGCAAAATTGTTGCCGAAAATGCTCAGGTAGTGGATGAAAAAGTGGCTGTATCTCATTAAGAGATTAGTCAATATTAAATAGTCAATAGTTGAGATTTATCAACTATTGATTATTTAAAATATAGGCGTAGCCAGCCGTAGACATCGCAGTTTTTCACTCTCTATCCACCCCATTGCGGTAAAGTTGCAAATAAACGTGCATCTAGAGCCAGGAGGAAAGAGTCGTGAAAGCAGTCTTGATGATAGCAGCTGGCAGTCCGGAAGTTCTGCAAGTACAGGACGTGCCAAACCCTGCTGTTCCCGTAGGAAACACTGAACTTTTAGTTCGCTTAGTGGCGGCTGGTGTTAATCCCATTGATACCAAACTTCGTAGCCGAGGCACTTTTTACAGCGATCGCCTACCAAGTATTTTAGGATGTGATGGTGCTGGTATTGTGGAAGCTGTAGGTGCTGGCGTACAACGTTTTCGCCCAGGTGATGAGGTATATTTTTGCTATGGCGGCTTGGGGGCACACCAAGGAAATTACGCTGAATATACCGTTGTGGATGAACGGTTTGTGGCACGTAAACCCGCGTCTATCTCCTTTGCCGAAGCCGCGGCAGCACCTTTAGTCTTAATCACAGCTTGGGAAGCTTTATACGAACGCGGACGATTAACACCTGGCGAACGAGTCCTGATTCATGCGGGTGCTGGTGGTGTAGGCCATGTAGCAATTCAATTGGCAAAACTCAAAGGTGCTAGTGTTTCTACCACTGTGGGTTCTGAAGAAAAAGCTAATTTCGTCAAACAACTAGGTGCTGACCATGCAATTTTATACAAACAAACAGATTTTGTGCAAGCGGCATTAGATTGGACAAATGGCGAAGGCGTAGAGTTGGCTTTTGATACCGTAGGCGGCGAAACCTTTCACAAAACTTTCCCCGCAGTCCGAGTATATGGTGATATTGTGACGATTCTCGAACCAGATGCCAATACTGTTTGGAAAACTGCTAGACTACGTAATCTCCGCATCGGCTTAGAATTAATGCTGACACCAGCATTGCTAGGATTAGAAGAGAGTCTCCAACATCATGCAGAAATTCTCGAACAATGCGCCACCTGGATTGATGAAGGTAAGTTAAAAATCCATGTTAGTCACAAGTTTCCTTTAGAAGAAGCTGCTAAAGCTCACCAATTACTTGAAAGTGGATCTGTAACAGGTAAAATTGTTCTGCTGATGAGGGATGAATAATCGAGGAATTTGCATAAATTATTTTTTAAACGCAGAGGCACACAGAGGTTAAACGCAAAGGTACGCAGAGTTTTTTCTCTGCGTACCTCTGCGCTTTCCTTTGCGTCCCTTTGCGTTTTATCAATTCTTCTCTTCCTCCCCCTACCCACTTGGGCAGCACAACAACCAGAACGCACACCTTTAACTCTGGAATTATTACAAGAACGACTGCATACACCAACACTCCGCGAAGGTAATTTGACGGTTGATTTGCAGAAAATGGTGATTGATTTACGCCCAGAAAATGCTACTTTTCGTGATAGTTTTTACCAATTGCTGCGTAAAGAATTGGGTGCAAAATCTTTGGGTTTAGACCTCAGTTATACTTTGATTCTGGGGGATTTTGTGGGCAGCGATTTGGGTTTAAGAACACCTTTATATGCTCAAGCGATCGCTCCAATTTTTACTGCTAGCGAACAAGAAGAATTAGAACGTTTGCGCTTTGTTTGTTTGGAATCACTAGCAATAGCTTTACCCAACTCTAAAGATTGTCGATCGCTTTTGGGAACAGAGTCAACCCAATCAACTGAAATTACTGTCTTTCGTGGTGCTTTAACCCTGGTGCAAACTCGCTTCAATGGCGAAGTGAAGTTTTCTAACACATTTTTTCTTCAGTCTGTGGATGCCCAAAACACTACCTTTGTCCAAGCTACTAACTGGATTGAAACTAGATTTGCTCGTCCCGTTAATTTTAGCAGTGCTAACTTTCGACAACCGAGCAATTTTTATGGCAGTATTTTTTTTGATAAAGCTAATTTTAAACAAACTCAATTTCAGGAAATTATTAATTTTGAAGGTAGTTTTTTTGATAAAATTGCCAACTTAAATCAAGCAAATTTTAAGCAGTTGGCTAAATTTAATAGTGTACATTGGCAAGAAAATGCTGATTTTTCTCATGTGCATTTCGCTAATCAAGCACAGTTCACTAAAAGTAATTTTAATCAATTAATTTTGTTTCAAGAAACGATTTTTGAGCAAGCTGTAATATTTCGAGAAGTAGAGTTTAACCAATCAGTAAATCTCCAAGGTGCGAGTATTCTCAACCAAGCAGATTTTAGCGATGCTAGGTTTGCCAAGGAAGCTTTTTTAAATGTATCTGGTCTAACTTTTAATTCCAACCAAGCAAAAATTTTAGGTAATCCTGGTGAAATTGGGAAAATGTTTTCTGTACCTACATTCCAAGGAAATCAAAACATCTTGCGGAATTTGGGGCAAAATTTTCGTCAACAACAACAAGTTGCAGACGCTAATGATTTGGAGTACACAAAACAACGATTGCGATTAATAGAATTAAGCCGCAAGTTGACGTCCACAAATATTAATACTGCAACTATCCCAAGTTTGATGAAGTTGGGTTTTTCTGCGACTGAATCCGAAGCCATCGTTCAGCGCCGTTTAGTAAAATTATTTCGCAATACCACTGAATTAATTACTTTAGCAGAGATTAATTTAGAAACATATACCAAATTAAGCGATCGCTTGATTGTTGGCGAACCAGTTTCTATAGGTATATGGTTACTCCAAGCTGCGAGTTGGTTAGCATTAAGTGTACTGTTGTTGTTGAGTGGTTATGGTACGAATTTTTGGTTAGTATTTGGTGTAGGAGGAGTAGCGATCGCTTACTTCGGTTTGCTATTTTGGCTAGTGGATCGCTATCGTCGTCTCCGTCCGATACCAATTATTCCCACGTCCTGTGAAACCATTTCCATATTAATCAGTTTTAGCATTTTAGAATTCTTGAGCTTATTAGCTATCTTTCGCAATGCAGAACAACCTTGGTTGACATTGGGGTGTCTTTTAATAATTATTGTTCCCGTTCCACTGACTTTATTAATTCGACTTTACCAACAAGGACGTTATCATGATTTAATGGACATTTCCTACTTTACAGAAGACGGGACATTTCGACAATTACGATTGTTAATTGGACGTTTGCCAGTGATTCCCAGAAATCAGACATTTCGTGAAAGATATATGCCTTTGTTGTGCGATCGCCGTTGGAATTGGCTCAATTATTATGATTTTAGTCTCAATAACCTAGTGAAATTAGGATTTAATGACATTCGTCTGCGAGACCAACATTTACCAGGTATTATCTCTGCACTTGCTTGGTATCAATGGAGTCTGGGTTTAATTTACATTATCATAGTTTTGTGGACACTTTCCCGCACAATTCCCGGATTGAATTTGCTAATTTATTTAAAGTAATCCTCGTAGCATTTGTTCAACTTGCTTTGGCGATCGCATTCCTAGCATCTTAACCCTCAAGTGCTTCTAACCAAGCCTGTAAATCAGCCATACTAGTAAAATCAAGTAGTGCCTCGCCCAGATTTTCTAATTGTTCTAGAGAAAGAGTTTCAATATTTTCACGTACTTGTTGAGGTAATTCTCCTACACGTCGAGTTAGTTGACGAAGAATGAGCGATCGCGCTTCGGCTTCTCGTCCCTCTTCTCGTCCCTCTTCTTTGATTTCCCTATAAACTCGCGTTTCCTTAAGTGTAATTCCTAGCATTTGTTCAACCTCCTTTCGGCTTAATTGTTCAAATTTGTACACCATTATCGTTGTCACTAACTCAATTATGACGCTATTTGCGGTTTCGGGCTGTTCAACACAAGAACGCTCAAGCAAATATTTTGCTGCTTGTGGTGCAAGTTCTTCTTCCACCGTAGTTAACACCATTAATGCTACCCATAAAGGTAATTGGCGAATATCCCCCAATTCATCTAAATACACTCGATGTACTTGGTTACTGTTAAGTAATCCCCGATGAGGATGAATCTCGCTTTGTTCGATATTGCGTGACGGATAAATAATTACTGCTTGCCAATCACTAAATCTGGCGCGGTTGCGATAAAAATATAACGATGATTCTGCAAATACCCTTTCGTAAAGCTGTTCATCCTTTTGAAACTGGACTTCGCAGAAATAAACAACCCCAGCACCTTCATTTTCTGGTGGTAAAAATACCCCGTCAATTTCAAATTTTGGTTCTTTGACAGCGACTGAATCAAATCGATAACTCTCTGCATTTATTGGGCGTTCTGTCAATAATTCAAATAATAATGTTGGCGATTGTTGAAACAGTTTGTAAAAGATTGAGTCTCGACGCATGAAATAATTTTACTGATTTTTTGGGTATTGTTGAATCAAAGTATGAATTTCGCAGCTAGCACAGAAGCAAAGGGAAAAACAAAAGCGATAGTTTGTAGTTATTTGATTCAATTTAAGGCGATCGCATTCCTAGCATCTTAACCCTCAAGTGCTTCTAACCAAGCCTGTAAATCAGCCATACTAGTAAAATCAAGTAGTGCCTCGCCCAGATTTTCTAATTGTTCTAAGCACAGAGTTTCAGTATGTTCGCGTACTTGTTGAGGTAATTCTCCTACACGTCGAGTTAGTTGACGAAGAATGAGCGATCGCGCTTCGGCTTCTCGTCCCTCTTCTCGTCCCTCTTCTCGTCCCTCTTCCTTGATTTCCTTATAAACTCGCGTTTGTTTGAGCGTAATTCCTAGCATCGATTCAACCTCCTTTCGGCTTAATTGTTCAAATTTGTACACCATTATCGTTGTCACTAACTCAATTATGGCGTCATTTGCGGTTTCGGGTTGTTCAACACAAGAACGCTCAAGCAAATATTTTGCTGCTTGTGGTGCAAGTTCTTCTTCCACCGTAGTTAACACCATTAATGCTACCCATAAAGGTAATTGGCGAATATCCCCCAATTCATCTAAATACACTCGATGTACTTGGTTACTGTTAAGTAATCCCCGATGAGGATGAATCTCGCTTTGTTCGATATTGCGTGACGGATAAATAATTACTGCTTGCCAATCACTAAATCTGGCGCGGTTGCGATAAAAATATAACGATGATTCTGCAAATACCCTTTCGTAAAGCTGTTCATCCTTTTGAAACTGGACTTCGCAGAAATAAACAACCCCAGCACCTTCATTTTCTGGTGGTAAAAATACCCCGTCAATTTCAAATTTTGGTTCTTTGACAGCGACTGAATCAAATCGATAACCGTTTGCATTTATTGGGCGTTCTGTCAATAATTCAAATAGTAATGTCGGCGATTGTTGAAACAGTTTGTAAAAGATTGAGTCTCGACGCATGAAATAATTTTACTGATTTTTTTAGAACTAACACCAAGAGAAGAGCAAAAGCGATCGCAGCTATTGGTATTCTGGAAAAAAATAAACAGCGATCGCTCTTAATATCACTTTCCTAGAATTTGTAACAATGCTTGTCGATAAATTTTTAGTCCTTCTGCATTTAGATGGTCGCCATCATTGGTAAAATCCTTTTTCAAAACGTTATTTTCATACAATGGTGCGACTGCTGCTGCGGCAACTGGTACTTTTTCTGTTTCCCCAACTTGATTAATCAGAGCATTAATTTGTTCGACTCTAGAATTGGGGGCTGCAACGGTTGGATCTGAGCTAGCCTCAGCTGTTGAATAAAAAGCTGGAACCAGAAAAACCTCTTTACTTCCCATTGTGCGGACAAGTGCGATCGCCTCTTGGAGGTTCTTGGTAAACAACTCATCACTAATTCCATACCAAGCATCATTTCCACCGATAGCAATAATGGCTTTTTCGCATTTTACTTTAGTAGGAATTATAGTTTTTAGTTGTTCTAATAATGAAATTGTACTCAAGCCATTTAACCCAAAATTAAAGGTACCACTGCCAAGAGTATTGCCAAGTCCAGCCGAAATAGAATCACCAAATAAGCAACCTGAAAACTGTTTATCTTGGGCGGCGAGTGTTTGATATTGCAGTGCAATTTTCCCTAAAGGTGAAGTAGTTACATTATCCTTCGGCGGTGCATCAGCAGAACCAGAAGATGAATTTGCCATGCCAACTATTCGGGAAATTTTTGACACATCAATCACTATTTCATTACTGGGATAGGCTTCTAGAAACGTGAGGAGTCCTAAACCTTCTGGTGATTTTGCTCCCAGGATAATACCAGATCGTAGCGCTTGGATACTGGCTTGATCGCGACGGGCGATCGCTTGCGAAACAAAATATAAAATTTGCTTGCCCGTTTGTGTGTTTACCAGCTTGTCTAAAGCCACAATATCAAGAGACATCTTTACTTGCAGCGCATCTTGAAACTTCTGTTTCTCTTCAGGACTAAGACGACCTAAGATAGTTTGCAAATTCGCAGAAACTTTTTGCGTCTCGCTATAGTTGCGTATATCTGCAACAGGGATCGCTTGCTCAAATAAACCATATCTAACAACAACATTTTCAGCTGCCAAACTAGGCAATGCACCAAAAATACTATGCAGTAGTGGAAAGATTGAGTAGCCAGATAGGCTTAGTAAAAGACGATAAAAAGATTTCATCACAAAAGGTACTCACAGAATTAATAGTCAATAGTTAATATTCAATGGTTAAGAGTCAAGAGTCAAGAATTTATTATTTGATTTTGGGAATACTCAAACCAGTGGGTGTGAGGATAGAAAAGTGGTAGAAGAAAGTGCGTATTGGGTAGCTTGGTCGCAAATTTCGGGGATTGGCCCGGTATTACTGCGACGGCTGCAACAGCATTTTGGTACCCTGGCAACCGCTTGGAACGCTACTAAGGTAGAGTTAGGAGAACTAGAGGGTTTTGGTTTTCAAACACTTGAAAAAATAGTACAACAGCGATCGCGTCTACATCCAGAACAGCTATTCACCAAACACCAACAGGAAAACCCGCATTTCTGGACTCCAGCAGATACCGATTATCCCCGCTTACTACTGGAAACTCCCAGTCCACCAGCGATTTTGTACTATCGTGGTGAAGTTGAACTCCAAGAAAATCTCGGACAAAAACCACTAGTTGGGATTGTCGGAACCCGTCGCCCTTCAGAATACGGGATTCGTTGGACTCGCCAAATTAGCACAGCTTTGGCTAAAAATGGCTTTACAGTGGTTTCTGGGATGGCGGAGGGAATTGACACCGAAAGCCACGCTGCCACCATCAAAGCTGGTGGAAGAACGATCGCAGTTTTAGGAACTGGTGTAGATGTTATTTATCCCCAGAAAAATCGGGATTTATACAAGCAAATTTTGACGGCTGGATTAGTCGTAAGTGAGTACCCCACAAAAACCCCACCCGATCGCACTCACTTTCCCCGCCGCAACCGCATTATTGCAGGCATGAGCCGCGCTATCCTGGTCATCGAAGCCCCATTAAAATCTGGTGCTTTAATTACAGCCACCTACGCCAATGAATTTGGTAGAGATGTCTATGCATTACCAGGGAGAGTAGACGATTATCCATCCCAAGGTTGTTTAAAGCTGCTAACTCAAGGCGCTTCTTTGATTCTCAAAGAATTAGACGAATTATTAACAATGCTGGGAGCGATACCACAAATTGATGAAGTTGAGCAATTGTCAACAGTACAACAGCTAAGTTTGCCAACCTTATCACCCGAATTGCAACGAGTAATGGATGCGATCGCTTTTGAAATTATCCCCTTCGATTTAATAGTCCAACAAACTGGTATGGCTGCTGGCTCAGTTTCCGGCGCTTTGTTACAGTTGGAACTTATGGGTTTACTCTCCCAACTCCCAGGAATGCGGTATCAAAAAATTTAAGAGTCATTAGTCATTAGTCATTAGTCATTAGTCATTAGTCATTAGTCATTAGTCATTAGTCGTTAGTCATTTGTTTTTCTTTGCGTCCACGCCATCTCCCCATCTCCCCACTCCCCATCTCCCCAAACCTTAAAAGATGCCAAGTAAATATGCCTTCGCTGACTCAAACTGTCACGATCATAAAGTAAAGAGTAAAAGGCAATCTATTTTGACTTTTAACTTTCTCCTTTTGTTCAACTTTCCACAACGGGAGGTTTAATCTTGAGTAAATTGAAAGTTGGTATCAATGGCTTCGGTCGAATCGGGCGACTTGTGCTTCGCGCTGGTATTGATAACCCCAACATCGAGTTTGTCGGCATTAACGACCTAGTACCATCAGATAACCTCGCTTATCTATTAAAGTACGACTCAACCCACGGTAGACTGACGAGCAAGATTGAAGCCAAAGACGATGGTATCGTCATTGATGGCCACTTCATTCCTTGCGTATCCGTTAGGAATCCCGCAGAGTTGCCTTGGAGACAACTAGGTGCTGATTATGTCGTGGAATCTACGGGACTCTTCACTGGCTATGAAGGGGCAGAAAACCACCTGAAAGCAGGTGCAAAGCGAGTAATCATCTCGGCTCCTACCAAAGATCCAGATACAGTTCCTACTCTGTTAATGGGTGTTAATCATCACTTATTTGATCCCAGCAAGGATCTAATTGTCTCCAATGCTAGCTGTACTACAAACTGTCTAGCTCCCATCGCTAAAGTCATCAATGATAGCTTTGGGTTAACTGAAGGCTTGATGACCACAGTTCATGCTATGACTGCCACCCAGCCAACCGTAGACGGCCCCAGCAAAAAAGACTGGCGGGGTGGTCGAGGTGCAGCCCAAAATATTATTCCCTCCTCCACAGGTGCAGCTAAAGCTGTAGCACTGGTTTTACCAGAATTGAAGGGCAAGTTGACTGGTATGGCATTCCGAGTTCCGACTCCTGATGTCTCCGTAGTTGATTTAACTTTCAAAACTGCCAAAGCCACCAGTTACAAGGAAATCTGTGCTGCCATGAAAGAGGCTGCCGCAGGTTCTTTGGCGGGTATCCTGGGTTACACAGACGAAGAAGTAGTTTCCACAGATTTTCAAGGTGATACCCATTCCAGTATCTTCGACGCAGGTGCTGGTATTGAGTTAAACTCGAACTTCTTCAAAGTCGTTGCTTGGTATGACAACGAGTGGGGCTACTCGAATCGCGTGCTTGACTTGATGTTATCTATGTCACAAAAAGAACAACTCGCGCCAACAGCTGCTGTGGTTTGATTCGTCATTAGTCATTAGTCATTAGTCATTGGTCATTAGCTTTTGACTCTTGACTTTTGACTTTTGCCTTTCGCCTTTTGGGATTTTGGTCAAATGGTAAATACCTGAAAATAAAACGCAATCTAGTATCTTTACTTAGCAAACCAGTGATATGAAGCACCTGTAATTTTGGATACCTGATGCAATGTCTTGCGAATCAAATCTGAAGTTTGTAATTACGAATTACGTTAGCGTAGCGGGGCGTAGCCCATTACGAATTACGAATTACGTTAGCGTAGCGGGGCGCAGCCCATTACAAATTACAAATTGGTATCAGGCATCCATGTCGCAGGTTATTCCTCAACCCTTAATCCCTATGCGTCGAACCAAAATCATTTGTACTGTTGGGCCTGCTACATCTGCACCTGAAAAGCTGCAAGCGTTAGTAGAAGCTGGAATGAATGTGGCACGTTTGAATTTTTCCCACGGGGCTTATGAATTCCACGCCCAAACGGCTCAATACCTGAGACAGATTAGTGCTGAGCAGCAAAAGCCGATCGCCATTATGCAAGATCTGTGTGGTCCAAAGATCCGCTTGGGTATCTTACCACCAGAAGGGTTAAATGTGGAAGCTGGGAGTGAAGTTACCTTTGTTTTGCAAGAGAAGGGTGAGAGTATTGACGAATTGCCTTTACCATTGCCGACTTTGTTTGCAATGGTGCGACCAGGCGAACCGATTTTAATTAATGATGGTCGTGTCAAATTGATTGTCACCCATCGTGACGCCGATCGCATTCGGGCAGAGGTGAAAATTGGCGGGTTAATTTCCACCCACAAAGGAGTGAACCTGCCACAAACTCCTTTACCAGTGAGTTCGATCACCGAAAAAGACTTGCTGGATTTGCGTTTTGGCATTCAGTTGGGTGTAGACTGGGTGGCAGTGTCTTTTGTGCGATCGCCCCAAGATTTAGAACCCGCCCAAAGGATGATTGAAGCTGCTGGCGCTTCAATCCGCTTAATTGCCAAAATCGAAAGAGCAGAGGCACTAGAGCAATTTGACTCCATCCTGAAAGTTGCCGACGGCATCATGATTGCCCGTGGCGATTTGGGTGTGGAAGTGCCGATTCATGAAGTACCTCTGATTCAAAAAGATATCACTCGCCGTTGCAATCATGCTGGCAAGCCCGTGATTACAGCCACGCAAATGCTAGAGTCGATGATTAGCGCCCCCGACCCCACCCGCGCTGAGGCGACAGATGTTGCAAACTCCATCTTGGATGGTACAGATGCGGTAATGCTATCTGGTGAAACCGCCGTGGGAGAATATCCCATCGCCGCCGTCCAGATGATGCACAACATTGCCGTGCGAACAGAACAGGCTTTAGATGAGGGCAGCAGACGTTCTTGGTGTCACGAACCAGGTAGTCTCAGCGTCACCGAATCGGTGGCAGAAGCGGTGTGTCGCATCGCCTATGAAACCGGCTCACGGGCAATTCTCTGTAACACAACCTCAGGGAGTACGGCGAGAATGGTGTCAAAATATCGCCCAATTTCTCCGATTATTGCCTTAACCTCCGATGCCACCGCTTACCGCCAGCTAGCACTTTCCTGGGGAGTCGAACCTTTGCTGATTCCACCAGTCCACAATGCTGAAGAAATGTTTACAAATGTGGTGAACAGAGTCCTAGACAGAGGTCTTGCCAAGAAGGGAGATCAGGTAGTGATTACCTCTGGCGTTCCAATTGGTAAATCAGGAACAACCAGCTTAATCAAAGTGCATTCCATTGGACAGCCAATTTCTGCATAAGCCATCTAGAATAGGGCTGTGACTGTGGAGGGGAGTGGGGAGTGGGGAGATGAGGGAGATAAGAGAGCAGGGGGGGCAGGGGGAGCAGGGGGAGCAGGGGGAGAAAGAATAACCAATGCCCGATGCCCCATGCCCAACTCCCAACTCCCAACTCCCAACTCCCTCTGGAATTAAATCCTAAACAAACATCACGGAGTATTTTATGTCTAAAAGTTTACTAGAACAATTGCGAGAAATGACTGTTGTGGTTGCAGATACAGGGGATATCCAAGCAATTGAAAAGTTTAAACCCCAAGACGCCACCACAAATCCCTCCCTGATTACTGCTGCGGCACAGATGCCAGAATATCAGGAAATTGTCGATCGGACTCTACTTCAGGCAAAAAAAGATGCCGGAGCCGGAGCTACCCAAGCACAGATAGTTTCTTTGGCATTTGACCGTTTGGCAGTGGCTTTTGGGTTGAAGATTTTACAAATTATTCCCGGTCGCGTATCTACGGAAGTAGATGCTCGTTTGTCCTATGATACTGAAGCTACGATCGCTAAAGCACGGGAATTGATTGCTCAGTATAAAGCTGCTGGGATTGGGCGCGATCGCGTTTTAATAAAAATTGCCACCACCTGGGAAGGCATTCGCGCTGCGGAAATTCTAGAGAAAGAAGGTATTCATTGTAACCTTACCTTGTTGTTTGGTTTGCATCAAGCGATCGCCTGTGCAGAAGCCGGCGTTACCCTAATTTCTCCCTTCGTCGGTCGGATTCTCGACTGGTACAAAAAAGATACCGGACGCGATAGCTACCCAGCAGCCGAAGATCCAGGAGTTTTGTCAGTCACCAAAATCTACAACTACTACAAGAAATTCGGCTATAAAACTGAAGTTATGGGAGCTAGCTTCCGTAACCTTGGTGAAATTACTGAACTTGCGGGTAGCGATTTGTTGACAATTTCACCGTCACTTTTAGCCGAATTACAAGCAACTATTGGAGAATTGCCACGGAAGCTTGACCCTGCTAATGTAGCAAACTTGGAAATTGAAAAAATATCCATTGATAAAGCTACCTTTGACAAGATGCACGCTGCTGACCGTATGGCAACTGATAAACTAGATGAGGGCATCAAAGGTTTCACCAAAGCACTAGAAGATCTGGAAAAACTTTTGGCAGACCGATTGGCTCGCCTTGAAGCAGAGCCAGTAGCAAGTCATTAGACTGTGACCATAGTTAATGGTTAGTGGTTAACAGAAAACCACTAACCAACGTCATCGAAGAGGACAAGGAGATGAGGGGACAGAAGAAAACCCTTATCTCCTTGTCCTCTTCTGGTGAGATGTCATCAATACCATTGACGCCTATATTCTCGTTGACGCCTATACTCTCGTTGTCGTCTTAACTGCTGCTGTCGGATATTTTGGTATCGTCCGAAACGCTCACGTTGTCGGATATTTTGGTATCGCCCTAAAGGTTGGCGTCGTCTGATTACCCGGTATCGTCCTCCCCGCCGTTGAGCAATTAAAAGCTCTCCTTTTTGACCTCCAACTAGGTTAGCCTCTAATGCCGTACTTTGTTCATTAAGACCATTACCCTGAGAAATATCTTTCGCTTCTGCTAAGGAGGGCGGATACACAAAGGCAAATAGCAATAGTGCTATCGAGGATAGCTTCCTGAAACCTTTCATGTTTTTGCTTCTCTAAACTTTCGCTAATAACTTTATTAAAACACTTTAAAATCAGCAGATTATCGCTCATAGGGTTTCTTTTAAACTTAATTTGGGATGAAATTATCTATTAAAATTTCATTCTTATGAATGATTGTTAATTGAAAATAACTGTGGTGGCTAAGAGGTTGTTTGAAAAGTGGTTAGCTGTGATTAAAATCACTCCCCTTAATCCCCCCGATGGATTGGGGGGAGACTGGAAATCTAGTTCCCTCCCCTTTCCAAGGGGAGGGTTAGGGTGGGGTAAAAATATTTGATACATCAATAGACCTCTTGCAAAAGTGCTTTTTGCAAGAGGTGGGAAAAGGGACTCATCTTTATTGGGGAAAGGGAAAATACCAAACCTTTCCCCCTTTCCCCTTCCCCTTTTCCCGACTTATGCAAGAAGTCTAATCTGGGTTACACCGATGTGAAGCCAATTGAGACACAGTTAGGGTGGGGTAAAAATATTTGATACATCAATCATGACTTTTCAAACACCCTCTAATCCTATGGCAGCGATCGCCTGGATTTCAGAACAGCGAAGATTACTATAATTTAGATGTATAATTTATCCGAAATGCCCAACTCCTGCGGGTTTCTAGTTGTTCTTATACTGAATATGGGACAATAAAAATGCTGCTAACCACCAAGTAACTATTCAGGCAGAAAAGTTAGTATTAAAAATTGGCGATCGCCACTGTAAAATTCAATCAAAATTCTTAAGTAGTGGCGTGACACAGCTAAAATAGTCCATTAACAAACTCTTGTGGGATGGGCGTCTCGCCCGTCCAGTGCGGACAAGATGTCCACACTACAAGAAAACTTTTTGTAACATTTTAGTCTTGTCACGCCAGTAGGGTGCGTTACGGCTTTAGCCTAACGCACCGTTTTGTATAAAAGTTGCCTTGAACGAAAAAAATCAAATACTTGTTTTTGTTTCCATTAATTCAGCTTCCGAAGAAGCTTAAAGTGCTTCGCACTCTGGTTGACAAAGGAAACGATCGCGGAGTTTCCATTAATTCAGCTTCCGAAGAAGCTTAAATCAACTTAACCACTGTGTTTCTAAAGTAGGTGAAAGTTTCCATTAATTCAGCTTCCGAAGAAGCTTAAAAACGAATGGTTATCATACAAAAAGATGGAACCATTGTTTCCATTAATTCAGCTTCCGAAGAAGCTTAAATTTTTGATAGGTAGAGACGAGGAACAGGAGAAAAACTGGTTTCCATTAATTCAGCTTCCGAAGAAGCTTAAAAACTCTGGATGTAAAAGAGTCTGATGACTGTAATAAAGGTTTCCATTAATTCAGCTTCCGAAGAAGCTTAAAGCTTGGCTTTTAGAAGCCTTGCCATGCAAGGATTATACACCCATAAATTTGAGGGGGTCAAGAACTAGTGTCAATAAAGGCATTTTAGTGTCAATAAGCTGGCAAATTTCACCAATTTAGCACCTTCAAACCCTTACACAAAGCCAGTTTTGAGGGGGGTAACGAAATAATAAGGGTTCTGGGACTTACCCTACCCCCTCAAATTTACAAAACTTTACATTCTCCAAATCATTGGTCGATATAGTTGAACTTCACCCATCAAGCAAGAAATGTACTCTCTGACTTGTAACTCCAGACATCGGCGGAAAGTTACCTTTTGTCCGGTATGGGGATGGGTTAATTCCGACTGTAGCTTTTCTTCCCAATGCTTAAGAAATTTCTTGAGGGCGTGATATTGAAAATAAACTCCACCGCGTTCATCTGGTGGTGTGAAATCATCAAAGGTAAAAATTTGGGAATTCACCAAATAACATACCAAAGAATCGACTAATTGCGCTCTCCATTCTTCAACTAAATCTGATACCAATGCTGGATGATTATCTCTGGGAACATGTAAATTCCCAAAATGAGTGTGTAAACCTGCGGCTTGAACGCAAGAGAAAACATTTTGGCTTAACAAAGTGTATCCCAAACTGAGCATACTATTAATGGGATCGGTTGGCGGACGTTTGGTGCGCTGTTCAAACTTAAAAGGACTAGAAAATAAACTACCCAGTGCTTGGAAATAAATAGTAGCGGCTTTTCCTTCGTAACCTCGTAGTGCATCCATCGTTTCTGCAAAGAATAATTTATCCATCAAAGTGTCTAAATCATCAATTGCTTTGAAAACAGGTGTTGCACTAATTTCTGCAAAATCCCGCCTACGACTTAATCTCATCAATAAAATCCGGGAATTATTGATCTTTGTCCAAACAATTGCTTCAGCTTGCTTGCGGGTAAACTCAGAATTGAGGGAAGACTCTACCTGGCGAGTTAAATATTCAACCCTAGCATTATTATCAACTTGTAACCTGCCAAAATATCTACCTGATTGTGACAAATACATAACTGGAATTCGCCGTTTTAAGCACATACTTACAGCCCCATGTGAGACATTGCAAGAGCCAAATAATACTATCTCGCTGACACGATTTGCTGGAAGTTTTATCTTGATTTCTTGTTGAAAAAATACCTGAAATTGTTGATTTTTGACACTCAAATAAGCGCCTTGGTCTGTGACGTATAATGTAGACATAGGTGTTATAAGATTTGGGATTTTTTGAAGAAGAATGCAGAATGCAGAATTCAGAATTCAGAATTCAGAATTCAGAATCAATTAGTGGGTGATTCAGGTTTTGGTCTTTGGCTTTTTGCCTAATTTTATTTTTGCAGGTGTGTATATGAGTTCGTATATGAGTTATTTAGTCTGATATATGACTTCGTGTATGACTTAACGTCTCTGATAACACTGCGCTATCGCAAATCTAATGTCCCATCAAAACTTTAGAATTGGGTTTCACTTTTTCCAACAGCCAAAATCCTCCAGAGGATATTAACAACAGCGGTGTCAACCAATCACCCCAACGCACATATAAAGTCTTGGTTTGCCGCCGATAAATTGTTTCGGCATGAGTTTCGTAAGTGTTGTATCCAGATATCCACAAAGTTCTCCCGTGAGGATCTACAAAAGCTGAATATCCAGTATTAGTTGCCCGTGCTGACCATCTATCAGTTTCGATCGCCCGCATGATATCCTGTGCATGATGCTGTAATGGCATCCACCGACTGTAATGGGCATCGTTAGAAGAACTGAGGATAAATTGCCCACCCGCCGCAGCTTGATAGCGAAATTGTTCAGGAAAAGCAGATTCATAACATATACTAGCGATCGCTCTACCAAAAGGAGTGTCAAATACCTGATTTGCTGCACCTGCAACTTGATGTGCATCCAAAGGCGATAACCGCTGCACAATTGCGCCTAAAATTCCTTCCAAGGGAATATATTCTCCCAAAGGCACTAATTTCGCTTTGTCGTAGCGCCCAACAATTTCACCTTGATTATTCAAAGTAAACAAGCTAATTGTATAGCTGCGTCCTCGTTCCCCAAAAGCCCCAATCCAAGCAACTACGCCTTTTTCCTTCACTGCTGCGACCAAAGTAGTTGCCATCAAGTTACGCTGGAAAACAGGTAAAGCTCCTTCTGCGGTAAGGACTGCATCTACACCTTGATTTGCTAAATTTATATATCCATTAGTGTAATTTTCTTCGGCGCGACGAAACCCTTCAGAACTCCGCAAAAGTCGGTTAGGAATATTACCTTGAACAATCCCGACTTTCAACGCCGCTTCTGGTGGTTGGGCAATGGGACGGCTGTATAAGATAAAACCTATTAAATGTAAAGTAATTAATAAACCTGTGGCGGCAGCTAAGTATTTATTAACGAACCGCAGAGGCGCAGAGAGCGCAGAGAGAATTTCCTCTGTGTCCTCTGCGCCTCTGCGGTTCGTCCATCCTTCAGCAATCAAGCCATTCACAGCAACTATTGCCGCCGTCACAGTATTCGGGCCAGAGAGTTGGCCAAGGTGTACAATTACGAGATTATGCGGACTCTGTGTGTAAGCCAAAGAACTCCACCACAAAGGGCCAGCACTCCAGAGACTTTCTAACCCACACCACACCGCCGTACCAATTAGTATACGTAACCAGGATTTTTGCCCACCCAGGCGAACCATTACAGCCGCCCAAATAGTAACAAATATACCTCCCAAGACACTGATAAATCCCCAACAAAAAAGCGTGATTGCCAAACTCGGCCACCAGGGAACACCTAACCAAGTCATGGGATGAATTCCTGTAATCCAGGAAAGGGCAATACTGTGATAGGCGATACCCCAGAGGACGGCAAGGGGGGCAGGGGAAGATGAGGGAGCAGGGGGGGATTGGTTTTTAAGTTTTGAGGAAGTAACAAGCAACACCCAGAGGGGGGCTAGGGCAATCCAAGCTAGGAACCAGGCGCCGACGGGGGCGACAGTCACCCCCATCAAAACGCCACTGCCCAAGGCAATCAACCAAGGAAGTAAGGAGGTTAATTTCTCCCCCTGCCTCCCCTGCCTCCCCTGCCTCCCCTGCTCCCCCTGCTTTTTACTCTGCTTCTTCTGCATCAACACTATCAGGTGGAACTATTGCCACTCCCGTAATCGCGTCGTCTTCATCTAAACGCTGCACTCTTACGCCAGTTGCCGATCGCGATTGTACGGAAATTGCATTCACCGCTTGACGAATGATAATACCGCGATTGGTGACCATCATGATTTCGTCGTCATCGTTGTTGACAATACGTAGGGTTGCTAACTTGTCTTTGGTTTTGCGGTTTTTGAATTTGGTTGCCATTAAACCTTGACCGGCACGCTTTTGCAGGCGGAATTGGGCGACTGGTACGCGCTTACCATATCCTCCCATTGTAATTACCAACACCCAAGGACCGACGCTGGCATTGGCAGGTACTTCTACGGTTTCTTCATTAATTTCGATTTCTTCTGCTTCAATTTCTTCAATTTCGGCTTCTGTATTGGTATCTAAAGTGTCGAGAATTGCCGCAGGGAGAATATCCATACCCACAAGTTCGTCGTCTTTATTTTTCAGCTTCATGGCTTTCACCCCACGAGTCGCCCGACTTAAGGGACGCAGTTGTTCGTGATTGCACCGGAAGTGAATCGCCATTCCTTGACGAGAACCAATAATCACACTGTCTTCTACTCTGGCGCGTCGCACCCACCGGAGTTGGTCGCCTTCTTCTAAGGAAATGGCTATCAAGCCATTGGCGCGAATGTGGCTAAAGGCAGGCAATTCGGTTTTCTTGATATTACCGCCTTTGGTGAGCATCACCAAAAATTCTTCGTTGCTAAATTCGTCAACGGGGACGATGGAGGTAATTTTTTCTTCTTTGGGAATGGGTAGCATTTGGACGATGGGTGTACCGCGACTGGTGCGGGAACCCACGGGAATTTGATAGGCTTTTAGGCAGTAAACTACGCCGCGTTCGCTAAAGAATAAAATACTGTCGTGGTCGCAGCAAGTTAAGAAATGCTCAACGGTATCATCATCTTTCACCTTGGCTGCGGCTTTGCCTCTGGTAGCACGGCTTTGGGCTTCAAAGGTGTTGACGGGCATCCGTTTGATGTACCCTTGTTCGGTGACCAAAATGATCGCTTTTTCGTTGGCAATTAAGTCACGTTCATCTATTTCGCCTTCCCCTGGTAAAATTACCGTCCGCCGGGGTGTGGCGAAGCTAGTTTTCAGTTGGGCGACTTCGGTTTCAATGATTTCCAGCACCCTCTCCCGTCGTGCCAAAATATCTTGCAAGTCGGCAATCTTGGCTTGTAATTCTTCGTGTTCCAGACGAATTTTGTCTGCTTCTAAGGCAGTCAACCGCCGTAATTGCATCTGCAAAATCGCGTCTGCTTGCACTTCGGATAGTCCGTAAGTTGCGATCAATTCGCCTTTGGCTGTGGGTGCATCTGGTGCATGGCGAATCAAATTAATAATTGCATCTAAGTGGGACAGGGCAATCAATAACCCCTGCAAAATGTGGTCGCGTTCCTCGGCTTTTCGCAGTTCGTAGCGGGTACGTCTGGCAATGGATTCGATGCGGAAATCCAAGAAGACGCTTAAGAAATGCTTGAGGGTGAGTACTTGGGGTTCGCTATTCACCAACGCCAGCATGTTTGCGCCGAAGTTGGCTTGCAGTGGTGTTTGCTTGTAGAGGTTGTTGAGGACGACGCGGGGATAAGCATCACGCTTGAGTTCGATCACAACCCGCATCCCATCGCGATCGCTCTCGTCTCGGATATCTGCGATGCCCTCTAAGCGCTTTTCGTTCACCATTTCGGCGATTTTTTCAATCAGCGCTGCTTTGTTGGTTTGATAGGGCAATTCGGTGATAATAATTGCTTCTCGATCTGGGCGTCCCCGCTGTTCGATGGTTTCAATGTTGGCGACGCCGCGCATGGTAATGGAACCACGCCCGGTGGTGTAGGCTTCCCGAATGGCAGATGTCCCCAAAACTTGTGCCCCGGTAGGAAAGTCGGGACCTTGGATATACTGCATTAATTCCAGATCGGTGATTTCTGGATTGTGAATCAGTGCCACCAAACCGTCAATTAGTTCCCCCAAGTTGTGCGGGGGAATATTGGTTGCCATGCCCACAGCAATTCCAGAGGAACCATTGAGCAGCAATTGGGGAACACGTGCGGGTAGTACTGTCGGTTCTTGCTGGGAACCGTCGAAGTTATCGGCAAAGTCTACGGTTTCCGATTCGATGTCGTGGAGTAAACCAGCGCTAGTTAAAGCTTTCAAGCGGCATTCTGTATACCGCATTGCCGCTGGGGGATCGTTGTCCACCGAACCAAAGTTACCATGCCCATCAACTAAAGGCGATCGCATGGAAAAATCCTGCGCCATCCGCACCAAGGCATCATACACAGCCGTGTCACCGTGGGGGTGATATTTACCTAATACTTCCCCCACCACACGGGCACATTTTTTAAACGGGCGATCGTGCAGCAAACCTAGCTCGTGCATTGCGTAGAGAATGCGACGATGCACAGGTTTTAGACCATCCCTCGCATCTGGCAGCGCCCGACCCACTATCACGCTCATGGCGTATTCCAGATAAGACTGCGACATTTCGTTTCGCAAGTCTGTCGGGATAATCCTCTCCTGTGAGGTTGTCATAACCTAAAAATCTCCAAAAATCGTAGATTTTAGCTTTTTTACTCGACACAGCGCCAAATTATTCTAAATCGCTCTTGAATAATTGCCATAATCTGATATGATTCTAGCATGTATTGCCTACTCCTGCCTGGGTAGCTAACTCAAGTATTTAAGTAAAAAAGTATAGAAAGTTACTAATTATAAAAAAACAATCCTAGTCATTAAGGGATTGCTTATGTGAAATTACTTAATTTCAAATATATTGGCGTAAATTAAGATATTGATATAAGTAATCAGAAAATTGTTGCTCAGATCCCCGACTTCTTTAAGAAGTCGGGGATTTAAACACCGCTGAAGTCAGTGATATCGCAATACTGCGTAGGTTTTGGAATTTCTTGGTTGAGGCAAGCTGTTCAATAGCCGGGGCAGAAATGCAGGCTGGCGTTGAGTTTTTGCCTCCCCTGCTTCCCCTGCTTCCCCTGCTTCCCCTGCCCCCCCTGCTTATCCGAGCAGTATTGAGTGATATCGAAGACTACAAATACTTCTGCAACAATAACCCTAACTTTTCTTTCGTCGCCGCTGGTGCTTTATCCAATGGAGTCAAAATCGCATATTTCAAAGCCGAATGTGCCTCACTCGGTGGTGGATTTTCACTTAAGCGCCGCACAGTTTCTTGAATCACCTTTTGAGCGTTTACCGCATTCCGCAGCAAATTGCCAATTACCATCTCCACCGTCACACTGTCATGGTCTGGATGCCAACAATCGTAATCTGTCACTAGTGCTAAAGTTGCATAGGCGATTTCCGCTTCCCTAGCCAACTTCGCCTCTGGTAAATTCGTCATCCCAATAACTGTTGCACCCCAACTGCGATAAAGATTTGATTCCGCCTTTGTAGAAAACGCCGGGCCTTCCATGCACACATAAGTACCGCCGCGATGGAGAGTGACTTCTGGTAAATTGAGAGAAGCGATCGCATCTGTCAACACAGCAGCCAAATTCTGACAAATCGGATCGCCAAAGGCAATGTGAGCCACAATTCCCTCACCGAAAAACGTCGAAATGCGATTTTTTGTTCTGTCAATAAATTGATCTGGCACCACCATATCTAATGGTTTCGCCTCTGCTTTCAAGGAACCCACAGCACTAGCGGAAATTAAATACTCCACACCCAACTGCTTCATCGCATAGATATTAGCGCGAAACGGTAACTCAGAAGGTAAAAGCGTATGATTACGACCATGACGCGCCAAAAAAGCTACTCGAATTCCTTCCAAAGTACCGAGAATCAAAGCATCAGATGGCGAACCAAAGGGAGTCTGAACTTGCACTTCTTCGATATCTTTGAGCGCATCCATTTTATACAGACCGCTCCCACCAATAATTCCAATACTAGCTTGAGCCATGATACTGAACCTTTTCCTTGCTGAGCTGCTAAGTTATTTTACTAGATAGGGAAGGAGTGCTTGATATCAACTTCAACAAGTTAAGACGTTCGTTTTTACCGACTGATTACCTGGGGCGATCGCCTCTGTAAAAATGGGTTTACTAGACCTTTAATTTTTGAATTTCAGAAAATGCCACTCGAACTGCAAAATCTCACAGGCGGTTATACCACAGTACCAATCGTCCAAGACATTAACCTCACCCTGCAAACAGGAGAATGGTTGAGTTTAGTTGGTGCTAATGGCTCAGGTAAGTCTACTTTACTGAAATTGCTGAGTCGTATTCTTTTTCCACAGCAAGGAACAGTGCTACTTGATGGCAAAGCAATTCATTCTCAACCCCCAAATTTAGTTGCACAGAAACTAGCATTCTTACCGCAACAACAAATAGTTCCCGTTGGCTTAACAGTGCGACAATTAGTAAGTTTAGGACGCACACCGCATCAACCTTGGTGGAAATGGGAATTAAATGCCCAAGATTGGCTAAAAGTTGAAGCTGCGATTCAAAAGACGCAACTAGAAAAATTAAGCGAACGCTTAGTCGAACAACTCTCAGGCGGTGAAAGACAACGGGCTTTTTTAGCGTTAGCACTAGCGCAAGAACCAAAAGTTTTATTATTAGATGAACCGACAATTTTTTTAGATATCAACTATCAATTGCAACTCTTGGAACTCCTAAAAGAACTGAATCAGCAGCAAGAATTAACTATTGTCACAGTTTTACACGAACTCAATTTAGCAGCCCGGTATAGCTCTCGCATTGCATTATTAAAGCAAGGTCATATTTGGGAAATTGGTACGCCTGAAGAAGTTATGACACCAAATGCGATCGCTCAAGTTTTCGGCGTACAATCAGTAATTATTCAGACACCTGTCGGATTACAAGTTTGTGCTATTGCTGCTATTTGAAGAAGAATTCAGAATTCAGAATTCAGGAGTCAGAATCAAGACGCTCTCTTCGAGACGCTAAAAGCGAACGCGGACTCTCGTAGAGAAGCCATGCCGTTGGCGTTCGCGTAGCGTGTCGCAGACAAGCCTCTCGAAGAGAAGGCTTTACGCTCCGCTATCAGTGGGGGATTATGACCCAATACTGTTCGGTTAAGGTTTTTTGATGAAAATTCTAGAGCGCAAAGCAAAGACGCGATAAATCGCCGTCTCTTCCCTTAACCGAAGAGTATTGGATTGTGACCCATCACAGATTGCACCCCCACCAAATCTCCCATTTGGTGGGGGTGCAAAAACGCCGTTTATTTATCAACCAGTCGTACAAAAAACATTGCTGAATTCTGAATGCTGTGTAAGCTGAGGCAAACGAAAATACTAAGTTCAGCATCATGAATGGTGACTCATCCCAGTGGGGAACCCAGGCATTAAGTTGAGACTAACCCATCCCGCCAAAACGGTGCTTTGCCCAATGAGAAATCCCCAAGAACCCACTTGCGTTGCAAATTTATCGGCAAGGCGTTGTCCGAAAGTCAGTTCTTCAGTGGAAGTGTTTTGCGCTGCTGACTGCATCTCCACAATTTGGGGCTTTTGAGCTACTTTTGCATCAACTGTCTTCGACAATAGTGTTTTTGATGTATTCATGTTGCACCTCTTGGCGTCATTTCTGTCTGTGTTTATCCTGATGACTTCAATGTACGCTGCTTAACCGATAGGAGCAAATATTGTTTTTTTTCAAAACGATAAATAAAATTGATTACCTTCAATAAACTACCCTCAGACAGATCCCTAAAGCCGCAGAATGTCTATGCTAGCCCAGCACAAACATTCATCTAAAACCCTTAGATACATGACGGAATGGGGTAAGTGGGGAAATCCAGAGGATTGAACAGTTTGCCCTAAGACTTGGTTTCCTGGGTCTGTGCGTCGATAATTACACTCCAGTCATCGTTTGTGACAGCTGCTTCGAGTTGACGCCGACGTTCGGTTTCACTAGCATCTGTTGTTTGTGAGTCTTTGGAGAGGGTTGTGTCAGCCATTGCTTTCCGCAGTTTTAGCTTTTTCTCTTCATAGGCTTGGCGTTCAACCTCTGACATTACCGCTTTAGCAGCTTCGCCGACTGTACTAGCCCACATTGTGCGCTCAGTTGCATTACCAGGTGGTGTGCTTTCGAGTTCAGCTATCCATGCATCTCGTAAATCTTCCATTTCTTGACGTTTGGGAAACTTAAATGCTTGCACGCGTACAAAAGCACACTTTTGTTCACCATTTTGGGTGACATGACCGTTTAGGGAAAGCAACACATTTCGAGAATACCCAATGTACTGCGTGCGCCGTTCTGCGTCTAATACTGCGTAAACACCAGCAATTTTCGCGTTCTCAGCAGCTGCACGCCAAGCTTCAACAGACGTAATTTCAGTGCTATTGTTTGTCAATTCAGGAGTTATACTCACCTGAGTAGTGGCGTGTTCATCATCGGAACTATACAAAAAGTCATGCAGTCCACGATGATTTGTGGGGACATTTTGATGTTCAATTGGCTGATTGTGTTGAGTTCCCATTGCAGTTTATTTCAGAATTATTGATTCACAAGCAAATATATGCCCTTAAAATATTGAAGCTTAAATCTACTCACATCCCCAAATTCTTTTTCTTAAAGATTCTGACAAAGCGAAAACAACTATTAGACCTGATATGAATCAATTTACACCTAAGAATTGGATATTTATCAAACAGCGACTGACTCCTTATTTATTTTTACTGCCCGCCTTAGTTCTTTTGTGGTTAACTGTCTTTTGGCCTGCACTGCAAGCGTTTTACCTCAGCTTTACCAGCTACGAAGATATTGCCCAACTGCCGCAATGGATAGGTTTTGCCAACTTTCTCAAGCTTTGGAAAGATGCAGTTTTTTGGAAAACCCTGGAAAACACTTTTTTATATCTTGTGGGTGTAGTACCAATTTTGGTAATTGCTCCCTTGGGGCTAGCAATTTTAGTAAATCAAAAACTGCGGGGGATGAATTGGTTTAGATCTGCATACTACACACCAGTAGTGATTTCAATGGTAGTTGCGGGGATAGCTTGGAAATGGTTGTATGCAGAAAATGGATTACTCAACCAGTTATTTAAAGCTTTGGGCATTATTTCAGAAAGTATTCCTTGGCTAACTGACTCAGTTAAACTTTTTGGTATTGTACCAATTTCTCTTGCCAGCGTTATGGCTGTCACAGTTTGGAAAGGGCTAGGCTACTACATGGTAATTTATTTAGCAGGATTACAATCAATTCCTGGTGATGTGTACGAAGCCGCAGCAATTGATGGCTCTGATGGTATTAGAAAACATTGGGATATTACCATACCTTTGATGAAGCCGTATCTAGCTTTGGTAGCTGTAATTTCAGCTATTTCTGCTACAAAAGTCTTTGAAGAAGTCTACATCATGACTCAAGGAGGACCACTCAATAGCTCGAAAACAATTGTTTACTACCTATATGAACAAGCGTTCAATAATTTAGAAATTAGTTATGCTTGCACAATTGGGCTAGTGCTATTTTTGATAATTTTAGGACTATCAATTTTGCGATTAGCAGTCAATCAGCAGGAAAGCGAGAATATAACCGAATTCTAGATTTTAGATTTTGGATTGCATTTTGCTGCAAGCTACGTAGAAAGAATCTAAAATCCAAAATCTAAAATTCTGTATTTAAGCCCCATTACAAACTCACGTATATTTATCATGTGCCAAAATAAATAACAGTAAAACTACGGTTTTGAGTAATGGCGTGGAATCCAGGGCAGCAGTTATTTGGCGATCACTACATCATCGAGAGAAAATTAGGCGAAGGTGGAGTAGGTATAACCTATCTGGCGAAAAATCAACGCGGTGAGTTGCGTGTAATCAAAACTCTTCTAGACAAGTTTTTTAATGACCCGAAATGGATACCGCACTGTAACAAGTTACGGCAAGACTTTCGGGATGAAGCTTTTCGACCGGCTTGGTGTCGCCATCCTCATATTGTGCAGATAGAAAACGCTTTTGATGAAGGGTAATTTTCCCTGCATCGTGATGGAGTATATCAAAGGCGAAGATTTAGAAAAGCGAATAACCGAAAAAGGGGCTTTACCAGAAGCAGAAGCACTACTATATATTAGGCAAATTGGCGATGCGTTGACTGTAGTTCATGAACGCGGCTTACTGCATCGGGATTTAAAGGCGAGTAATATTATGATGCGTGCGGGTAAACCAGAAGCCGTACTAATTGACTTTGGCCTTGCTAGACAATTTATTTCTGGTGCAGTTTTACAGCATACAGAGAGTGTTACTCTTTTCAAGTTGAATACCCTTCTCTAGCCAGGATGAGGGTTTAGCTACTGCGATCGCCATAACTTAATTACAATTGGATATACTGCTTATTGTAGGCTCCATCGACATTGCTTAAAGTCTACCTTGTTAAACATCAGTAATGAGACAAATCAAAATTATCGTTGAAAAACATTCTGACGGTTATGTTGCCTATCCTCTTGGTATAAAAGGGGCTGTAGTTGGTCAGGGAAACACTTATGAAGAAGCCTTAGCCGATGTCAAGTCAGCTATTCGCTGCTATATCGAGATATTTGGCAAAGAAATGCTTGAAGATGACTCACCAGTAATCGAAGCTTTTCTGACAGAAGCAGAGGTGGCTATTTAATGCCCAAGTTTCCTGTAGATGCTCCAAAGAAGAGAGTTATCAAAGCATTTGAGTTATTGGGGTTTCGCATTGTTCGGGAACGCGAACATATTGTTATGGTGCGAGAAAATGAAGATGGCTCGCAGACACCATTAGTAATGCCTAATCAATCCCAAATTAAATCAGGGACATTAAGATCGATTTGCACTCAAGTAGCTATCTCGCGGGACGAATTCTTAACAGCCTATGAGCAAAGTTGAGTAAAGAGTTAAATGTAGATATATTGCATACAAAGTTTATACATCAGCCTTGCCAAAAACTGATATTTTATGATGTGCCAAAATAAATATCAGTAAAACTACGGTTTTGACCAATGGCGTGGAATTCGGGGCAGCAGTTATTTGGCGATCGCTACATCATTGAGAGAAAATTAGGCGAAGGTGGCATAGGCATCACCTATCTTGCTAAAAATCAAAACGATGAGTTGCGCGTAATCAAAACTCTTCTAGACAAGTTTTTTAATGACCCGAAATGGATACCGCACTGTAACAAGTTACGGCAAGACTTCCGATATGAGGCTTTGCGACTGGCTTTGTGTCACCATCCTCATATTGTGCAGATAGAAAATGTCTTTGATGAAGGTAATTTTCCCTGCATGGCGATGGAGTATATCGAAGGGGAAGATTTAGGTAAGCGAATCACTGAAAACGGTGCATTATTAGAAGCCGAAGCACTTATATATATTCAGCAAATTGGCGAGGCTTTAACTTTAGTTCACGAAAAAGGCTTGCTGCATCGGGATTTAAAGCCAAATAATAACAAACAGGAAGAGAAATTCGCACCCCCACTGGTCATTCCAATATAGTAAAAAGAGATATTCTTATGAAAATTAGCTACGATGCCGAAGTCGATGCTCTTAGTATCACGTTCCGCGAAACAACTGTAACAACGCAACATTTAGCTGAAGGAATCGCAGTTGATTATGATGCACAAGGACAATTAGCTGGTATCGAGATATTAAATGCTGTCAAGCGTTTCGGCGGACAAGAAACTCTCCGCCAAGTAATTATTGAAGGAATTGGTTTGTCAGTCGCGGATGAATATGTGACAAACATCAATAAAACAACAGCCTGACAATGAAAATTACTTACGACCCAAGATACAACATAGCTTATATCTATCTCCAAGAAAAAACTGCACAAGTAGAAACAATTCAAGTCAGCGAAGAAATGAATGTAGATATTGCTCCTGATGGCACAATTTATGGAATTGAATTGCTCAAGCACATTAAATTAGATACAGGCTCGCAAGATCCAATCTACGGCAGAATCTATGATGATAGTATTGGAGAATTGATTGCTACCACTGGTCATCATGAAGGTATTCTCATTGAAATAGGTGGTATTGAACTTGTCTTTGATAACATCCACTATCAAGGAATTACTAGATTGCGTTGGATGCAAAATCTCTATTCACCCATTCTAGATGTAGGGAAAGAATTTCAAATAACCGAAATTTACTTTTGAATCAAGCCATTCAGGGAGTTGAGTATGGATAATCTATACGATTTACTACAAAAGATCAAAAAAAGACCTGCAATGTATCTGGGTAGACATTCCATCTTCAATCTTCAGGCATTTTTAGATGGATACTATTTTGCTCGGCGCGAACTTGGTATACCTTTAACTGAACAAGAGAGCGAGTTTCAAAAATTTTTACAATGGTTCAGAGAAAAATTTCAGGTTGAGACTGGACAATTATGGGCAAGTATCATTCTCTTTAATTCTGCGGATGAACGAAGTGCAGTAGACAGATTTTTTAGCTTATTTGAAGAATTCATTAATCAGCAGCCAAATATTATAGATAATAAACAAGTGGAAAAGCTGCGTAAGTTTGGCAGCTAATGCGTTGCTTCCTTCGCCTCTAGCCCCGATGGTTCGTTCTTATCTGGCTCAGTTCTTTTACTCAAATTGCCTTTGTCTGATGCAGTAACATTATGCTATAAATTACTAAAAATTACCTCATGGATGAAAATCAGCAAGCGATCGCGGTACAAATTCCTATAGCTGACTTTGACAAAATTGAAGAAATATTGGAAAACTACGGCTTGGTAAAGCTCATGGAAGAATCGGAAGATGAGGAACGCCTCTTTAAAGACAAAGCATGGAAATATTACCAACTAATAAATCAGTGATACCTTTTTTACTATGACTTCTTCTCCCCACTATATCCCTCAATCTGATCCCCCGCTTCCTCCTTGGGAAACTCTACCAACGATGTATGATTTACCTAGTGAGAACCCAGAGGAACCAGGTTTGCCAGACGACTTTCACTTTTTACAGCCTTTACTTTTATACTTAACTTTTCAGCCGATTAACTGGAATCCGGAACTAGTTTATAGTGCGGCTGACCTTAATCTCTACTATGATTTACAGCATCCTTTGTGGTATAAACGCCCAGATTGGTTTGGTGTAGTAGGTGTAGGAAAATTATACAAAGGGCAAGACTTACGGTTAAGTTATGTAACTTGGCAAGAACCAGCAAATCCCTTCGTAGTTGTTGAGTTATTATCACCAGGTACGGAAGACGAAGATTTAGGCACAAAAAGAGAAAGTGCAGCAGATAAACCTCCTAGCAAATGGGAAGTTTATGAACGAATTTTGCGGATTCCTTACTATATTGTTTTTAGTCGCTATACTAATGAATTTCAGGCTTTTCAGTTAGTTGGTGGTCATTATGAAGCGATGAATTTAACCCAAGGACGCTTACTAATGCCAGAGATAGATTTAAGTTTAGGCTTATGGCAGGGTTCATTTCGAGATATTGAAAGATTGTGGTTAAGGTGGTTCACTTTAGCAGGAGAATTAATTCCTGCGCCTACAGAAGAAGCTGCTGCTGCTACCGAACGAGCTATCATTGCTGAACAAGAAGCTACTCAAGCTAAACAAGAAGCTACAGAAGCTAAACAAGAAGCTGCTCAAGCTCAACGAAAAGCAGAACAACTGGCAGAACGTTTGCGTCAGCTAGGCGTAAATCCTGATGATTTAGATTAATTATTGTAACTAGAGGTATCTTTTTATTATTGTTTTATTAACTTGTGTTAAAAATCGAGTTTTACAACGCATAAAAGAAGCAGTTAATCCAGTTAATAAATTACAGAGGTCGAAATTCTTCGATATGCAGCATAATTTTCTGTTATGCAGGAATTACCTGTACTCGAAGCTTCTATATCCGATAGTGAGGTAGCCATCTAATAGCAAGATTGGATTGCAGAAAAGTTAATTTTTGAGAGCGATCGCATTTTCAGTACTTGAAATACATATAATATTTACTTTGATAAGTCTATAGCAACTTCAGTTTTGCGAAAAAACTATGTTGTCATGCTATATGCTAGGTGTTCCCAGCCTTAGTATCAATTGGGTTACTAACGCTAAGATAAGGTTAAAGAGTGAATCTACAAAGCGATGCCCAAAGCACTCGCAGATATTACCGCAGACACGGGCTATATTCCGGCTGCTAAAATACTTAATATATAAGTAGTATTAAGAACTACTCGACTAAAAATTGCTAATTTGGTCACACAAGACCATCTGAAGATTGTAGAAAAGTGTATTTCCTAGTTTTGACAGTGGTGCTAACCTCTATTTTATAGATGATATAAGCCTTTATCTGCTAGAATTTCTGACTTTGAGCAAACTAAATAATTTATGAATAATAAGATCGCTAGGAGTGCGATGATGATGTCACAGTCCCCTTTGACAAGACCAGAAATAACTGCTGGAACTCTAATCGATAACCGCTATATTATCCAAAAACTTTTGGGACAGGGAGGATTGGGACGAACTTATTTAGCGTTTGATACTCGTCGCTTCAATGAAGCTTGTGTTCTCAAAGAATTTGCACCCATTGGCACAGGAGAAAGTGGACTCGAACAATATCGCAACTTATTTAAAAGAGAAGCAAAAATTCTTCACCAATTGCAACATTCTCAAATTCCCAAATTTTTGGCTTGCTTTGAAGGAGATGGTCGGCTGTTTTTAGTACAAGAGTATGTTGATGGAAAAACATATTCTCGGCTGCTAGGAGAACTTCAACGCCAAGGCAGAAATTTTTCTGAAGAGGAAGTTATCCAGTGGCTAAAAAATCTGCTGCCTGTGTTGGAATATGTCCACCAGCATAATATTATCCATCGAGATATTTCTCCTGACAACATAATGTTACCTGATGGCAACGATCTGCCAGTGCTGATTGATTTTAGTGTCGGTAAACAAATTACTGATATCAACGACGCCAAAACTTCTAACCAAGTAACTTTTGTTGGTAAAATGTCCCTGGTTGGTAAAGTGGGATACGCTCCCCGCGAGCAGATTAGCTTGGGCTTATGTTCTCCCTCCAGCGACCTTTATGCTTTGGGGGTAACAGCTATTGTACTGCTCACGGGTAGAGATCCATCCTTATTAATGGATCAGTACTCCTTAGAATGGAACTGGCGTTATTATGCCTATGTTACCGATGGTTTCGCTCAAGTACTCGATCGCATGTTAGCAGATAGACCCAACAAGCGATACCAAACAGCCAGAGAAGTAATCGCAGATTTAGAATTTCTTGAACAACCACAAGTAATAAACTCTCCTGCAATTGCCATTGATTTACCTCCCACGGTATTTAATCCTGAATATCAGGCGATGTCGGCAATTTCCGAGCCATACAACCAACTTGGAGAGACAATCTTTAGTTCACCCGATTTACCAGTGAATCCACAAATTGGGCGAATACAACAACAACAACAACAACAACCTTCTCTTAATCCAGCTTTTGTTAAACATTGTCAGCAAGAGTTAGCTTACCACATCGGGCCAATGGCAACTCTAGTTATAGAAGAAATATTGGCTCAAAATCCTTACATTTCACCTGACCAATTTGTTGAACTGATAGCCGCAGAAATTCCTAACTTTCAAGCAGCTTTTGAATTTAAAAAAAGCTTATTTTCGTAGGATTTAGACAACCACTAATTTAGTGATGATTGTTAAAAATAAGAATTCAGAATTCAGAATTCAGAATTCTGAATTTGTAAGCAGTTTAGTATGGTTAGCACTCTTTTACAGCAGAATTAAAAAGTCAGCGGATTATTACATTCTCATAATCTTGACTTATTCTGAGAGGTTGTTTGAAAAGTGGTATGTTGTGATTTTAATCGAATTATTACCCCCCTTAATCCCCCCGATATATTGGGGGGAAATAATAAAATCCAGTTCCCTCCCCTTCAAAAGGGGAGGGTTAGGGTGGGGTAAAAAAATATTTGATACATCAATCATGACTTTTAAAACATCCTCTGACTCCTGAATTCTGATTCCTGAATTCTGACTCCTGACATTTTTTATTCTCCTGTGCCTCCCTGAGTGCGTTTGATTCGTTTCATTGCCATTTCTAAACTTAATTGCATCCGTTTAAAAGCTCTAGCTAAATTACCAATTTCATCATTAGACATCTGCTCAAATTCAACTTCCATATGTCCCGTACTGACTTCCTCCGCGATGCGAGTCATGCGTTTGAGAGGAATAACAACTTGTCGATTCAAGAAAAAATTGACTAACAGGATAGTTGCGATAAAAATAGTTGATACAATTAAAATGATCAGTAAAGAAGATTGATTAGCTTTGTTGATAACATTGTTCGCTGGTACTGATATAATTTGAGCGCCAACAATTTCATTCAGCTTCCACCCAAATCCATTAGCTGCACCATAAAGAGTAATCATGCTTTGAGGTGCAGCCTCAGGTACGCTATGACACTTCAAGCAGCTTTCTTCAGAAACTGGTAAAGGACGAGCAACGTAAAAAATATCTCCACCAGGAATTGAGCGAAATCCACTAACTTCTTTCAAATCTGATTTATTTCTGAACTTTTCTACAATTTCTGTCTCAAAACCATCAGCCTTATCCCGAAGATTAGTGGGATTGAGAGTTGCTTCCTTATAAAAGAAGTCACGGTAGTCTGTTGTTTTCCGCAAAATTTCAAATACCTCCCGTGCTGAGTATCCAGGCACACTTTGCGGCAAAAACTCTGTTGCTAATTTATCAGCTAACTCTGGATTCACTTGAGTACTGGTGTATTTACGAACAGAACTCATTGTTTGCATCAGCATGAGAGCTGTTGAGCTAATATCTTGTTTGGCATTCTCCCTGAGCAAAGAGGAAAGAGCAAATCCGCTTAAGCTCAGACCAAATGTCAAAATTACTAGTAGTAGAATTGTAAACTTTTGTTTCAAATTCAGATTCTTTAGCATAATTTTAGATTACCTACAAGTCAAATTATTATGAGCAAATATGGCTAAAGTCATCGTTTACTCTAGCATGAGCGTAAGAAGCCAGAACTCAGGAGTCAGAATCCACAATGATTAAAATATCAAGGGTGTTATAGCTTCTTAATTTTATTCAAATTATTAAGCTTGGGTGTCAAAGTTTTCTTAATTATGACTTCTGTATTCTGGATTCTTAGGGTGTAAAGGCATAGTTTAGCTAAAACTATGAGGGTATATTCAACTTTATACTATTAATTAATAGTAACTATTGAGGTGAATGAAAATGTTATCTAAGTAACTAACCTAGAGAAAGCTACAACAGCAATTCAAATGGAATTCCGAAAAATTCCTATTGGCTGTTCCGATACCGTGCCAAAATAAATACCACGAAACGTCAAATATTACTAATGGTGTGGAATCCAGGAAAGTCTTTATTCGGAGGGCGCTACATTATTGAAAGCCAACTAGGCGAAGGTGGAATTGGCATTACTTATCTTGCCATAAATCAACAAAATCAACTGCGAGTAATTAAAACCCTCAAAGAAGAAATCTTGAATCACCCCGCTTGGGTACTCCACCGAAATAAATTACGGCAAGACTTCCGTGATGAAGCAGTTCGGCTGGCTGTGTGTCACCATCCTCATATAGTAAAGATAGAAAACGTCTTTGATGAAGGAAATTCGCCTTGCATGGTCATGGAGTATATCCAAGGCGAAGATTTAGGACAACGCTTGAAGCGGGTAGGTTTGCTATCAGAAACAGAAGCACTGTTGTATATCCGGCAAATTGGCGACGCTTTGACGCTAATTCACTCTAAAGGACTGTTGCATCGGGATCTCAAACCGCGTAACATCATGATTCGCATAGAAAAATCAGAAGCGGTGCTGATAGACTTTGGCATTTCCAGAGAATTTATCCCCAATGCAGTTCAAAGGCATACAGTGTATCGCACTCCTGGTTTTGCGCCACCTGAACAGTATGAATTAGAAGCGCCACGAGGAGAATACATTGATATCTACGCCCTAGCTGCTACTTTGTATAATTCGCTTACAGGAGTTGTACCAACAAGTGCAGACGATCGCCGTCACAATGTTAATTTAGAGCCACCACAATATTTTAACCCCAACATCAGCAACAGGGTAAATCAAGCTATTATGTGCGGTATGGATTTGGAGTCAACTTATCGTCCCCAGTCCGTGCGAGAGTGGTTGAATTTACTGGAATACGATTCTGGGGAAGATTTAGCAACAATACCATTGTCTTTAGTGAGTAAGCCTAAACAACAATCACCTGGGACTGTTGCACAATCATCAGGGACTGTTGTATTGGATCGGCAGAACTGGCAATGCATACAGACCCTTAAAGGTCATTCTAGTATGGTTCATGCGATCGCCATTAGTCCAGACGGGCAATTTCTTGCTAGTGGCAGCAATGACAAGACCATCAAACTTTGGCAACTGAGTACTGGTAAGCTAGTGCGTCAACTGGGTCGTTGGTTTTCTGGTCATTCCAGCATGGTTCATTCCCTTGCCTTTAGCCCCACTTCCCCAAATTCTTCTTATCAAGGAGAATCTGGCAAAACTGGGGTAATCACAAATATCAACTTGGGAATTTTGGCCAGCGCCAGTTGGGATAACACAATTAAATTATGGGATGTCAACACAGGCAAAGAAATTCGTACTCTCATCGGTCATACCAACTGGGTAAATTCCGTCGCCTTTAGTCCAGATGGCAAACTGCTCCTTAGTGGCAGTGCTGACTGTACAATTAAACTCTGGCAGGTACATTCTGGTATAGAAATCCAAACTTTAACAGGTCATTCTGACCCAGTTTCATCAGTCGCCCACTCTCCGAGAACAGCTACAACCACCAACAACCAGGAGAGACAGCTTGTAGCTAGCGGTAGTAATGACTACACCATCAAACTGTGGCAAGTATACACAGGCAGAAACATTTGCACACTTGTTGGACATACCTTCTTTGTCAACTGTATCGCCTTCAGCCACGATGGGGAAATCATCGCTAGTGGTAGTGGTGACAACACAATTAAATTGTGGCATGTAAACACAGGCAAAGAAATTCGCACCCTCACTGGTCATTCTGATTCAGTTTGGTCAATCGCCTTTAGCCGGGATAGGCAATTTCTCGCTAGTGGTAGTTGGGACAACACTATTAAAGTGTGGCATTTACACAGTGGTACAGAAGTCAGCACACTGATAGGACATTCTAGCTATGTTAGATGTGTTGTTTTCAACCCTGATGGACAAACCCTAGTCAGTGGTGGCGATGACGATACCATCAAAATTTGGCGAAGGGAAAAGTGAGGGAGATGAGGGAGAGGGGTAGGGGAGGTAGGGGGAGATGAGGAAGTGAGGGGAGAAATAACCAATGCCCAATGCCCATCCTCTTCTAGCCTTCCGATAGAATTGCGATCGCCCCAAATTTGTGAAAATAATGGCGGCAATCATTATTTTTGAACAATAAATAATTTTATGGGCTTTGGTATTGGCGATTTATTCTGGATTTTCCTGCTTCTCACTTCTTTACAACCCCTTTGGCAAAAACGCCAAATAGAATATCGACGCTTGCGTGCTTTACAGGAATTTCAGCAGCAACGCAAAAGTCGGGTGATTTTGCTAATTCACCGCCAAGAGTCCATTAGCTTACTGGGAATTCCCCTATCTCGCTACATTACTATCGAAGACTCAGAACAGATACTGCGAGCAATTCGTCTCACTCCCCCAGATGTGCCGATTGACTTAATTTTGCACACTCCTGGTGGTTTAGTCTTAGCTACAGAACAAATCGCTAGAGCATTAATTCGCCACCAAGCAAAAGTCACAGTCTTCGTACCCCACTACGCCATGAGCGGCGGTACAATGCTGGCTCTCGCCTCTGATGAAATTGTCATGGATGCCAACGCTGTTTTGGGGCCAGTTGATCCCCAACTCGGTAGTTATCCAGCAGCTAGTATCCTCAAAGTAGTTGAAGATAAACCCATCAGTGAGGTTGATGACCAAACCCTGATTATGGCCGACCTCGCACGCAAAGCAATACAGCAAGTACAACGGTTTGTGCGGACTTTGCTGAAAGACAGTATACCCAAACAAAAAGTTCAGCCAGAAAATATCGAATCGATTATCGAAGCCTTAACAACTGGGCGCGTCACCCACGACTATCCAATCACTGTTGAGGAAGCAACAGAAATGGGGCTGCCCGTAACCGTCGGACTGCCCCATTCTATTTACGACCTCATGGATTTGTACCCACAGCCACAAGGAGGACGACCCACTGTTCAATACATTCCTATGCCTTACAATGACGGTCGTCCAGTTCTACCTACACCCAAAGGCAGACCTTTAGAAGAACCAAATCAGATGACTTGAAGGTTTGAGTTAGGAATTTTTTGGTAAGGACTAAGGTGTAGTCGTCGGTGTCGGTGTAGCAGTTGGTGTAGCAGTTGGCGTAGCAGTTGGCGTAGCAGTTGGCGTAGCTGTTGGTGTAGCTGTTGGTGTAGCCGTTGGTGTAGCTGTTGGTGTAGCCGTTGGTTTAGCCGTTGGTTTAGCCGTCGGTGTCGGTGATGGCTTAGGAGTTGGCTGACCCACAAGTGTCTTTGCTTCTTGATCCAGCTTTTGCCGGAGTGCTAAATTAGCAATTCCGGTTTCTTGCAATTGATTTTTCTTCTGGTATTCCTTCACCGCTGCTTCCATTTGGGGACCATAAAAATGATCGCGGGGAAGCAGAGGATTGGGCTTCACCACAGCATTCAAATTTGCTTGCAGAATTTGAATGATGTTAGCAGCAAAATCTTGGGTTTTTGGTCCGGCTATGCCATCCACTGGTTTTAGCTTATAACCCGTCTGAAATTCACGAATTGCTTTTTTAGTTTCTTCGTCCGTCAACGGCGTACTTGTTACCTTGACGTTATACCCTAATCCCCGCAACACAGCACGAAATTGCTGTGGCGTATAACTACGTTGAGGAGCTGCAAAACCTGTGTCTACAACTACTATGCTAGCAGTTAACAGGCAGGTAGCAGCAAAAGCCGCGCTTGATTTTCCAAACCCACACCACATAATGAAAACTCCTTTGGATTAAATCAGCAGGATTATAGACCTTAACAGCTGCATTTTAAGTTTCTTTAATAACTTTTTTCTCGATTATTTAATGATTTTTGAATAATTTGTAATTTATATTTATCAAATTTAACTAGCTATACAAAAGCTAATTTGTGTCATCCATCAAAAGAAGTATCTTATATTAGCAAAGATAATTGCTAGTCAATAAATCAGAGGGTTAATATTGAAAATCAGTAGAAAAATGTATAATCTAAAACAAAAAAATGAAAAACATCAAAAATTCTCAGCAGCGTAACCTTTGGTTTGAAAGATTGATGGCAATACTTGCCACAGTAAATTTAACTTTAGTTTTGTTTGATTTAAGTTACGTACATTGGCGGGATTTGTACTTGCAAAAACTTCCCCAAATTGTCCAGATTTATGACCCAATCAAAGGTATTGAACCGCATCGAGACACGAACAAGTATCTAGAAACCGTAGACGCATTACAAGAACAAGTCAGCCAAACAGGGTTACAGTCACCTGAAGTAAAAACCAGGCTAGAGGAAATAACTCGTCTGGGCAACGAGATAATTGACACTAACCCATTTGCGGGGGCGAATAAGAGTGGTACCTTAGAAAAAATCAAAAATCGGATGCGTAAGCAAATTGGTAGGGATTCAGCGAAAGAGTCCTTTGCCATTTTCTGGAGTCAACCGTACTTAACCCAAAAAGGCTGGGTTAATGAAATTAATTTTTTCAACCAGAGAATCAGACCTTTGATTGCCACTAACTACTACCGTGGAATTGGGGAAAGTGGCGACTTTATCAATAATTTCTGGATTCTTGACTTAGGTTTTGTGATTTTATTTGCCCTGGAATTGCTAGGGCGTACCTTTTTAATCAGACGCCAACATCCTGGTTTAACCTGGTTAGAAGCACTTTTGTGGCGTTGGTACGATCTGTTTTTATTATTGCCATTTTGGCGGTGGTTGCGAACAATACCCGTATTAGTTCGCCTCGACCAAGCAAAGTTATTAAGTCTGTATTCAGTGCGCCGACAAATTAATCAAGGAATCGTCGCCAACTTTGCCGAAGAACTCACAGAAATTGTAGTGGTGAGAGTAATTAACCAGGTTCAGGGTTCAATTAAGCGAGGTGAGTTAATCCGCTGGCTGTCGCAACAAGAGAATGTGCGTTCCTATATAGATATTAATAATGTGAATGAAATAGAAGCGATCGCATCTCTTTTGATAAAAACAATTGTTTACCAAGTGCTACCCGAAATCCAGCCAGCGATCGTTGCCATTTTGCGCCACAATATCGATGCCGTCATCCATCAAGTTCCCATCTACCGCAACCTCCAGAACCTCCCAGGCATCGGACAAGCCCAAACTCAACTCAGCGACCAACTAGCGACCCAAATCACAACAAATCTTTATAAAACCTTAGTTAGTGCTGTTGAAGACCCTGTTGGCGCAAAACTCACCAGTCAACTAGTACAAAGTTTCACCGAGGCCTTGACAGCACAAATCAAAGAGAAACACTTACTCTCAGAAATTGAGAGTTTACTTTTTGACTTCTTAGAGGAAATCAAACTCAACTACGTCCAGCGTTTGTCCCAAGAAGATATCGAGCAAATTATCGAGCAAACCAGGCAGCTAAGGATACAAGCATCAGTTCCAGCAATCGTGGAAAGATGACGGGACGTGGGGAGTGGGGAGTAGGGAGATGAGAGAGATGAAGGAGATGAGGGAGTGTGGGGAGCAAGGGAGCAAAGGGGAGAATAACTCTTAACTCCTCACTCCTCACTCTTAACTCTTCACTTTTCACTCTTCACTCTTAACTCCTCACTCCTCACTCCTCACTCCCCACTCCCCACTCCCCATGCCTCACTACAAAAGAAATGCGCTAAACTCGAATTAGGGCGAGCCAACATTGGTTCGTCACAAGACTTCTTGGAAGATATCCCTATCGCAGGAAGTGGGTCGATCGCCCACTTTTTTTATTGAATTTTCTCATGGCTCATCCCTTAATACCAAAAATTATTGATTTGGCGACACCAGTGGCAGAAGAACTGGGATTGGAACTGGTTGACGTGGTTTTTCACACTAACCAAAGTCCACCAGTGTTGCGGGTAGATATTCGCAATCCTCAGCAAGATACTGGATTAAATGATTGTGAAAAGATGAGCCGTGCTTTAGAAACCTCCTTAGATGCTGCGGAAATTTTTCCAGATGCTTATGTCTTGGAAGTGTCCAGTCCTGGTATTTCGCGGCAATTGGTCACCGACAGGGAGTTTATTTCTTTTAAAGGATTTCCTGTCATTATCTCCACTTCCCCACCTTACGACGGACAACAAGAGTGGACTGGTCAGTTGATTCGCCGGGATGAGACAGCAGTTTACTTAAACCAAAAAGGTCGTGTAGTCGAAATTCAGCGATCCCTAATTACTAGGGTGCAGCTAGACGAACGCCGATAAACGAATGACTATGGACTAGGGATTAGGGACTGGGGAGCAGAGGGGCAGAGGGGCAGAGGGGCAGAGGAATAGAGGAGAAGTTGTAGCAAATCTTTCCCCTTTGCCCCCATCCCCTCTGCCCCTCCGCCTCTTCCCAATGCCCCATGCCCCATGCCCAATGCCCCATGCCCCAGTCCCTAATTTTTAAAGGAGATTGCTTATGTCAATGGTTACTTTACCTGGATTAAAAGAATTAATTGAAAGTATCAGTCGTGAGCGCAATTTACCTCGTCTTGCAGTTCAATCAGCGATTAGAGAAGCACTCCTTAAAGGCTACGAACGTTATCGTCGTGCCCAAAATTTAGAACGCAAACAATTTGACGAAGATTATTTTGATAATTTTGAAGTAGAACTGGATATCGAAGGAGAAGGATTTCGCGTTCTTTCCACTAAAACTATTGTCGAAAAAGTTAGTAACACAGACCATCAAATTTCTCTAGACGAAGTTCAACTAGTAGCTCCCGAAGCGCAGTTAGGCGACTCTGTAGTGCTAGATGTGACACCAGATCAAGGAGAATTTGGTCGCATGGCAGCCATGCAAACCAAGCAAGTACTAGCGCAAAAACTCCGGGATCAGCAGCGCCAAATGGTGCAAGAAGAATTCCAAGACTTAGAAGGAACTGTCCTCCAAGCAAGAGTTTTGCGGTTTGAAAGGCAATCAGTAATTTTGGCAGTCAGCAGTGGCTTTGGCCAGCCAGAAGTGGAAGCTGAATTACCAAAGCGGGAACAGCTACCCAACGATAACTATCGGGCAAATGCCACGTTCAAGGTATATCTGAAAAAAGTTTCCCAAGGTCAGCAACGGGGACCCCAGTTACTAGTATCCAGAGCAGATGCTGGTTTGGTAGTTTATCTGTTTGCTAACGAAGTACCAGAAATTGAAGATGAAGTAGTACGGATTGTTGCCGTAGCCAGGGAGGCAAACCCCCCTTCCCGTTATGTAGGTCCGAGGACTAAAATAGCAGTAGATACTCTAGACCGCGATGTAGACCCAGTTGGCGCATGTATCGGAGCCAGAGGTTCGCGGATTCAAGTGGTAGTCAACGAATTGCGTGGTGAAAAAATAGATGTAATTCGCTGGTCACCAGACCCAGCAACATATATCGCTAATGCCTTGAGTCCAGCGCGGGTGGATGAAGTCCGCCTCATGGACCCAGAAACCAGGCAAACTCACGTACTAGTGGCTGAAGATCAACTGAGTTTGGCCATTGGCAAAGAAGGACAAAATGTCCGTTTGGCAGCCCGCCTGACCGGCTGGAAAATTGACATCAAAGACAAAGCTAAATATGACCATGCAGGAGAAGATGCTAAATTTATAGCTTCCAGAGCCAAATATCAAGCAGAGCAAGAGGAAGACGAAGATGATGAAGATGATATTGATTTTGAGGAATTAGAGCCGGAAAATCCAGACGAACTGGAAGAATTAGAAGATGATACTTTTGATCCTGAGGACGACGAATAATTTATCAATTCTGTGAAGTTTTGTTACTGTTGATTTTAATCCCAATCTCAAAGATTTTTTGTCAAAACGAGTTGGTATAAGTAAAAAATAGTAATAACGAACTTCTTTCTACACCCAAAATGCTGAACTGAGATCAGACAAAACCGATGAAACCAAATTATCGGCGCTGTATTAGTTGCCGCAAACTAGGTTTAAAAGAAGAGTTTTGGCGGATTGTACGCGTCTTTCCTTCGGGAAAGGTACAATTAGATCGGGGCATGGGGCGTTCTGCCTATATTTGTCCGCAAGCGAGTTGCTTACAAGCGGCTCAAAAGAAAAATAGACTAGGGCGATCGCTACATGCATCAGTGCCAGAAACACTGTACCAAAGCTTGTTGCAACGTCTAGCCCCCAGCAATACCCAAAATAAAATTTAGGAAGTTGGAACAACTCAGTAGCGTAATCAACAGAGGAATTGTGCCAAAGGCGAATTAGTCGCACTTTTTTCATACCCTCTCTTGATCGCTAGGGTTAGTGCCAAAATAGTAAATGGGTGTAGAAAGCATTCGGCTCTTCCATAAAAAGAGGGGCGGGGCAGTACTCCCAGAACAAAATGTAATCGATTGTGTTGTGGAAGACTCAGAATCAGCAAAACAAAAAACTACAAAATGGCAACCTGGTAGCGCTCAGGCGCAATTCGGCGTCAACGGTTCCCATAAAAATCTTTTATTCAAAAAATTTTTATGGGCGTCTCTCAACCATCATTCCTGGTGGGGATGCCACTATTAAACCGAAACATCTCTCTTTCCTGATTGGAGGCACCGGCAAAATCACCAAGGGCAACCTAAAAACAGTAATCCAAGGATGGAGATGTCGCACTCCCAGGCAGCCATCCGCTAAAACTGTAAATTAAAGGGGAAGAGTGGATGAACAACGGCAAAGTTAGAATTTATGAATTATCAAAGGAATTGAATTTGGATAACAAAGAGCTACTAGCAATTTGCGACCAGCTCAGCATCGCGGTCAAAAGCCATAGCAGCACGATTTCCGAATCCGAGGCAGAACACATTCGCGCGGCTGCGGAAAAACTCGCAGCTACAAATGTGACGCCGAAAAAGGAACTAGGTACAACCAGCCACAAACCAAATTCCCAATCAAACGGTGGACGAAACCGACCTGCTGCACCCCACAAACAGCAAATTTTGGAAATACGCAAACCCAAAATATTGAGAAACTCTACTTCCAACGCCTCAGAGGCGTCAGTTGCTACCAATACCCAAGTTGCTTTGTCTGAAGCTAATCCTCCCTCACCTCCACGGCCTTTCGCTACACCAGTCTCACCCATGAAGCCGACGGCACCAACCCGACCTGTACCCCGGAATCAATCTGAGACCCCAGAGCAACCTCCTGTCAAAGACTTGGAACAAACGCCTAGTCAAAACCAGCCACAGGAAAAAACAGTTGCCCAAAAGCCAGAAAAAGTAGTTCCACCCAGACCGAAACCGGAAAAACCTCAAAAACCGCAATTAGTTGCGCCACCAGCAAGACCTGCGGCGGAAGAACCCCAGGTGTCTGAGCAGCAACCTCCGGCAGACAAACCGATTCTCAAACGCGAACGTCCACGGACCACAGAGGGCGATCGCGACCAGCAAGTTAAGCCAAAAGTTGCTAAGCTGCCAACCGACCAGACTTCGCCATCTGCACCACAAAGGCAGCCTCGTCCCACCCTATCACCTGGAAAACCGGAGCAAAGAGGAAATAGGCCATCAGGTCCATCACCAATAGGAGAGGGGCAACGACCCCGTCCCGCACGTCCTGGTGAAGCTGTAGCAGCAGCAATGCCCATTGCTACTCCACCAAGACATCTGTCAGCAACAGCGGCGAAATCTGAAGTATTAGGTGACGAGCCAATCGCCCCCGATCTTCTGGATTTGAAACGCCCAAGTCCACCCAGGCCAAGCAAAGGCGGCAAAAAGTGGGTGGAAGAAGAAATCATTGACGAAGTTAAAGAAAAGGCGGGCAAGGCCGGCGTTAAAGGCAAGCGGGTCAAGCCAATACTTCTAGATGATGACTTTGAAGAAGACGATTTGCTGGATGATGACGATCTAGACTCACCAGCCACCGTGCAAGTCAGCCTTTCCATCGCCCGTCCGCCCAAACCAAAAGCAACTCGACCCACACAAGCTCCAACGGCAACCCTGGCTACAGTTCCAACAGCAAGAAGTAAAAAATCTTCTAGTTCCAACCGCGACCAAAACCGTCGCCAAGAAGTTGAAACCAAGCGCGATCGTCCGGAAAAAGTCGTGGTCACAGGGCCAATGACTGTCCAAGAATTAGCTGACCTACTGCTTGTTGCCGATACAGAGATTGTAAAAATCCTGTTCCTCAAAGGCATGGCAGTGAGTATCACCCAAAATCTGGATATTCCGACAATTACTCTGGTAGGAAAAGAACTAGAAATAGAAGTTGAAACCGCTGAACCAGAAGCAGAAGCTCGGAAAGTTACGGAAATGGTCAGCGTCGAAGACCTGGAACATCTCCATCGGCGTCCGCCAGTGGTGACAATTATGGGTCACGTAGACCACGGTAAAACAACCCTGCTCGACTCGATTCGTAAAACCAAAGTAGCTGCTGGCGAAGCTGGTGGTATTACCCAACACATCGGTGCATACCATGTGGATGTGGTACACGAGGACAAACCACAGCAGATAGTCTTCCTAGATACTCCCGGTCACGAAGCCTTTACAGCAATGCGGGCACGAGGAGCGCGGGTAACAGATATTGCTGTATTAGTAGTAGCTGCTGATGATGGCGTTCGTCCCCAAACCATTGAAGCTATTAGCCATGCTCAAGCAGCAGGAGTGCCAATAGTCGTTGCCATCAACAAAATTGACAAAGAAGCTGCACAGCCAGACCGGGTGAAACAAGAACTCACCCAGTATGGTCTGACAGCAGAAGAATGGGGCGGTGACACCATCATGGTGCCAGTGAGTGCCATCAGAGGTGAAAACCTAGACACGCTCCTAGAGATGATTCTCTTGGTAGCAGAGGTAGGAGAACTATCTGCTAACCCAGACCGTTCTGCTAGAGGAACTGTCATTGAAGCACATCTGGATAAAGCCAAGGGAGCAGTTGCTACCCTGCTGATTCAGAATGGCACCTTGCATGTGGGAGATATGCTGGTAGCCGGCTCCGCCTTTGGTAAAGTGCGAGCAATGGTGAATGACAGAGGTGCAAGAGTCGAAGCCGCCTCTCCATCCTTTGCGGTTGAGGTGTTGGGCTTAAGTGATGTACCAGCAGCAGGCGACGAGTTCGAGGTCTTCCAGAACGAAAAAGAAGCCAGAAGCCTAGCAAGCGATCGCGCCGACAAACAACGCCTATCCCGCCTCTTGCAAGGACGTGTCACCCTCACAACCCTCTCAGCTCAAGCACAAGAAGGCGAGTTGAAAGAACTCAACTTGATCTTGAAGGGAGACGTACAAGGTTCTGTGGAAGCAATTGTGGGAGCGCTCAAACAAATCCCGCAAAACGAAGTTCAAATCCGGATGCTATTGGCTACTGCTGGGGAAATTACCGAAACAGATATCGACTTAGCATCCGCCAGTAACGCTGTAATTATTGGCTTCAACACCACCTTCGCCAGTGGTGCTAGACAAGCTGCTGATGAAGCGGGTGTAGATGTTCGGGAATACAACGTCATCTACAAGCTCCTGGAAGATATCCAAGATGCCTTGGAAGGTCTTCTCGAACCAGAGTTGGTGGAAGAACCCTTGGGTCAAACCGAAGTCCGCGCCGTCTTCCCAGTCGGTCGTGGTGCGGTTGCAGGTTGTTACGTTCAATCTGGCAAGCTAGTTCGCAATTGCAAAGTGCGGGTGCGACGTGGCAGTAAAGTGATTTATGAAGGCGTGCTTGACTCCCTAAAACGGATGAAAGAAGACGCCCGCGAGGTCAATGCTGGTTATGAATGCGGTGTCGGCATTGATAAATTCAATGATTGGGCAGAAGGTGATATCATCGAAGCTTATCAGATGGTTACCAAGCGCCGTACTCTCACCTTAACTAGATAGTGCTGAGGGTTAAAAACTGTCAGTTACTTACTAGTCATATATAGACATTGTTACCCATTTTTGGGTAGCAATGTTTGTTGCTATCCAACAAACCAGAGTCTCTGGTATATTTAAATCAGATAAAGCCGCCGTGAAATCGGATGGTAAGCAGTACTTTATCTGATCGAGAGCGCCAAGACAACGGAAAACCTGTTGAATCTATAGGCTTAAAACTTGGGTCAAAAAGTAATCCCCAATGTTCTTGAGGGGATAGAGGGATTGCCGTTTATCCCTGTAGTTTTAGGACTTGGAACTAAGATTACAAACATATTGTCAAGCATTGTCTACTTTTAGGTAGCTTTGTCGAGATTTATATGAGCGGTAAAATGGTTAGAAGTCAGGAGTTAGGAGTTATGAGTTAAAAGCTTCTAACTCCTAACTCTTAACTTTTAACTCATAATTTTAATATATGGCTTCATTTCGCTCTGAACCAATTTTGTGGATTCACGTCGCTGGATTAGCGACGTTGCCTGTTTTTTCAATACTCTGCTTATTGTTCCTGTCCGTAGGCGAGCCGTTTTTGCCGGTCTGGGCGGAACTATTCTTAGTAGCCGCCGTTGGTGTTGTGCCGCTGCTATGGATGCAGTTGCGTCGCCCTTTTTACATCTTTGGTCTTTTGGGAATAGCCTTAAAGCCGGAAAATTTGACTGAGCGGCAGCGAAAAATTCTTTGTTTAACTAATACAAAGTTAAATCGTGTCCTAGCCCTGGTGACAGCAGTGTTGTCGGTTTGGGCGCTGTGGCATATCTATCAAATTGCCCCATTAGTCGCAAATACAGCTAAATTTTTACCTCAATGGCGCAGCCTCGGTTTAATACTTGCGGCCTTAGCTTTTTTAGCAAGTAATCTATTTTTACAAATTCCCGTTAGTGCCATGCGAGTTTTAGTGACTAATGACACAGAATTTGCTGCCATAGAACCGTTATCTTTAGAAAAGATTAAACAAGATTTTACAATTTTAGGCGTGCGGGTTAATCAAATGTTGCCCCGGTTATTTGAATCTGTATTCGCAAGAAATATAGATTCGCAGCAGCCCCCAGAGTAAATATTATTTTATTTGAAGAGGCTAGGATCAGACGCTCTTACGCGGGGATGAGGGAGATGGGGAGACAAGGAGAATGACTAATGACCAATGACTAATGACTAATAACAGAGGAATGAGGAATTATGGCTCAAATTCCAGCTTATAGCGATCGCCAATTTTCTGCTGATAGTGAAATTTGGTATAGTCTCAAATGTGCGATATCCACTAGTTCTGGTTTTCAACGCTGGCAATTGGAACGGGATGCTCAATTACACGGACTTCGCTTAGAACAGCAAGTACAACGGTATTTACGAGAAACTTTAGAGACTTTAGCTTATTAAATACCAACTAAATCTTGTCAGCGACGAAGTTGATGGTTGACGCTCTTGAAGCGATCGCCATCAACTTCGGCACAAAAGTACAAGATAAGTAGATTGAGGTGCAACGCAATTGCTCGATTATTGACTCTCACCGGACTAAAGTCACGGTGATTCAAACTGTTGTTCCGAATGAGGCTAAAGCCATCATTCTCCACAGTTATCTTTCAAGGGATTAACCCTGTGGGACAGTCAAAAGTCCCCTACC
>JAHHHB010000009.1 GCA_019359545.1 Desmonostoc geniculatum HA4340-LM1 | reverse complement strand
TTTTGACTGTCCCACAGAGAGTTCTTCTCTGGAAGAATAACTGTAAAAAGCGGAGAACGATGGCTTTAGCCTCGTTCGTAGCATCAGTTTGAATCACCGTGGCTTTAGCCCGGTGAGAGTCAATGATGGCAACAAGCGCACGGCATTTGCGGTTATGGATACCTTCATAACCTTAAACGGCTACAGCTTGAACTTATCCCAAGAGCAAGCTTACAACTTGGTGATTCAAGTAGTTCAGAGGGAAATATCCAAAGAAGAATTATCCGCATTTCTGGAACTGCATCTACAAGGCAAGTAAATCGATAGAATAATTCTCTGTCCCCCAGAGTGCATTAGTTCCATGACTGCAACCTCAAAACCAGCTTTTTCAGCTGAAGAAATCGCCGCTGAAGGTATCAAGCCAGAAGAATACGCAGAAATTGTCCGTCGTTTAGGGCGTCATCCCAACAAAGCCGAACTGGGAATGTTTGGGGTAATGTGGTCAGAGCATTGCTGTTACAAAAATTCTCGACCTTTACTCAAACAGTTTCCTACGGAAGGCGATCGCATTCTGGTAGGACCTGGTGAAAATGCTGGTGTTGTAGATTTGGGTGACGGACTGCAACTAGCCTTTAAAATAGAATCCCACAACCACCCCTCAGCAGTCGAACCCTTTCAGGGAGCGGCAACGGGAGTAGGAGGTATTCTCAGGGATATCTTTACAATGGGTGCGCGTCCCATTGCCCTCTTAAACTCGCTGCGCTTTGGTTCCCTAGAAGATGCCAAAACTCAAAGGTTATTCACTGGTGTAGTATCAGGAATCTCTCATTATGGTAACTGTGTGGGAGTACCTACCGTTGGCGGTGAAGTTTACTTTGACCCTGCTTACTCTGGTAATCCTTTGGTGAACGTTATGGCCCTGGGGTTGATGGAAACGCCAGAAATCGTCAAATCTGGGGCATCTGGTTTGGGAAACCCTGTGTTGTATGTCGGTTCCACCACCGGGCGCGATGGGATGGGAGGCGCGAGTTTTGCCAGTGCAGAATTGACCGATAAATCAATGGACGATCGCCCTGCTGTGCAAGTAGGCGACCCGTTTTTGGAAAAATCGTTAATTGAAGCTTGTTTGCAAGCTTTTAAAACAGGTGCAGTTGTCGCCGCCCAAGATATGGGAGCAGCCGGAATCACCTGTTCGACTTCCGAGATGGCGGCAAAAGGTGGTGTGGGAATTGAACTGGATTTAGATAAAATTCCCGTGCGGGAGCTAGGAATGGTTCCCTATGAATATTTGCTCTCGGAATCTCAAGAACGGATGTTGTTTGTTGCCCACAAGGGGCGCGAGCAAGAGTTAATCGATATTTTTCACCGCTGGGGACTTCATGCTGTTGTTGCCGGTACAGTGATTGGTGAACCGATTGTACGGATTCTCTACCAAGGTGAAGTAGCAGCAGAAATTCCCGCTGAGGCTTTGGCGGAGAATACCCCGCTTTATCAACGGGACTTGTTGGCAGAACCACCAGAATATGCCCGTCAAGCTTGGGAATGGACTGCTGATTCTTTGCCTAGTTGTACAATTGCTGGAATCGAACTCCAAGGGCGCCTGCAAAGTTGGAATGATATTCTCTTAACTTTGCTTGATACACCCACGATCGCTTCTAAAAGCTGGGTATATCGTCAGTACGACCATCAAGTACAAAACAATACAGTAATTCTACCAGGTGGTGCAGATGCCGCTGTAATCCGTTTGCGCCCACTGGAAGAGGCAGGGGAGCAGGGGAGCAGGGGAGCAGAGGAGGAAAATGCCCAATCCCCAATGACGGCAGTTGCTCCACTTGGGGAGACACGCCAGTTCGCACAACGGGGGGAACCCCCGCAAGCGACTGGCTCCCCAAGACCGCACAGCCTCCCCAATGCCGAAAGCGCAGTTGCAGCTACAGTAGATTGCAATTCTCGTTACGTTTATCTCGATCCCTATGAAGGAGCTAAGGCAGTGGTGGCCGAAGCTGCACGCAATCTTAGTTGTGTGGGCGCAGAACCTCTGGCGGTGACAGATAACCTGAATTTTGGCTCTCCAGAAAAACCAATTGGCTACTGGCAATTAGCAGAAGCTTGTCGCGGTTTAGCAGAAGGTTGCCGAGAACTGGCAACACCAGTTACAGGTGGAAATGTCTCTTTGTACAATGAAACCCTTGATTCCCAAGGGACTCCCCAACCAATTTATCCGACTCCTGTTGTGGGTATGGTGGGGTTGATTCCCGATATCACCAAAATTTGTGGTCAAGGTTGGCAAGCAGCAGGCGATGTGATTTATCTTCTGGGATTGCCTTTAGCATCCCAACTCAGCTTGGGAGCATCTGAGTATTTAGCCACCATCCACGGTACTGTTGCTGGAAAACCGCCACGGGTAGATTTTGACTTGGAACGTCGCGTACAGAAAGTTTGTCGTGATGGAATTCGTAATGGTTGGGTACATTCAGCCCACGATTCTGCTGAGGGAGGAATAGCGATCGCCATAGCAGAATGTTGCATTTCTGGCAACCTTGGTGCCCAAATCAACTTAGAAATAGCATCAAACCAGTCACAACGGCTCGATGAGGTACTTTTTGCCGAAGGTGGCAGCAGAATTTTAGTTTCCATAGCACCAGAACAACAAGAAATTTGGGAATCATACTTACAGGAACATTTGGGTCAAGAGTGGCAAAAACTGGGTATAGTCGGTAATTTCGAGGCGGGTTTGGGGGTTTTAACCACTGACAACCAAGCCTTAATCAAAGTTAATATTGAACATATGAGCGATCGTTATTCCCAGGCGATCGTCAGGCGTCTCGCCATCCAGACCACTACCCCCAGTTGAAGAAGTGAGCAATGCAATTAGAAAAGTTAGGAGTTGAGAGTCAGGAGTTAAGAATAAAAAGCCTAACTCCTAACTCCTAACTCCTAACTCCTAACTCCTCACTCCTAACTCCTCACTCCTCACTCTTAACTTACAAATTATTAACCTTTGTGAACAAAATTACGGTACTGTTTTAATGGATGGTTAAAGATTTATTAAGAACTCTGCAACTATCTATCGACATAATCCCAGTGACTCGACTACCAAGTTTTAGATTTTAGATTTTGCAGAAAGTCTGACCTAAGGCTTCCTTGGATCAGAACTTTCCAAGACTGATTGAAAGTAATTTTTCTGGCTCATCGATCGTCGGTCTTTAGCAGGTTCAACAAATCTCAAATTTTCAAGCCGCATTCCTTCTGGGGTGCGGTCAATCCAAAAGAAGCTCGTTTCGATGGTCGTTTCTCGCTAACGTTACGCGATCGCAATTCTAAAATCCAAAGTTGATTGACCCCCCACCAGGAGCAAAGCTAGCATGATTTCTATTCATTCTGTCACTTCGGATGAATACCCCGACCAGACAAACAACCCAATCGATAGTTATGAAAATTATCCCGACAAGCCAGAAGAAGCTTGCGGTGTTTTCGGTATTTATGCGCCAGGAGAAAACGTTGCTAAACTAAGCTACTTTGGATTGTATGCCCTCCAGCATCGGGGTCAAGAATCAGCTGGTATTGCTACCTTTGAGGGTACGAAAGTCCACCTCCACAAAGATATGGGCTTAGTATCTCAAGTCTTCAACGAATCGATCTTGGAACAGTTACCTGGTAGCCTTGCTGTTGGTCACACTCGTTATTCCACTACAGGTTCTAGCCGCAGAGTTAACGCCCAACCCGCTGTCATTGAAACTCGCTTAGGTTCAATAGCCCTAGCACATAATGGTAATTTAGTCAATACAGTGCAATTGCGCCAAGAGTTGCTGGAGAACAAATACAACCTAATCACAACAACAGACTCAGAAATGATCGCTTTTGCGATCGCCCAAGCGATCGATGCGGGTGCAGATTGGCTAGAAGGTGCAATTGAGGCGTTTCAGCGTTGTCAAGGAGCCTTTAGTTTAGTTATTGGTACTCCCGTTGGCGTTATGGGCGTGCGCGACCCCAATGGCATTCGCCCCTTAGTCATCGGTACTTTGCCAGGTAATCCCATCCGTTACGTTTTGGCATCGGAAACCTGTGGTTTAGACATTATTGGAGCCGAATACCTGCGGGATGTAGAACCAGGTGAATTAGTTTGGATTACCGAAGAAGGTTTGGCTTCCTATCACTGGAGTCAACAGCCCCAGCGAAAATTGTGTATCTTCGAGATGATCTACTTTGCCCGCCCCGATAGCGTCATGCACAACGAGAGTTTGTACAGCTACCGGATGCGATTAGGGAGGCAACTAGCTAAAGAATCTGCTGTAGAAGCCGATATTGTCTTTGGTGTTCCTGATTCTGGCATCCCTGCTGCCATTGGATTTTCCCAAGCTTCTGGTGTCCTTTACATGGAAGGACTGATTAAAAATCGCTACGTCGGGCGAACCTTTATTCAACCAACCCAAACCATGCGCGAGTCAGGCCTGAAGATGAAACTCAACCCCCTCAAAGATGTGCTGGTTGGTAAAAGAGTGATCATCGTAGATGACTCAATTGTGCGCGGTACTACCAGCCGGAAACTGGTTAAAACTTTGCGTGAGGCGGGTGCAGTGGAAGTACATATGCGAATTTCTTCTCCGCCAGTGACTCATCCTTGTTTCTATGGCATCGATACCGATTCTCAAGATCAGCTAATTGCTGCTACTAAATCAGTAGAAGAAATTGCCAAGCAACTGGAAGTAGATAGCCTTGCTTATCTCAGCTGGGACGGAATGCTAACAGCGACAGGAGAAGACACTAATAGTTTTTGTTCTGCCTGTTTTACAGGAGATTATCCAGTAGCGATTCCTGAACAGGTGAAGCGTTCTAAGTTGATCTTAGAAAAAGAAAAGGTAGTGGTGTAGAGGATTGAGGGAGTGGGGAGTTAGGAGTTAGGAGTTAGGAGTTAGGAGTTGGGAGTTGGGAGTTGGGAGTTGGGAATTATTCTCCTTGTCTCCCTCATCTCCCGGTCGGTGAGCGGAGCCGAACCGCATCTCCCGGTTGGTGAGCGAAGTCGAACCACATCTCCCGGTCGGTGAGCGGAGCCGAACCGCATCTCCCTCATCTCCCCATGCCCAATGCCTCATCTAGCTAAAATAGGTAAATACCTTAACAAATAATGATTTATGAACCAGCCGATATCTGAGAGAGTGCGCTGGACAACCGCCGACTTAGAATTGTTTCCAGATAACGGAAACCGCTATGAGATTATCGACGGAGAATTGTTTGTGACTAGAGCGCCTCACTGGAATCATCAAAAAGCCTGTACTAGGATTATTACTCCTTTAGATACCTGGTCACAAGCTACTTCATTGGGACAGGTTGTACCTGCTCCAGGAGTAATTTTTGGCGAGAATGATAATGTGATTCCTGATGTTGTCTGGGTTAGTAATGAGAGATTGCCGTTACTTTTAGACGAGGCGGGGCATTTGACTGGTGCCCCAGAACTAGTGGTAGAAGTACTATCTGTTGGTAGTGAGAACGAAAAGCGGGATAGGGAACTGAAACTGAAGCTCTACTCTTCACGGGGAGTGAGAGAATATTGGATTGTGGACTGGCACAAGCAACAAGTGGAAGTTTATCGACGCGAACAAGGGGCTTTAAAGTTAGTTGCGACGTTGTTCAATGGTGACGAACTAAATTCACCGATATTGCCTAATTTTACTTGTGCGATCGCCTCTTTATTTAGCTGAAACAGCAGAAGCAAACTAGTTTTCAACTATGTTGTAAAAACTCGACTTTCGGCAATAACGGGTCAGTGACAATGCCCACACCAATAAAACCCCAGCGTTTGAGCAAACTTCCTAACTGTGTACCAGCAATTGATTCTATCGCAAAACGATTTGCCACCTCTCCTGCATGGGTGTTGAGATAACTAAGAGCATCAAAGTTTTCCCGAAACAATAACAGATAACCTGATGCTTCAGCATTGGGACGAGCTGTCAGGTAACGACCATCACTTTTTGAACGTACCAGGTAATAGACTTCGGACAACATGGAGATGAGGGAGATGAGGGAGATGAGGGAGATGAGGGAGATGAGGGAGATGAGGGAGATGAGGGAGAATAACCAATGCCCAATGCCCGATGCCCAATGCCCAATGCCCAATACCCAATGACTAATTCAGATTTTCTAAACGAATACGTGGGTCGGCAACTTTCAGCATTAAGTCAGCAATTAAGTTACCAATAATTAGCAAAACTGCACTCATCACTAAACTGGCCATGACTAAATATAAATCTTGAGACATTACAGCTTGTAAAGTCAATCTTCCTAAACCAGGCCAGTTGAAGAATTGTTCGGCTATGAATGCACCGCTTAATAAACTAGCTAACTCGAAGCCCAATAGAGTAATTAGAGGGTTTATGGCGTTGCGGAGAGCATGAACATATATTACCCGATTTTCCGGTAGTCCCTTAGCACGAGCTGTTTGGATGTAATCTTGACGCAGAACATCTAATAATTCGCCGCGAGTGATGCGCTGTAAACCAGCAAAACTAGTAATTGAGAGGGCGATGGTGGGTAAAATCATGTGCCAACCAACATCGACGATTTTGCCAAACCAATTGAGTTCCGAGTGATTGATGCTAGTCATACCACCTACCGGGAACAACGGCGAGGTGATTTGAGCGAAGAAAAGCAGCACTAAAACGGTGATGAAACTGGGAAATCCTTGTCCAGCGTAACTAATGACTTGTAAAACGCGGTCAGCCCAACGATTTTGCTTGATGGCAGCGATGATGCCCAAGGGAATGGCGATCGCCCAGGTTACAATCAAAGAAGCGATCGCTAACAGCAAAGTTGCCGGTACTCGTTCCCACAACAGCGATACTACTGAGCGTTTATAAGAAAAACTCGGCCCAAAGTCGCCTTTCGAGACAATATTCCACAACCAAAGCCAAAATTGTTCTACCCAGGACTTATTTAAGCCCCAAAATTCCCGTAAGGCCTTAATTTGGTCTCTAGATTTTTTGGGATCTGCTTCTAATTGAGTGACAAAATCTCCCGGAGCGAGTTGCATAACCAAAAACGACAGCGCCGACGCCAAAAACAAAGTCAGTAATGCTTGCAACAGCCGCTTCATTACGTATATAAAAGTTTCACTTGTGACTAGCCTAATCAGCCAATCCCAACCCGTTGCTAAAGAAATTTTTGCTGTAGATGCCATAACATTTTGTTAGTCGTTGGTTGCCAGTTACATAATCCTTCATGGCCAATGAAGCAGGGGAGCAGAGGGAGTGGGGACACGGCGAATAACTAATGACAAATGACCAATGACAAATGACAACTGACTAGTGACATTAATATTCCACCAAAGAAATAATCGGCACATTTGGCAAATGTCTGCGCCCTTCTAAATCTCGTAGTTCGATAATAAACCCAAACCCTACTAGTTCGCAGCCAATCTTCTGCACTAAGTTTGCTGTTGCACTCGCAGTTCCACCAGTGGCAATCAAATCGTCCACAATCAAAACTCGGCTACCTTCGTATAAAGCATCTTGATGGACTTCTAGGCAATCTGTACCATACTCTAGTTGATACTCAATTGAGTGAACTGCTGATGGTAATTTACCTTTTTTGCGGACGGGAATAAAACCAGCTCCGAGTTTATAAGCCACAGGTGAGCCAAAAATGAATCCCCTGGATTCCATACCAATGACGTAATCCACTGTCATCTCAGCTTCAATGCATTTTTGTGTTAAAAAGTCAATAGTATAGCGCAATCCCTGTGGATCGCGCAGTAGGGTAGTAATATCCCGAAATAAAATTCCAGGTTTGGGGAAATCTGGGATGTCACGAATCAGAGACTTCAAATCCATAAAATGGGGTTAAGGGAATAGGGAATGGGGCATGGGGCATGGGGCATGGGGCATCGGGAATCAGGAATGGGGGATGGGAAGCAGGGGGAGCGGGGGGAGAATAACTCTTAACTCAGCACTCGCAATGCCCAATGCCCAATTCCAGATACCTGAAAAATCGTACACTATAATGTCATACGCTGGGCATGGAGGCTAAAGCTTGACCTTGATTGACGATAAGTAGAATCTAAATCAAGCTAGAAAAGGTATAGCACTAATAAAAGAGGTGAATTAAGTTATGTTTTAAAGTTTTGAATTCAATATAGGGAATCCTTTGAGTAGAAAGAGTTAAGTAATGTATATATCAGGTAGTCATGACTACTGCCACAAGTCTAATGTTCAAGTCTTGGCTACTTATCTTAAATTTGTTTTACCTAGTCTGTCAGAAGCGCACAAGGTATTTATAGAATGAATGTTTCCGCAAGTTTAACGCCGTTGAAAAGTCCAACTCAAGATTCACTGCCGATGATTCTGGACACTTTACCAGATCCTGCGATCGCCGGACAAACATGCCCTCGAAGAACCCGGTTGCAAATTGACCTGATTTTACTGGCTATTGAAGCTTTAGAGCTTGGTGGTTCTGAAGCAATCCTGGCTTTTGCTCAAGAGTTGGATCTTAAAGGAATTGTCAAAGATCGGGTGAATTTATGGCGGATGCGTAGCTCTAATCCGCTACGCAGAGCGCACATCCGCCGCCCCCTAACTATTATGGAAGCCAAAGCTTTGGTAGTTATTGCTTGTTACATAGCGCGGCGTTTAACTGTTGTCATCCGCCAGCTATTAATGATATGTCAACAAATGGAAGAAAAGCAGATTCCCCTAGAACAGAATTTGCGGCTATCTAATTACCTAGAGCGGTTTAGAGCGCATTTTAAAAGCCGGATGAATGCTCGACGTTCTGGTGTACTGGCATTAAGTTCTGATGAAAAATTAGATGAGCTAGCTATAAATTTGTTAGGACAATTATTGTTTTGTACTGGTACCGCTGGAATGCAGCGGTTTTGGATTAGTCTTTTTGACGGTGAAGTAGGATGAATATTCAACGTAAGTACAGTTTACCTAATTGTACACTGCTTTTAGAAGGGTTAAGTGATGTCACTAGGGCTGCACACTTCCAAGAACTGCGCCCAGAATTATCAATATTGGTAAATGCAGAATGTTATTTATCTGGATATAATCAACCTCTTACTGGAGGGCGGGAGTTTTTTGAAAGTTTGGTGAGGGCGGTTAGTGGCTATGCCCAAGAATTTTTAAGTAATGTACCCAACCCGCAAGCCCACAATCATGAGTCTGAGCTAGTAGAGTTTCAGAAAATTAATAGCAACCGACACCGGTTAATTGTGCATTCAGAAGGCGCACCAGATGGTTTCGAGTCTAGCCCAAGCCACTCTAAGCGTCCGCCTCTTGAAATTGATTTGAGTACAGTGCAGTTGTTTGATTTGGTGGAAGCAGTAGATCAGTTTTTCGCTGATACCCAAACTTTACCAGAACTTTCCTTAGAACTCCAACCAGTTACCAGACGCTATGGCGGTGCTAGTCAAGCTTTAATCAAGCAGGCAGTTCCAGCTGCTGTGGGAGTATCAAGTTTAGCAGTAGCAGCGATCGCTTTTAACTTGATTCCACCTCCGCAAATGCGTCCACCGCAGCCCAAGCCAGACGAGCAAACTACCTCAACAACTAAGAACCTCGCTCCTTCAGCATCAGCGGCTCCAACTCCCACATCAGCAGCAACACCCATAGCTGCTGCAACTCCCACACCAACACCTGCGGCTACTACCAAACCAGCAGTTAAAGATTTAGAAGCACTTTTAAGTACAGTTCCAGAAATTACCGATCCATCCCAACTGCGTGCATTAAATCGCCAAGTGTATAATCAAATTCATCCAGCTTGGACTAATCGCTCACGATTGCAACAGGATTTGATCTATCGTTTAGGTGTAGCTGCGGATGGAGCGATCGTTGGTTATAAAGCGGTGAATCAAGAGGCAAATCAAGGAGTAGGGCAAACTCCTCTGCCTAACCTGCTTTACAATCCAGCTAACCGCGCTCCCATTTCCAATGAACCCATCGCTCAATTCCGAGTAGTATTTACTACAGGCGGTGTCCTACAAGTCAGCCCTTGGCGGGGATATGCCAGAACGCCAGAGGTGGTAGGTGCAAAAATTACTGACTCTAATATAGTCAAAGGTTTAAATGAAAAACTTTATAATACAGTTCGTCAAGCTTGGAGTGGCGCCCCCACCTTTAACCGAGATTTAAAATATCGGGTAGCAGTCAACAAAGATGGTGTAATTGCTGACTATGAACCCTTAAACCAAGTCGCCTTTGACTATTTTCGGGAAACACCTCTTCCCCAGATGTTCAATGCCATCTACGGTTCCAACGCGGCACCCCCCAATAACAAAGAACCTCTTGCTCACTTTCAAGTGATATTCAAACCTAGTGGCAAATTGGAAATCACTCCTTGGCAGGGATATCAGCAGTAGTAAGTGAGGAGTTAGGAGTGAGGAGTTAGAAGTTATGAGAAATTCTTAACTCCTAACTCTTAATTCCTAACTCTTAACTCTTAATTCCTAACTCTTAACTCTTAACCATCACCTTGTAATTCGCCGCATATAGTTTCCCCACAACTGAGCTGCTTGAGCGCTGCTACCAGATGTAGGGGAATTGTTGTCGTTTCCCAACCAAACGCCAGTTACAAGCCGCCGACTGGGAATAAAACCTATGAACCATAGATCGACGTTTTTATCAGTGGTGCCTGTTTTACCAGCTTCCCCTAGTCCAATGGCGGCACTGCGACCAGTGCCTCTGGTGACTACACCGCGCATTAAGCTAGTCATTTCATCAGCGACACCATTTTGCAATACTCGTTTGTTGGCGTCTGGATCTTGGTCAAAGGAGTAGATTACACGGCAAGTTTTGAGATCGTTGCGATCGCTGCAATCCCCGCTATCTAAAATCCGACTAATAGCATGGGGAGGATTCCACACTCCGCGATTGCCAATGGCACCAAAAGCACCAGTCATTTCCAAAACATTAACTACACTTTGACCTAATACCAAGCCAGGAACCGGATCGAGTGAGGATTTTACCCCCAAACGCCTAGCCATAGATACTACTTTATCTAAGCCAACTTCTCTAGCAACTCGCAAAGCGATGGGATTTTCTGAAAGAGCTAGCCCCGTGGCAATATCTAAACTAGTATCTGCACCAGCACGACAGGGTTTGTAAGTAAAGCCTTGCCAAGTTAAAGGAGCGCAAGAATAACTTTTTGATTCTGGAATCCCCTGTTGGATAGCGGCGGTATAAGCAAAGATTTTGAAGGTGGAACCCGGTTGTCTTTTAGCTTGAGTTGCCCGATTGAACTGACTTTTTCTGTAATCAGTTCCCCCAACCATTGCCAAGATACTACCAGTACTAGAGTCAAGAGTCACTACTGCCCCTTGAGAAAAGTTAAAAGTTCCACCAGCCCTATTTACTGAATTATTCAATGCGTCTTCTGCTTGCTTTTGGATGGCTGGATCGAGCCTGGTTTCAATAATATAGTTTCCTTCTCTTGCTGCTCCCTCCCCCAAGATTGATTCCAACTCAGAGAAAACGTAATTGTAAAAATAAGGAGCGATGGTTTTGGCTTGCTGTTCGCAAACTTTTGGACTAACTTGAACGGTGGAACGTCTGGCTCGATTCGCCTCCTCTGGTTTGATTTTGCCCATCTCCAGCAACCGCTTAATCACACGATTCCGGTATTCAGCAGTTTCGAGCTTATTTGGTCCATCCCCACAAAAATCGAAAGCGTTGGGGGCTGGTAAAATTCCCACCAGTGTTGCAGCTTCCGCTAAACTTAAATCTTTAGCTGGTTTTTCAAAGTAATATCTGGCTGCATCCTCAAACCCAGAGGTATCAGCCCCCAAAAAAACCCGGTTTAAGTACATCAGCAAAATTTCATCTTTGCTGTAAAACGTCTCTAGTTTCAGGGCGACGATCGCCTCCCGCAATTTACGTCCCAGAGTGTCCTGTCTGCCTACATAATCGCGGAACAAACTGCGGGCAACTTGCTGGGTAACAGTGCTGGCTCCTTGCTGGACATCTCCACTGCGGCTATTAATCAGCACGGCTCGCAGGATTCCCAAGGGGTCAACCCCAAAATGCCAATAATAACGGCTATCTTCGGAAGCGACCGCGGCAGCAGGTAAATAAGGACCGAATTCCTCTAATCGCTTCATGTCTACGTGAGAGGTAGTGCGAGGCTCTCTCAGGGGGGTAGTGCCATCACGGGCATAAACAACTACTGGGGCACGTGTAGTTGTAGGCAGGGGTCTGACTGAAAATTTCAGCCATTCGACCCCAATTACTAGGGCGAACAGGGCGCTGACACCGCCGATGCCATAACCTGTCCAAGTTGCAGCTTTGATATACCAAGGCGGTGGATCGACGTATTGCAATCGCACAGAAGCGGCGAGTTCTGGTGGTCCCAAGGTGAGAATATCGCCGTGACGCAATTCCAGAGAGTTGACACGACGCTTGCCACGATAGATGCCATTGGTGGAGTTTTCGTCTTTGATGATGAAAACTGGTGTGCGCTGAGTAGAATTGCGCGATAGCGACAGGTGAATTTGGCTGACAACAGGGTTACGGATGACGATATCGCAGGATTTGGAGCTACGACCGAGAATATAGCGATCGCCCAACAGTGGATATACCTCTGCTTTATCCGCCCCCGCATCCTGCACCCAGAGTTCCGGTACTTTGGCATTAGGCTTGAGCGCCAACTTGGAAAAATCGACCCTAGCTTGAATCGTATGTACTGCTTGAGTCAGCTGACCTAGTAACGTTTGTGGCTTGTGAGGGGGTTGGGGAGAACTCATCGGCTATTCACATCACACTTTTGGGTGAAGAATCGGGCGAACTACAACTTAGATGTTAATCTTCCATCATTTTACTCATAAGCCAAAGCATAAGTTGGCTAGATGATTTTTTAGATGCATTTTATACCTAAATATATTACACAACTAAAAATAAATTGTGATTTTTATTGCTTTTTTACCAACATATTATTTCGTTGATCCACTCTCAAATGCTTATTTAATAGAGTTTTGCGATTGAAATAACTACGAGCAGTATTCATAAATTTGTATTCTTTTACACTATATGTTTGATAAACAACATATTTAATTTTTACTAATTTTACATATCAACATATTTTGAAACAAACCTCAATATCCTCTTTTAGGAGGATTTTCTAAATTTTATTGTCTGTTTTAATGGTGCGAGTGTTCCGTTGAGGTTAATTTCAGAATGATGGGAAAATCTCTGACCCTGATTGGTACAGCCCTATCTTTGGCACTTACCACTAATATTGCTGTAGCCCAATCCAGTAAATCCCCCATAGCCCAATCCAGTAGCGACTCCTCCACTAGTTCACCAACGGAAATCAAGATGTCGCCAGAAGGGATGAAAATTCTGTGCGAGTATTTCCCTCTTAACTCCCGCTGTGCTGGTGGTACAGCAGTCACGCCTACTGCTCCTGGTAGCACTACAGTCCCAGCAGAAACCACGCCATCAGAAACCACCACTCCTGATAGCACAACCACACCAGGAAGTGTTACTCCTCCCGAATCTGGCACTCCTGATAACACAAACATAACTCCAGCACCAGGAAGCGTTACTCCTCCTGAGTCTGGCGCTCCTAGCAATATGACTCCAGCACCAGGAAGCATTACTCCTCCTGAGTCTGGCGCTCCTAGCAATATGACTCCAGCACCAGGAAGCATTATCCCTCCTGAGTCTGGCGCTCCTAGCAATATGACTCCAGCACCAGGAAGCGTTACCCCTCCTGAGTCTGGCGCTCCTGAACCAACTCCCAGTTCTCCTAGTTCAGTTCCAGATTCTAGCTCGCCAACTACTCCTACCACAGGTAACTAAATTCAAAGCTGCGGCATAATCCGAACTATGAATTTGCCGTCAGCGATCGCTCTGGATCTTGACTATTACACCAGTTGTAGCGGCTGGTGTAAGTTAGAAATCTAAATGATTCAAACCTCAAGATCAAGTCTTTGCATATATGACTGACAAAGGGTTTGAACGCTCAATAGCCTGGGATGAATCATCCCAGGCTTAATAGTTTAATCCGGCCAGCCAGTTGAAGTCGGTGTTTTTTGGAATGAGGCAATTAGCAAGCAAACAATACCGATACTAATAAATGAATCTGCGACATTAAATACAGCAAAGTTAATCAGGCGAAAATCTAGAAAATCAACTACATAGCCTAAAACAAAGCGATCGATACCATTGCCCATAGCTCCACCTAAAATCAAGCCGTACCCTAGCTGATCCCACAGATTTAATGTTGGGCCAAACAAGGCCAGTCCGATCAATACTAAACTCACCCCTAAAGATAACCAGCGCAACCATTCTACTTTCCCACTTAACAGACTAAAAGCCGCACCAGTGTTAGTGACATAAGTTAAGTGAAATATCCCAGGTAAGAGTGGTACTGTTTGCTCCAAGCTGAAGGTTTGCACCACCCAGTATTTTGTTATTTGGTCTAGGAAAAAAGCTACGAAGGCAGCAATCCAGAAAAGGCGATTTTTTAAACGCATGGCAAATTAGTCATTGGTCATTGGTCATTGGTCATTGGTCATTGGTCATGAGTTTTTGACAAAGCGCAAAGTCTGTAGCAAGATCCCGCAGGGTGCGCTGGCTTCCGGCGTAGACGCCCGGAGGGTGGCTTGCTGGAGGCATCAGAACTTTGTAAGAGAGTACAAAGGACAAATGACAATGAACTAATAAAACATTAAGTGACGCAATACATATGCTATTACAGTGACGGCACAGACTACAGTTAGTTGCCCTGGTAGTGCAAACCAAGAATATCTAAGAATTGCTTGCATCAAAGGTAGATTTTCTGTGCCTTTCCACTGAAAAAGATAGCTAATAATCAAATAAGTAATACCGCATAGGTGGAGAGTTAACAACCCACAGATGCAACTAAAAGCTAGGGTTTCTAGTCGAGGTCTAGCTTTAAAGGCAAACAAGCCACAAATCCAAGCTCCAGGAATAAAGCCTAGCAAATAGCCAAACTGAGATAGTTTGACATAGCCGATACCACCACCATCCGCAAATACTGGTAATAAGGTTAACCCCATGACTAAATAGGCAATTTGCGAGAGCGCGCCGGCATTTTTGCCTCCTAAACAACCCACCAGTAGTACTGCACCTGTTTGAAAAGTTACACCTAAAGAAAAAGTCTGAATTCCGTGCTTACTCCAACTCCAAGGTGAAGTTATGCCATAAGCTTCTAGGAAAGTGCCACCCATTGTCAGGAGTAAGCCAATCATTGACCATAGTAATTGGTTGGAAGCAGCAAACATTTATCAGGCAACCAGGGAAAGGCAAAAGGGAAAACCAATAGCAACCAGTATAAACATTAATATATGAAGTTTCCCACCTTGGCTTTGCCTGTAGCTCTTTGCAGAGTCCAAAGACCATGTGGGGCTTCCAATCTCTCAGTAGAATACCTGAGATCAAACTTGAATCTTGATTGATATTTGGTTGTTAATATATAGCCGTAAATTAATTTAAGAATATGGAGATTCTAAAAAATATTTTAAACGTACCCAAATAAAATATATTTTAGTTAATTCAGTGGAAGATAGTAGTATAATTTAGATCACATGCTAGATTATTACTGATATAAATATGTGCCTTTACTGACTTTAATGTTTAGTGGTTATGAGTATGTATTAGGGTTGACTTAACCGATTGTTAACTTTTCTGTTACTCTTCAATGCTAATGTTCATACTGTTAATCCATAGCATCATCTATAAAGATCCTTATGTTCTCTTCAAAGGTGCGGTTGGTTGCTCCCCTAGTTGCTTTGGCAATTGGTATTAGCTCTTGCGGCGGCGAAAACAATCAGGCTTCTAACAACTCTAGCCCAGCAGCTGAAGGCGGCGCTACCCCAGCCACCAATACAGCAACCGGATCAAGTTTATCCGGAACAGTCAAGGTGGATGGTTCTAGTACCGTCTATCCTATTTCTGAGGCGATGGCAGAAGAGTTTCAAAAGGCGAATCCTGGGGTAAAAGTGACTGTCGCTTCCTCTGGTACAGGCGGCGGTTTCAAAAAGTTTTGCGCGGGTGAAACTGATATTTCTAATGCTTCCCGCCCCATTAAGCCAGAAGAAGTAGAACTCTGTAAAAAAGGCAATATCGAGTACATTGAACTCCCCATTGCTTACGATGGTCTCTCAGTAGTGGTTAGTCCCCAAAATAACTTTGTTCAGTGCCTCAAAGTTGATGAACTCAAGAAAATGTGGGAGACATCTGCTCAAGGCAAAGTCACCCAATGGAACCAGATTAACCCGAAATTCCCTGCTGACAAAATAGGTTTGTACGGTCCTGGAACTGATTCGGGTACTTACGACTATTTCACCCAGGCAATTGTGGGCAAGGAAGGCGAAAGCCGGGGAGACTACACTGCTAGTGAAGATGATAATACCTTGGTACAAGGTGTGAGCGCTGACAAAGGCGGATTGGGCTTCTTTGGCTATGCCTATTACGAAAACAACAAAGAGAAGTTAAAGCTGGTTGCCATTGATGGTGGTAAAGGCTGTGTTGAGCCTAGTCCACAAACCATCGGTGATGGTACTTATCAGCCGCTTTCTCGCCCAGAGTTTATCTACGTCAAGAAAACTGTGGCAACGCGTCCTGATGTCAAGGCTTTTGTTGATTTCAACTATGCTCCAGCAAACCAAAAGCTAGTTACAGAAGTGGGCTATGTGCCTTTACCTAGCGACCTACTCACTGAAGTTCAAGCACGCTTCAATAGTGGGAAAGTAGGTTCGGTTTTTGAGGGTAAAGGTTCTCAGGTCGGTGTCACTCTCAAAGATCTTCTTAAACAAGAAAAGTAAGAGTAGCCCTAAGGCTCAGCCCTGGTACCTGGAAATACCCAATTTTCAAAAAATTTACGCCAACCAAACTTAATTGTAGGTTTACTGGGATTGAAAATTAAGCTTTATTTCCAGCCCAAGGGCAATTTTTCCAAACTAGCATTGTGTATACACAAAGGAAGTTTTCATCTATGAGGTTGTCCCCGAATGGCTTCCAACCCGTTATCTAATCAACCAAGTAATTCCAACTTATGGCAGCCTAATCGGGCTTTGAGTAAGCGGGTTGAAATTGGCGTCAAAAGCTTGTTTGCCTTGTTCGCGTTTGTCTCCGTGGCGACGACGATTGGTATTGTTTTAACACTAATTTTTGAGACAGTATCATTTTTTGCCGAAGTCCCCATTTGGCGGTTTTTAACAGACACACAATGGACACCATTGTTTGCCAATAAGCAGTTTGGAGTGATGGTGCTAATTAGCGCCACACTGCTGATATCTGTAATTGCGATCGCAGTAGCATTACCACTGGGATTATTAGCAGCTATCTGCTTGAGTGAGTATGCTCCAGCTAAGCTTCGCAAATGGCTCAAGCCAGCCCTAGAAATTTTGGCAGGGGTGCCGACTGTTGTTTTTGGTTACTTTGCACTGTTGACAGTTACACCCTTTCTACAAGGATTCATCCCTGGTATACAGGGATTTAATGCTTTGAGTGCGGGTTTAGTATTGGGAATTTCAATTATTCCTCTGGTAGCTTCTCTGAGTGAAGACGCTCTTTATTCGGTTCCGCGTAGTTTGCGAGAAGGCGCTTACGCCTTGGGATCAACGAAGCGAGAAACAATTGTTTCAGTGGTATTACCAGCAGCTTTATCTGGCATAGTAGCTTCTTTCATCTTGGCGATTTCCCGCGCCATTGGCGAAACAATGATTGTTACCATCGCCGCCGGTCAAAATCCTCAGTTGGGCTTGAATCCGCTAGTGCCAATTCAGACAATGACAGCATACATTGTCCAAGTCAGTAAAGGAGACACACCAGCAGGTTCACTGGCTTATAAAACTATTTTTTCAGTGGGCATGACATTATTTCTCATCACCTTGGCACTGAATATTTTTAGTTACTGGTTTGTTCGCCGCTTCCGGGAGAAATACGAATGACAAAGAGTAATATTCAATCTAAAAATCAGTTTGACTCTGGCGCAAATCGGAACTTTGATCTGTCTATCGATAAGCGCTATAACCTCGACAAAATTTTTGCGATCGCCACTTGGGTTTCAACTTCATTTGCCTTGCTGGTGTTAGTTATTTTGCTCATTGACGTTTTAGCTGATGGTCTTGGACGTTTGGATTGGTCTTTTATGACCAGTTTTTCTTCTCGCCGTGCTTCCTCGGCTGGGATATTAGCTCCCTTAGTTGGTACTATTTGGCTATTGGTAATAACGGCTGTAATCTCCTTTCCCTTAGGAGTAGGTGCAGGCATATTTTTGGAAGAATATGCCGAAGACAACTGGTTTACTCGGTTAATTGAAATCAACATTGCAAACTTAGCCGCAGTGCCATCTATTATTTATGGCTTGTTGGGTTTGCAAATTTTTGTGCGAGTACTCGAACCAATTACTAAAGGACGCACCGTGCTAGCTGGTGCTTTAACCTTGAGTTTATTGATTCTACCAATCATCATCATTACCACTCGTGAAGCGCTGCGTGCTGTTCCCGATAGTTTGCGGCAAGCGGGTTTTGCCCTTGGTGCCAACAGGTGGCAAATCATTCGAGAACAAATTTTTCCCATCGCTTTGCCAGGTATCCTGACTGGTACAATTTTGGCACTTTCAAGAGCGATCGGTGAAACGGCTCCGTTGATTGTAATTGGGGCTGTTGGGTTCATTACTTTCTTACCTGAGGTTTCTTTAAAAGGTTTGCAAAGTTCTTTCACAGCACTGCCAATTCAAATTTTTGACTGGGTTTCTCGTCCTCAAACAGATTTTCACCAGAATGCTGCTGCTGGCATTATCGTTTTGATGATTGTGCTGCTTTTGATGAATTCCTCAGCAATATATTTACGCAATAAACTCCAGCAGTCTCGCTAAATAATCAAGCACATTTTCAGTACTTACCTGAAGTTTTTTATGGTATTAAACTCGACAACCGCTACATCTGAGAGTATATTGCAAGCTGAACAATTATCTGTTTTCTACGGTAATTTCAAAGCAGTTCGTGATGTTAACCTAAACATTGGCAAAAACAAAATTACAGCCTTTATTGGTCCTTCTGGATGTGGTAAAAGTACTGTACTAAGATGTTTTAATCGTTTAAATGACTTGATTCCCGGCGCACATATTGAAGGAAGAATTACTTTTGGTGAAACCGATATTTATGACAAAAGAATTGACACAGTAGAACTGCGCCGCCGAATCGGTATGGTGTTTCAAAAGCCGAATCCTTTCCCAAAATCAATTTATGAAAATATCGCCTTTGGAGCCAGGATTAATGGTTATAAAGGTGACATGGATGAATTGGTAGAGCGGAGTTTGCGACAAGCTGCTTTGTGGGATGAAGTGAAGCACAAACTCAAACAAAGTGGTCTATCTATATCTGGCGGACAACAGCAGCGGTTGTGTATTGCTCGTGCTTTAGCAATTCAGCCAGAAGTACTGCTAATGGATGAACCCTGTTCAGCCCTTGACCCAATTTCGACTTTGCGAGTTGAAGAGTTACTCCAAGAACTAAAGTCACAATATACCATTATTATCGTTACCCATAATATGCAGCAGGCTGCGCGGGTTTCAGATATGACAGCCTTTTTCAATGCACAGGCAACAGAAAGCGGCTCAAAAATGGGATATCTGGTGGAATATGACTTCACAGAGCAGATTTTCAACAATCCTAAACAGGAATATACGCGAGATTATGTCAGTGGCAGATTTGGATAAATATTTTTTTGTCGCTCCCCATTGCGATGCTCCACGAGAAATTTCAAGTAATGTCTGGTCAAACCTAGCCTTAGTTGTTTACCTAAATGACGAATTTCAAGGAGGTGAAACAGTTTTTCCACAACGAGGAATTAAAATCAGCCCGCAACTTGGTAAGGCAGTTCTTTTTAACCATTCAATACTTCATGAGGGAGCTAAGGTTTTCAAAGGGCTGAAATATATTATTCGTACAGATATCGCATTATAGCGGTTCCCAATCAAATGAGGTACAGAAATTTGTAGGGGCGCAAAGCTTTGCGCCCCTACGTTGTACTTTACTAGAACGGGAAATGCTATAAACAAAGCAATTAGGACTTACGCACTGTACAAAAGAACTATTTTGTGTATCAAGGTAAATACGTTGTTCCAGGCTTTTGGAGGTTGCTTTTGATTGCTGGCGATCGCCAAAATATGATTGAAAAACCTAGATAAAAGCTTTGAAAACTCTATCTGCCATTTTTGCTTTTATGTCAATGCGTAAGTCCTAGCAATTATACTCTACCCGCCAAGTTCATCAGCTGTTTGAAGTTTAAGAGATAAGTAATGTTGTTGGCGCTATCAATGTTAATCCACCCTTTTTCATGCAACTTTTCCATGATTTTGGTGGTTTCTTCAACGCCGATTTCTGTCACCTCTGCTAAATCTTTAAAGGGAATGTTAAAAATTTCTCTTCCCTGGTTTGATTCTTGACCATAGCTTTCGCCTAAAGTCACTAAGGTATGAGCGAGTTTGACGGCTGGGGGTGAAGACCGCATTTGCAAGCGCAGATTAATTTGCCGTAATCGTCGCACCATCAATTGCAACATGCGGTGATGTAATTGCGGGTCTTTAAACAATATTTGAATAAAACGCTCTCTGGAGATGCTAAGTAACTTCACAGGTGAAAGGGCAATGACATCGGTTGACCGGGGAGATTCATCCAAAATTGCCATTTCTCCAAAAAAATCACCACGACCAAAAATTGCCAGAGCTACTGAATCTTCCCCGACGGTACGTCGGACTTTCACCCAACCAGAAACCACAAGATAAACGGCATTACCCCAAGCATCTTCCATGACAACAGCTCGCCCAGCTGGGTATTCATGTTCAATTGCAACGTTGAGCAGCCATTCCAAAGTCTGGGGGTTGGCTGTACTCATCAAGGGGAAAAGTTCACTAAAAACCTCTGTGTGCATGAAATATTTGCAAGAATATGGATTCAAGAACGGAAAATTAACTTGGTTCCTATAAGTTTATTTTAATCACAATCTTACGTATTAATACGGTCGTAAGATTTATATTTATTTGTTCTGACTTTTTTAGATCCATCGGTTCAGGGTTCGATTACAACATAACAATTATGTATTGCGATCGAAATCAGCGGTTTTACTGATAGGCTTATGATTTGCTGTTTGTTGGTGGATTGCTGTCGAGTGCTAGTCTTTTGATCTGTTGGTCTAAACTTTTGACTAGTTGATTCAGGGTAACTAAAGCCTCCAATTGCTGAGAGTCAAGCCCGCGATTGAGAAAAAGGCGTTCTTGTAGTTCATGCAACTTGAAGCTTAGTTGCTGAGAAATTCCTAAGGCATCGCGGCTTAAACGCGTCAATTGTTGTTGCTGATAAAACTTTAACGCTGCTCCGCGCAAGACTTGGAGTGTAGCTTCTTCGCCATAGATTCCTGGCATAACTCGCAAGCGTAATAACAAACGGTTTTTTTGATACAAACATTCTTTCTCTACCTGTTTTGGTTCTGCAACTTTGGTAATAGGTAGGGAAGCAAACCGCTTTAACTCATTAAGTACTCCTTGGAAAACAGAGAGCGGCAGTTTGTCTAATACAGACTGTAATACTCCATTGTTACTCCATAGTATTCTGCCTTCGTAAGGTTGTCTTTCTAGATATAACCGACCAATTCCTCCTGCCAAAATTCGCCCTAGTAATTCTTCTAGTAATCTCTTGGGTGGTAGTGTTACCAGCACTTCCACAGGACTAAATAGTTCGGGAACTTCCACTGGCAAAATCAGTAAATTTTCTGTTGGTGCGGCTTCGGAAACGTCTCCTTGTTGCTCAGTATTTCCCGAAGTCAAGAAGGTAGTAATTTGAGAGGGATTATCTAGATTTGGGAGTGGCAAATCTACCTGCTGCCAAGAATGCTCATTAGAGGATGTCTCAGATCCTATGAATGTTGGTAAGTGCTGTGATTCAGAGTAAGTTTCACCAGAGGCAATAAACCTGTCAGCAATGGTAACTGTTATTTGGTGATCCGCTTGTTGAGCGTCTAGTTGGGATTTATTCTTGTAGTTGAGGTAGGCTGATAATATTCTGCGGTGAGCATCAGCTGCGATCGCCTCAGTTATGAGTGTGCAATTCATATAAGACGCAATGCGACTAACATAATCTAGTGCCTCAATGTCTTGTGGATGAACCATACCTAGCAAGAGCTTTTTATCTTTTAAGCCGAAGGGCAAAATTTGGTGGTAAAGACAAGCTTCAAAGGACAAAAAACTATCCATTAGCTGGAATATTTGCTCGCGTTCGCCTTTTTGCTCCCACTTACTTTGTGTAGCGGTTCGCACCTGTTGCCCATTGACTGTGGTATTTGTGAGTTCGCCCTCTGAAGACAACATAGATTTGATTACTCGGTGATTGCTTATATAATATTTTCCCTCTAGTTTAGTGGGTAGTTAATAAAGATACTTTGTTTGATTGTTAAAAATTCAATTATCTATTACTTAAGTAGACGTAAGTATAAGATAAATTTTCGGTAAAGGATTAGGGATAATACTGGGAATTGGGGAGTGGGGAGTGGGGAATGGGGCATGGGGCACAAGAGGCAGAGGTGCGGAGGGGCAGAGGGGCAGAGGGGATTGAACTTGGCACATTATTGAACTCTCCCCTGCTCCCCTGCTCCCCTGCTCCCCTGCTCCCCTGCTCCCTCATCTCCCCCATCCCCCCGTCTTACCGTCCCCGCGTCTTCACTACAGGTTACTCCTGGGTTCTTAAAGCTTGGGCTGCAAGATAGACTTTTGTCCATTCGCCTAGCACTTGGTGGGTTTTGAGTTTTAATTGTTGAGCTATTTCTTCTATTGATTTACCTGCTCTCCGTAAATCTAGGATCTGCCGCGCCAGAGGAGTGAGTATTTCATAAAGTTGCTGCCATTGGTTTTGTGTTAGCCCTAAGTTATGTTCTTCTAAGGAAATTGAGAGCCAACTGTCTACGAGTTCTGGTTTACCTTTGAGGGCAAAGACGCGCACAGCGTGGTAACTAATTTTTTCTCGCAGTCGGTATACTTCCTTAGTTGGTTTATTCAGTCTCTTGGCAATTTCTTCTTGGGATTTACCTTGGAGATACAATCGTAGCCACTCTACTGCCTCGATTCCCAGATTTTCTTGTAAATAATTTTCAAATTCTCTTTGTACCGACTGACGTAGCGCCTGTTGTTCTTCTAGTTGTTGTGCTTCCTGATATTCTGCGATCGCCTGACTATCGACTAAGTTAACTCGATTGTCGCTATCGTCTGTGAGAACTTCTTCTGAGACTAATCTAATCAAATCACGGCTTGGTACTTGGGTTAAGCCGCCACGTTGAGTACGGCGCAAGTAATTGACAAAACGGTAAGCCAATAGGGGTTGATTGCGTACTGGGCGCAAACAATATTCTTCTGTGCTGGCAAACAGCAAAGCATCGGCTAATCGCCGATCGCTTGTATATTTGGCAATGTCAAGCATTTGCTGTTGCATGTAAGTGTCGTTTTGCAGTAATTCTTGTAATACTTCTTGCAACACATCGATGACACTGCGCTGGCGATCGCGGCTCAGGGCAACCCATGTCTGAATTTTATTCCGTAATGTTGCTAAACTCCCCAATCGGGTTATCAAGTTGCGATAAGCACGTTCTCGCCCTAACCCTAAGTAGCGTTGACGTAAAATCCTCCAGCGATATTCCATTGCTTGCTTGGCAATCTCAAATTCTTTCGGGTTAAACAGATCAAACCGTTTTGAGTCAGATCCAAGCAGCCAAAGAGTAATACTTCGCCGAGTCGCTTCAGTTTGTTCTGGACATTCTACAGCCAAGCGCTTTTGCCAATCTAGAGCCAGTTTTTCCAAATCCTTTGTCATAGCGAGATTGCGTTCCTCGAAACTCAATTTTGAAGTTTGCATCACAACCCCCATTCATCCCATCTAACCTAATTGTTTAACTGGCAGCCGCCCCAGATTTCATGAAATTCATGAAAACATCTCAGTGATTCCATTTTTATTACGTCTAAATTGACTAACTTTATGCAGAATTTTCTATATTGATGCTTCCCTTGGAAATTCAAAGTGCCCCAAACCAATATCTATCAAGCATTTCCGTCAATTCTGTTAATTTAAACTTTTTGTGAAGTTATGTTTTTTAACTGAGAACAGAAATCTAGCTAGAGTAGTGAGGATAATACACCATTACAAAAGATCGGTTGGGTAAATCTGACTTTTCGGAACCTAGCTGACGAACGAATATAACTTAACTCAACATTAGACGTTATTTCACCCGTATAAGTTTCAACTATCGGCAAGGCTTTACTTAGTTAAATACTTGGTTTTACTTTTAACTATAAAATAGTCATTACGTGTATACATTGTAATTAGCAGCTAATAATTAAAGATTAAAATTTTAATACCGCAAATATCTTGATCAAGCTAACTGATACTTTGACTAATATCCAATAATTGTTTTTGCTTTGATGTCGATGGCGCATACTGATGCTGCGATCGTAAAATACAGCATAATTGGTAAATTCTCCGAATCATAATTAAGAAATGAAGAGTGCTGAGTTAGAAATGAGTACGTTTACTCAGCACATAGGGTTTGAGAGCAACTAAATTTATTTATGAAAATTTGCCAAATATTTTTTAAAGGGACACTGATGCTGAGAAAAAATACGTCCTTGCTTCAATACCCCCGTTTCGCTATGGGGTAGTACTGGGCACTCAGCACTCAATTGCTCAGTACTACTGAATGTAGCTGGCGATCGCTATTCTAAATAGTAAAGATAAATATAGGAATTGTTCCTTTTGATTTTTAAGCAAAGCCAAAGACGCTTGACTTATAAACAAGTATGAGCCGTTGGTCTAGGGCGATGACTCCGCCAACGGCAAAGGGGAAAAAGGTGTGATTTTGAATTGAGAAAAAGGTTGATTCTATCGCCCGTTTGAGGATCTAACAATGGGGTTTTCTACAGATTCCCGATATTGTTGGACTGCTTCTGTGTAAGCAATTGGCAGAACAGCTTCAACGTTTTCATGGGGACGAGGAATAATCACCCAAGATTCGAGAGTACCACCATAAACATTTTCTGCGGCTTCAACACCAGCAGCCATAGCTGTTTTGACCTCAGAAACATCACCACGAATATTAACTGTAAAACGAGCGCTACCGACTCGGATGTAACCAACCAGAGTGACTCGTCCAGCTTTTACCATAGCATCTGCTGCTGCTAACACAGCAGGAAAACCCTTAGTTTCCAGCGCTCCAACTGCTTGTAGTGACATTAGTAATCTCCTGTATGAATAAACGATATGTGGCGCGACAAATTAATTGTACGAAGCTTCGCTACAGATTTTAATGGCGAAATTGCTTAGAACATACGGAAAGGTTCTGATTCTTCAGTGAAATGGATTGGTAATATAGTTTCGACATTTTCCGGGGGATTGGGAACTATGTAATGGGTGATTACTGTTTCGGCCTTTACTTGCTCTCCAGCATTAATACCTTCTTCAACGGCTCTTTTTACTTCAGCAACTTGTCCCCGGACGGCGACTAGAAAGCGACCACTCTCGGCTAGACCATAATAAACCAACGTAACTGCGGCAGATTTCACCATTGCATCTGCTGCGGCTAAGACACTAGGAAAACCTAAAGTTTCAATTACGCCAACCGCCATTGGCATGGCATCAGCTCCTGGATTAAGGGATAGGCGATATTAATTGTACGTGGGTTTAGTCCCAATTTTGACATTTTGGAAAACTTTCTTTAATGGGGGGTTGGGGGAGTTGGGAGTGGGGAGTGGGGAGTTAGGAGTTAGGAGTTAGGAATTAGAATGTTTTGATGGCGGCTCTATGATGTTTGTATATTACAAGTAAGACTGGAGAATATTACGAATATTACTTTGTGTAATTGTATGGTTTGACAAAAACAGTGATGGTAGAAGTGAGCTAGTACGATAAACTGAAATTTATGTTTCCGAATTTTCTTCCTACAGCAGTTGGGCAACTGACAGAACCAGCCTCGATCGCACTAGCTCGGAGTATTCAAACAACTGCGATCGCTACGCCTTTAACTAATCAAGCAATTACCACAACCTATGTCAAGGAAGGGAGTGGTGGAACTCCTATTTTATTAATTCACGGCTTTGATAGTTCTGTATTAGAATTTCGTCGGCTATTGCCATTGCTTGCTGGGAATAATGAAACATGGGCAGTGGATTTGTTGGGTTTTGGGTTTACAGATAGACTCTCAGGAATTCCCTATAGCCCAACTGCAATTAAAACCCATCTTTATTATTTTTGGAAAAGCCTGATTAACCAACCTGTAATTTTGGTGGGGGCTTCAATGGGGGGTGCGACGGCAATTGATTTGGCGCTAACTTACCCAGAAGTTGTCAAGAAGTTGGTGTTAATTGATAGTGCTGGGTTGGCGGGTGGTTCACCATTAAGTAAATTAATGTTTCCCCCGTTGGATTATTTAGCAACTCAGTTTTTGAGTAATATGAAGGTGCGCGATCGCGTTTCCCGCATTGGATATAAAAATCAAAGTCTTGCTTCTTTGGATGCTTTATATTGTGGCGCATTACACCTACAAATGCCGAGTTGGCATCAAGCTTTGATTGCTTTCACCAAAAGTGGTGGTTATAGTGCTTTTAGATTTAAGACATTATCACAAATAGGGCAACAAACACTGATTTTATGGGGCGATTCCGATAAAATTTTGGGTACTAAGGATGCCACGAGATTTAAAAGAGCAATTCCACAAAGTACCCTCGTTTGGATTCAAGATTGTGGACACCTACCTCACTTAGAACAACCACAAATCACTGCCCAGCATATTTTAAACTTTTGTAGTCAATGACATTAACAGGACTTACGCACAGGTAACGGAAAATCGTAGACGCAAAGCGCCTTCCCGCAGGGTACTGTAGAGGACGTTAATTTTTCTACTGTTTTTAAATATATAAAGACTATCATTTTCTATCAACGTAGGGGCGCATAGCTGTGCATTGGTGTCAACTTAAGCTCAAACGCTTGTCCCACATACGCTTTACCCCCCTTAGTCCCCCCTTGGAAAAGGGGGAAAAAAGAATCTAGTTCCCTCCCCAATACATCGGGGAGGGTTAGGGTGGGGTGACGCGGTGACTAACCGTAAGTGAATTAACTCAATATCACATCTTTACAAGGGTTTCACGTTAAGTTGACACCAATGATAGCTGTGCGCCCCTACCAAGGTATTTGTATCAATCTTAAAGTGAAACGGTATAAGTCATTTTTTCAAAAATCAAATAGGAGTCCCGCAGCATTGATGACGGTTTATCTAAAAGCCGTTATTTTCCCACAATAGTGTTAATTTCACAGAATTTTAGGGAACTATATAGCTCATACTGTTCACTCAAGGATTATTTGTAGAGATTTTAGGCTCAAGCCTAGAGCAAATTTATCTTTGAAACAGACACTAGTACCGCTACGCGGAAGTCAAAAGTCAAAAGAATTGTATTTTGGGCTTCTGCGCCATTTTGTAGACGCAAAGCGGTATGGTCTGTTTATTTCCGCTGTACTGTACTAGATTGTTTGGGTAGATTTGAAAAGCTTCTAGAAAGTCAATTAATAGAGAAATAGCTATGATCGGAGAAAGAAGTAATAGTTTGGACACATTAAAAGCATTAAGCATTACTTTTGTTTTTATCTGGCATTTGCGACCATTTCAATTTATCATTGATGATTCTACCCAGATTACTCTGTTGATGATTGCTAAAATTATCAGAGATTTGGAATTGCAATTATCTTTAACAGCCGTTCCGATTTTTTATATTGTTTCTCTCTACTTATTTTTTCAAAAGTCTAGTGAGATAAAATATTTCAAAAAAAGACTTGCTAAGCTGATGAAAATTTATTTATTTTGGGTGGTTGTTCAGAATATATTTTTTCTGATAGCTAGGAGAGAAATTCCCGATTTTTCATGGCAACTCATTATAGGTATAGAGCCAAGCTTACCATTTGTTGGAGATTCAGTTTTCTATTTTCTATTTAATTTAATTTGTTTGACGATTTTTGCTTTCATATATCAATTCATCAAATCAGATTATTTAAGAAGAATAATCTCTTCTCTAATAGTAGTATTTTGTTTATTTTATTTTGAAGCTTGTTGTTTACTAAATTTTAGTATTCCTTATCATTGGCTAATAAATTTTGTGATTTATGTTCCCATAGCTTTTTACTTAGCTAATTTTCCTGAGAAAATATTAGGTTTTAAGTTTTACTACTTAATTGCATTTATATTCTTTTCGTTCCATGACATATATTTGCGTAGTTATGGCTATTACTCAAATATTTATGGACGAATTGCTATTGTTTGTGGAGCCATGACTATTTTCTGTTATGTTCATTCCCGAAAAGAAATGAAAGAGAATTTATTAGTACAACAATTATCTAAATATTCTCTTGGTTTATTTTCATTACATAAATACTGGCAATACTTGTTCTTTGTGTTAATTAGTCATTATAAAGTTGGCATAGATGCAGGATTTTTGGGAACTCCTTTGAGTACAATCTTTATAATTGAAGGGTTTTTTGTTGTATTTTTTAGTGTTATGACAATTTATTTATTCAGCTTAACTTGTTTCAAACAGTTTGTTACCTAATGGGAGAAACAACTGGTGTTATGTTAGGCGCATATTTTAATATGATTTGTCACGAAAAATATGACATGAGCGCCTAAGGCATCGTGTTATGTGGGGGTGCGCTAGGCTAAAGCCGTAACACACCCTACCTTTTGATTTACTAGTCAAGTAACCACATCTGATTTGAACTATCATCAGACTCATCTGGTTGATTTTGAGCTAATTTTTCGGATGAGCGATGTGATTTTTTGTAGTTAAGTGGATTGTAGTGTTCTTTTATTGGTTTTATGGCACTAGTTTCTTTAACAACAAGTTTAGATTTATCTTCAGCGGTTTGTTTTAAAGCATTAATTTCTTCTATAAGCAGGGAATTTGCTTCTGCAAGTTGCAGTGCTGTTTTTTTGGTTTCGTCAAGTTCTTTTGTTAGCTGTTGTGCTATGGTTTTTTGTTCAGAGGCTAATGTTGTTTGTCTAGATAATTTTGATTTCAAATCAGTAATTTCTTGTTCTAGGGAAGCTTCTTTTTGATGACTTTTTTCTAGATTATTTGTCAAGTCTTTGATAGTTACTTCTAAATCAGCTTTAGTGGGATTTGTGCGCCTATTAGTAGTTGGCTCAGCTATTTGTGGCGAGGATTCTTCATCAGTTGCAGCGTCTTCTTGGGTAATTTCTTCTGCTGAAACTTCGATCGCAGAGTCATCTTCTGGGGATGTAATTTTTTGCGCCTCTTGTTGTAGTAAATCCGATAGACTTTGTTTCTTAGCCATTATTTTCTCCAATCACGCTGTAGTTCATCAGCTGCGCGGCGATAGTCTAACTCCGCCTCCCGCGCATTTCCTCCTCGCCATTGAGTAATTGCTACACCTTCAAGCGCGGCTCGTTCATGAGCTTTGTAGGCACGGATCAAGGTATTAAAAGCAGGAATACCTAGTCGAGTGAGAGTGTTTTTTGCTTCTAGTGCTTCCCCCAAGCTGCGCGTATCGACTTTGGTGAGCAATACCCGATGGGGGGTTCCCAGGGGGATGACGGCTTCCTTGACTGTTTCCACGAGGACAGCTAAATCCATTGCAGACGGGGGTGTAGGCAAAACTAGATAATCTGCGATCGCAACTACCGCCACTAATGCTTCAGAGCGCAGTGCCGGAGGCGTATCCACCACTACTAAATCGTAACCTTTTATCTTTCCTAAATCACCTAAAAGTGTCGGATCTGTTTCTTGAGATAAATCAAATCCCATTCCTTGCTGACTACGCCCGAACCACCAACTGGCGGAACCTTGAATATCTGCGTCAATCAGCAACACCTTTTGTTTCTTCGCAAAGTTTGCAGCCAGGTTGATTGCGGTAGTCGTTTTACCGACTCCTCCTTTACCGTTGAGAATAGCGATGATTTTGGGCACTGCTTTAGGTAGAAAAAGGAATTAGGGCATAGGGCATAGGGCATGGGGCATGGGGCATGGGGAGTGGGGAGATGGGGAGATGCAAAGGTAGGGGAGGGGGAGCAGGGAGAGAATAACCAATGCCCAATGCCCTACTCCTTAATGATGAATATACCGCTTTGTGTGACTCCCAATCACATAAAAACTCGTAACAATAAAATTTAGAAGCCATTAATTCCACAAATTTATATGACAGCAACTTACAACCTACCTGATGGCCCTCAAATACCGCGCTGGCTGCGGATGGTCAAGTTTATTAGTCAGCCTGTAAAATATGTGGATGATTTTGCCAAAATCTATGGTGATACTTTCACCATTAAGAGTAGTTCCTCAGATAATACTCTTGTGTATTTTAGTAAACCCGAAGCACTGGAGCAGATTTTTACATCTGACTTGAGTTCTTTTGAGGTTGGCAGGGGGAATATCGGGCTAAGATTTTTACTTGGCGATCGCTCTTTTATGTTATCAGATGGCGATCGCCACCAGCGCCAACGGCAATTATTAGCTCCTCCTTTTCATGGGGAAAGAATGCGGGCTTACGGCGAGGATATCCGTAAAATAACACAACAGGTGAGTCATGAATGGCAGGTTAACAAGCCTTTTAAAATCCGTGACTCGATGCAAGAAATCACCTTGCGTGTTATTCTGCGGGTTGTGTTTGGTTTGGAAGAAGGAGAGCGGTTTGAGGAATTAAGGCGATCGCTAACTGATTTACTAGATTTCATCACTTCGCCTTTCATGTCTAGCGCCTTCTTTTTCCGGTTCATGCAAAAAGATTTTGGCAAATGGAGTCCCTGGGGTTGGATTCTCCAACAACAGCAAAAAATCGATCGATTAATTTATACTCTACTTCGGGAACGTCGCGCCCAATCCGATCAAAATCGCCAAGATATCCTGAGTTTGATGATGGCTGCTCGTTATGACGATGGTCAAGGGATGTCAGATAAAGAATTGCACGACGAGTTAATGACACTGCTAGTTGCGGGACATGAAACTACTGCTTCGGCGTTGACATGGGCATTTTACTGGATTGATTATTTACCAGAGGTGCGTGAGAAGTTATTAAAAGAACTCCACACTGTTGGTGTCAACTCAGATTTGAGTACCATTGTTAAATTGCCTTATTTAACAGCAGTTTGCCAAGAAACATTGCGAATTTATCCAATTGCCATGAATGCTTTCTTGCGGATTGTGAAAAACCCAATTGAAATTACAGGTTACAAATTGCCACAGGGCACGTTAATTCTCCCCAGTATTTATTTAGCGCATCATCGTGAAGAAGTCTACCCAGAATCCAAAAAGTTCAAACCAGAACGATTTTTAGAAAGACAATATTCACCATACGAATATTTACCATTTGGTGGCGGTAATCGTCGCTGTATTGGTATGGCATTTGCTCAGTATGAAATGAAAATTGTCTTGGCAACTATTGTGTCAGAATTTCAACTATCTCTAACGAACAAACGTCCAGTGCTTCCTGTGCGCCGTGGTTTAACTGTCGCCGCACCCGCTGGAATGCGGATGATTGCAACACCTCAAGTAAAACTTGCGAATACACCAGCGCTGGTTTAAGTTATTAGGTTGGGCATTAAAATACCCAACCTAATAGCTTAATGTTGAACTACTTCAATAGGGGTTTGAATTTCTTGCTGAGATGCGAGTTTTTCATAATGTTCTTTGTCACGATATTTAATTGTTCTCATGGGTTGATTTCCCACAATTGCTAAAGGTTCAACATTAGCAGTCACAACCGTACCAGCCGCTACAATTGCACCATCTCCAATGGAAATTCCGGGAATAATTAAAACATTTCCACCAATCCAAACATTGTGACCAATAATAACAGGTTTATGAATGTAAACGTTATGTTCATAGGGCAAATCATTACTTTGATAGTCGTGATTTGCCGAGAGAATGACAACATTAAATCCAAGTGTTGTGTTGTCACCAATTGTAATTCCGCCACGTCCATCTAAGATGACATCTTGACCAATGTAGACTTTATTTCCCAGAGATACATTTTGGGGATGTTCAATTCTCACGTCTCGCTTAAATCGTAAACCCGAACCACAAAATTTTAACTTACTCTTCAGTTGCTGATGCTTGTATCGCCTGATTTTGGTTTCAACGTATTCTCCGCACTGTACAAGACGAGGTACTAACCGTTGTTCAAATAGTCGCTCTAATTTATTGGTAATTTTTTCTTTGATTTGTTTCATAAAACCTCACGGGGGTTTAGCAAAGCTTAGGTTTTAACCAGGGAGGAAAAACAACGCAGGTATTTTAGCTCCCTTCACATTTATTAGGTTTCCCCAATTAGAGTATTTTCTCCCGTGTGAATAGCTTTTATTAAAAAGATGCCTAAACAATTTGACAGAAAGCCAACTGATGTAGCAAGATTCATTTAAGTCCCTTTCGTCCCACATCTCGAAGTGGGTAGGAGGCAATGCATGATTGGCAGTATTTCTTTAACCACGATCGCAGCAATTTAAATCAAGGCACTTACCGCATCTTTGAGCCGGAGTGGAAAGCAGAGATTCTCCACTGGTTCAGTCAGGAAGATGTAGCTAAGGAGCAATCTTCAAACAGAAATGGTATTAGTAAACAGTTCTACAAAAACAGTTCATATCGCTACGAAGCCGTATTTAACATCATCTGGCATTGTGCCGAAAATCTCACTTACCCAGACTTCCACAAAGCAATCAACTAAACAAAAAGCGCAGAGTTCTTCCTCTTCCTTTGCGAACCTCTGCGCTTACCTTTGCGTTCTTTGCGTTAAAAAACAATCTCCTCCCTCATCCTCTCTTCCAGCACATCCAACAACCCATCCACATCTTTCCCAACTTCCTCAAAACAAATCGGTGGCGCAGGTTCTGGTGCAAACTGAATTAACTTAATTTCACCCTTCCCAATCCCAATCATCACAACTTCTACTTCTGGCTGATGATTCTCAACAATTCCCAAAATTTCTTGCAGCCGATTTTCAACTTTATCATTTAATTTTTCTATCTGTTCTTGCGGACAATAAACAAAATGCGGTTTTGGTTGCAAATCAATACCAACAGTACCTTTACTGTCACCATTTGCTAACCATAATCCCCAAAATAACGCCGCCAATTCTTTTTGATTTGCTTTGACAAACTTATCCAACTGGCGACGCCACTTGTTATCTCCTGTTTCCGGCTGACTGCTACCAAACATCATAAATAATTCGTAATTCGTAATTCGTAATTAACATATGAGAAATAGATCTTTCAAAATGGGTAAAAGTTATCGAAAGTCAATTTTTCTGTAACCTCTTGCCTCTGTGTTCTCTGCGGCTCTGTGGTTCGATAAATTACTTTTACAACCGCTCCAGGCACAGAGGACGCTCAGAAAAAGAGATTTTGCGAGTCACTTTGGAAGAACTATTTCAACCCACTTTGTACGCGCCAGAGACTAGAATAAATTCTATCTTTCTCCAACAATTCCTCATGGGTTCCCGACTCTACTAATTTCCCATGTTCCATGACATAAATGCAATCGGCGTTGCGGATCGTGGAAAGACGATGAGCGATCGCTATTGTAGTTCTATCTACTGTAATCCGTTCTAGCGATCGCTGGATAGCTGCTTCTGTTTCATTATCCACCGCCGAGGTCGCCTCATCTAAAATCAAAATGGGTGGATTCTTCAAGACTGCGCGGGCGATCGCAATTCGTTGTCTTTGTCCACCAGATAACTTTTGTCCTCTTTCCCCTACAATTGTCTCATAACCTTGGGGCAAGTTAATAATAAATTCGTGCGCCTCAGCTATCTTCGCCGCCATGATGATGTCTTGCTCTTTAGCTTCAAAGCTACCATAAGCAATATTCTCCGCTACAGTACCATGAAACAGAAACACATCTTGACTAACCAAACCAATGCAGCGGCGTAAATCTTGCAAATTCAAACTTTGCAAATCAATACCATCTACAGTAATGCTTCCTGCTTGCACTTCGTATAACCGCAACAAAAGTTTGACTAAAGTGCTTTTACCAGAACCAGTGGAACCGACAATTGCAATAGTTTTCCCCGCTGGAATATCCAAAGACAGATTTTTAATTACTGGAAATCTATCTTTATAGGCAAAATAAACATTTTTAAATTGCACTTCACCCCGCACTTCCTCCACAGGTAACGCTACATTTCCTGTGTGAATAGCAATGGGAGTATCTAACAAATTCATGACTCTAGTAGTAGAAGCCATTGCCCGTTGATATTGGTCAAAAGTTTCGCCTAATCTGGTTAAAGGCCACAGCAACCGCTGGATTAAAAACACCAATACACTGTAAGCGCCGACAGACATTTCTCCAGCAACTGCTGCCATCCCGCCATATAAAAGTAATGCCGTGAAACCTACCAAAATCAGCATCCGAATTAACGGGACAAAAGCCGCAGAAAGGGCAATTGCCTTGGCATTACTGCGACGATAAGCTTCACTATCTACCGACAAACGATAGGCTTCATAAACTTCAGCAGTAAAACTTTTAATAGTAGTAATACCGCTGATATTATTTGCTAAACGCGAGTTGAGGAAACCCACCTTTTCCCGCACATCAGAATAACGGGGTGCAAGTAGACGTTGATACGCAAACGAACCCCAGAGAATAAATGGCATCGGCGATAAAGCCATCCACGCTACACTAGGAGCCAATACAAAGAAAGCACCGCCAATAATTACAACAGTTGTGGAAACTTGGATGATATCATTTGCTCCCACATCCAAAAATCGCTCTAATTGGTTAATATCATCACTGAGGATGGACATTAAACCGCCAGTGCTGCGTTCTTCAAAATAAGCTAATTCTAACTCTTGTAAATGTTTATATGCATCCAAACGTAAATCATGCTGAATATTCTGTGCTAAATTACGCCAAAGTCGAGCGTAGGCATACTCAAAAATAGATTCTAGTATCCAAATGATGACAGTCAGGAAAGAAATAATCAAAAATTGTCCAAAGACATCGCGTACCCCTAACTGTGCAATTATGGAATCCTGTTGTTTGACTACCACATCCACTGCGACACCAATTAAGCCAGGTGGCGCCAAGTCGAAAAATTTATTGAGGATAGAATAGGTAGTCGCTAGCCAAATTTGTTTACGATACTGATGTCCATAGTCAAACAAACGCTGGAGAGGATGCGTTGAACGTCTACGCCTTGTTGATACTTGATGAGACTTTAATACAGTAGCCACGGCTTTTTGCGGTTTCGTGCAACTGATATTACCACGGAATTAAAGTTTGAAGGGGCATAGGGCATGGGGCATTGGGCATTGGGCATTGACTATTCTTTCTCCCCCTGCCTCCCCTGCTCCCCCATCTCCCTCATCCCGCTCATCTCCCCCACTCCCCACTCCCTACTCACAACTCACATGGAGAGAATAATTTGAAAAATCAACAATTTGGCAATTGGCAAACCACAGTTTTGGGAATTGTGTTAGCAATATTAGTGATTATTGGACTCAATTCCTTTATCATTATCAACCCAGGACAAGCAGGAGTGATTAGCATTTTGGGTAAAGCGAGAGATGGTGCTTTATTAGAAGGCATTCACCTAAAACCACCTTTTATCACCGTCATAGATGTGTATGATTTGACGGTGCAAAAATTTGAAGTGCCAGCAGAAAGTTCTACGAAAGATTTGCAAAATTTATCTGCAAGATTTGCGATTAATTTTCGCCTCGATCCCATAAAGGTAGTTGAAGTCAGAAGAAAACAAGGAACATTAGAGAATATTGTATCGAAAATTATTGCACCCCAAACCCAAGAAGCATTTAAAATTGCAGCAGCTAGAAGAACAGTAGAAGAAGCAATTACCAAAAGAAGTGAATTGAAAGAAGACTTTGATAATGCCTTAGGCGATCGCTTAGACAAATATGGAATAATTGTCTTAGATACTAGCGTAGTTGACTTGACATTTTCACCAGAATTCGCTAAGGCAGTAGAAGAAAAACAAATTGCCGAACAGCGGGCGCAAAGAGCAGTTTATGTAGCGCGGGAAGCTGAACAAGAAGCACAAGCAGACGTTAATCGCGCCAAAGGTAGAGCGGAAGCTCAAAGACTCTTAGCAGAGACACTCAAAGCCCAAGGAGGACAGTTAGTTCTGCAAAAAGAAGCAATAGAAGCTTGGAAGACTGGCGGCGCTCAAATGCCAAAAGTTCTAGTGATGGGTGGTGACTCAAAAAACGGCGTTCCTTTTATATTCAACCTGGGGAATGTACAAAATCAACCGTGAAAGGGACTGGGGACTGGGGATTGGGGACTGGGGAATGGGGGCTGTTTTCCTAATATCCAATACCCAATGCCCCATGCCTAAAATCCAAAATCCAAAATCCAAAATCTAAAATCTAAAATTGTATGGGGCTAGTCCCAACTCAAACACAACAAAACAACCAACAAAATAATGAACTAAGTCTATGTCAACCTCCAATCCTCATAATCTCACCGCCGAAGAAGCGAAAAAATTACTGAATAAATTCAACTGTCTAGACATCGCCCCTATCCTGAAGCCATCAGAAAAAGCAGTAATTCGTAATGCCTTAATTTTGATGACTAATCTTGCTGACTATCAAATATTAGGAATTTGTGCAGATACAGCAGAAGAAGGAATATTAGCCATGAAAACCTATTCTCTGGCCTTTGGTTATGAAGCACCAAATAATTTACCTACACCCGAAGGGCCAGTTTATATCAAATTAAACGGCAAAAACGGCCTATGTTATCTCGACTCCTATCCCGGACATCATCGTGGCGTCTTAGTCTCTTGCCAATCTTTCAACGAAGACGGAATCAACGAAATGTATGGACATCTCCCCTTAGATTTATTCGTCTAAAATTCATCACCTGTAGGTAAGCCACATCCCTTACCTACTCCCTTCCTCTCCAATCTTTTCTTTCTTTGCGCCTTTGCGCCTTTGCGTGAAATAAAAAAACTCTATATTCTTAAATCCTATGAGTATCATTACCCTCCAATCAATCAAAAAAGACTTTGGCATCAAAGAAATATTAAAAGATGCCAGCTTTAGCCTCGATACTACCGATAAAGTCGGCTTAATTGGTACTAACGGTTCAGGCAAATCAACCCTATTAAAAATGATCGCCGGCTTAGAATCCATCGATAGCGGTCAAATTTTAATCAACTCTGGTTCTAAAATCATCTACTTACCTCAACAGCCAGATTTAGATGAAAATCGCACAGTTTTAGAGCAAATTTTTGCCGACAGCGGCGAACACATGGCTTTAGTGCGCGAATACGAAGAACTTTCTGATAAATTGGCTCACTATCCAGATGATAATCAACTGATGTCCCGCCTTTCTGTGGTGATGCAACGGATGGATACGAGTGGTGCTTGGGAACTAGAAACCAACGCAAAAATCATCCTCACTAAATTAGGAATTTCTGACTTTGAAGCCAAAATCGGCACTTTATCTGGAGGCTATCGCAAACGCATTGCCCTAGCAACAGCTTTGCTAGCAGAACCAGATGTTTTGCTCATGGATGAGCCAACAAACCACCTCGATGCTCTTTCTGTAGAATGGTTACAAAGTTATTTAAATCGCTATCGTGGCGCACTTTTTCTCATCACACACGATCGCTATTTTTTAGATCGTGTTACCAATCGGATCGTTGAAATTGACCGAGGCGACATTTACACTTACACAGGTAACTACTCATATTACCTCGAAAAGAAAGCTTTAGCTGAAGAATCTGCCGTCAGCAGTCAACGCAAACATCAAGGCTTATTGCGGCGGGAGTTGGAATGGCTGAAAAAAGGACCGAAAGCCAGAAGTACCAAACAAAAAGCGAGAATTGACCGCGCCCACGCTTTGCGGGATACTGAATTTAAGCAAGTCCAGGGTAAAGTTGATATTTCGACAGTTGGTCGTCGCATTGGCAAAAAAGTTATTGCATTAAATAACGTTTCCAAAGCCTACAATGGACGCACCCTGATTAATAATTTTAGCTACGAATTTAGCCCAGAAGACCGCATCGGCATCATCGGCGCTAACGGTGCTGGGAAATCCACTTTGATGGATATTATTACTGGGCGAATTCAGCCTGATTCTGGCAGTGCGGAAATTGGTACTACAATTCACATAGGTTATTTCGATCAGCATTCTGAAGAATTGCTCACAGCATTAAACGAAAATCAGCGCGTGATTGACTACATCAAAGAAGAAGGAGAATTTGTCAAAATCACCGATGGAACTCAAATTACTGCTTCCCAAATGTTAGAGCGGTTTTTGTTTCCTGGGAATCAACAATATGCCCCAATTCATAAACTTTCAGGTGGAGAAAAACGCCGTTTATTTTTGTTGCGGGTGCTGATGAGTGCGCCCAATGTTTTGATTTTAGATGAACCGACAAATGATTTAGATGTCCAGACATTGGCAGTACTAGAAGATTATCTAGAAGATTTTGTCGGGTGTGTAATTGTAGTTTCTCACGATCGCTACTTTCTCGATCGCACCATCGACACAGTATTTTCCTTTGAGGAAGGCGGTAACCTCCGGCAATATCCGGGTAATTACTCGATTTATCTGGACTTTAAAAAAGCTGAAGAAGCAGCACAGCAACAAGCCGCTAACACTAAAGACAAACCCAAAAATGTAGAGACGTTGCGTGCAACGTCTCTAAGCAAGAATGTGGAGAATCAAAAGCGGCGGCGATTATCCAATTGGGAGAAAAAAGAATTTGAACAGTTAGAAGGTAAAATTGCCCAGTTAGAAGCCCAGAAGGCAGAAACCGAGAAAACACTAGGGAATGTTGCACCGGGGAATTATAGCCAGGTGCAGAAACTGTATGAAGAAGTGGAATCTTTAAAGCAAGCGATCGATGTGGCGACTGAACGGTGGTTAGAATTAGCTGAGATGGAGTCTTAATGTCTGAATATGGTGCGTTGGGCTAAAGCGATAAACATAGCTTGAAATATTAGCGCTAATTTACTAAGGGACTTCCAAAGTGTGATTGAGCCATGAACAAATCGCACTTTGGAATTCCCTTAGTCGCCCAGGCTAATTTATAGATAAAACTTCTAAATTTACATAATTATCAACCTTACTGTTGATTTATTTAAATCTACACAAACCTGTCTTTTCCAAACTACGATCGCCTACACAGCTAGTTTTATCGGAAAAAAGTTAAGGTTTTTGACATTAATTTTTCCTATAAACATCTTTCCGATGCTTGCACTGCAAAATTTGTACGAGTTGACTTTCATCGTCAATCTCATAACGAACTCTATAATCACCAATCCGGATGCGATACTCGTTATCAAATCCTTTTAACTTGACAATTCTATCGGGACGCGGTTCCACAGCAAGATTTTGAATTTTCTCAATCACACGCAGGGTAATATCATTGGGTAAGTTGTCAATTTGCTTTTGTACCGACTTTGAAATAATAACTGTATAACTCATTATCCCTGATGCGATCGCTTAGTAAGATACTCATCAATAGTTATGGATTCACCATCTTTATACTCAGCGCGAACTGCTTGAATTTCTGCCAGTGTTTCTGCATCGTCTTCGTACAACGCTTCTTCGGCTTCAAAAATTTGTTGCTCAATTAGCTCTTGAAGTTGACGTTTTTCTGTTAAATCAAGGGAAGATATTGCTTCTGCTAAAGTTTCTAAGGAGAGTTGTAGTTTAACAATGGCTGGCATTTTTCTCCTTTTGGGTGTGTTTTATTAGCATTTTGACACCATTATGCTGATTTTAACAGTTATATCTTCGTCAAGCCGAAAGTCTTTGGGTTGTATTTCAGGGCAAACCTATTTCAATTTCAAGCTTGTGGGGTGCGGCGCAGCAATTGGATTTGCTTAATCTGCGATCGCTCATTCAGGCGCAAGTTCCATAATACTTGAGCAACTTCTCTCAAGTCTGTAACGGTTCCCAGCAAGTCTGTAACGGTTCCCGGTAAGTCTGTAACGGTTCCCGGCAAGTCTGTAACGGTTCCCGGCAAGTCTGTAACGGTTCCCGGCAAGTCTGTAACGGTTCCCGGCAAGTCTGTAATGGTTCCCGCAAATCTGTAACGGTTCCCAGATATTTTTTGCCTTTTGCCTCTTGCTTCTGACATGAGATACCGAAATATTACTGGTATAACCTGAAAATTTTATCACAAAAAATTGCGATTTCTGCTGAACCGGAATGCAGTTAAATTGAGGCAAGCTAGCTTTAGAAGTATCTTAAAAGAGCAAATTTATGTCTCGTAAAAAGCGTATATCCCGCGTTTTAGAAAAAACAAAACTAAGAGTTGTCGGGATGAAATCGATTGTTCCAAGCATTAAATTTGATGAGGATATTAGTATAGAAAAATTGATTGAGTCAATGGAAGAGTTAGGCAAGCAACTTGATATTCATAATAGCGCTCTGGCTATAGTTGACTCTTCTTTAACTGAAGTTGAAAGAATGGAAAAAAACTTGAGTCAGCTTTCTGAAAAGATGCTAATGCTAGTTGCTATTAAGTACGGTAAAGATAGCCCTGAATACGAAATGTCGGGTGGTGTTCGCTCTAGCGTTCGCCTCCGCAAAATCAGGTCAACCCGCTTGAAAAATGTCGCAGAACAAGCATCAGGTAAGAATGGTAAAACTGCATAGTAGGGTGTGTTATGCCCAAGGATAACGCACTCTACTGGCTTGATTGAGCTAGGCGATCGCAAATAAAAATTGGCGTCTGGATTTTAGTAAAATATAGATACATAATATAGATTTGGTGTAGGGTAGCATAGCTGTGCTACCCTACCAACATATTTGTATCAATATTTTAATAATCCAAAATCTAAAATCCAAAATGCAAAATCGACTTATGCCGCAAAATAACAAAATTGCCGTCGAATTCCGCGATGTCACCTTTAGCCGCAATCATCGCCCATTAGTATCAAATCTCAATTTCACCATCAACCAAGGAGAAGCACTGATATTACTTGGGCGTAGTGGAAGCGGCAAAACTACAACAATGAAGTTAATTAATCGCCTATTTACACCTACACAAGGCGAAGTTTTATTTGATGGAATTCCTACAACTCAATGGGATGAAATTAAACTGCGGCGAAAAATTGGTTATGTAATTCAAGAAACTGGTTTATTTCCCCATTTTACTGTAGAAAGAAATGTGGGTTTAGTTCCTTCTTTAGAAGGTTGGCAACCAAAACAAATTAAAACGCGGGTTTATGAATTGCTGCAATTAGTAGGTTTAGAACCTGCACAATTCGCAGGGCGTTATCCGCACGAACTTTCGGGAGGACAACGGCAAAGAGTTGGTGTAGCTAGGGCTTTAGCAGCAGATCCACCAGTGTTGTTGATGGATGAACCTTTTGGCGCACTCGATCCAATTACGCGGCTAGAAATTCAACAAGAGTTTCGACATTTGCAGCAAGAATTGGGCAAAACAGTTGTTTTTGTCACCCACGATATTCAAGAAGCTTTTATTTTGGCGTCGAGAATTGGTTTAATGTATGGCGGAGAATTGGTAGTATTGGGGACAATAGATGAATTTATGAAGTCGCAACATCCAGAAACCCTCGCTTTTCTCGCATGTTTGCCTTCGTTGAAAAATGCTTGATGAAGAATTCAGGAGTCAGAATTCAGAATTCAGTATTCAGGAGTCAGAATTCAGGAGTCAGAATTCAGTATAAACTTTGATTAGGATTCGGTGATAACTATTGGTTTAAAACCTTGCCGCTTATAGCGGAAAAAATTTAAAAATCATTCCTGATTAAAACTCTATCCCTTTAGAGGTAGTCCATTCTGAATCCTGAATTCTGAATTCTGTATTCTCTATTCTGACTTTTGTTTATGAAAGATTTCTTCCTAGTTAAGTATGCCCCAGAAATTCTTCAGCACACTTTAGAACACTTGTTTTTAGTAGGCATAGCTATTGGAATTGCTATATTTGTAGGCATTCCATTAGGTATTTTAATTACACGTAAAACGTCTCTGCGTCAACCAATTCTCGGTATAGCAAATATTCTCCAAACTATTCCTAGTTTGGCGTTATTTGGCTTACTCATTCCCATTGCCGGAATTGGCGTATTACCTGCAATTGTGGCGTTAACTTTATATTCTTTTTTACCAATAATTCTTAACACTTACACAGGTATCACTGGTGTAGATCCAGCGATTCGGGAAGCTGGTATAGGCATGGGAATGACTGATAAACAATTATTATTACAAGTTGAAATTCCCTTGGCAATGGGAGTGATTCTGGCGGGGGTACGAGTAGCAACTGTCATTGCTGTTGGTATTGCGACTATTGCAGCGGCGATTGGGGCTGGTGGGTTAGGAGTATTTATTTTTCGTGGGATATCACTAGTCAACAGTGAATTAATTTTAGCTGGGGCTGTGCCGGCTGCGGTAATTGCATTACTGGCTGATTTTGCAATTGGGTGGATGGAGAAGAAATTAAAAATTACTAACTGAACATTTTTGCGATTGTATATGACGTAGTGAAGGCGCGATAAATCGCCGTCTCTACAAAAGATTGATTATTGTAGAGACGCGATAAATCGCGTCTGTTGCCTTAACCGAACAAGTAGCGTATCAAATGCGCCGCTAGGCGGTAGCCTAATAAATATCAAACAAAATGGCATAAAAATGCTTACTGTTGCCAAACCAAAGCGAGTTGCAATCGCCATCTTTTCTTTTAGCGTTGTTCTTTACAGCCAAGTAGCATCAGCGGCTTTTTTACCCCTACGCAGCAAAAAGGGAATGGTGGTTTCAGCCCATCCCCTAGCCAGTGAAGCGGGAATTTCCATGTTACGCAAGGGTGGTAATGCTGTAGATGCAGCGGTAGCCACAACCTTTGCTATTTCTGTGGTTGAGCCTTTTTCGGCGGGAATTGGCGGTGGCGGATTTTTGCTGATGCATTCTGAGAAAACTGGCGAGATGAAAGCCTTAGATTTCCGGGAACGCGCCCCCCTAAAGGCTACAAGAAATATGTATTTAGACGCACAAGGTAAGGTGCGTCCCAATGCAAGTATTAATGGTTATTTAGCAGTGGCGACACCAGGAACGGTGGCGGGACTTTATGAAGTGCATCGCCGCTATGGTAAGCTTTCTTGGCAAGAAGTAGTAAAACCTGCGATCGCCCTTGCTAAAGATGGCTTTATTATTGGCGATGCCTCAACTTGGCGTTCTCTGCAAACAAACCAACTTTATCAGCAACGAATTCTCAACAATCCAGCAGCACGGGAAATCTTCACTGACAACGGCAAATTCTACAACACAGGCGACAAGCTGGTGCAGCGTGATTTAGCCCGCACTTTAACAGCAATTGCCGAAAATCCCCAAAGTTTTTACACTGGAAAAATTGCCAAGGCGATCGCTGCTGATATGGCAAAAAATAATGGTTTAATTACACTAGAAGACTTAAAAGCCTATAAACCAATTTGGCGGACTCCACTTTGTGGAAATTTCCGCAAAGCTAAAATTTGCTCAATGCCACCACCCTCATCGGGAGGCGTTCATCTATTGCAGATTTTAAATATTATTGGTGACACTGATTTGAAATCTTTAGGATGGCATCATCCCGACGCCATACATTTAATGATAGAAGCAATGAAGATTGCTTACAGCGATCGCTCACAATATTTAGGCGATCCAGATTTTGTTAAAGTCCCCGTGCAAGAACTAATCAGTCCAGCATACGCCAAAAAACGCCGCCAAGAAATTAAAATGGATAAGGCTAGACCCTCCACCGAAGTCAAGCCAGGAAACCTCAATCCCAAATGTCTCCCCTCATCCCCCTCATCCCTTTGTCTTCGCTACGAATCTCCCGAAACCAGCCATCTTACCGTTGTCGATGAACAACGCAATGCCGTAAGTTTGACTTTCACCATTAACCTGAGTTTTGGTGCTGGTGTGGTGACACCAGGAACTGGAATTATCCTTAACAATGAGATGGATGATTTTGCGGCTGCGCCAGGAGTTCCAAATGCCTTTGGTTTAATTGGTAACGACGCCAACAGCATTGCACCCCGAAAAACTCCCTTGTCTAGCATGACTCCCACAATTGTCACAGAAAATAATCGTTTCCGTATGGCCGCGGGTGCCCCTGGTGGTAGCACCATCATCACCCAAGTTTTGCAAGTCATCCTGAATGTACTCGAATACAACATGGATGTGGGTGCGGCTGTCTCCGTTCCACGCATACATCATCAATGGCTTCCCGATGAATTGCGCGTCGAATCGTGGGGTTTAGATGCTTTGACTTTGGAAGATTTACGCCGTCGAGGACACAAAATCAAACAAACTGCACCTTGGGGTAATAGTAACGCGATCGCAGTTACAGCCGACGGAACTCTAGAAGGGGCAGCCGATCCTCGCAGCGAAGGTTCTCCAAGAGGGTGGTGAGGGAGTGGGGAGATGGGGAGATGAGGGAGACGCGGGAGACGCGGGGACAATAACTCCAAACTCCAAACTCCAAACTCCAAACTCCTAACTCCTAACTCCTAACTCCAAACTCCTAACTCCTAACTCCTAACTTCTAACTCCAAACTCCAAACTCCTAACTCCAAACTCCAAACTCCAAACTCCTAACTCCAAACTCCAAACTCCTAACTCCAAACTCCAAACTCCAAACTCCTAACTCCTAACTCCATACCCAATCCAAAATCTAAAATCCAAAATTCTTTGACTCTACATAGCTACTGCTGCCAAATTCGTTTGCCCGTGCGCTAGGTACTAGTGTCCAACCTGCTTTGAGAAGTTTTTGATAAGTTGCCCAGCCTTTAGAACCACCTGGTATCGGATAATCTGGGACTGCAAAATGTCCAAACGCCGTGTAGGGACGCCAAGGTTGACTGGGTTCTGTCTGCAAATACAAGATTTTCTCTCCATCGCCACCAGACTTCGGTAACCAGCACATTTGTCGGTGCATTGCAAACTCCTTTACTTGTAGCTAAAAAGCATAATCGCAAACTTTTGTCAAGTTAAGCCTCAGCCTTGTGGTATAGTTTTTTGCCTAATACTTTAGACAAAATGTAATTAATTTCTATGCACTTGAAGATAATTACTTAGAAATTCATACCCATGAGGACAGCTGCTAAGAGGGTACAAAGATAAACAGCTTTCCGTCACTTTCTTTCGAGGATGAGGTTTTTCTAATATTATCCGCGTTGTTGATGATTGTATGTAACAAGAAATACTATTTTGTGGAGGTTCGCAATTAGACTATAAGATTAATAGACCTCTTGCAAAAGTCTTTTTTTGCGTTTTCTTCTCTGCGCCTGGGCGCCTCTGCGTGAAACAAAAAAAGAGGTCTAATAATCCCATTCAATGGCTGACAGAAGTAATACAAGCCGAGGAAAGCAATGATGAAAACCCAAAATGAAATTATCAAACAGGGCTACGATGCTTTAATCAATTCTCTGGAAGTTACCGATACTATTCGGTTTATTCAATATTTCAGTTTTGGCAAAGGAGATTACACCAAAGAACGTCATCAATGGCTAGATGAAAAAACTTTGGCGGATGTTTTCATGGAAATGAAAGCATTGCAGGAAGACGACACCAATCAATATGACGAAATTATTGAGTAGCGACTTAGAGAATAATTGAATTGAGGAGGTTTGATTCCTGAATCCATTATTATGCTGCTATAAGTCGCACTCGATCGCATTCAAGAGAAAATTGATATTTGATAACCGATAACTTTGGTTATTAGAACAGCGGGGCATACAATTTATCGCCAACAATCCCGCGAATTTTATCTACTAATTGGCTGTATACAAAATCAGAGAAAACTGGTTTTGCTCCTTGTAATTGAATTGCTTGGTCTAAATCAATCCAGGACTTACAGCCGCTGTATTTAGCATAATAAGCAATTTCTTGTTCTTGGGGTAGCTTATAAGTCCGTAAGAGCAGAACATATAGGGGTTGGCGTGGTTTCCATTTGAGGCGATCGCTAATAAAATGCTCGTTCCAAATATGGAAGGGAAGTAAGCTGTTGACAATAGACTCGTCACTAACTGGCAAAATATCTGTAATTTCAGCCCAACTACCGATGCGAATTGTGTCTGGATGCCAGCCTGATGTTACTGAATAGACATCATTGGCATACTCAGGTTTAAGCATGAAAGCTTGTTGATGTTCATAAGTAGGGTAAAGCAAAATCTGGTTGTGGGCAACTTGGAAATGTCCATTTCGTTCATGAATACCGCCTTTGCGGAGCAACATAATTGTTTTGCCAGTTTCCAAGGCATTTACGGCGACTGCCCATTCTTTGAGAGCATGAAAAGTTGTAGTCAATTCCATCATGTCTACTGTAATTCTGATTTAATTTCAAGCTAAGACCGATAAACTATGAAACTGTCCAGGGAGATGAATTAGGAAGCAGTTATGCAAAAGCGATGTCTAGGTACAACTGAAGTGCAAATCACACCCATCCTGATGGGAACTTGGCAAGCCGGTAAAAGAATGTGGGTGGGAATTGAGGATGCTGACTCCATTAAAACAATTCGAGCAGCATTTGAAGCCGGTATCACAACAATTGATACTGCTGAAGTTTATGGTGAAGGACACTCTGAGCAAATTGTAGCTGAAGCTTTATCTGATGTGCGCGATCGCGTGGAGTATGCCACGAAAGTTTTCGCTAACCATCTAAAGTATGAACAAGTGATTCAGGCTTGTGAACGTTCCCTAACAAACCTAAAAACTGATTACATCGACCTTTACCAAATTCATTGGCCCTCCGGCGCTTTCAATAGTGAAATAGTACCTATCGAAGAAACTATGAGCGCTCTGAACTTACTCAAAGAACAAGGTAAAATTCGAGCGATCGGTGTTTCCAATTTTTCTAGCGTCCAGTTGGCTCAAGCCGCAAGTTATGGACGTATTGATAGTTTACAACCACCTTATTCTTTATTCTGGAGACAGGTAGAACAAGATGCACTGCCTTATTGTATTGAACACAACATTTCTATCCTTGCTTATTCGCCTCTAGCACAGGGATTGCTGACAGGTAAATTTGCAGCCGGTCATCAATTTGACCCAACAGATAACCGTGCTAAAAATAAACTGTTTCAAGGCGAAAACTTTGAACTAGCTCAACAAGCACTAGAAAAATTGCGTCCTATAGCCCTCCTTCATAATTGTACCCTTGCTCAGTTAGCTTTAGCGTGGTTAATTGCTCAACCTCAAGCAAATGCCATAGCCGGGGCGCGTTATCCCCAGCAAGCCCAAGACAACGCTCTAGCCGCCCAAATTCAACTTTCTGCCGCCGAATTGGCAGAAATTGATGCCATTGGACGTATTGTTAGCGATCGCTTTGATAACAATCCAATTATGTGGGAATTTTGACAATAGAGTTCGCTTCAGCAAGCCAAACTCTCCAAGATCCCTAGAACTCTCTTTAAAACAGGGTTGGGGATCAAATCTCCTCAACGAGATTGCAAAATCTAACAAAACGTCAACTTTGGTAAACTAGGGGTTGCAATTAACAAACCTAGTGATAAATTAAATAGTAGGACACCAAACAAAGCAAAACCAACACAAAAAGGGTAAATGACTTAGTGTCCCCTGTCATCAACCCAAGTAAACTTCAGCATATGAAGATACAAGTGGCGAAAAGTCTAATTGTAGAAGACAAAGCCAAATCCTAAAACGGAAAAACGTATAAATGCGAAGTTTGCTAGTTATCCTGTCCACTTTAGTTATTAACCTTCAGTTAGTTAATTAGTTTAACAATTTGAAATCTGTAAACTCGATAAAACCCGATCAATCCTGATCGGGTTTTCGGATTTTTATAATTAGAATACTTCATCCACCTTATATATATGAACAAGCCCGCATCATTGGGCTTGTTTTGTATACTCTAAGAGGATGTTTTAAAAGTCATGATTGATCTTTACCCCACCCTAACCCTCCCCTTATAAAGGGGAGGGAACTAGATTTTCTATTTCCCCCCTTTATAAGGGGGGATTAAGGGGGGTAATTCGAGTTGTGTATACACCGTAGCCCCTTATAAAGGCGAGGGAACCGGATTTTCTATTTCCCCCCTTTATAAGGGGAGATTAAGGGGGGTAATAATTCGATTCAAATCACAACATACCACTTTTCAAACAACCTCTAAATTAAAATAAAACTCTTGGTAATTTTCCACCAGGGAATAAAATAGAACAGCAAGATATCCTACTGTGAGAGATTGATGAAAAACTATAGCTTTTTAAAGAAAATTACTACAGCTATTATCATAGGCGCTGTTTCTTTTTCCTGTGAATCCAAGGTTACCAGAAACACCGAACAGGCTAAAGCAACTGGCAAACCCAACTCACAACCAAATATTACCTATGGCAATTTAATTATTAAACAACAATCGGATTATCTCATGATTCCGGTTAATCTTCCAGACCAGTATCAAGAGAAAGAAAGTAATTTAAGTCTTTCACGTTCTTATGAAAGAAATAACCAATTATTGTATAACCTCATCTTTTATCGTAAGCAAGATGGAGAAGCTCACCTTTTATTAAATAAAAAAGCCATTATTAACTCATTTGATTTATTAGAAATAAAAGCCGCAGACAAACCAATTACAAGAGTTTGGTTGTATATAATTATTGACCAAGATACAAACGCCGATAAAAAAATCAACACCGAAGATGCCATTGTTGGTTATATTTCTGATTTATCTGGTAAAAATCTCCAACAAATTACCCCAAATAACACGCAAATTATTAATTGGGTTGTTCTTCCCAGCCAAAATGCAATTTTTCTCAAAATTCTCAAAGATTCCAACAATGATAAAAAATTCACTGAAGAAGACAACACAAATTTTGTGAGGGTGAATCTAGATAAACCCGGTATTGGAACTGAAATTATTAGCGATAAGATAGAACAAGAGATTAAATCATACGTTTTGAAATAATTGAAGAAGAATACACAATAATCATAGGACTTACGCAAGATGTCAACGAAAACTTATTCAAGGGTAGCGGTAATTCATGAATTACCGCTACTTTCGTTATCTTTTGCGTAAGTCCTGCTTGAGTTACCCGTCCTCAACATTTATTACTGGGCAATAGACAAAACCCAATCGCGTAAAAGTTGGTTCACTTTATCTGGAACTTCGTCATGGGGACAATGACCGGCTGTTAGAAAATGTTCTGTAAGTTGAGGATAATATTGACGAAACTTTTGAGAACCTTCTCTAGCATTCATCCAAGGATCTGCTTCTCCCCATAACATCAACAAAGGACAAGTTAATTCCTTTAGTAGCGCATCAACTTTTTCTCCTTGAGGCGTGCTAAAAACTGAAACAAACACATCCATTGCCCCAGGATCGTAAGCTGGACGATAAATTTCTTCTACTAATTGGTCTGTAACTGCACTCTTGTCAAGATAAACTTTTTCTAAGGTTTGCCGAATTACCCAACGTTGTCGCACGTATTGAAATAACAAAGATTGGGCTAAAGGTTGTTGAAAAATCCACTTAACCGAGTCACCCAAAAGTTTTTCTAAAGAAGAGGGTTGTTTGGGAGGCTGAATTTGGCTTTGTAAAGCTTCAGGTTCAGATGTCGGCTGACTTTCGCTAAATGGCCCAGCACTATTGAGTAACACTAAACCAGCCGCACTATCAGGACGTTGTGCTGCAACACACAAGCTAGCATAGCCGCCAAGAGAATTACCAGCCAAGACTGCTTTTTGACCGATCGCTTCACTGATAAAATCGTGAAGTTGGTCGCGCCATAAGTCGCCACTGTACTGCAATTTTGGCTTTGCCGATCGCCCAAATCCCAAAAGGTCGATCGCAAATACTTCAAAATCTTGAGACAATCCCGTGATATTCTTGCGCCAGTGGTCTGTAGAAGCACCAAATCCATGTACCAAAAGCAAAGGTGGACGTTGCGCTTGCTTTTCTCCCGCACGCACATAGTAAACATTGTGCCCGCGCCACTGCCAATATTTACCAGGAATTGGAGTTGTAGAGGGGGCTGTAGTTGCCTGCATGATTTAAACAAATGTGAAGTAGCTTTAATAATTGTAAGGTAGGTGGGGAGTGGGGAGATGGGGAGATGGGGAGTGTGGGGAGATGGGGGAGATGAGGGAGCAGGGGAGCAGTAAGTTTTTCCCCTCTGCCCCTCTGCCCCTCCGCACCTCTGCCTCTTGTGCCCAATGACAAATGACAAATGACTAATAACAAATGACTAAATTAATTACAGGCAAAACTAAACTGCTAGGAGTAATTGGACATCCGGTAGAACATTCACTGTCGCCGGTGATGCATAATGCGGCAATTGCTGATTTGGGATTAGATTATGTTTATCTGCCGTTTCCCATAGCACCAGAAAATTTGGAAATTGCGATCGCAGGTTTCGCGGCTATTGATATTGTGGGGTTTAGTGTGACGATACCTCACAAACAAGCAATTATGCCCCTCCTCTCAGAAATAACTCCCATTGCCCAAGCTATTGGTGCTGTGAATACTGTTAGCCGCAAAAATCATAAATGGGTAGGCACAAACACAGATATAGAAGGATTTATCGCGCCTTTGCAGACAACATATAAGCAAGATTGGAGTCAGAAGGTAGCAGTGATTTTAGGCAATGGTGGTGCAGCTAGGGCGGTTGTCGCGGGTTGTCATCAGCTAGGTTTTGCCAAAATTTATGTATTGGGGCGCAATGTGCAGAAATTACAAGCATTTTGCGATAGTTGGAGTAATTCTCCTATAGACGAGAATTTGCAAGTCGGTACATGGGATGAACTAGCAAAATTGATTCCTCAAACAGATTTGCTAGTAAACACAACCCCCATCGGCATGTATCCTAAAGTTGATGAGTCACCTTTGAGTGCAGAAGAAATAGCGAAATTGCCCCAAGGTGCGATCGCCTACGATTTAATATATATTCCTAAACCGACGCTATTTCTCAAGCTTGCAGAAAAACAAGGTGCAATTGCGATCGATGGATTAGAAATGCTAGTCCAACAAGGGGTAGCAGCATTAAAAATCTGGTTACAGCAGGAAAATATACCTGTAGAAGTCATGCGCCAAGCTTTACAAAATCACCTGGGTTTAGGGAGATAAGTAATTTTAAAACTTATGACTAGACATGATTTAACTATTGCAAGCGGTAGCATTAACGGATAAATTGTACTTATTTTGAATTAATGTTACTGCTCTTTCATACATGTTCCTTAAACCCGAAATCCTTTTCTCAGGGCTTGCATTATTAGTAAGTTTGACAAGCCTATTTCTTAGCTCTTGGATTATACTTCCTGCTCCAAATATGTTTTTACTCACCCTAGCAGTGGGAGCGCCAGAAGTCAGTCCTTGGTTATTTTTATTAAATTTGCTCTCTTTATCACTTTCTTTTTTCTGCATTAGTCAGCGTCAACTACAGCCTTTAGCTTGCATTGTCAGTTTAATCGGACTGCTAATTTGTGGATGGGTACTAGTGAATATTCCACTTACTCAAATGCAGATGAATCAAGCGATGAAACAAGAGTTAGGAGCAGATTATCTAGAAAAAATTCCAGTTCAACTAAGCACCAAAATGCAAACTCATCCCTTTAACTTAGTTAATTTCTTCCGGGGTATTGCATCAGGTAAAACGCGCCATCAAAAAGATATTATTTTTGCTGCTCCTGGGGGAGTACCTTTAAAAATGGAAGTTTACCAACCACCGGAGGTGGGAAAATATCCAGCACTGATAGTAATTTATGGTGGAGCTTGGCAACATGGAAATCCTAGCGCTAATCCTGAATTTAATCAATATATTGCTCATCAGGGATACACAGTATTTGCGATCGACTACCGACACGCACCTCAATATCAGTTCCCAGCACAGTTAGATGATGTGCGTACAGCCCTGAATTTTATTCACAAACATGCAGCCGAATATGAAGCCGATCGAGAACGCATTGTACTTTTAGGACGTTCTGCCGGGGCACACCTAGCAATGCTAGCGGCTTATCAACCGGATGCACCGCCCATCCGTGCTGTTATCAGCTATTACGGGCCTGTTAATTTGACTGAGGGATACAAAACACCGCCAAATCCCGATCCTATTAATACCCGTGCTGTTTTAAAAGCATTTCTCGGTGGTTCGTTAGATGAATTACCTAATCAGTATCAAATTGCTTCACCGATAAATTACTTAAGGCATCCTTTGCCGCCAACTTTATTAATTTACGGCAGGCGCGACCATTTGGTAGAAGCTCGATTTGGCAGACAGATGTACGAACGTTTACATAGCTCTGGTAACACTGCTGTTTTTCTAGAAATTCCTTGGGCAGAACACTCTTTTGATGTCATTTTTAACGGTGTAAGCAATCAATTAGCGTTGTATCATACTGAGAGGTTTTTAGCTTGGGCGTTGAGCATTGGGCATGGGGCATAGGGCATGGGGCATAGGGCATGGGGCATAGGGCATGGGGCATAGGGCATGGGACATGGGGCATGGGGCATTGGAAGTGTGGGAGGTGTGGGAAGATGGGGAAGAAATCTTTCCCCCCTCTCTCCCCACACCCCCCCATCTCCCCAGGGCTGTTTCGTTCCCTAAAATGGTTAAAATTGCAAGGGTCAAAGAGATTAAAATTCAAAGCAAGCGCACAATTTTTGTCAAAAATTTTGGCGGCTTCAGCCCTAAATCCGTTGTTTTTCTTTGCGCCTTTGCGCCTTTGCGTGAGATTATCTTCTTGACAAATCTAGAAAAATAGCGAATGAATCAGCCCTGCCCATCTCCCCACCTCCCCACTACTTCTGACACCAGCGCCAGTTATAGCGATTCCATTCGTAAATTCCTTGAATTTCATACTCAGCGCCGTTGAAGAAGCGGACGACACAATTAGTAGAGGAGTTATTGCGGTCGCTAATTTCATCAACCTGAATCACAATGGATGGAAACCACTCCGGTTTACACGGTCCATCTTCTTGCACCCATTCCCATAATGCATTGCAAACTTCAATGCGATCGCCTATTTTCAACTTTAATGCATCTTCAAAATAAGAATACTTATCAAAATGGTATGATTCAACACGGTTAAGCCACTCTAAACCGTAGCGCTGGCGGATAAACTGTACTGTTCCAGAGTCATTTTCCAACAGCCAATCGTTGAGTAATTGGACTTTCCAAGTACGGTTACGTTGTTCCTGGGTCTTAACAAACTCTAAAAATGCTTCTAACTCCTCTGGGGTAAGTTCGTCTAAGGGATTAGGAATATCTGACGCTTCAGAGTTAAAATTTCCCTGGATTTGCTCAACCACTTGCAATAATATCTGTTTCTGTGCGTCAGTGAGAGGACAGCCTACAGCATCACAACTATTAAAGGCTGCTTGCATAGCTGTTTCAATCTCATCTGGTGTCATAAAAGTTAATAGCAATCGCGGGCTTGTTTACTTAATTATTACAAAAGTTAAATTAAAGTTTCCAATTCACCTGTAGTTATTAGGACTTACGCAACTGGCATATTATTTTTAGTTCGTAGTTTACAAACGCACGGAATATGCGGCTAGAGGCATTAGCGAATACTGGATTGTCGATCCAAAGTTCAAACAAATCACCCTTTGTAACTGGGTGGAAGTCCCGTATGAGGATACGGTGTTGCAGGGTACGGCGACCATTGCATCAGACGTGGTACCCAATTGGGAATTGATAGTTGAGCAGGTGTTTGTTGTTTGACCGTTAACTGTTGACTGTTAACTGTTAACTGTTAACTGTAATTCCGTTGTAAGCTGAGGTTATCAGTTACATAATTTATTGAATAAAATTACGGGGTCGTTTATGCAATTGCGATCGCTCACGGTCATTTTTATTTCTTGTCTCATGACTTTTCTATCGTGGGTGCTTACTCCCCCCGCTCTAGCGCTGACACAGATTAAACTATTTGATATTTCCTATAAAGATTGTCCAGCAGAACTGGCACAAGGAGCTGTTATCAGTAGTGGTAGCGCCGCTGCCAATTGCTTCATTGTCATTGGCAAGGCAGAAAATGGTACTAAGAAAACAGTTTATGATGCAGATATTTTTGGACGCATCTATGATGCCAATAATGACTCAGTAATGCAAAACCGCACTCGTCTTGGTTCGATTGCTGAGGTGCCACCAGGTGTTAGCGATTTTGAATTGAGAATTTCTGTGCCTGCAAATCAGCCTACTCCATTGAAGCTGAAGCAGTTCAAGGCAGCTGGATTTAGCGCTGCGGTGCGGAAGTAATGAAAAAAATACTCAGCACTGAGTACTGAGTAGGATAAATTTTAAGTAGCATAGGTTTGGGCTGGTTGGCCTAGACCTAAAATTTTTGAGTTGAACATCCAACAAACAGCAAATTCTGTGTTAGACAACGTAGGCTAGACGACTGATAAATCCGCCTAGAAATTGCAGCAGTAAAATCGCTAACATTGGCGAAAAATCTATGCCGCCCAATGGGGGAATAAATGAGCGAAACACATTGAGATAAGGGTCAGTTATCTGGCTTAAAGCGGCAAATGGTTGGTCATACCAGTTGATTGTTGGGAACCAGGTTAAAAGAACCCGAATTAGCAACAGAAAAGTATAAATCTGCGTAAAAGTAGCAAGAGTGGTAATCAGTAATTCCATAGAGAACTAGGTTTCCTACTAAGTGTCAAACGCGGTCTTATCTATTGATTTTAATTTAGTCTATGTCATGGTGTTTGCAGGTAAAGCAGTTACCACACTTGGCACTTTCACCATGCCTAAGGAAACTTTAAGAATCTTTGGTGAAAGAGCGATCGCCAATTGTCTGTGGTGAGCCGCCATTCACATTCCCCAGCTGCTTTCGCACTTCATCAATTGTGGCATTTAACTGGGCAATTTTATCTTCTAGCGATCGCCGAGCTGTTTCTATGCTCACACTCTCAGCTTCTGAGGCTTTCATTTGACGCCGCTTTGCTGCTATTCTCTTAGCTTCGGCTTGGCTATCTGTTTGTTCTATCTCTTCCTCTGGTAGTAACTCAGAATCGCGTCGAGAAGCAATCAGCGCCCCGACGACACCACCAAATACACTACCGACAAACGCCCCTGCTAAAAAACCACTGGCAAAACCATCTCGCTGACTCATATATTTACCGCCTTCAACAACCTTGCAACTCTTACAGTAGTTATGCCATGAATCTATCCTAGCTGCATACTAACTTAAGTCCCAAAGATGCGATCGCCTGCATCTCCCAATCCTGGTACAATATACCCCTTGCTGTTAAGTTTTTCATCAATAGTAGCGGTGTAAACTATTAAACCTGGATAACTAGCACTCAGCTTTTGCAAAGCTGGTGGAGCCGCCACCACACAAACAATCCGCGTTAGAGTTGGATCGGCACCCCGCTGTGTCAATTCTGTCATTGCCGTCATAATTGACCCTCCCGTTGCCAACATTGGATCGGTAATAAGCACTCGTGTTTGGGGGTCAAATTTTTCTGGTAACTTGTTCAGATAACAATGAGGTTCCAGTGTCTCTTCATCTCGTGCCAATCCTAGATGATAAATTGATGCCAAGGGCAGTAAAGTCTGCGCTCCCTCAAGTAATCCTAACCCAGCCCGGAGAATGGGCACTACCGCCACTGGTATCTGTGGATCGATCACAGTTGCTGGACAGGTATCCAAAGGACTCTGCACTGCTGTTTCTTGGGTCGGCAACCAGTCACGTGCAGCTTCATAAGTCAGCCATCTTCCCAACTCAGTCATAGCACTGCGGAACAACACTGAAGGCGTGCCTGCATCACGGGCGACTGCCAGCCAGTGTTGTATTAGGGGATGAGGTGGTACATAAACCCGTAATTGTAGCGTCATAGCCAGAAGTCAGCGCCTTTCTATTGTACAAGAACTGAAACACCATAATACTCTTTCCTGCATCCGGCTGACCAGAAGGGGACAAGGGGTGTGGGGGGTGTGGGAGATGTGGGAAGCTTTTTTATATTCTTCCAACTCTCCCATCTCCTTAATCCTCTTCGATGACAACTAAAATTAACCCTTAAAATTATTGATAAAAATTTTCATTAGTAGTTGACATCAATTCTCAATCAAGGTTATATTGTTATACAGTGTTCTCCTCTCTTTAAGGATCGGCAGACGGGATTAGCCAGCAGCAGCAGGCTTGTCCCTCTTTTTTGTGATTGAGCATCGGGCATTGGTTATTAGTTAATATTTGGTTGACTCTAAACGAATGACAAAGGACAAATAACAAATGACAAAGGACAAATAACAAAGGACAAATAACAAATGACAATTGATGCGATCGTGATTGGGTCTGGGATTGGCGGTTTAGTAACAGCAACTCAGTTAGCAGCCAAGGGAGCAAAAGTGCTGGTACTGGAACGTTATTTGATTCCAGGTGGTAACGCTGGTTATTTTGAACGCCAAGGCTATCGATTTGATGTTGGGGCATCAATGATTTTTGGGCTGGGGCAAAACGGCACCACCAACTTACTCACCCGCGCATTGTCAGCGGTGAATGTTAAGCAAGAGGCGATCGCAGATCCAGTGCAAATTCACTATCATCTACCCCAAGGTTTAGACCTGAAAGTTGACCGGGTTTATGAAAAATTTTTGCAAAACCTTACTGCTCATTTTCGCCATGAAGAACAAGGGATTCGTCGCTTTTATGACGAATGCCAAAAAGTATTCAACTGCCTCAATAAAATGGATTTGCTGTCACTGGAAGAACCTCGGTATCTACTGCGGGTATTTTTCCAGCATCCTTTGGCGTGTCTCGGTTTAGCTAAGTATCTGCCCCAAAATGCGGGGGATGTGGCGCGACGCTACATCAAAAACCCCCAATTATTGAAATTTATCGATATGGAGTGTTATTGCTGGTCGGTGGTTCCAGCGGACATGACACCAATGATTAATGCTGGGATGGTCTTTTCTGATAGGCATTACGGCGGAGTTAACTATCCCAAAGGCGGAGTCGGACAAATTGCCCAAAAACTAGTCGAAGGTCTAGAGAAGGCTGGAGGTAAGATTCAGTACCAAGCCAGGGTTACAAAAATTCTCACAGAACAGGGACGAGCAGTGGGTGTGCAGCTGGCTAATGGTAAAGTATACCGGGGTAAACGCATAGTCTCTAATGCTACACGCTGGGATACATTTCAACAATTATTACCAGCAGAACAAATACCCCATAATGAGAAAAAATGGCAACAAAATTATCAAAAATCACCTAGCTTCTTGAGTTTACACATGGGGGTAAAACAGTCAGTTTTACCAGAGGGGACAGAGTGCCACCACATTTTGCTGGAAGACTGGGAAAAAATGACATCTGTGGAAGGCACAATTTTTGTTTCGATTCCCACATTGCTGGACTCAGATTTAGCACCAAATGGATATCACATAATTCATGCGTTTACGCCTCACTGGATTGATGATTGGCAAGAACTTTCTCAGACTGAGTACGAACTGAAGAAAGAGGAAGCGGCTTGGCGAATTATTGACCGCCTAGAAAAAATTTTTCCAGGTTTAGATACCGGATTAGATTATTTAGAAGTGGGTACACCCCGCACCCATCGCCGCTTTTTGGGTCGTGAGGATGGTACTTATGGGCCAATTCCCCGACGCAAGTTACGCGGGTTGTTGAAGATGCCCTTTAATCGCACCGCTATTCCAGGACTGTATTGTGTGGGGGATAGTACCTTTCCCGGTCAGGGGTTGAATGCAGTAGCTTTTTCTGGGTTTGCCTGCGCTCACCGCATTGCCGTAGATTTAGGATTTTAATCTGCGTTGCCAATCAAACTAAATTTTGCCCAGAGGTAAACGTAGCTTTTTTGGGAGTAACGTTTTCCTTACTTATTCTCTACTTAATTTAATTACTGTTTACTCCATTATCTAAATAGCTAATAGACCTCTTGCAAAAGTCTTTCTTTGCGTTCTCTTCTGGAGCACCTCTCTTGCCTCTGCGTGTTAGCGAACGCGAGTGCGTCTCGTAGAGAAGCGGGGCGTAGCCCGACAAAAAAATATTTATGCAAGAGGTCTAATCTCTCTACTGTCCGCCTAGCAAATTCAAACCTTAAATTTGGTGGCTATTTTTCAATTGAGCCAAGTAATGGTTCAGACTAAAAGAGTATCAAGTTATAGATAAAAATAAAATAAGTCTTATTCGACATTTTATCTCGATCTTTTGTACCTATATTTCTTTTATTCTTTGGCATCAAATAATTGGAGAGTTATTTTGCAAGATAACTGTCGAAAGAGTACATCACAATAGTTATTGCGGCAATTACATAGAACCTTGTTAATTATCTTTCAAAAAAAAATAGTATATTAGCGGGTTCCAATTAAGACTTAGCAGCATTAGCATGTAACAGAATATATATGATTCACTACACTAAATAGTGTTTGAAGCTGGATGATGCTTAAAAAATCTTTGGTAATAATCCAACAACCAGAAATTGGCAAGTTAATTCTTAAACTTCGCACGATCGCTGGCTTAACACAAGAAGAGTTTGCAACATCTTTAGGTGTTACTTTTTCCACAGTTAATCGTTGGGAAAATGGACACGCTAAGCCGTCGCGTCTAGCTATGCACAGAATTGAAGAGATGTTACAGGATATAGGTGAACAGGGGGAAGAGTTATTAGCAAAATATTTAATTAAAAAGTTTTAATAATATCCTAGATATATGGATATTATTAAAACTTTTTAATTTAGAAAAAATTGCACCGATATTTACGTATTTAAATGAAAACACAATTTATAGTTTAAACATCTAATTTTCCAGCAAAATTCATAACCTTGTAATAAAGAGTTAGAGATAAAAAATGATGACCAATTCACAATATCAAATTATAGAAAAGATTTCAGATGGTCTAGATACTGTTGTTTACCGGGCACAGGAGCTTAGCAATGAAAGAATGGTTATCCTGAAAATCCTTAAAAGTGAATACGCTAATCTTGAATATGTAACAGAGTTTAAACATGAGTATGAAATTGCTAAATCATTAGATTTACCAGGGGTTATTAAAGCTTATAGGTTAGAAAATTATCAAAATAGTATTGCTTTAATTTTAGAGGATATTGGAGGGCAAAACTTAAAACAGTTTATCAATAATAATAAACTTAATATCATAGATTGCTTAAAATTAGCTATTCACCTTACGGATATTATTATAGGTTTGCATGAACAACATATTATTCATAAAGATATTAAACCAGAGAATATAATTATTAATCCGAAGTCAATGCAGGTTAAAATTACAGACTTCAGCATTGCTTCACGCCTGTCAAAAGAAAATGCAGCGATCGGCAATTCTAATTTGCTTAAAGGAACACTTGCTTACATATCTCCAGAGCAAACAGGTCGGATGAATAGGTCGATTGATTACCGCACAGACTTTTACTCTTTAGGCGTAACTTTTTATGAGTTGCTAACTGATAATTTGCCATTTAATTGCACTGACCCCTTAGAAATAATTCATTCTCATATTGCCAAACAGCCGATACCTCCTGATGAGATAAACCCACAAATTCCTGAGGCTGTATCTCATATTGTCATGAAACTATTATTGAAAACTGCCGAAGAAAGATATCAAAGTGGTTTAGGTCTAAAAGCAGATTTAGAGATTTGCTTAAAGCAGTTATTAAATAATGGTAAAATCGAGAATTTTATTCCTGGAAAACTAGATAAATTTAGCCAATTTACAATTCCTCAAAAACTCTACGGACGCGAGAAAGAAGTAGCATCTCTTATGTCAGCTTTTGAGCGCGTAAGTGTTGGCAGAAGTGAAATGATATTAGTTTCAGGTTATGCAGGGATTGGTAAATCTTGCTTAGTTAATGAAATTCATAAACCTATTCTTCAACAACGAGGATATTTTATTTCTGGTAAATTCGATCAATTTAAACGAAATATCCCTTATACGGCTCTAATTGAATCATTTCAAGAATTGACCCAACAGTTATTAACAGAAAGCCCTGAAAAAATAATTGTTTTGAAACAGCGGCTTTTAGAAGCATTTGGTGAAATTGGGCAAGTTATTATTGATGTTATTCCTGAGATTGAAAAGATTGTAGGTCAACAGCCACCTGTGCCACAATTAGGAGCAATTGAATCACAAAATCGGTTTAATCGAGCGTTTCAAAAGTTTATTCAAGTATTCACTCAAAAAGAACGCCCACTAGTTCTATTTTTCGATGATTTACAATGGGCAGATTTAGCGACTCTCAAATTGATTCAGATGCTGATGGTTGATGATAGCCAATATTTTTTGATGATAGGAGCTTATCGAGATAACGAAGTCATATCAACTCATTATTTGAATCAAACCTTAAATGAAATCCAAAAAGCAGGAATTACTGTCAATAATATTACGCTAACATCTTTAAGTATTAGTGATGTCTATGAATTAATAGTCGATACACTTCATAGTGCAACAGAAAAAACAAAAATCCTTGCTGAATTTATTTTTAACAAAACTCAGGGAAATCCTTTTTTCTTAACTCAGTTGTTGCAAACTATGTACCAAGAAAAACTATTAAATTTTGACTTTAATAGTGGAACATGGCAATGGGAAATAAATCAAATTCAGACTATTGGTATTACAGATTATGATGCCCTAGAATTAATTGTGAGAAATATTAAAAAATTGCCTCAAGAGACGCAACAGGTCTTAAAAATAGCTGCTTGTGTTGGCAATCGGTTTAATATAGATATTCTAGCAATTGTAAATGAAAAATCTCAGTCAGAAACTGCATCTGAATTATGGGACGCACTTCAAGTAAGCCTAATTCTTCCCTTGAGCGAAAACTATAAAGCTCCAGTATTTTTTGATAAAAACATATCTATAGAATCTCAAGAATTCAAAATTTCATACAAATTTTTGCACGATCGCGTCCAGCAAGCAGCTTATTCCCTGATTCCAGAATCGCAAAGAAAACAAACTCACCTAAAAATTGGGCAATCAATACTAGAGTATTACAAAACAGAGGAAATTGAAGAAAATATTTTTAATATTGTTAATCACTTAAATTTTGGTACTGAATTTCTTTGCGATCAATCTCAAAGATATCAGCTAGCTAAATTAAATCTGATAGCTAGCCAAAAAGCTAAAGCATCATCAGCATACGAAGCTGCCCTTAGCTATTCAACAGTTGGACTAGAATTGCTGACAGCATCGAGTTGGGAAAATAACTACAACTTGATGCTAGCACTTCATCTAGAAAGCGTAGAGTTAGAATACTTAAATACTAATTTTACACGAGCAGCTATCCTAACTGAAACTATTCTAGAGAAAGCTACCAATCTACTCGATCGAGTTCAGGCTTATCAATTACAAATCCAGTTTTATATGGCTCAAAATCAGATGCTTAAAGCCATTGATACTGGACTAGAAGCGATTGCAAAGTTGGGGGTTACGCTGTCAGCGGCACCAAATAAGCAAAGTACTATAGCTAATTTACCCCAACTTGAAGATTTAGAAAATTTTCCAGTTGTCAAAGATCCTTACATACTTGCAGCTTTAAAAATCCTTGTTACTATTGCTGGTGCTGCTTTTATTACTAACCCGACAAAGACAACTTTCCCACAGATAATCTTAACTGTTGTCAATCTCTGTATTGAACATGGCCATTCAGCTTTGGCAGCTCACGGATATGCTTATTATGGGATGCTTTTGTGTGGCTATCTTGAAAATATTGATGCTGGATATCACTCTGGTCAAATAGCTTGGAAAATATTATATCAATTCCAAAATATTCAACTTAAAAGTAAAGTATACGCACCATTTTATGGTTTTACTATTCATTGGAAAGAGCATCTTAGAGAAACAATTTCTCCATTGCAAGAAGGAATTCAAAGCGCTTTAGAAATTGGAGATTTAGAATACGCTGGTTATTGCTCTGTTCACTATTGCGGTCATATATTTTTTAGAGGAGAACAACTTGAATCAGTGGCTAATCAACAAAAATCATATATTAAATTACTAGAAAAATTTCAACTAGATTTTCCTATCAACTACATTAAAATCTGGCATCAACTAGCACTGAATTTGCAAGACTTTTCAGAAAAAAAACATCTTTTAGTTGGTGATAGTTTTAATGAAGTAGCAATGCTACCATATCTAACAAGTACGAATAATGCTACTTCTTTATTTGCTGCTTATGTTGCCAAAATAATTCTTTCTTACTTATTTAAAGATTACACTCAAGCAATTGATAATGCCAAATTAGCTTCAGAATATATACATAGTGTCATGGGGATGATGACAGTTGGCATCCACAACCTATACTATTCATTAGCTCTAATTGCTTTATATCCAAATATTGAACCTAAGATTCAAGAAGAATATCTAGCTGTTATCAATACCAATCAGGAAAAAATGCGGTTATGGGCTGATCGCGCTCCTGCTAACTATCAGCATAAATTTGATCTGGTGTCGGCAGAAAAAGCACGAATTTTAGGGCAAACCTTTATAGCTATGGAGTATTATGAGCTAGCTATTCAAGGAGCAAAAGAACAGGGATATGTTCAAGAAGAAGCACTAGCCAACGAGTTAGCAGCAGAATTTTACTTTTACCGTGGTAGAGATCAGCAGGCGTTCTTCTACCTCAGAGAATCTTATCATGCTTATATACGTTGGGGAGCGATCGCAAAAGTCAATGATTTAGAGTCAAAATACCCCGATTATTGCCCATTAAGAATAAATCAAGAATCATCTAGTTTCAAGGCTAGCTTGCGAACTACTTCAAACAAAATCAATAATTTGGCATCTTTTGATTTATCTACAGTTTTTAAAGCTTCCCAAGCTATTTCTAGTGAAATCATGCTAGATGACTTGCTAGCTAAGTTGATGAAAATTGTTATGGAAAATGCTGGGTCACAAACTAGCTGCTTCCTTTTAGAAAAAAATGGTCAGATGGTAATAGAGGCATTTGTGGGAGTTAACAAAAATGAAATATTTTTGGAAACTTCCTCATCTTTAGATAATAGTCTATACGTGCCAATATCTATACTAAATTATGTGATGATAACTAAAGAAAGTGTTGTTATTGGTGATGCTAGTTCGGAAGGAAAATTTACTAGCGATCCTTATATTATTCAGAATAAATGTAAGTCAGTCTTATGTACACCAATAATTCATCAAAGTAAACTTATCGGAATTCTGTATCTGCAAAATAACTTAACAACGAATGCATTTACTACTGAACGTTTAGAAGTTGTAAAAATTCTTGCCTCTCAAGCAGCTATTTCTATTGAGAATGCCAAGCTGTATACTAATCTATCGAAACTAAATGATAATTTACAACATGCTAACCAGCAATTAGAGAATTATAGCAAAAATCTGGAACTAAAAGTAGAAGAAAGAACACAGGAATTACATGAAAAAAATGTGTGTTTAGAAGAACAAGCACAAAAATTAGAATTTACACTAAAGCAACTACAAGCAACACAGTTACAGATGATTCAAAGAGAAAAAATGTCTGGTTTAGGTCAATTAGTTGCTGGTATAGCTCATGAGATTAATAACCCAATCAATTTTATCTATGGTAACATTTCTCATGCTAATCAATACATTGAGGATATATTGCATCTCATTAAAATTTATCACAAAATTTCTCCCAATCTAACTCCTCAAATGCTTGCAGAACAAGAGGATATAGATTTGCAATTTTTGATTGAAGACTTACCCAAATTACTATCTTCAATGAAAGTTGGAGCCGATCGCATCCGGCAGATAGTTCTGAGCTTACGTAACTTCTCCCGTTTGGATGAAGCAGAAATGAAGCCAGTTAATATTCATGAAGGTATTGATAGTACCTTGCTAATCTTGCAACATCGACTCAAAACGGAATCAGCCAATTCTAAGATTCAAATTATCAAAAATTATGGTTCTTTACCGTTAGTAGATTGTTATCCAAGTCAGCTGAACCAAGTATTTATGAATTTGTTAGCTAATGCTATTGATGCTTTGGAAGATTATAACTCTCGTCGTTCATTGGAGGAAGTTGAACTTAATCCAGCTTATATCAAAATAACTACTGAGTTATTAGAGCAAAATCTGCTAGCTATTCGCATTGCTGATAATGGTTATGGTATGACATCGGATATACTTTCTCAGATTTTTAATCCTTTCTTTACTACTAAACCTATTGGCAAAGGTACTGGTTTAGGATTATCTATTAGCTACACAATTATTGTAGAAAAGCATGGAGGAAAAATCAGTTGTAACTCAGTACCAGAAGAAGGAACTGAGTTCATAATTGAACTTTCAGTAAGTCAAAAAAAGTTATAAATTAGTTACTTAAAAACCTTACCATTAACTCATCATCATGATTAACAATTATCAAGCTACAAATGTTTCTAATATCTCAATTTCTGAAGTCTTCATGGCTTTGGTAAAAGGAACTATACTAGCTGAGCCTTTTGAACCTTCAAGGATTGGAAAAATCTCACGATTAACAACTACACAGAGAGATTTATATCTGGATAATATGCTTCATCCAGATAGCACTATTTTTAGTTTAGGAATTTCGGTAAATTTATCACAAAATTTAGATCGATTTATTTGGGAACAGTCAATAAAAATAGTATGTCAAAAAGATGATATTACTAAAACTAGGTTCGTGTTTTATAAAGGCGAACCTTTTCAGTTTGTCGATCGCAATACTGATGTTAATTTTGAATTTATCGATTTAGCAGTTAGTTCTACTCATTTTAGTTTACAGCAAATTGTCGAAGAAAAGATTAAAAATAAGTTGAAATTACAAAAAAATGATTTATTTAAAAATATCTTAGTCAAAGATAAACAGGGTAACTATACAGCTATTTTAGGTGCGCCTCATATCCTTTTTGATGGATATTCTGGGAAAGTTTTTTTTGAAAGAGTTGGAAAAGTCTATCAAGATTTAAAAATAGGCAATAACCCTCAAAAATTTGATGAAAATTCTTTTCATGATTTTACTGACGATTATGTTACTAGATTTGATACTCCAGAGATTCAGCAGTATTGGCTAGAAACGTTAAGTAAGGTTATTCCCATTACGCCTTATATCAAAATCGAAACAGAAAACAAGGCTAAATCAAGAAAAGTACAAATTGCAGGAAATGAGCTAGCACAAATTAGAAAATATTGCCAATTAAATAAATGTAGTATTGCTACATTTTTTAGGGCTGTTTATGGCATTTATTTAAGTAAATATTTACAAGCACCAGCAGATTTTGTATTTTACGATATTTTTGGCAAAAGAGATGAGCATTTGCTGAATATTTTAGGCTGTATTTACCAATCAGTTCCTATTGTTATACCCCAACAAAATATCGGAAATAAATCAAGCATAAGTGATTATATTTTATACATAAAAAACTATCGTAAACAACTAGACAATCTTCAAAATATTTCAGTTCTGTTGCAAAGAAACTATTTAAAGGATGAACAATTAAAATTTTTCTATAATTTTTATAACTTCAGCATTCTGAATATCCCTATTACTGAAGCTTCTTCTAGATTAACTGTTCACAATTCTTTTGCAGACAATGAAGTTCATCTTGTAATTAACGACTTCAATGATAATCTAGAAATAGAAATATTTTATAATCAAAAATATTTTACAGATATAAATTCTTTGGAAAGATTGCTATTTTTAGCAAATCAAATTAGTCAAGGATGTGAGTATTTTTATCAGCTGAATATATTACTAGAAAATGAGCATGAAGAACTAGTAGAAACTTGGAATGATACTAGTAGGGATTACGCATTAGATAAATGCGTTCATCAACTGTTTGAAGAGCAGGTAGAGCGATCGCCAGATGCCATAGCAGTAGTCTTTAAAGAGGCACAAAACCACCAACAATCTTCACTCACTTACCGAGAGCTCAATCACCAGGCGAACCAGTTAGCACACTACCTGCGTTCAGCGAAGCTGTCGCGTAGCGATTCGCTAGGTGTTAAACCAGATATGCCCATAGGAATCTGCACAGAAAGAAACCTGGAAATGGCGATCGCAGTTTTGGCAGTTCTCAAAACTGGCGGGGCTTATGTACCAATGGATTCGGCTTATCCTAAGGAACGCCTAGCGTTTATCCTTGAGGATACTCAAGTATCAATATTACTTACTCAACAACAACTATTAACAGAGCTTCCTCAAACCAAAGCGCAGATTATCTGTTTAGATACTGACTGGGACAAGATAGGCCAATATAGTCAGGAAAATCCCTCTAGTGAAGTAACAGCAGAGAATTTAGCCTATATCATCTACACTTCTGGTTCTACAGGCAGACCGAAAGGCATTTGTTTAGCCCATCGTCCTTTAGTGAATTTACTCCAATGGCACTTAAACTCACTATTAACAGGTGTACGTACCCTGCAATTTGCCTCTTTGAGCTTTGATGCCAGCTTTCATGAGATGTTTGCTGCTTGGTGTTCAGGAGGAACTCTATTTCTCATCTCAGAAAACTTGCGTCGGGACACCATAGCTTTAGCTCGCTTTATTCAGAGTCAAGAGATTGAAAAAGTCATTCTGCCTGTTGTCGTACTACAGCAAATGGCAGAAATGGCTGTATCTCAGTTGGAATTATTTACCAGTTTAAAAGAAGTTACTACCACTGGTGAGCAACTGCAAATCACCCCATCCATTGTCAAATTATTCAAATCGCTGCCACACTGCTCATTTCATAATCACTACGGGCCATCAGAAACCCATGTGGTAACGGCTTTGACATTAGATCGAGATCCTGATTCCTGGCCTACTTATCCATCTATAGGCCGTCCCATAGCTAACACCCAAATCTACATACTCGATGCAGAATTAAAGTCAGTTCCTATCGGTGTTTCAGGAGAGCTTTACATTGGTGGCGATAGTTTAGCTAGAGGTTACCTCAATCGACCCGATCTCACTGCCCAACGCTTTATTCTCAATCCCTATGCAAAATCGCATCGCTTGTATAAAACAGGTGACTTAGCTTGCTACTTACCAGATGGGAATATTGAATACCTGGGTCGGATAGACCAGCAGGTGAAGATTCGCGGCTTCCGCATTGAGTTGGGGGAAATCGAAGCAATGCTGTTGCAGCATCCTGACGTGTGCGAAGCTGTAGTTATAGCACGCGAAGATGTGCCTGGGGACAAGCGCCTAGTCAGTTATATTGTTTCCAGCTTGATTCCAGAACGAGTGCCTTATGAAAGTGTTTGTAGAGTGGAAACTGATGACAACCGGATAGTAGAACTACAAACAGAGGATATCTCCGATAGTGGCGTTTGCTTGGTAGGAGTGTCATTGAGTTGGGCTAGAGGTAAGCGCGTCCGTCTTTGTCTACGGTTGCCAGTGACATCAGAAGAACTATGGGTAAATGGCAGCGTTGCTTGGAATCAAGGGAAGCGGGCTGGTATTCAATTGACTCTAACGCCTACCGAAAAAACCCTCTTTCACCAAAGCATAGAACATATCTTAGAAACCCAACATCTATGGAAAATCTTACAAAGGACAATAAGTGGCAATCTTCGTAGATTTCTCCAAGAAAAGTTGCCAGATTATATGCTGCCTTCCAGTTTTGTAATGTTAAATGCATTGCCACTAACACCAAATGGGAAAGTAGATCGTCGCTCCCTACCAGCACCCGATCGCACTGGCCGGAATCTGGAGCAAGATTTTGTTCCACCTCGTACCACTGTTGAGGAAGTACTAGCAAAAATTTGGGTGGAAGTTTTGAGATTGGAGCAAATTAGTGTCTGCGATAACTTTTTTGAGATTGGAGGACACTCACTGCTAGCGACTCAGGTAATCTCTCGTATTCGAGATACCTATCAATTAGATTTACCATTGCGGCGTTTATTTGATGCGCCTACTGTTGCCAGCTTGGCTGAAAGTATCGAGACACAACTAAAGCAAAATCCCGAATGGCAGACTTGGGCGATCCCACCTGTAACCCGGAACCAAAACTTGCCTCTTTCCTTTGCCCAGCAGCGATTATGGTTTCTAGAACAGTTGTTACCTGACAGTCCCTTTTACAATTTTCCCCAAACTTTTCGCCTGTTTGGTCAGGTAAATCTGAAAGCTTTAGAACAAAGCATCAACGAAATTGTTCGGCGACACGAAGTTTTCCGCACCACTTTTGCTTCATCAAATGGGCAACCTGTACAAATTATTGCTCCGGCTCTGAGTGTACCTATACATTTGGTAGATTTGCGTTTGCTGTCTGAATCACAAAAAGATATAGAAATTCAGCGGTTGATGATTGAAGAGTTCCAGCAGCCTTTTAATATCAACCGCGGGCCGTTATTGCGAACAACTCTATTGCAGTTAGATGCAGAGGAATATCTACTGCTTTTGAGCATTCACCACATTGTTTTTGACGGTTGGTCTGTGGGCGTGTTGTTTCGAGAATTGACATTGCTATATCAGACTTTCGCCAATGGTTTACCTTCTCCCCTAGCTGAACTGACCATTCAGTATGCAGACTTTGCTGTATGGCAACGGCAATGGTTGCAAGGAAAAGTCATATCAGAACAACTAGCCTACTGGAAGCAGCAGTTAGCAGATTTGCCCATTTTGCAGTTACCAAGCAATCGCCCCCGTCCAGCAATCCAAACTTATCGCGGGGCGCGTCAACCTTTAGCACTCTCCAAATCTCTCAGCGAGGCAGTAACTCGGTTCAGCCAGCAGGAGGGAGTTACTTTATATATGACGCTTTTAGCAGCATTCCAAACACTGCTATTCCGCTATACGAGTAGCGAAGATATCTTCGTAGGTTCTTTAATTGCCAACCGTCACCACCAACAAATTGAGAATTTAATTGGATTCTTTGTTAACACTTTAGTATTACGCAGCGATTTTTCCGGCTCTCCGAGTTTTTGCCAGTTGCTCAAGCAAGTACGAGAAGTGACCTTAGAAGCTTATGCTCATCAAGACATCCCCTTTGAGAAGCTGGTGGAGGAACTAGAACCAGAGCGGGATTTGAGCCGTCATCCCTTGTTCCAAATCTGCTTTGCGCTGCAAAATGTACCTATGCAAGCTCTGGAACTTTCTGGTATAAACATCAACCATCGTTTGGAACACAATGGTACAGCCAAGTTCGATTTGTTCCTAGAACTATTTGAAACGCCAGATGGGATTAGTGGTTGGTTTGAATACAGCACTGACTTATTTGACGCTGCTACTATCTCTCGCATCGGAGAACATTTTCAGACTTTAGTTGCAGGGATTGTTGCTAATCCAGATTGTAAAGTTGCAGATTTACCTCTTTTAACACCTGGTGAGCGCCAAAAATTATTAGTGGAGTGGAATCAAACTCAAGCAGATTACCCGCAGCAAACGTGCATTCATCAACTATTTGAAGCGCGAGTAGAGCGATCGCCTGATGCTGTAGCCGCAATTTTTGCAGATCGGCAAATAACTTACCACGAGTTGAATGCCAGAGCGAATCAATTGGCTCGTCATTTACAAGCTTTAGGTGTAGGTGCAGATGTATTGGTAGGTATTTGTGTGGAGCGATCGCTAGAGATGATCGTCGCTCTATTAGCCGTCCTCAAAGCCGGTGGTGCATATATACCTGTAGATCCAGCTTATCCACAGCAGCGTTTATCCTTAATGCTGTCAGACTCTCAGCTATCAGTGCTACTAACTCAACAACATTTGTTAGCGCAACTGCCGGAACATCAAGCGCGTATTGTCTGTTTGGATAGAGACTGGCAGGATATTGCTACGCAGAGTGAAGATAACCTTGAGACTAGTATTAATCCTGAGAACTTAGCTTATGTAATCTACACCTCCGGTTCTACTGGCAAACCGAAAGGTGTACAAATTATGCACCGCTCTGTAGTTAATTTCCTCCACTTCATGGGTCAGCATTTGGAAGTGACAGAGCAAGATATACTGCTTTCCGTCACTACTTTATCCTTTGACATTGCAGTACTAGAAATTTTCTTACCGATTACTCTTGGTGCCCGTGTCGTTATGGTGCGTCGGGAAGAGACTATGGATGGCACAGAATTAATCGCAAAGTTAACTAATTCTGGCGCTACCATCATGCAAGCTACTCCAGCCACTTGGCAACTGCTTCTAGAAGCAGGTTGGCAGGGCAGCAAGCATCTGAAAATACTTTGCGGTGGAGAAGCTTTGCCGAAAAAATTAGCTAAGCAATTACAACAGCGATGTGCTGTTTTATGGAACGTCTATGGCCCTACTGAAACTACTATTTGGTCAGCAACATATAAAGTAGTATCCGAAGATGGACAAGTTCTGATTGGTCGGCCTATAGCCAATACTGAATTCTATGTACTCGACGCTCACTTACAACCAGTGCCTGTGGGTGTCCCAGGAGAACTTTACATTGGTGGTGCTGGTTTAGCACGTGGCTATTTCAATCGCCCGGATCTTACAGATGCTCGGTTTATTCTCAATCCCTTTCAAAGAGGCAGGGGAGCAGGGGAGCAGGGGAGCAGAGGAGGCAAAAAAGACCAATCCTTAAATCTAGAACGCCTCTATAAAACAGGGGATTTAGTTTGCTATCTCCCAGATGGCAATATTGAGTATCTCAGTCGTATCGATCGCCAAGTAAAAATTCGTGGTTTCCGAATCGAGCTAGGAGAGATTGAAGCTTTGTTGATGCAACATCCGTCAGTCAAGACAGGTGTGGTGATAGATCGGGAAGATGCACCTGGACAAAAGCGTTTGGTAGCTTATATAGTTCAAAATCGACAAGATGACAATGCCCAAGAGTTATTAACAGATTGGCAAACTGAACACCTTTCCCAGTGGCAAACACTCTACGATCAAACCTACAAACAAACTACTGAGAAAGAAAATCGAGTATTCAATATTATTGGTTGGAACAGTAGTTATACAGGTATGCCCATCCCTGCGGAAGAGATGCGCGAATGGGTAGACCACACTGTTGAATGCATTCTTTCTCTGCAACCTAGCCAAGTATTAGAAATTGGTTGTGGTACAGGTTTGTTGTTATGCAAAATTATTTCCCATTGCGATAAATATTGGGGTACTGACTTTGCGCCGGAAGCACTACGGCAAATCCAACAGTTACAAATGTCTGGTCAGGATTGGCCACAACTGACTTTGTTGCAAAGACCTGCTGATAATTTTGAGAACATTGAGGCAGATGCCTTCAATACGGTAATTATTAACTCGGTAGTTCAGTATTTTCCTAGCATTGACTATCTGCTGCAAGTTTTGACAGGAGCTGTAAATGCTGTGAAGTCTGGCGGTTTTATCTTTGTTGGAGATGTGCGTAGCTTGCCTTTATTAGAGGCTTACCACGCTTCTGTAGCATTGTATCAAGCATCATCCGGACTTTCCACAATACAGTTACAAGAACGGGTTCGACAACGCCTTAACCAAGAGGAAGAACTGGTAATTCATCCAGACTTTTTCACGGCATTGCAACAGCACTTACCCAAGATTAGCCAAGTACAAATTCACCTCAAGCGCGGTGAGTATCACAATGAACTGACAAAGTTTCGCTATGATGTGATTCTGCATATAGGCACTAGTATTGACAACACTGTAGATATTTCTTGGTTGGATTGGCAACAACAACAGCTAACATTGTCATCTGTTCGTCACCTGCTATTAACAACCCAGCCACAAATTTTTGGAATTAGAAACGTACCTAATGCCAGGTTAATTAAGGAAGTCAAGACTGTAGAATTATTAAACAACCCAGATGAGTTGAAGACAGTAGGCGAATTGCGATCGCATTTAGAACAACTTCCCCAGACTGGGATCGATCCTGAAGAACTATGGAATTTAAGCCAGGATTTACCTTATGCGATCGATATCATTTGGTCAGACTATAGTGTGCTTGACTGTTACGAGGTAGTTTTCAGACATTGCCAAAGGGGAAAAGTAGATGTATTTTTAGGGGCGATCGCTTCTCAAAATATAGTTCACACTAAGTCTTGGAATTACTATGCCAATCAACCACTACAGAGTAAGTTTACTCGCAAATTGGCTTTAGAACTCCGCCGCTTTCTCGAACAAAAGCTACCAGAATATATGATACCTACAGCTTTTGTATGCCTAGAAAAATTACCACTTACACCCAATGGCAAGTTAGACCGTCGCGCACTACCTGCTCCCGATCAGTCCAGATCTTCCCTAGAAGTAGGATTAATTACACCTCGTACTGCTACTGAGGAACAAATGCTCGACATCTGGGTTAAGATACTCGGTATCGATCGTGTGGGCATTCGGGATAATTTCTTTGAGCTTGGCGGTAATTCTCTGTTAGCAGCGCAGTTAACGATCTGTGTACGAGAAAGTTTCCAAGTAGAACTGCCTGTAAGATGTATTTTTGAGCAGCAAACTATAGAAGGACTCAGCCAAATCGTTGACAAAGTACATCATCAAGGAACTGCTAGTCTCAATACTGTTGTTAATCTCAAAGCTGAAGCTGTACTCGATCCAAACATCTATCCCCAGGGAGTGCTTGCTAACAATATCAGTCAGCCGAAGCATATTTTATTAACAGGAGCAACAGGCTTTTTAGGTGCTTTCTTAATTCATGAATTGCTACAGCAAACTCAGGCGAAAATACATTGCCTTGTGCGTGCTAATAACGAAAGTGAAGGTTTCAAAAGACTACAGGAAACCTTAGAAAAATATTTAATATGGGATGCAAGCCAAAGCTCAAGAATCATCCCCATACCAGGAGATTTAGCTTTGCCTCGTCTTGGACTTTCTCTAGAGCAATTTGAGAAGCTAGCAGAGCAGATTGATGTTATTTATCATAGTGGCGCTCAAGTCAACTTTGCTAAACCATATTCTGTAATTAAGGCAGCAAATGTTCTTGGTACTCAAGAAGTTCTCAGATTAGCGTGTCAGCATCAACTCAAGCCAGTACACTACATCTCAACAATGGCTGTTTTTGGTGCAATCGCCTGTTTAAATGGATTGAATGTCCTTTATGAGGACGATGATATTGATAATAGTGAACCTTATCTATCTCAAGAGATTGGCTATACACAAAGTAAATGGGTAGCTGAAAAACTTGTTTGGATTGCTAAATCTAGAGGAATCCCTGTAACAGTCATTAGATCGGGATTTTTAATGGGACATCCGCAGACTGGCGTAACTAATACAGATGACTTTATATCTAGATTGATTAAAGGTTGTATACAAGTAGGTAGTTTTCCAGAACTAGTAAATCAAAAACAAGATTTAATCACTGTAGATTATGCCAGTAAAGCCATTGTACAAATATCAAGGAAGCAAGAATCTTTAGGAAAGGCCTTTCATTTAGTGCCTTTACCATCCGAAAACATCGATTTAATTAAGTTATTTGAGTTGATATCGGCTTGTGGATACCAACTTCAAAAAGTACCCTATTCCCAATGGACAGATAATTTAATCAATCAAGCTCAGTATTCACAGACAAATGCCTTGTTTCCTCTTTTACCAATGTTAACCGAAAAAGTCAATCAAGAACTCGCTGCATGGGAGCTATATCAAAATACTGCTGATTTAGACTGTCGCAATACACTTGACGTAATTGCTAATACGTCTATTACATGTCCATCAATGGATATTGAATTAATCAGCAAATATTTAGCTTATTTCCAACGTAGCGGATTTTTAAATATTGAGTTGGTATAGCACATCAATTTTTCGATTGATCGGACAGTTAATACTCATTAATACCTAAATTATTCATGAGTAATTAAAAAAAATAGAGTAGTTTAACCTATCAATCCACAATTAAATATTTAAGTATTTATGGCAATGGCTGTAAATTTTAAAAGAGTTAGATTTTAATTGTTCATAGATGTAGGATTTTAATATGCAGTTAACAGAGGAACAGTTATTAATCTATAGAAATCAAGGATTTCTTTTATTGCCAGAATATTTTTCCCGTACCGAAGTCGAAATTATGAAAGCAGAGTTATCTGTTTTATCAGTAGAAAATTCACCCAAAAAAATTCTTGAAAAAGATGGTAAAACTGTACGTTCTCTTCATGGACTGCATACCAAAAATGATGTTTTTAATTGCCTAACAAGACATCCATTTCTCGTTGAACCTGCGATGCAAATAGTTAGAAGTAAAGTCTACACATATCAATTCAAAATTAATATTAAGGCAGCATTTAGTGGCGATATTTGGAAATGGCATCAAGACTACATTTACTGGCGCAATGAGGATGGAATGCCAAGACCACAAGTAGTCAATGCTATGTGTTTATTGGATGATATGAACGAATTTAATGGTCCATTATTTGTAATTCCTGGTTCCCATAAAGAAGAAATGATTGATGTTACGAATCATCATCCGAAAGTTGCAACCACAAATTCTAATAGTTCTAGCGACAACAATGGGTGGATATCGAGTTTTAGTGCTAATTTGAAGTATTCTTTAAGCCAGGAATTAGTTGCTGATTTAGTATCAAAGTATGGAATTACTTTTATAAAAGCAGCGGCAGGTTCAGTAGTATTTTTTGATAGTAACATTGTACATGCTTCATCAAATAATATCTCGCCATTTGGGCGTTCTACTGTGATTATTACTTATAACAGTCTTGAAAATATTCCTTTACCAGTTCAAAATCCCCGACCAGATTTTCTTGTGAGTCAAGATTATCGACCAGTCACTCCTCTAGCACCTGATGCGTTATCTCAGTTTTCTCATGTCAAACTTGAAAATAGATACTAATAGCATTTCCATATGAAGATGCATAGAAAGAACCCCTGCGCTTGCGGCATTTCCCCGAACTTGGGGGAAGGTTGGGAGGGGTCAAAATAATGTGCAGCTAGTTTTTAGAGAATTGGTATAAGTCGTATCTGATGGAAGTATTGGACAGGTTGCAAAACAAGCATCCCAATTTTGCAAAAACAGGGAGAGAATCGAACAATATTCACGAGGATTGATCTGCACTCGTTTTTTTACAAAATTTCTCATAAGTATGCTTTAATGGTGAGCGGCTTTTGTTTGTTCATGAATTTTCATCACACGACAACCAATCACCGATGCTCCTCACACACAAAGAAATTATTCTGAAAGCAAACTGGGTTCTACCTAGCTTCTTGAGTTTATTCCTGTTTGGCTCCACTGTCAAAGCTGCGGCGATCGCCAATTGGCATTTCGATAGCAATCGCAATCATCTGGATTTCACCACAGATGAGAATGTTCAACCCAAACTACAATTACTTACCAACCCTACCCGTCTGGTTATTGATTTACCTGGAGTTACACTAGGATATCCACAGACTAGTCAAAGAATTGGGTTAATAATTAAAGACATTACCATCGGGCAGTTTAACGCAGATTATACCCGTATGGTAGTTACTTTAGCACCCGGTTACACCTTCGATCTAGCACAGGTAAAACTGCAAGAGGAATCCCCCAATCATTGGTCTGTGCAGTTACCCAAGCCAGTACCACTAACTGCAACCCAGCCGAAATATCTAGAAATAACTCCGACTCAATCGAGTATTTCGCCAACAGTCGGTGATAATAGCACTCTATTTGCTGGCGTGGTTCCAATGCATTCACCGATGAAAGCATTGGAACCTCAAGTTAAAGCCTTGATGAGTCGCTACAGCTTTCTGAAAACAGGAATGTTTTTTCTCGATTTGGATACTGGCGATTATCTGGATATTGGAGGCGATCGCGTTTTCCCGGCCGCTAGTACGATTAAACTGCCAATTCTCATGGCCTTTTTCCAAGATTTAGACGCTGGTAAAGTCACCCTTGAGGAAAAGCTGACCATGCGCCGTGACTTAGTGACCAACGGTTCTGGAACTATGCAGTATGAGGCAGTTGGCAAGAAATACACGGCTTTGGAAACCATCACCAAGATGATTACCATCAGTGACAACACCGCCACCAACATGATTATCGATCGCTTGGGTGGCGCAGCGAAACTAAATCAACGTTTCCGCAGTTGGGGACTGAGAGACACGGTAATTCGGCATCTCTTGGCTGACTTGAGAGGAACTAACACCACCAGTTCTCAAGACATGGCGCGGGTGCTGGCTTTGGGGAGTTTATCGACAGATCATAGCATAGCAATAGTCCATGAAAATAAACTGAAATTCAAGCCGAGTCAGTAGGTAATTCAGCAGACATTGTTATAACGCAAGGGTTTGAACCTCAGGGCAAGTGAGGCATGGGTATAAGCTATGAAGAACGCCATTACTCCTGCCTATTTCCCTAACTCAAAGAGTACAAGGCTTTCATCGAGTCGGTTTCTGGGAAAATACGATCGCCCACTCATCTTGAATCAAAGCCATTTTCACATGAGCGCGATCGCTATCAAGTTATGAATATTGGTTGGCAAGAGCTAACGCGAATATTTGGTTGTATTATTTACGTAGAAATTAAAGATGGCAAAATTTGGATCGAACGCGATGGAACAGAAATCGGAGTGGCTAATGAATTAGTAGAAGCTGGAGTTCCTAAACAAGATATAGTTTTGGCTTTTAAAGCCCCATACAAACGAAAATTTACTGAGTTTGCTGCTAGTTGAAGCACATAGGAGTTAGGAACATAAAAACTCCTGTAGATGCTTGCATATCCACCTACAGGACAAATTTTACAACTTTTTCATAAACTGTATAACTTTTTTATTCCTCCACACAATAAAATGCGGTATAATTTTATACTATTCTACCGTAACACTTTTAGCTAAATTCCTTGGCTGATCGACATCCAAACCGCGACGCGCGGCAATGTGATAAGCCAATAATTGCAAAGGTACAACTGTGAGGAGGGGAGAAAGCAATTCTTCCACGTCGGAAACAGGGAGCAAATCGTTAAAGATTTCCGCAGCTTCGCCATCGTTGACGGGAGTCACGCCGATTAAGCGAGAGTCTCTGGCTTTGGCTTCTTGGGCATTGGAAATAACCTTTTCATACACACTACCAGGAATTGCGATCGCCACCACTGGCACTTTCGCATCTAAAAGCGCGATGGGACCGTGTTTCATCTCTCCAGCTGGATATCCTTCGGCGTGAATATAGCTGATTTCTTTTAATTTCAACGCCCCTTCTAAAGCAATGGGAAAGTTAATTCCTCTTCCTACAAAAATAAAATCTTGGGTTTCGGCAAATTCATGTGCCAGTTGTTCGCTTAAACGTTCCTGACTTTCTAATGTTGACTCAATCTCTTTAGGAATTTGTCGCAAGCCATTAATAATTTTCTCTAAAGTTTCTTTGTCAACTGTCTGACGATGAGCTGCTAAATCTAATGCCAATGCATAAAATGCCATCAGTTGGGCGGTAAAAGTTTTTGTCGCCGCTACCCCAATTTCAATTCCCGCTAAGGTACTAATGATATGTGGCACTAGATGACCAAGGCTGCTTTCTGGACGATTCGTAATACCTAAAAGTCGCGCTTCATATCTGGCTTCTTTGCCTTGGCGGCGTTCTTTTTCCATCGCCAAAGCTGCTAGGGTATCAGCAGTTTCACCTGATTGAGTAACGCCAATAATCAAAGTATTGGATGTCAATGGTGATGGTGCATAGCGATACTCAGAAGCGTAATGTACCTGGGTTGAAATTCCTGCTAATTGTTCGATTAAATATTTTCCAATTAATGCAGCGTGCCAACTTGTACCACAAGCGACGATGTGAATTTGTTCTAAATCTGTGTATAAATCTTCAGGTAACCCTAGATTGATTGGCGATCGCACATTTTCTTCTACATTATTAAAATAAGCTTCTAAACTCGCTCTCACTACCCCCGGTTGCTCATGAATTTCCTTGAGCATGAAGTGTTTGAACCCCTGTTTTTCTACCATCGTGGGATTCAAGTTGAGTAGTCGGGGTTGTTTTTTGAGCCTGTCCCCAGCAAAATTGTAAATCTCAACGCCCAATGGTGTTAGACGGGCAATTTCGCCATTTTCCAAAGGTAGCACTGCACGGGTGTAGGCAACGATCGCTGGCGTGTCGGAAGCACAAAAGAACTCGCCTTGCCCAAAACCAATCACCAAGGGTGCTTGTTGGCGAACAACAATCAATTCATCAGCATAATCAGCACAAACCACTGCAAGTGCAAATGCTCCTTGTAGGTGGTTAACAGCTTGGCGAATTGCCTCTAACAAAGGAGATGAGGGAGATGAGGGGGAAAAGTTCTTTAGAAGTTCGGCAATGAGGTGGGGGATAACTTCGGTATCGGTTTCAGAACGAAAAACGTGTCCTTTGGCTTTGAGTTCTTCGCGTAACTCGCGGTAATTTTCGATAATGCCATTTTGCACCACCGCCACTCGCATTGCGGTATCCATGTGGGGATGGGCGTTGTATTCTTCTGGTTTACCATGAGTCGCCCAGCGAGTGTGACCAATACCAATCTGGGCAGGGGTTTCTATTTGTTCCAGTTTAGAACGTAGGTTATGCAGTTTGCCCTTTGCCCGCACACAATGAACCTCACCTTCCCAAACAGTGGCGATTCCAGCAGAATCATAGCCCCTGTACTCCAGTTTTTCCAGCCCAGCCAGTAAAATGTCTGTCGCCGCTTGAGTGCCTATATATCCAACGATTCCGCACATTGCTCACACCACTTTTTTTGAGGATGATTAAATCCAGTATAGTTGTTACCACAAATTGGGTGTTTTGCAAAGAAAAAAGGGAGTGAATTACTCCCTCTACCACTAGGTATTGTTATAGATTTTCGGTTTTTTCAGCAGATTCCCCGCTTTTGACCTGGCGGTACAGGGGGGCTGCGAGAATTTAGATAACCAGAAATTTTATCCCCAATCTAAAACTAAGGTGGGCAGTATCCGACGCCAATTGACGCCATCTTTGGAGACCAAAGCACTCTCCTGGCTCCCCTAGAATGCTAAAGGTGCTGGCTATTGAGACACTTTAAAGTTTTGAGTGCTGAGTTCCGAGTCCTGAGTGAAGAATCAAGAAATTGTTTTTTCAATTTACTTGTTTCTATCTCAGCACTAGGGACTCAGCGAGAACTTTGAGCGCCAGGTTCCGACGCTCAAAGTTCGGTGACTCGGCACGAGCTTTTTAGTAAGCCAGACCCATACTGCGAGTTGTTTCAGCGCCCAGGTAAACCCGGATGCTCAAAAAGTCGGTGGGGCAGGCAGTTTCGCAACGCTTACAACCAACACAGTCTTCTGTACGAGGTGAAGAGGCAATTTGAGCAGCTTTACAGCCATCCCAAGGAACCATCTCCAGTACGTCAGTGGGGCAAGCGCGGACGCATTGGGTGCAGCCAATGCAGGTATCGTAGATTTTTACGGTATGAGACATTGAAAAAACGGCTCCTTTCGAGTGTTCTTCTCTGCGAAAGAATCATAATCAACGCATAGTTTACCGCAGTGGTTGATAGGCCGTAGTCAAAAGGCTACATAACTTCAAACAATTTAATAGGCACGTTAGAAAATTTGTTTTTGCGAGATCGTCCCTATTGACCTCTAAATTAGCAACATTATAGGAGCGTATTTACCCTACTCATATACCACGTTCGGGTTATATAGTAAAGTCATTTACAAGAAAAATCACTCAAAAAGATTTAGATCGGAAGGTTATCTATAGTACTTATTTATTAGCTACTATGCTACTGTCAAATACAGGAAAATTGTAACAAAATATTAAATATTTAGCATAAATTTTAAATTAAGTGTATTCGTAATAATGATTTAGCGATCGCCTACCCGTCCAAACTGAAGCGATCGCAACTTTTAGCTTTACAATTGTCCTAACTATGTGCAATGTCAATATTTCTTTGAAAAGGCAAATTACAGAGTCTTAGAGGTTGTTTGAAAAGTCAAAATGTATACCAAAAACCTCACTTCCATTCCTCTCTCCTTGCAGGAGAGAGGTTTTGAAACCTCCATTCCCTTGTAGGCAAGGGGGGTAGGGGGGTTAGGTTTTTGAGGCTTAAATGTTACCAAAAATACTTTTCAAACAGCCTCTTAGAAAACCAATAGTTGCAACTAAGACAATTCGTCATGTGATTAGCTCACATAAGAAATAGAAAATAGGGCGATTTGCACTGAGTAATTGTCAGCGATCGCTCTACCATAATTTGTATATTTGACTTTTTAATTTTGGTAAATTCATAATCTTTACTCTGATATATTTCAGAGGATTTCAGAACTAGCAAACTCATCATTGTTCCGAGAAAAGTTTGTTGGAAATGTTGGCTCGCTAGCTATTTCTACTAGTTTTTCTGGTGGAGATTTAGCATCGTCAAATTTATCTTTTGTATACTCTCTTTCTCGGATTTCACGAGCAATACTTTCCAGTAGCCAAAGTTGTTCTTCCACAGACAAGGCACGGATGGAGCGCTCAATTTCTAGTAAATTCGGTGATATCATTTTGCTTGTAATTTCCAAAAACGTGTATTTTTCAAAGCTATTATACTCGGTCTATCTGGTTAATCCAGAGCATCGCCAATTCCCCATAATTTTCCCACGCCTATCTTTTCACAAATCAAATGAGATTGCTATAAATAACCATAAGCCAGTTTTATGACATTTTAATTAAGTATTACTGCTCAATCAAAATGTACGGTAAGCTTGTTACATGAATTACGAAACAGCTCGGAAACTCCTGATAGATCAGACAATCACAACCCAGGATTACCCAGATGCGCTGTTAGAGCGTATGAAATATGGGAAACCGCCAGTACCTGGTCAAATTACCTCAATTTTGTTGGCATTGAAAGTGGTGTTTGAAGCCCTCAAAGATGCTCCCACCCTAGACCGAGAACTAGTTTTGGCGCTTTATCAGTTAAGCATCAAGGCGCAACAGCTATTTGCCGCAGGGCGTAAAGCCGGCATTGATTGGCCGCCGCTATTGAAAGAAGATTTGCTACGAATTTCCTTAGGAGCTGAAAGTATCTTTTCGGGTAGATGGCAAACCTTAGCTTCTGTGGGCTTGGAGAAACTGTAGAGAAGGGAGTGGGGAGTGGGGAGTGGGGAGTGGGGAAGATGAGGGAGATGGAGAGACAAGAAGACAAATTGTAATAAGTCTTTCCCCGTGTCCCCGTGTCCCCGTGTCCCCGTGTCCTCTTCCCATTCCCATTACCGAATTTGCAGTTCACTTTCCAACTTGTCTAGGTCTGTTTTGAGCAAAATCGTCATTTGGCCGGTAAAAGCTTTGCCCGTTTTGGGTTGGGCGATTTCTACCCAATATACATAGCGCGAGCCTACTCGTAATTCTCCTTTTAAAGCTTCCCGAATGGGAGTTTTGGCAAGACGCGCAGAGTTAACGGTCTTTTGGTTGGGATATTGGTACACGACTTCGGCGCGATCGTAATCTTGATAAATCTCTAAGCCGTAAATCACCCGCAACGATTCTTGGAGGCGGTCAAATGTCATGCCGTTAATGGCATCATACATAGCAATGCGTTCACTGCGAATTCTGCCACGGTCTTTGGAAAATTCTACCCTACCAGGAGGCAATACCGACGCTTGAAAAGTGAATCGTTGAGCAGCTGTATCAGTCTTTTGCACAAACAATTGCTCCCCATTCCTGGGGCGGAGTGTGGGATGTGCTTTAATCCAGGTGCCTACTTCTTCTGTACTTTGCCCTGGTAAAGCATTAACTTGGGAATCAAGAAACGTTCCCGCCCACAGCCAGGGCACTACAGAAAAAGGCAAAATTAAAAAGTTAAGCAGAGATTTCTTAAGCATTTTCCTATTCAGGATTTTCATGGAAATTTCCCCACTAGGGAATAACCATAGCTTTCCCGCTTTTGGGCAAGATTATTTCAAATGCCAACACTCCCTTTTTCAAGTTAGTACTCCCATAAGAAGCACTCATGTAGCCTGAGTTTATATAGCTGAAAGTCTGCACGTCACATAAATGACCTGCCAACAAGGCTTTCACGTATCAATTATGAAAATTTAAGCAAAAAATAATTACCAACCGATCAAAATTTCCGGTTTTTTTGGCTTTGTGATGATAAATAAAAATAATAACGTTGAAAGTCATGCTTCGTACCCCGAAGAATTGCTGAAATTCTTCGCTGCTTTCAGGATGACTACTTACAACATCTGCCGCCAATCAGTTTTTTGCTGGGGATGCTAATCCGCTACAAACAAGCGAGACAGAGCTACTTACGTGAAAAAGCAGGGGAGAAAAAGCGCGCCACTTGCAGGTGGGGCTTCAACCAAGGGAGAAAAAAAGGAGCAGGGGTGTTTTGCCCACAAGGGGCAAGGTTTGTACCTTCTCCCCTGCCCCCTGCCCCCTGCCTCTTATCAAAAGGCTCTACCACAAAACTTACTCTAAATGTGTCTAAGTAACTATGCTGAGCAAGTGTAAAGATGTCACGGAGTCATGGAGGCAATTTTAAAGCAATTATAAAGAGCTTGGTGCCATTTTGGCAGGTTTTAATCGGAAATATGCGATATTAGTAGATTGTACAAATCTTTATTCTTATTCGCACACTAGTTACTATCTACCCAACACTGCTAAGGCTAAAGAAATTCTGACACGGATGATTTTACGGTAATTTACGAAGTAGGAAATAATACATGGTATTATCACTGTCTTCTCACAACGTTATCCAGTATCTGCAAGATGTAGGTCTGTATAACTCAGAAGGTGGCAGATCGAATGAATCTGACTTGCCGGGGAGTAGCAACAAAAATTTCAATTTACTCGTAACTCTAGCTGATAATCGCAAACTGCTCGTTAAACAAGAACGTAAGATTAACAGTGAAGGCCTGCCCCATGAGTTATTTAAAGAGTGGCTATTTCACCAATTGCTCCAGCAGTTTCCAGTTTTCGCCAATGTTTCGGCGATGCCTACGGCGGTAAACCACGCACCATTAGTAGTGCATTTTGACGAAGAAAATTCTATTCTTGTCCGCAACTACTTGAGTGACTACCTGGAACTTGGGAAATTATACCACAATAATGAAATTTTTCCACCAGAAATTGCCTATGCGATCGGTACTACTTTGGCAGGACTACATCGTGCAACCTTCCAACGTCGAGAATATAGGGATTTTATGGCAACTGCTCCCCAAGGAGAGTTTCGCTATGGTTTTTACAATCCAGCCCAAGGGATAGGGTCAATTAGTCCAGAGATTTTTGGTACTGTTCCCAGCGATGCGTTGAAATTTTATGTTCTTTATCAACAGTACGAGAGTTTGGAATCTGCGATCGCAGATTTGGCATATGACTGGAATCCTTGCTGCTTGACTCATAACGACTTGAAATTGAACAACATTTTAGTTCATTCTCGCTGGCAGCAATTAGACAATTGCCTAGTGCGACTAATTGATTGGGAAGCCTGTGGTTGGGGAGATCCAGCTTTTGATTTAGGAACTTTACTAGCCAGCTATTTAGGAATTTGGCTCAAGAGCCTGGTAGTAGATCCTACCATTGAGTTAGAAGAATCTCTACATCTGGCGTTGATACCGTTAGAGATTTTACAGCCTTCAATTATTGCCCTCATCAGGTCTTATCTCAATGCTTTCCCAATGATTTTGGAATACCGTAGTGATTTTATTTCGCGGGTTATCCAATTTGCGGGACTGGCACTAATTCATCAAATTCAGGATATGATTACCTGCCGGAAATACTTTAGCAATGCTGATATCTGTATGCTGCAAGTAGCTAAAAGTTTACTCACTATGCCGGAGCAAGCTGTCCTGACTATTTTCGGGATCTCAGAATCAGAAATTGTCAACCCTGTGGCCAAAATCCATAAACTTCCTCAGCCTCAAAAGGAGCAGCAGTTACTTCGCATTTATTACGAAAAAACTCGGCTCCGTGGTTGTTAATGGTAGGGAGAAGAACAAGAATTAGAATTCAGAATTCAGAATTCAGAATTCAGGAGTCAGAATAATTAAAGAATTAGGAAAATATCTGAGCAATGAATATAGCAATCATTCTGTATTTGTTCTGAATTTTGAATTCTCAATTTTGAATTTTGGGTATTGAAATTTTACGAAATTTTAAATTCTTCTGCATATTATTTACCCGATGATAAATATCAAAGAATTTTGCCCCATAGTAGTTTTATAAACAAGAATAAAAATGTCAGTTTCTTCATGAGTTCTGAATTCTGACTCCTGTTTTATGATTTTGAATTTTCTTTATTTGAGTTCTAAATGGATTAATGCTATATTCTGCCAATCAACCGCTGACTTCTCTGTTGGACATTGCTAGGAATATCCAGATTGAGTCAAATTTTTGTATTTATCATCCCAACTATCAACCCTTTGCTCTGCCGACTAAAGTAGCGGATAGATTTCAGCAAACCCCGGCAGATTTACAACAAAAGTATCTGGCTCTACTACTGCGAAATTTTCTCTATGGGATCTATTACAATGGCTCCCTACAAACTACTTTGGCAGTCAAGACTGATACTATTAATCACAGATCAAAGCATCATTTAGAAGATAGTTCCATTTCCGAGATTGATTGGGACTTCTACAAACAATTGCACGAAAGTAATCATGGTGTAGGTTACTTAGACTCGAAATGGCAGGTGCTGCGGCAAGAACCTGATGGTACTATGGCGGTGACGAAAGGCGGTTTAACACTTTATATTGAGCCAGACTGTCACTTAGAATCCAGTAATAAATCTACCAAAGTGGGTGATATGGTAGCAATCTGGATGCCTAAAAATCGCCTGCAAAACGGTTGTTACATGGCAGTTAGTAATGTGGGACAGGAACAGCAAAGTAATCCAGACAGTGATTTGGGAGCAGGGCGAATATACTTTAATTTAACGCCATCTGGTGCGATCGCTCTGATGGATAGCCTAACACTGCAACTGAATGCAGCTTCCATTCCTTTCAGCTTTCAGGTTCTCCACAATCCCTGTGCATACGGACGCTATGATTCGGGGATACTCTACTTTGAACTCCAGGACTATCCAGCAATTCGCACCATTCTTCAGGCTATTTATCCAGAAAATCAATTTCATTTCCAGCCCGAAATTCCCTTGTTTACCAAATTTTTAGCACCAGGGTTAGGTTTAGCTGAAGAACCAACCCAAAAATTTGCCGCACAAGAAACTTTTGGCATGAACCGTTGTCAAATCGTCGCTAATGCTTTGTTGGAAGCTTGGCATAAAGGCAAGAATGCGATGGAAGAACGGATGAGGGCGATCGATCAGCACTTTACACGCCATACCATTGACTTGCAGCGTCCCTACCTGAACCCTAATTCTCAAGATATCTATATTCCCCTCAAATTAAGTAGTATTTAAGTAGCATGTAGGACTTACGCAATAACTCTCTGAAACTCTTATTTCTCTGTGTCCTCTGCGGTTTGATTTTCCGTTACCTGTGCGTCAGTCCTAGCATGATTAAAAATCTGGACAGTTAGCATTTACAACATTGAGATGTGTGTTTGGATGAATGAAAAAGCGATCGGCTCTCAGTTAGAATAAATGTACAAAATACCAAAAATGTACAAACTGTCAAAATGTCAGATACAATCAGCGCTACAGAAGCTCGCGCCAATTTTCAAGAGCTAATCAATCGTGTTGAGTATAAAGGTGAGCGTATCGTCATTGAGCGACATGGCAAGGCTGTCGTCGCTATAGTTGGACTGGAAGACTTAAAACGCCTAGAAGCCCTAGAAGATGCCATTGACTCTGAACTATTACGCCGAGCCATTGCCGAGAATGATGGCTTTACAACTTTAGAGGCGATTATGCAAAAGCGTGAAAATGAGTGAGCGCTACACTCTCAGGATTGCTAAAACTACAGAAAAGAACTTGCGGAATTTGCAAGCCAAACAATTTAAGCAGATCGTCTCTAAAATCCTTTCTCTTCAAGGTACTCCTAGACCCCAAGATTGTAAAGCTCTTAAGGCTTATGAAGGCGGTTATCGTGTTGATTCTGGAGAGTACAGAATTCTCTACACCATTGATGATGAAAACCAACTAGTTGATGTGTTCCGTGTTGGCAAACGGAACGATGATGAGGTGTACGAAAACTTGTGACAAATACCCAGTCCCCAGTCAATACTGCTCGTATAAGCTCTTGAGGCAGGGGAAGCTGGCGTTGCTTTCTTAGGCAAAACTCAACGCCAGCCTCCATTTCTCCCCCGGCTATTGAACAGCTTGCCTCAACCAGGAAATCCAAAACCTACGCAGTATTGAGTCCGCAGTCCCTTTTATAATTCCACAATCACCGGTACATGATCGCTGGGTTGGGTTAATTTTCTCGGTGCAGCATCGATGACGCAACTTTTTGCGCGTTCATACAGTACGGGTGTGAGATAGTGATGATCAATCCGCCAACCTAAATTGCGACGAAAGGCGGCGGCGCGATAATCCCACCAACTATAATTTCCGCCTTCGCTAGTAAATTTACGAAACGCATCGGCAAATCCCAAGGCCAGAATATCCCGTAAGGCTTGGCGTTCTGTTTCTGTTGCCATAATGTGATTTTCTGTACTCACTTGCTCGTGAATATCTTTAGCTTCCAGGGCAATGTTGAAGTCGCCGCATACGCAAATATCAGGTTGTGACAACAGCAGCAATCGCAGGTACTCACGCAGGGCTGTCAACCAGCGCAGTTTGTATTCGTATTTTTCGGTTCCTACAGCTGCGCCGTTGGGAACGTATAAATTTACAATGCGAATACCGTCGATTACACCTGTGATGACTCGCTTTTGCTCATCCCATTCCGGCAGTAAATCTTTCAAAATCGCCCTAAATCCGCTGCTTACGTCTAGAAGTGGTTGGCGGCTGATTAGGGCTACGCCGTTATAGGATTTTTGCCCTGATAGATCGAGATGATAGCCCATTTGCTCAAAGGGCGATCGCGGAAACTCAGCATCCATGACTTTGGTTTCTTGCAAGCAGAGAACATCAACGGGATTATGAGTTAACCAATCAGTAACCTGTTCTAGGCGAATGCGAATTGAGTTGACGTTCCAAGTAGCGATTTTCATGAGTAGGCTATCAAAACTTTTGTAAATTCCTAATACAAATTATGTAATTTTTCTACAATTATTTAATATTTATAATATATACCCTATTGCTCATCGCCTTTAAACCAAGCTGGAATAATTTGATCCCGTTTAATAATTTAGTATTTTCAGCTACCAAATATTCTATTTTGTAAGTTCTGCTACAAAATATTCTACTCGATTATGATCCCGAAGACAGATGCAACAACTAATTGATTGGCTATAGGTTATAAGTGTAACTCAGGGTTGAGTTTTAACGATAGTGCTGAGATTTGTCGGTAGAAAATTTCCGGTACGGTTAACCGATATTGTGCCTTTGATAGCCTGTTAGGTTAATTTAAATTTCAAAAAAGTAAGTACAAATGCTTTGTTCTCATAAAATAATGAAGTAATTCATTATATTGAGGCAATTTCACAGACTGAACCGAAACAACTTATGAAAATCGCTCAAGTTGCCCCCTTATGGGAAAGGGTTCCACCTCCTAACTATGGAGGAATAGAATTGGTAGTGAGTCGCTTAACTGATGAACTTGTTCGTCGTGGTCATGAGGTAACTTTGTTTGCCTCTGGTGATTCTCAAACTATGGCTCAATTAGAAGCAGTTTATCCGCGTGCATTGCGCTCAGACCCAAATGTTAAAGAGTATGTAGTGTACGAAATGCTAGAACTGAGTCAAGTTTATCAACGCGCTGCCCAGTTCGATATTATCCATTCTCATGTAGGGATTTCGGCATTACCTTTAGCGAGTTTGATAACAACAACTTCTACAGTGCATACCCTGCACAATAATTTTACAAAGGACAACCGTAAGGCATTTAGCTACCACCAAAAGCAACCATACATCAGCATTAGTAACTCCCAGCGTGAAATCGATCTTAACTATGTTGCCACGGTTTATAACGGCATTGAGCTAACAGATTATCCATTTGTAGCTCAACCGTCAGAGCCTCCATATTTGGCATTTTTAGGTCGTTTTTCACCAGAGAAAGGGCCACAACATGCGATCGCCATTGCTAAGCAAACTGGTTGGCGCTTAAAGATGGCTGGAAAAGTTGACTTAGGAGATTCTAAGTTTTTTGAACAAGAGATTGCCCCCCATATTGATGGTCAGCAAATTGAATATTTAGGCGAAATCAACCACGCCGAAAAAACTGAACTTCTGGGCAATGCTGCGATTACTCTTTTTCCCATCGCTTGGCAAGAACCTTTTGGATTAGTAATGATCGAATCAATGGCAACTGGTACACCAGTAATTGCCATGAATTTAGGCTCCGTACCTGAAGTGATTGCTCGCGGAAAAACAGGTTTTATCTGCAAAAACTATGCAGAAATGGCGGCAATGATTCCATTAGCAATGGAGCTCAATCGTCAAACCTGTCGAAAATATGTAGAAAACAATTTTAGCGTTAGCCAAATGGTTAACGGATATGAAGCTGTTTACAGACAAATTATTAAAGACCGCATAGAATCGAATGGCCGCATTCATGCGGGCAGCATCCGCTTTTAATCAACTGCTTTTTTTGCTTAGCTTAAACAACAACTTTTATTTCAAGGAGGACATTGGTATGAGTACGAGAGCCAACACCTGCCCATGCTGCGGTGGTTCCCTCCTGCGTCATGTTCGTCATGGTGAACTGTATTGGTTTTGCCTGTCGTGCCGACAAGAAGTACCACTGTTAACTGTAACCCGCTTGCCGAATGCGGAAAGCCGAAATACCGGAGTCCTTCCCCAAACAGCTGCGAATTCGTAGTTTTTCAGCATTTAAGATTGATAAAAATTTACTAAAAATCAAGACCAAATTTAGTTTAAACCTATCAAATAGTTCCAACTGGTAAAATCAGATGGATCTAATTGATAGGTTTAAAACTTTGTTAGCAGCATTACTTTACGGGCAAGAAGATTTACGCCTAGAGGAGGTTGCCGATCCTACTCCTGCGGCTGGCGAAGTTGCGATCCAAGTGGGAACAGCAACAACTTGTGGTACAGATTTGAAAGTCTGGCGGCGCGGTGGTCATGCGAAAATGTTGAAACCGCCAACACTGTTTGGGCATGAAGCTGCTGGGCGAATTGTTGCCTTGGGAGCAGGTGTTACAAATTGGCAAATAGGCGATCGCGTTGTCGCTAATAATTCCGCTCCATGCATGGAATGCTTTTTTTGTCAACGTCAAGAATATTCATTGTGTCCCAATTTAACCTGGAACAATGGGACTTTTGCCCAATATCTAAAAATTCCTGCACCCATAGTACAGCATAATTTATTGCAGATTCCCGATGACTTGCCCTGGGAATTGGCAGCCATGACGGAACCCCTAGCTTGTGTGTTGCATGGCGTAGCGCGTTCTCATATTCAGCCCAAAGATAAAGTAGTCGTTTTAGGAGATGGAGCGATCGGGCTGATGTTTGTAGCTACTTTAGCGGATACTGCTGAAGTATTGCTGTGGGGAGGTAATGACCAGAGACTAGAAATTGGCAAGAAATTGGGTGCAGCCCAGACCTTTAATTATCATCAAATCTCGGATATTCCCGGCGTGGTGAAAGAACTCACCCAAGGATGGGGTGCAGATGTGGTGATTGAAGCCACTGGAGTGCCTAGTGTGTGGGAAACTGCGATCGCTTGCGCCCGTCCTGGTGCTACAGTCAACTTATTCGGCGGCTGTCCACGGGATACTAGCATTACTGTGAGTACAGAACAACTGCACTATAGCGAACTCACCATAAAAGGCGTGTTTCATAATACACCAAAGTATGTGCGATCGGCTTTATCACTAATAGCTAGTCGGAAAATTCCCTTTGAATTACTTATTAGTGAACAGCGGCCATTAAAAGATTTAGAACAGGTGTTTTATGAGATGAAGGCGCGTCAAGTAATTAAGGTAGCGATGATTCCGTCTTAGTTATGGTGTGAGCAAGCAGACAAAATGTTATTTATGGTAGTTGACCGATTTATAGTTCGGAATAGGTTTATTGACGAATTATCCTAATGGGATAAGAACTTTTGTCTTCAATTTAGGTAAGATATATTCTGCCAGCGCTTAACACGCATTTTGGGAAAGGGAAACTACTTCGTATTTTTCGGAGTTTGTGATTTTGAAGTTATTTTATTGTTTCGCACAAAGGCCCAAAATAATAAATAATAAATCTTTTATGAGTATTTTTATTTATATCTAAAGATTTATATTCTGAAGAATTTTGAGGCTGCAAGATCGTTAAACAGCTAACAATTGTCTCTAATGCTGGAATTGAAGGTAAAACCATACTTTGAAAAATCTCCTTAATTTAGTTACTTTTGGGGTAACCCAAAAGCCTATGCAAAAAAAAATTAATCAACGATGTATCTAGCAATGTTTAAGAATTGATATACTCAACTTTCAACTTCAGTTGGGATAGAATTCAAAAAATTTAAACAGACGCAAAACCAGTGAACTGACGGACATAAGGCGCTCTAAAACCTAAAACAATATCTGTTGTTGGCACACCTAATTCTACTAATTGATTAGCTATTCCTTCTTCGGTAAAATCGCGCTGAATCCAAATTTTTTCCTCCTTGATACTAATATGAATTGGACAACCATACACTCTTTCTTCATCATGCCATCCTACATACAATAATAAATAGCGATCACGTTCTGTATCAAAGACAATTTCAGTATTTTCTAAATATTCTTTCGGTTGGTCATTTGCATATTCATAGATGATTTTTTTCACTAATTCCTGATAATCTCTTATTTCCATAATACTATCTCCTGTTTCTGAACATGAAAAACCAATAAATTGATTTGATACCGTTCTAATACACTTTGAATAAAAGAATCCATAAAAAATTCTTCGTAGATATCTTGAGATATTGCCAAGTATAATAATCGTTGAGAGTCTTTTTGTTCTAATGCTACCCTATAGTTCAAAAATTGACCAACAGCTACATGAAATTCTGAGATTGCTGATATCCCGATAAAACTTTTTACCTCTACTGCTATTTTTTGCTCATCTTTTTCAGCCGAAATTAACTTTTGCGCTCCCATGTCTATTTTAATTCTAATTTTTTCAGAGAGTTGAAAAAACAAGGGATCATGTGTAATTTTCCAGCCATCTTTTTCTAAGGCTACTTTCACAATATTATGAAAAATATCTTTTGCTGACATATAAAAAATAATAATATAAATTCTATATTACCTATTTTTTTAAGTAATACATTTCACTAAAATCATGATACATATAGATTTATCGTAGGTTAGCACAGCTATGTATTGGTGTTAACTTAAGCTCAAACGCTTGTCCCACATACGCTTTACCCCCCTTAATCCCCCCTTATAAAGGGGGGAAAAAGAAATGCAGTTCCCTCCCCAATACATACGGGGAGGGTTAGGGTGGGGTGACGCGTTGAGTGATGAATATCACGTCTTGACAAGGGTTTCACCTTAAGTTAACACCAATGACAGCTGTGCTAACCTACCAGGGTATTTATATCAACCTTAAATTGAAACGGTATAAGTTTGCACTTTGCGCTCTTTGCATCTACCATGCGGGTTCTACTTACAGTATCCACGAAACACAAAAAAAGGGATAAGCTAAAACGCCTATCCCCAAAAAAATCAATTAATCAATTAAGATTAAGTTCCAGTAGTCCAAGAGTTGATGTACTCAATTTGATCGGCGGTTAGGGAATCGATCGCAATTCCTAATGCTTGCAATTTGAGTCGAGCAATTTCTTGATCCACTTCAGTAGGAATGGAGTGCAAACCAGGTTCCAACTTACCTTTATTCTTCACGAGGTATTCAACGGCTAAAGCCTGGTTAGCAAAGCTCATATCCATCACTGCACTGGGATGTCCTTCCGCAGCGGCGAGGTTAATTAAGCGTCCTTGACCGAGAACAACGACTGATTTGCCGCTTGTTAATTTATACTCTTCAGTGAAGGGACGGACTTCTTTGATTTCTTTAGCTTGACTAGCTAAGTATTTGAGGTCAAGTTCAATATCAAAGTGACCGGAGTTACAAACGATCGCACCGTCTTTCATCGCATCGAAATGTTCGCCGCGAATTACGTGCTTGTTACCAGTAACTGTGATAAACAAATCGCCAACTTCAGCTGCTTCTGCCATTGGCAGGACGCGGAAGCCATCCATTACGGCTTCAATTGCTTTGATGGGGTCAATTTCGGTAACAATTACGTTACCACCCAAACCACGGGCGCGGAGTGCTGTACCTTTACCACACCAGCCATAACCAACAACGACAATGGTTTTACCAGCTAGCAGAATATTTGTAGCGCGGATGATGCCGTCAAGGGTCGATTGCCCAGTACCATAGCGGTTATCGAAGAAGTGCTTGGTATCAGCATCGTTGACGTTCACTGCGGGGAAGGTGAGAACGCCATCTTTGAACATGGCTCTCAGGCGCACAATTCCCGTTGTGGTTTCTTCTGTGGTGCCAATCAAATCGGGAATTTGGTGTTGGCGCTCTTGAATTAATGCCGCAACTACGTCACTACCATCATCAATGATGATGTTGGGGCGGTGATCCAGGGCGATTTGGACGTGACGGCTATAGGTTGCGTTATCTTCGCCTTTTTGGGCAAAAACGGGAATTTCATGATCGACGACGAGGCTAGCAGCTACGTCATCTTGGGTTGATAAGGGATTGCTAGCAATTAGTACTGCATCTGCACCGCCGGCTTTGAGAGCGATAGCCAAATGTGCTGTTTCTGTTGTGACGTGGGCGCAAGCCACAAGGCGTAACCCAGCAAAGGGTTTTTCTTTGGCAAAGCGATCGCGGATTTGCCGCAAAACTGGCATTTCGCGTCCTGCCCATTCAATGCGCTGTCTTCCCAAGGCAGCTAGGCCGAGGTCTTTAACCTCGTGCTTTAATCGGGGAGAAATTGCGGTCATGAAAAGTTACCTCAAAAGTGTGAAAAAGTTACGTAAAATCTACGCACTCTACTAGGTTATTCTACGACAGGTAATTTTTGCTTGAAAGAAAGCAAATTACTAGTCAATAGTCCTGAAAACTAGCTTGACGTTTCATTAGCCTAATGTCAACTTCATCGTCAGCTTTTTCTTTTTTGTTTTATCTTTGGTAAGAGTAAGACTGTTCTTAGCTTTGGCTGCTCATTGTCAGTACAATGTCATCTGTCTAAAGAGAGGTTATCACAAAAAAAACATCAAAATTTCATTGTTTAATAGCAAATACTTAACTTTAGATAGGTACATTTACTCAGATTAATTGAGGAGGATGGTTATAGAAATAGTCAATAGTAAATTTTACTCAAGGAGGTGTTTGAGTGCGCTTTCAATTTTTGGCGATCGCAAGCTTTGCTAAAGGTTTAAAGGATCGGGGACGGGTATTTTCACCCAAAACATACCTGGGCAACATCGCCAAGCCTGTGGCACACTTGGAGGCTCCCAATCAAGCGTCCAACTTGTCTAAAACGAGTGTGTTACCCAAAGGTCGCAAAGGTTTGGGTGTGATGATGGCGATCGCTGGTTCAATGGCTGTAACCATTGTATCTGTGCCAAAAGCCACCGCCCAGATTCCTTTTTTGCCGGAGTTGCAAGCTCCCAGCAGTGTGAGCAATGATTCCAACGATAGAGTTGTTTCCGGCTGGATTTATTTGGATGGTCGTCGCCTATTTCAGATAGCAGGATCGAAAACCAACTTTCCTGAGCGTTCAGAAGACATCCAAAAGAAGTTGGAGACAATTAGCCGAAATTACTTTCAGTCACCAGCAAACACGCCAGTCAAGGTAGAAGTTCGGGAAGTCAACAAATTACCAGTTATTTATGTCAATGACCAGTATCTGATGACCATTACTTCTGAGGATGCTGGGCTGCGACAAGTAGATATCTCAACATCAGCAAATCAAATTGCTGACTCATTAAAAGAAGACTTACAACAGGCGAAACAAGAGAGACAAACTCAATTTTTAATCGACCAAGGTAAGATTGCTGGGGCTACGGCACTGGCAATGATTATCATCAGTTGGGGAGCATATAGCTGGCAGAGACGTTCCAGCAAAAATTCAGACTCCGTTACCTTTCAAGCCCAAAATGGACTCTTCAGTTCTCCAACTCCGACAGCGGCTCAACCAATTACAACACAACTAAATCAACAGCAACACCGACATCTCCAAGAAGCCAAGAGGCGATTGTTCCAGCTAACTCAAGCCGGAATTTGGGGCGGTGGAAGTTTCTTTATTTTGGGTTTGTTTCCCTACACACGAGGATTTCAAGTAGCGATTCTCACCGCTGCCCAATTTCCTTTGCGATTAGCTTTTGTTGCACTGGTAACTTATGTAGCTGTGCGTCTTAGCTATGCTTTGATTGACCGCTTCGCCTCGACTCTCATTAGCAGTAGTGCTTTCCTCACCCCAGAAAGCTCTGCACGTCTGCAACTGCGAGTTTCTACATTTTCTGGTGTGACTAAAAGTATTGCTACCGCTATCTGCGTGGGAGTAGGCTTTTTGCTAGGGCTGGTATCCTTGGGTATAGATATCGTTCCCTTGCTAGCCGGTGCCAGTTTGGTTGGTGTTGCCGTATCCTTAGCTTCGCAAAACTTGATTAAAGATGCGATTAACGGTTTCCTGATCATCCTAGAAGACCAGTACGCTTTGGGTGATGTGATTCATGTGGGAGATGTGGGAGGCTTAGTAGAAAATCTCAATCTGCGGATGACCCAGGTGCGAGATTCCGAAGGGCGCTTAATCACAATTCCCAATAGTGAAATTAAAGTTGTTGCTAATCTTTCTAGTCGTTGGTCACGAGCCGATTTAACGATTCCTATCGCTTACCAAGCCGATACAGAAGAAGCTTTGAACTTGATTAAAACCGTTGCAGACAAGATGAGTCAAGAATTCCAATGGCAGCGTCAAATTTTAGAACCGCCGCAAGTTTTGGGAATAGATCAATTTGGCGATCGCGGTTTGATTATTCGCGTCTGGATTAAAACACAGCCTCTCAAACAATGGGATGTAGCACGAGAGTTTCGCCGCCGCCTGAAAATCGCTCTCGACGAAGCCGGAATTTCAATTTCTGTGCCTCAACAAGCAATTTGGGTGAATGACGAGCAGTTGTTAAATTTCCAAGGGAACGGTAAAGGGAACTAGGAATGGGGAGGTGGGGAGATGGGGAGAAAATTTTATTCCCAACTCCCAACTCCTAACTCCTAACTCCTAACTCCTCACTCCCCATTCCCCACCCCCCAATTTAGTACAAATATACTATAATGTAGATAGCGTTCACAAAGCCTAGTCAAACGCACAACGGCTCTGTGAAAACCTTGTGGAAGATGGGTTAAAGGGTTAATTCGATGATGAAGCATTATATTCTCAACCTCAATCCGACTGCCAAGCATGAATGGGATCGCTGCATTTTACGCGATCCGTTGACAGCCAAGCGTCCGGATATTGCCAAATTAATTGCTGAAGCGGTTGGTGCAGATACAGGCAGTTATTTGGTGAGTGTAAATATTGAAGTTCAAGTTTTAGAACAAGCTGCGATACCTCAAGCCGAACAACTCTCGCTTTCGTTTCCAGAGGTGAGTGTGCCGTCACAACTGCGAGAAGCGGCTTAAGCTAAGGTAGGATTTCACAACGGACATGGTTGGGTTGCGTTTGCTCTAAGCCAACTTCAATTTTTTGTAGACTAGCAATAATACCAATAGGACTTACGCAACTGGCATATTATTTTAAGTTCGTAGTGTACCCCTCCAGGGAAGCAAGCTAGCAAGAGCGTCTCGCAGAGAGGACTTTAGTCCTCAAAATAAGGGCTGTACTGCTTCGCAGAACCTGTAGGGTAGCCCTTACTATAAGCAATAAATTTTTATTTTTTGTGACACTTGCGTAAGTCCTGTATCTATTGCAGAAGCTTTTTATTCGGTCAAGAAGTAAATAAATAGCCTCTAGATGCTACTCTTACCGAAGAAGAATAGAGGCGTCAGTCGCCAGGAGTCAGAATGACTGCTGTGCGACTGGTGGATGAATAGAGGTTTAAAGCCCCCGGATTTATCCGTGGAGAAAAGAAAAATTTTTCGCTTGTTTGAAACCCCTGACTTCAGGCATGGGGTATTCTGACTTCTGAATTCTGAATTCTGACTCCTCTTCATTTGTTAAGAGGTCTTTTTTGCTGATTTAATGTGTTCTTTTATTCTCTGTTTTGGTATGATATGTGTTGAATTGTAAAGAATTAACTCATGGTTGACCTCCTAGAAGTATCTCAGCTAGAGCAATCTCCACAGGCTTTAACAAAACGATCAAATTTCTTAGCGATCGCTGCCATATTAGGAGTCTTAATAGGTGATGCCTTTTTGCCAATAATGCTGAGATTCGGCCAGATTGAAGTAGGGCCAGACGCCATCGTATTTAACCGTTTGTGGGTAGCAACAGCAGTCCTCATCTTATGGAATGGGGTGGGGAATGGATACCGTTTGTTGATTAAATTTCCAAATCTGTCGAGTCAACTTGATGAGCAGATATCTGTGCAAGTATCTGATAGAAGTCAGACAGTATTCCTATTGTTAGCAACCGGATTATTTTTAACCAGCATGATGGTTTTATGGTCTTGGTCACTCACTCAGACGAGCGTTGCTAATTCTGCCTTAATTCATAATTTGTCCCCGATGTTTACAACAGTAGGGGGATGGTTGTTCTTCAAGCAACGCTTTCATCGCCGCTTCCTGATCGGGACGGCGATCGCTCTCGGCGGAACTATTGTGCTGGGATTAAACGATCTGCAACTTGATATAGACAAAATTCAAGGAGATATTGTGTCCCTAGTCTCTAGTGTGGCATTTGCAGCGTATTTAATAAGTGCAGAAAGACTCAGACCTCAAGTCAGTGCTAACATTATAATCTTCTGGTGTTTTAGATTAGGGATTCTACTAACTCTGCCGCTTGCCTTAATCAACCATGAGCAACTATTCCCAATATCATCGCAGGGGTGGACATGCATAGGTATTTTAGGGATTACTACTGTTTCAGCCAATTTTTTGCTGGTATATAGTCTCAAAGAATTATCTGCATCCTTTGTTGCCTTAGTTTTTCTACTCGATCCTATTTTGACTAGTATCCTTGCATGGGGGATCTTTGGAGAAACATTGGATTGGCTCAACTTGTTGGCATTTTCTGTGATTTTACTGGGGCTATTTGTGGCGATATTCAGCGATCGTGTAGAGACTTAGCAGTGCTACATCTCTACATTCATTATCGCAGATATCTATTTATTCGCCTTTCCAATCGCTTGAATAATGCGAACGAGCAAGATGACTAACAATAAACCTCCTATTTTGTGGGATAATCTCCTTGAACAGTTTTTTATCCTCAAAAAGAAAAGATAATTACTGACTAAACATCTTAAGCAGTTGCTTAAGGGTAAACCTCAAAAAAGAACCAGAAACCAAAAAATGGCGAAAGATAGCGTAAATCAGGATGTAACTGTCTCACTCATTGAAAAAGTTACATTGTTTGCAGAAGTTGGCAAATGTGCAATATCTGAAAGTAAATCAATACATGCTCGAATCAACTTCAGGGAAGGGCAAATCTTTTCTCAGTTTGGAGCAAAAGAAATTCTAGATCAGCCCAACTATTTAACTGTTCAGATTAATCAATTTCAGCATATCATGCTCGATCCTGAATGGTTGCAATACATTAATCATAGCTGCGATCCAAATGTATTTTTTGATACAAAAGCTCAAGAAGTACGGGTTATAAAACCAATTGAAATTGGAGAGGAAGTCACGTTTTTTTACCCCTCCACAGAGTGGTCTATGAGTCAAGCTTTTAAATGCCTATGCAAGAGTGAAAATTGCATAAATAAAATTCAAGGAGCGAGTTTTTTATCTCCAGAGATTCTCTCGAAATATAAACTATCCGATTACATAAAGGGAAAAATAGAAGCTGATAATCTGTATGATAAATGACGAGGTAAGTTCAAATCTTATCTCCTCATGATATTTTGGGATTGACCATTAGCTATCAGCCATAAAATTCCCTAATAGCTAACATTCTTAGGAAACATTATTATGATTCCTACTATAGCAATCCTGAATCATATGTGAGAAAATACTGAAGATATAAACGTAGTTTTAAATACTCGTCAAAATTTAATATTGAGGCTATTGCATAATATATAGACTCGAAATGAGTTTTATAAATAACGTTATATAGCTCCGTACTCTCTCATAAATCATTTAGGATTGCTATAGCTATTTGCTATCCAGTTCTCTAGAACACCGATTCAGTAATCTTGAAAGAACCTCTCCCCCAACCCCTCTCCGTTTCGGAGAGGGGAGTTTGGCTCCCTCTTCCCTTGTAGGGAAGGGGGCTGGGGGGTTAGGTTTTTGATTACTGAATCGATGCTCTAGAAAATGAGCAATTTGCTGATTAATCGTTGCAACATCAAAACGTTCGCTAGCAGTAATTCTGGCATTCTTCGCTATAGTTGCAGTTATTTCTGTCTCTTGCAAACAAGTAATAATCGCTTGTGCAAGTTCCTGGGATTCTCCTGGTGTCACAAGAAAACCATTGAGTCCATGTTCTACTAATTCCATTGCACCCCCAGCTTTGGCTGCAATTACAGGTTTTTCACATAGCATTGCTTCGACAATCACTCTACCAAAAGGTTCTGGGCAAGTCGAAGTATGTGCTACTAAGTCACAAGCTGACATTAATTGGGGAATATCTGAACGAAATCCTAAAAATTTGACGCGGTTTTCTAATCCCAATTTGGCGACTTGTTGGTGTAACTCTTGGACGTAATTTTGTTCGCCAAATAATGCATCACCGACTAAAATTGCTGTTACCTGTGGCGGACATTGAGCAAGGGCATCAATTAAAATATGCTGCCCTTTCCAAGGTGCAAGTCTGCTAAAATGCCCAACTACAAATTTTCCTGCTAATTCTAAACTTTGCTGCAATTGATTGATGTCAGATTCATCAATTTGATAATTTTTCGGTTCAAAGCCGTTATAGACAACTTCGATGATGTCTCGGCGTCCTCCTGCTTCTAAAAAAGCTGTTTTACTAGCTTGAGAATTAGCAATTACTAATGATGTAAAACGATTAGCGAGGTTAACAGCTATGCGAAGATTAGTTTGGCTAAAATGTTCGGTGGAAAGAATATCATGTAAATGATATACCAGAGGACGACGGCTGAAAAGACTTGCTATCGCTCCTACAACTAATGCTTTTTGGGTGTTGGCGTAGATTAAATCGTATTCACGCGCTTTTTTAACTACCTTAGTAATTAGAGGTAGCAGTTGTCCTAAGCTATTTAAACCTTGTATTAAACTACTTTCTTTGCGAACTGCGATCGCCTCAGTTCTCAAAACTTCTACTGGAATATTATTTTGCTGTAGTAACTCTTTAAATGAACCATCTGCAAATAAACCTACCAAAGCATTATGTCGATAGGGTTTAGCAATATCTATTAAACATAATTCTGCACCGCCCGGTTTACCGCTTTGGTCTAAAAAAATAATTTTCATAAAACCCCTTTATAATAAAATATGGTTCAGACGTGATTTTCGCGTTATGCTTCAGACGCGATAAATCGCGTCTCTACAAAGCGATTTTCGCGTTCATTAATTTAATAGAATATTTCGTACTTGCTGGGCAATTTTATTCCAGTCATAATGTGTAACAGCATAATGGCGACAGGCTTCTCTTGAGGGGATAGGAATATTTCCTAGTAGCGCTTGTTCTAATTTTTCTGCAATAGCTGAGGCTTCGATGGCAGTAGTAATTAAATCGGGTGAAAATTCTGCTAAAATTTCTGGCATTCCCCCAACAGGAGTGCATAAAACTGGAGTTCCACAAGCTAGAGATTCAACTACTACTAATCCAAATCCTTCAAAAGATTGACTAGGCACTACACTTAACTCAGCAGCTTGATAAGCTATAGGCAATTGTTCATCAGGTAGAAAACCTAAAAATTTAACGTTATCGTCTAGTCCTAATTCTGTAGCCTGTTGTTGTAGTGCAGCTTGGATGTGACCACGACCTGCGATCGCTAGCCAAATATCTGGTATTCTGGGCTTAATTATAGCGATCGCTTGTAATAATTTGTCAACACCAGTTCGATGTACTAAGCGGCGTGATGTAAAGAGAATCCGACGATTATCAGGCCAGCCTAATTGTCTACAAGCTTCCTGGGCTGATAAATTTGGTCGAAACCAATTAATATCAACTCCACCAGGGATAATATTAATTTTATTCCACGGAACTTGATACTGTTGATGTAAAATATTGCCAAATGCTTTGCTGAGAACGATAAAGCGATCGCAGCGATTATAAGTGGTTTGTTCTATCAGCCAATGTTTAATTAAAAGACTAAGATTTTTATTAACTACTTCCTGCTTACTCTCAGAAGCCCAAGGGCCATGAAAGTTAAAAGTAACTGGTACTCCTTTTGGCAAAATATCTAAAATTGGAAAGCTGTATAATGCAAAGTGCAGATTAATCGCATCTGGTTTATTTGTTCTGGTTTTCTGGAAGTTTTGGCGAATTGACCATAATCTTTGACAAATATTAGTATCAACAGATGCTAAGTTAGTCAGCTTAATCGGGGAATTTAGTTCAGCATCTGGTAGACCGACTCCGCATAATTCAATGTGGTCTTGATTTGCTGCTAATTTATGAGTTAGTTCATAAATATACCTTTCTAATCCTCCGGGATTTTCAGGAAACCAGCCTAATCCCAAGGTGAGAATAGATGCAGATGATGAAAGGAAATGTTCTTTTTTATTTTCCACGGATGTTTCTCCTATAAATGTATTAAAACAAGATACGCATTATCAATAAGAGTTTTTTTAGAGAACACCAATTTATAAACTATTTATATCTTCGCGTCAACAAGGAATTAGATCCTGTGTTTTAATTAACTAAAGAATACTTAATATGATAAATATGATACCTGTTGTTTGAGGTGGATCAATGGTAGATGGTGAAAGGAAAAAATCGCTATCAATTAGTGGAACGTGTCAAGCTTTGTATTAAAGTTTACTATTTATATTTGTTTAAGCAGTAAATATTAATACATGAAATTTTTATCAATTCAAGCTAATTAGATTTTTTTGCGGATTTTGAAAATAATAATTGTATATACAGTTATCCAATTTAGATTGTGAATATAGACTAAAAAATCTCACGCAGAGGCGCAGAGGCGCAGAGAGGAGAGGGAAGATAAATATTAACTGGTTACAAATAAGTTAGGAAGATTGTAAATAATTAGATAAAGATTATATGAAAAATCAATTAATGGCGCAGTTAGTAAAACTCCGTCAACAGTTCACACAGCAAATTAATAAATTATCTAATTTAAAATATTTGCAAAGAAATAAAACTTTCAAATTTTTATTTAGTCTAATTGTTGGAGTTTTGGTTACTACCATTGGCATTACAACAGATTGGGCGACAACTGGAACACCTACACTCACCTATAAAACGTCGTGGATTGGTAATAGTATTGGCAGTGGAAATCTGCGGATACAAAACAATATAGAGGCAATGTATGTTACTGCTGATGGTACGGTGTATACTAACAGCCATTGGGATGAAGCCGGAACAGAAGCAGGAATATATAAGGATGGTAAAATTGTAAGTGCCCTTGGTGATACTCACGGTTGGGGTCGTGGTGGTGGCAAGGCTGTTACAGCAAATAGTAAATATATTTACATTGCCATGACTCAGGGTTCGATGGGCAATACAAAAGAAGATTACCCAACAGAAGGAACAGCTTGGCACTGTGTTAGGCGCTATGATTTGTCAGGAAAACCTGCACCGTTTCCTGAGGGACGTGGCTGGGATAAAAGTATGTTAATTGTCAGCACTAAAAGCGAAGTCACTGGATTAGGAATTATCGGAAGTGAGTTGTATGTGAGTGATTTTGCTACTAACCGGATTCGGGTTTATGATACTGACACGATGAAGGAACTTCGCAGCTTTACTGTTACTAATCCAGGAGCGATCGCAGTTGATAAACAAAAAAATCTGTGGATTATTCAAAACAAAAATGGTAGTAATCCTGCAAAGATTTTACATTATTCCCAAAGTGGAAAGCAATTGCCCCAACAAATTGCAGATATTATTGAACCAACGGCGATCGCCATCGATCCTCAGGGTAAGCTGTTAGTAGCAGAAAATGGTTCGCGCCAGCAAATATTGATTTATGATATCAAAGATCAGCCGAAACAAGTAGGCAGTTTTGGCTGTAAAAACGGTATCTATACAGGAGTTCTTGGTGAAGTCCGAGATTTAAAACTTTATGGACTTACCGGAGTTGGCACAGATGCATCAGGTAATATCTATATAAATAGTAATGGTTTCAACAAATCCGGAACAGATTTGCGGAAATTTGCGCCATCGGGTAAATTGATATGGCGATCGCTAGGTTTAATATTTGTCGATAATGCAGATGCCGATCCCAAAACTGATGGTGTAGACTTATTCACCAAACAAGAACAATATCAAATGGATTATAGTAAGTCTGCTGGTAAGCAATGGACTTACAAAGCCTACACCTTAAATCCTTTCAAATATCCACAAGATCCACGTTTGCACACATCCCCAGATGCAACCTTTGTGCGCCGCATCCAAGGCAAACCGTTTTTGTTCCTCACAGATATGTATAGCAGCTTTCTGCAAATATATCGTTTCAATCCCGCCACAGATGGTAAAATCGCCATACCAGCCGGAATGTTTGTTGGTACTAATGGCACAGATAAACAATCTGTTAGCGGAAATTGGCCACCCTATCAACCAGAAAAAGGCGAATGGATCTGGCGAGACAGCAACGGTAATGGCAAATTTGAAAACAACGAATATGATACCAGCAAAGATTATCCCCATCTTGGCGGTTGGTGGGTAGACAGCAAAGGAGATGTTTGGAAAGCTTTGCGAACCCAAGATGGTAACGGTATCCGACATTATCCATTACAGGGAATAGATGCTAAGGGTAACCCCATCTACAGTTATAGTTCGATGCAAAAGCAAACTACTCCTGAGATATTTAACGATTTGCGGCGCATTGAATATTTCCCCCAAACAGATACCATGTATTTGTCTGGTTTCACAGTAGATCATCCTGCATTCGGCGACGATACCGGAGTTGTGGGATCTGAAATTGCCCGCTTTGACAATTGGAGTAAAGGAAATCGCACTCCCAAGTGGCGGGCTGTGATTCCCTACGACACCACCGGCAAACGCGAAGTCTCCACAGCTGCAATGAGTGTGGCGGGAAATTATGTTTTCGCCGTCACAGTTAAAACCGCAGAGGTATATGTCTACAATGCAACCACAGGAGTGGAAGTAAAACAATTAAAACCAGGCCCTGAAGTTGGAAGCGAAAGTGGCTGGATTGATATACCCTACGGTATCCGCGCTTTTCGGCGTTCCAATGGCGAGTACTTAGTATTTGTAGAAGAAAATTGGAAAGGAAAAGTGATTATGTATCGCCTAGCAGGGTGAGCATTTATATCGATATTAGTCATTGGTCATTTGTCCTTTGCAAATGACTAATTACATATTTGTCTTAGGGACTTCCAAATAAAAAAATATCCAATTATTTATTGTGGGGTGGGCATCTTGCCCGCCCAGTTCATAGGGCGGGCAAGATGCCCACCCCACAAGATTGGATAATTTCTTTCTTGGTAATCCCTTAAACTACCTTTGTTTGCTTTTCAGTTAAATGCATTGCAATTCCTTTTTCATAGTAAGCTGCTTCATTAATAAAAATCGGATAAACAGTAGATACTCCCTCATATAAAATATCTTTTCCTGCAAAACTCAGAAATATTGGCTCACCTGGATTCAGAGGTTCATAATCCCGAAACTGAAGCTGGGGATGAATCATAGCTTGAATTTCCCCGCGTTCATCTCTGGGATAATCAATAGTGCTAATGTATTGATAGAGTGTCAAGCTGCTGTTTGTCTGTGAAAGATTACCTTGGTTACACCATTCAAAATAGTCTAAAATTGCGTAAATAAGCTGTTCTGTTTGTTGAAACAATTCGGCGTTTAATATATTTTGAGCTACAGCACCAACTTCGATTACAAAACCTAATTCGCACAAAGAACGCAGAAAACCACCTTTTTGGGATTGTGGATTAATACACACTCTCACTAAAGGATTTATCGAACTTAAATAAGCAGCTAACCGCAGTAATAAAGGATGCATCTCGCAAAAAATTAAACTTAGCCCCATGTTGGCAGTTGTGCTGTGTAAATCAATGATTACATCTGCCAAAGGCTGATTTTGCGGTTGCAGTATTTGTTTAATTTCTTTCGCCCGCTTATCTTCGTAACTTAAGAGATTTGGATTTTGTAAGTCTCGATCGCTGAAGCAACGATTTAAATCTTTGTCAATGTAACGTTTACCTTCTGCAATAGCTTTGGCATTACCAAGTAATACCAAAGTTTCTAAAGTTTGTCTGTTAATTAAATTTGGATGTTGCTGAAACTTTTTGACTAAGTATACTCCTGTTAATTCATTGCCGTGGGTTCCTCCAACGATCGCCACTCGTTCAATCTGACTCATAAAAACCTCGCAATCAAAGCTTATAGGCTAGACATTATAATGCCCACCCTATTGTGGCTTATATATAGCGGTTCCCACTCAGATGCGGTACAACATCATATCGCAAAGTGTAGGGAACATGGCTGTGCCCCTACCCGTGTACTTCATTTACCTGAAATACGCCCTCATATAGCGATCGCCCACACCTGAGTCACAAGTGTGGGCGATTCGTTGCTACAAAGAATTAACTAAACAACAGTAGATAGTTGCCGTTTAAAGAAAGCTGACAAAACTCTCTCTGCTATTTGATGACTCGTTAAACCTAATTCTGTCTTAGATTCATTTGGTTCAGCATGATCCACTAACACATCTGGTACACCAAATCGCTTGACAGGAACGAGAATATCTGCATCTAACAAAGCTTCGGCGATCGCAGAACCAAAGCCACCCATGACGCAGCCTTCTTCTAAGGTGACAACGCGTCCGATTTTCTTAGCTAAAGGCAAAATCAACTCGGTATCCAAAGGCTTAACAAAACGGGCATTAATCACAGTTGCTTCAATGCCATGTTCGCTGAGAATTTCAGCAGCTTGCATCCCCGGATAAACCATTGTGCCATAGCCGACGATTAACACGTCATCACCTGTACGCAGAATTTCGCCTTTGCCGATTTCCAGAGGTTCCCAGCCTTCTTCCATTAGAGGCACACCGTAGCCATTGCCACGCGGGTAACGCATGGCGATGGGGCCGCTAGTATGGTTAACACCAGTTACTACCATGCGTTGGAGTTCTGCTTCGTCTTTCGGCGCCATCACTACTATGTTAGGAATGCAACGTAGGTAGGCAATGTCATACATACCTTGGTGGGTGGGGCCATCGGAACCAACAATTCCTGCCCTATCTAAGCAAAAGAAGACTGGTAAGTTTTGGATGCAGACATCGTGAATTATCTGGTCGTAGGCACGTTGCAAGAAGGTAGAATAAATGGCGGCGATGGGGCGCATTCCTTCGGTTGCCAGTCCAGCTGCTAAAGTGACAGCGTGTTGTTCAGCAATGCCGACATCAATATATTGATTGGGCAGTTTTGCTTGAAGTTTATCTAAGCCTGTTCCCGTCGCCATGGCCGCAGTGATGCCGATGATTTTCGGGTTTTGTTCGGCAAGTTTTACCAAAGTGTGAGAAAAGACTTTGGCATAAGCCGGCGGTTTGGGTTTGCTGGAGGGAATGGCTTTGCCAGTGGCTACATTGAAGGGGCTTTGGGCGTGGTAACCTACTTGGTCTTGTTCGGCGATTTCATAGCCTTTGCCTTTGATTGTTGCCACATGTACCAAAACTGGGCCTGGTATTTGATGTGCTTGTTGGAAAGTGGCAATCAATTCTTCTAAATTATGTCCATCGACTGGGCCGATGTAAGTAAAGCCGAGTTCTTCAAAAACTGCACCTACCTTGGGAACAGCTAAGCGCTTCATACCTTCTTTGATGCGTCCGAGTTCCGGAGACAGAGATTCACCAACGAAGGGAATTTGCTTAAATTGTTCTTCAAGATTATCTTTAATAAATTGCACTGGTTGGCTGAGGCGCATTTTGTTCAGGTAGCGAGGAATTGCGCCCACGTTGCGGGATATGGACATGTCGTTGTCGTTGAGAACAACCAGCAAATTAGTTTTCGGCATGTGTCCGGCATGGTTGATGGCTTCTAAAGCCATACCCCCTGTAAGTGCGCCATCGCCAATGACAGCCACCGATTTAAATTTTTCGCCTTTTAAATCTCGTGCCAAAGCCATGCCTAGTGCCGCTGAGATGCTGGTGGAAGCATGTCCCGCACCAAAATGATCGAATTTGTTTTCGCAACGCTTGAGATAACCCGCAACTCCGTCTTTTTGTCTGAGGGTGTGGAAGGAATCGTAACGTCCTGTAAGTAGTTTGTGGGGATAAGCTTGGTGTCCTACATCCCAAATGACTTTATCCCGATCTAAGTCCAGTGTTTGATAAAGCCCTAGTGTTAATTCTACAACACCCAACCCTGGTCCCAAGTGTCCACCATTAACTGCTACGGTTTGGAGATGCTTATCTCGAATTTGACGGGCAATTTGTTGCAGTTGCCGAACGGATAAACCGTGCAACTGATTGGGATGGGTAATTTCGCTCAGATGCATATTACAGGGTTTTCCTCTCTAATTTCTGGTTTCGGTATTTTGATTTTCCCACGGTCGGGTTATCCACATAATTAGACTGTTACATTGTTACTAAGTTGTAGCGGAAAGTATAACTTCGTAATTAATAACGCCCAAAAATGGGTTACCTATTAACAATTCGTCAAAAAAAGAATTCAGAATTCAAAAATCAGAATATAATATCATGTTGGCTTGATTACTTCTTAAAATTTTTTTATTGTCTTACTTCGGTACTACCAGATGTTCTGCTGTGCGATCGCCACTTCATCTCGGCAGGATAGATATGTCAGTAAAGTTACTCGCCTCTTTCCTCCAACTTCAGTAGTAGCTGAGTCAATTAAAATTTATAATCTCTTAATAAATCTTATCATACTATTTGTGGAAATAGCAAACAACATAGCCTGATTCCCAATCCCCAGTCCCTTTTGCATCACAACTGCGTTTATTTGTAATTTCAAGCTTCTTGATGAAAATATTTGAAAAATGCTTGCTAGTATTAATTAGGATGTCATACTTGGTTTGTGGAACTGGAACAAATCGCAGTCAAATAACCAAAAGACCTGACAAATTTCATAATGCGATAAATCTTGCTGATGTCACACGTTAAACAGAGGTAATTATTGTGACATTAAAGGCTCGAATGAGTCTTGTTTTTAGGTTTAAAGTTGTTAAATAATCCACAATCCACTAATGCTATACAGACGATTTGGACGCACAGAATTACAGATGCCGGTGTTTTCCTGCGGCGGCATGAGGTATCAGTTCAAATGGCAGGATGTTCCTGAATCGGAAATTCCTGCTAAGAACCAAGCTAATTTGGAAGCGACTATCAAAAGGGCTGTGGAAGTTGGGATTAATCATATTGAAACTGCCCGTGGCTATGGCACTTCCGAAATGCAATTGGGGAGAATATTACCGAGGTTTCCCCGCGAAAAGTTGATTGTTCAGACTAAAGTCGGACCGCAAGAAGATGCGAAAGAATTCCGGAAGACCTTTGAGAAATCATTAAAATATCTCCAGCTAGATTATGTCGATCTTTTAGGTTTGCACGGCATTAATAATCCTGAGTCGTTGGACTACAGTATCCGTCCTGGTGGCTGTTTGGATGTAGCGCGTCAGTTGCAAGCAGAGGGAAAAGTCAGATTTGTTGGCTTTTCTACACATGGACCAACAGATGTAATTGTGCAGACAATTAATACTAACCAATTTGATTATGTGAACTTGCACTGGTACTACATTAATCAATGGAATTGGGCGGCAATTGCAGCAGCTAAACGCCACGATATGGGGGTATTTATTATTAGCCCATCTAATAAAGGAGGTTTGTTGTATCAACCACCGCAAAAATTAGTCAATCTTTGCGCTCCTTTGAGTCCAATGGTGTTTAATGATTTGTTTTGTTTGAGTCATCCAGAAGTTCATACTTTAAGTTTGGGAGCAGCAAAACCACAAGATTTTGATGAACATCTGAAGACTTTAGAATTAATAGATAGAGCATCAGATATTCTGCCACCAATTTTGGCACGGTTGGAAGCAGAAGCGATCGCCACTTTGGGAGAAGATTGGGTAAAAACCTGGGAGGATAATTTACCCACACTTGACGAAACGCCTGGTGAGGTAAATATTCGGGTGATTTTGTGGTTGTGGAATTTAGCGATCGCCTACGATCTGGTAGACTATGGCAAAATGCGTTACAACCTGCTTGGTAACGGTAGTCATTGGTTTCCTGGTAATAAGAGCGATCGATTAAACGAATTAGACTTGCGCCAATGTCTCGCCCGCAGTCCCCACGTTAATAAAATTCCCAAAGTTTTGGCACAAGCCCATCAGATGTTGGCGGGTGAAGAAGTGAAACGATTGTCTCAACAGTAAATCTGAGGTTAGGGACTTGGAATGTTGTAATCTAACTCTACCCCTAACCCCATGCATAATTGCTGTATATATTAATTCATCAAAACTGCTTGATTTTTTCCAAAATTACCTGTAGTATGCCTGAGTATTCAAAAAAATAAGTTTTGTCAAATAATGCTTGCAAATACAGCAAGTAAAACCCTGTTATTTTTTGCAGAGTAAACATATCTAAAGGTAGATATGTTTGTCTTATTTTCATAGCTCATAAACTAAGTAATTCCGAATAAAGCAAACTAAGCAAAGGTTGAGAAATCTTCCCTATGGCTAAATTTAGAACATTTTAGGCCGGTTTACAAAATACAACATAATTGATTTTAATATTGCCTATTAAACCTCGCCCATGTTGAAACCTGGAGTTTTGAATTATTCTGTTGTGTCATTGCGACGTTCGCTCTTAGCGTTCCCGCAGGGTAGGAAGCAATCGCAAAAATTTGGTAAAAAATTACAGTTTTCAAGTTAGATGAGGTTTATTTAGCTTCTCTCTTGACTTAAGTAATAGTAAATTTTTCCTGAAATTTCTTAGACAAGTTTTCCTTTTTATTTTTGGATATATTTATGGCATTAATCAACGGTGATGCTGGTAACAATACGCTTACAGGTACTTCAGGCAATGACACCATCAACGGCAATGCTGGAGACGATATTCTCAACGCCGGCTTAGGAGTCACAGACCAAGTAGATGGCGGCACTGGCACAGATATCCTGGTAGTAGATTACTCCTCCTTGACCGTCAACGTTGGCAGTTATGGAAACTCCTATCAAACAGTAAACAACACTAACCGCACCTACTACAGCAACATTGAGCGGTTTAACCTCAAAAGCGGCAGTGGCAACGATACCTTAGTGGGAGTCACAGGGCTGAATTTGACAGCAGGTTATTTTAGTTACGTTGTCTAGTTGCAAAAAACATAGATTAAGGGACTTGCAAAAAATAAATTATCCCAAATTTTTTGTAGATTTTTCGGGTAGCACAGATGTGCTACCCTACGATGGCAATACGGTTCGGTTAAGGTTTTTTGATTAAAATTCTAAATTCCAAAGACGCGATAAATCGCGTCTGGTGCCTTAACCGAACAGTATTGCCTACGATAGGATATTTTTTTATTGGAAGTCCCTAAGCAATGCCACAAACATCAAAATGAAGGTTTTTGAGGTTGGTGGACAGTACCTACTTTGCTCAATTGATACTGTTTTGGATTTTGGATAATGATATACTAGGTTACTATATCTCAATAGTTAGTTCATAAACTTGGCTAACAAAAATGAAATCTGTATTTTTACAAAATCCAAAACAAATAGAATTACCTCTACAGTTAGTAACGTATCAAAATAAATTCACTTTCATCGATCTATTTGCTGGTATTGGTGGATTCAGGATTGCTTTAGAAAAATTAGGTGGTCAATGCTTAGGCTATTCTGAAATAGACAAACAAGCTATAAAAGTTTATCAACAGAATTTTATCAGTTACTTAAATAAAGATGAGATTGAATTAGGAGATATCACAAAAATTAGTGAAATTCCTCCTCATGTTGACATAGTGGTTGGTGGTGTTCCGTGTCAACCTTGGTCAGTTGCAGGTCGTTTAAAGGGATTTGAAGATCCGAGAGGAAAGTTATGGTTTGATGTAATTCGACTAGTCAATAAAAGTAAACCTAAAGCCTTTATATTTGAAAATGTCAGTGGATTAGCAAGCCCTAAAAATCGAGATAATTTAGAACTAATTATACATGAATTGGAAAGCATAGGCTATTGTGTTAAATGGAAAGTTATCAATGCTTATGATTTTGGTTTACCTCAAAATAGAGATAGAGTTTTTATTGTTGGGATTAGAAATGATTTAGAAAAATCCCAAGAGTATAAATTTCCTATTCCTTTGAATATTCATCCTAAAGTTTTTGACATTTTGGATGAACTTAAGAGTCTTAAACTGATTGAAAAAGTAAAGTTAGATCCAAATACCTTATTTCAAGGTATGATTCCACCATCCAGAACTAGATTTCAAAAAGATGATGAATTAAATGATTTTTTCATTTTTTCTGATTTAAGAAATGGACATACAACAATTCATTCTTGGGATATTCAAAAAACCAGTGATAGAGAAAAAATGATTTGCTTAACTCTTCTAAAACATAGAAGAAGCAAAAAATATGGAGATAAAGATGGTAATCCTTTATCCTTTGATAATTTTAAAGAAATTATAGCTGATGTAGAGATAAATGAATTAAATGAACTAGTTCAAAAAGGAATATTCCGATTAACTGCTGATAATAAGTATGAATTTGTTAATTCTAAAAATATGACAGGTATTAATGATATTTATAGAATTATCTTACCTACTGCCGATATTGTGCCAACTTTAACTGCTACTGGTGCTAAAGACTATATAGCAACAGAACCAATTCATGGTAGTCATCCGCAGGAATATAAAAAGAGGTTTTTAGAAAAAATTTATATCCAGAAAAAATTTATCCCAATCACGGCAAAACACGCTTGTAAATTACAAGGTTTTCCTAAAAACTTTGAATATCACGAAAAAGATGATATTGCCAGAAAACAGTTTGGTAATGCTGTTCCTGTACCTGTTGTTGAGTATGTAGCTAAAGAGTTGCTGAGTATTCTTGATATTTAAACTAATTCTGGTAAAAAATATCACTAAATTCGGCAGCAAAGTTTTCTTGTCCTAACTCAACAAAAAGTGCTTTTAATTGCTCAAAGGTATTTTCTTTTCCCGAACAAAAATCCCAAAATTCATTTTTATTATTAAAAAATTTTCTAATTGAAATTTTAAGAGTTTCCTTGATTCTTTCTTTAAGATAGTCATCCATAATTCAATTGTTTGATGTTAATTAGGGCGGGCAAGATGCCCAACCCACAACCTAGTAGGGTGCATGACGGCTTTAGCCTAACACACCATGTGACATTGAACACAGTGCTACCAATGCCGAATGCTCAATGCCCCATACTTCTCTACGAGAGGCTGCGCCAACGGCTCCGCTCAGTACAAATGCCCCATACTAATCAGATTCGGGTGTTGTAGTAGGAGCTGATTTATTTCCCCTTGGCACGACTAGCACCTTATCAACGCGGTTACCATCCATATCCATGACTTCAATTCGCATACCCTCCCATTCAAAATGATCTGCGGCGGCGGGAATACGACCTAAATGAGTGATGACAAAACCCCCTAAGGTTTGATAGCTGCCACGTTCTTCAGATTCCCATTCTTCCATTTCAAAAAGTTCCAAAAACTCTTCCACTGGTAACATTCCATCCAAAAGCCAAGAACCATCTTCCCGTTGCACGGCTTGTGGTTCATCTTGCCCATCCATAGAAGGAACATCGCCCACGATTTCGCTCATGATGTCGTTGAGAGTGACTAATCCTTGAATCACGCCGTATTCATCGACCACTAGCGCCATGTGAGTAATGGTTTGCTTAAATAATTCTAAAACTTTCAAGCCACGGGTGCTTTCTGGTACAAAGACTGGTTGCCGCAATCCTACTGTTAAATCTAGCGGTTCGCCTCGAAAACTCCTAGCTAATAAGTCGGTGACTGGGATTACACCCAAGACATTATCCAGTCCCCCTTGACAAACTGGATACCGGGAGTAGGCGCTATCAACCATTTTTTGGCGATTTTCTTCAGCGGTGTCATCTAAGTCTAGCCAGACGATATCGGGACGGGGTGTCATTAAATAGCTTACAGCCCGATCGCCTAAACGAAAAACTCGCTCTACCATATCCTGTTCGGCTTCCTCAAAGGTTCCCGCTTCAGTACCTTGCTCGATTAAGATTTTAATTTCTTCTTCGGTGACTTGCGGTTCAGTTGACTGTGTAACTCCTAAGATTCGCAGGATCAAATCTGTAGAAGCACTTAAAAGATATACCATTGGGGAAGCGATCGCCGATAAGGCACGCATGGGAATAGCTACAGTCGATGCAATCCTTTCTGGGTTATTCAATGCCAAACGCTTTGGTACCAATTCGCCAACAATGAGGGACAAATAGGTAATAATCAAAACCACGATTCCAAAAGATATCGGTTCACTATAAGGTGCTAATAAGGGGACAAGTCGCACATAGACTGCGAGTCGGTTAGCAATTGTTGCTCCTCCAAAAGCACCAGTCAGGATACCGATTAGAGAAATACCTACTTGAATGGTTGACAAGAAATGATTTGGAGACTCAGCTAGTTTCAGTGCTACCCTTGCCTTAGCATCCCCTTGATTGGCAAGCTGCTGTAGTCTAACTTTCCGGGCTGAGACAATTGCCATCTCAGACATCGAAAAGACGCCATTGGCAATAATTAGCACCAAGATGATTAAAATTTCAAAAGTGATGGAGGACATGTTTAAAGTTGCCGCTTATCAGAGCGAACGTAGCTCAATCCTTAGTATCTAGTATTAAAGGTGCTTCGATAAATGCTTTGACTGTACACAAAGTAATAGTTATAGATTATTGAGTTTATTATGTCGTTATACATTATTCTTCCTGAGAATGAATAAGAGGGCTGTTAACACTTTTAAAATGGTGGACATAAACTGCCTGAAGATTTTCAACAAGCGCCAAGACTTCCATTGCTAGTAGAACTTATGTCATTTTCTTCTATTGTGCGTGCCTTAGGGCGATCGCCGCTGACTACTGAATTTATTTCTAAGTTAAATCGCCAACAACAATTGCGGTTAAATGGCATTCCCCGGCTGCCAAAGGGTTTGGTGGCTTCGGCATTGGCGCAAACTCAGGGCAGGAATTTGTTCGTGCTATGTGCCACTCTGGAAGAAGCCGGACGCGTTTACGCACAACTGGAGGCTATGGGATGGCAAACAGTACATTTTTACCCCACCTCCGAAGCTTCTCCCTACGAACCTTTTGACCCCGAAACTGAGATGAGTTGGGGGCAAATGCAGGTGTTGGCGGATTTGGTCAAAAGTCAAGAGTCATTAGTCATTAGTCATACCCTGCGGGAAGGCGAAGCGCCTATGTCATTAGAAACAAACCAAGGACAAATGACAAAGGACAAAGGACAAATGACAAATATAGCAATTGTAGCTACTCAAGGGGCGCTGCAACCTCATCTCCCACCACCAGCAGCTTTTCAAGAATTTTGCTTGACGGTGAAGCGGGGAATGGAATTAGACCTGAATGCTTTTAGTGAGAAGATAACTATTTTGGGGTACGAACGAGTGCCTCTGGTGGAAACCGAAGGGCAATGGAGTCGCCGTGGCGATATTGTTGATGTGTTCCCGGTTTCATCGGAGTTTCCAGTCAGGCTGGAATGGTTTGGCGACGAAATCGAACAAATACGCGAATTTGATCCAGCAACTCAACGTTCCGCCTTGGATAAAGTTGACCAGTTAATTCTCACCCCAACTAGTTTTGCTCCCATCATCACTGCACCACTGAAAAATAGTGATGAGTTAGGAGTTAGGAGTTATGAGTTAAATTCTGACTCAGCACTGGGCACTGGGAACTCATCACTGATTGAAGGTAGTCGTCGTTTTTTAGGTTTAGCGTTTGAGGAACCAGCATCCCTGCTAAACTATTTACCAGAAAATACCTTGATTGCCATTGATGAGCCAGAACAATGTCATGCTCATAGCGATCGCTGGGTAGAAAATGCCGAAGAACAATGGTCAGTCATCAGTCATCAGTCATCAGTCATCAGTGGACTACCGAAAATTCATCGGTCGTTTGATGAGTGTTTGGCTGATGTTGCGAAGTTTCAAACTTTATATTTATCGGAACTGGCGGAGGAAAATGATGGAATTAATCTTGCCAGCAGATCTGTTCCAGTTACGCCGCACCAGTTTGCTAAACTAGCTGAAACTATCCGTCATGAACGCGATCGCAATTTCTCTATCTGGCTGATTTCTGCTCAACCTTCGCGTTCTGTGTCGCTGTTACAAGAACATGATTGTCCAGCTCAATTTATCCCCAATCCCCGCGATTACCAAGCGATCGATAAGCTCCAAATCAACCATACTCCCATCGCCCTCAAATATTCTGGGCTGGCGGAACTAGAAGGCTTTATTCTGCCTACGTACCGATTGGTAATCGTTACAGATCGGGAATTTTTTGGTCAGCATTCCTTAGCAACTCCTAGCTATATCCGCAAGCGCCACAAAGCGACTTCCAAACAAGTTGACCCCAATAAGCTACGTCCAGGGGATTATGTGGTTCATAGAAATCATGGTGTTGGCAAATTTGTCAAGCTGGAAAGTTTGACGATTAATAACGAAACCCGTGATTATTTGGTGGTGCAATATGCAGACGGGTTACTCAGAGTTGCAGCCGATCAAGTAGGGGCTTTATCCCGGTTCCGTGCTGGAGGAGATAAAGCACCAGAACTCAATAAGATGACCGGTAAAGCTTGGGAAAATACCAAGAATAAAGTCCGCAAAGCGATTAAGAAATTGGCGGTGGATTTGCTGAAATTGTATGCGGCGCGATCGCAACAACAAGGTTTTAGTTACCCAAATGATATGCCTTGGCAAGAGGAATTGGAAGATTCTTTTCCCTACCAACCCACAACAGATCAACTGAAAGCTGTACAAGATGTTAAACGCGACATGGAAAGCGATCGCCCGATGGATCGCTTAGTTTGTGGCGATGTCGGTTTCGGAAAAACGGAAGTGGCGATTCGTGCTGTTTTCAAAGCAGTCACCGCCGGTAAACAAGTGGCACTCCTTGCGCCAACGACCATATTAACACAGCAACATTACCATACACTCAAAGAACGTTTTGCCCCCTACCCGGTGAATGTCGGCTTACTCAACCGTTTCCGTTCAGCTGAAGAACGCCGCGATATTCAAAAGCGATTAGCAACGGGCGAATTAGATGTAGTTGTTGGCACACACCAAATTTTAGGCAAAGGTGTATCATTCAAGGATTTAGGATTGTTGGTGGTGGATGAAGAACAGCGGTTTGGGGTGAACCAAAAAGAGAAAATTAAAAGCTTGAAAACTCAGGTTGATGTGCTGACGCTCTCCGCTACTCCCATTCCGCGCACCCTTTATATGTCTTTGTCGGGAATTCGGGAAATGAGTTTAATTACCACACCACCTCCAACCAGACGCCCGATTAAAACCCATTTGTCACCGATAAATTCCGAAAGTATCCGCACTGCTATTCGTCAAGAATTAGACAGAGGGGGACAGGTTTTTTATGTAGTTCCACGAGTTGACGGCATTGAAGAGACAACGGCCAATTTACGAGAAGTGATACCGGGGGCTAGATTTGCGATCGCTCACGGTCAAATGGATGAAAGCGAGTTAGAATCAACCATGCTCACCTTCAGCAATGGTGAAGCAGATATCCTCGTTTGTACGACAATTATTGAATCTGGCTTAGATATTCCGCGAGTCAACACCATTTTAATTGAAGACGCTCACCGCTTTGGTTTGGCTCAATTGTATCAATTACGCGGTCGTGTGGGACGTGCAGGTATCCAAGCTCATGCTTGGCTATTTTATCCCAAGCAACGGACATTATCTGATGCTGCACGGCAACGATTACGAGCGATTCAGGAATTTACTCAACTAGGTTCTGGGTATCAATTGGCGATGCGCGATATGGAAATTCGCGGAGTGGGTAACTTGCTAGGCGCTGAACAATCCGGTCAAATGGATGCCATCGGTTTCGATTTATACATGGAAATGCTCGAAGAAGCAATTCGGGAAATTCGCGGACAAGAAATTCCCAAGGTTGACGATACCCAGATTGACCTTAACCTGACGGCATTTATTCCAGCAGATTATATTACCGATTTGGATCAAAAGATGAGTGCTTACCGGGCAGTGGCTACAGCGAAATCCAAAGGAGAATTAAAGCAGATTGCTGCGGAATGGGGCGATCGCTATGGTACTTTGCCAGTACCAGCCAATCAACTGTTGCGAGTCATGGAACTCAAACAGTTAGCGAAAAAACTTGGATTTAGTAGGATTAAACCAGAAAACAAGCAGCACGTCGTTTTAGAAACACCAATGGAAGAACCAGCTTGGAATTTGTTGGCGGCGAATTTACCAGATAATCTCAAGACGCGTTTTGTGTATTCTCCTGGGAAAGTTACGGTGCGTGGTTTAGGAGTTTTTAAAGCCGATCAACAATTGCAAAGTTTGATTGATGCTTTTGCGAAAATGCAGGGTGCGATTCCAGAGGCGGGTGTTGTTTGACAAGTAGAGACGTAGCATTGCTACGTCTCTACATTGATTCATCTACTAACTTGCTTGGTTCGCCGGGGTAGAAGTCATAGTCCACAATTTGTGAAAAGCTGTAGGGACACTCTACCGGAAAAGTACGCTTGGGTAAATCTGTTTCTCCAACAGCTAATTCGACACCTTTAAGGTAGGCTTTGCGAAGTGCTTCTTCAAGGTAGGGCTTTAGGCTAGGATTTTCTTCAAGCATTTCAGCAATATCTAAGCGTTGAATACGAAGTGTTGCTAACCAGCTACGGCTACGGCGTCCTGACTGGTACTCCCATTTTAGTAAATGTGCAATCAACACACCCAGACGGTTTCGCAATTCTTGACGTTGCTGTTTGCCCAAAGATTGAATCTCCTCTATGAGATTTTGCACATCGATTTGACTCCACTGCTGATTCTGAAGTAAAGTTGCTTGTTCCTGCGTCCAAGCGTAAAAATCAGTTTCGTAGAGGCTTGGTGAAGACATTGGAATCTTTGGGTTAGTTTCAGGTATAGGCATTAGGTTAGTTCAAACTCAACGTTTTTGCTTTAACTCTAATACTTTTGTTATTTCAGCGATCGCTATGGTACTTTGCCACTACCAGCCAATCAACTGAAGTCAATAATCAGCCTTAAGTCGCACTCACTCCTGATAGGCTATTATTGACACATACGAGGAGGTTCCAGCTTGCCCACACGAGAACAGTCAGATACTGCCATATTTGTCTGTCAACTCCTTTCTAGTCTGTACCAGCCAATTCAAGTTTTTCGTTACGACCAGAAATTCAAGACTATTTACATTCAAGCTGGGGTCAGTGATGAGATTGCACTTGTGATCGATGAAGATGGAAGTTGGGAGTTTGTTCTATGACATCGAATCTGTCTGAGATGACAAATACCGAGTTAAAACAGTACCTTTCTGAACACAGAAACGATCAGCAAGCTTTCCAGGCGGCATTGGAGATCTTGATGAGTCGCCGTAATCCAGCCAATCGTCAACCATATCCTTTCGACCTTGCCGATCCCAAAAGTGAAGTCGAAGCAATTTTTAGAAAAAAGTTAAACCAGACTGAGTAATGAAAACTCTACCGATGTTTGGCAGAATGGATTATTTGTCATTACTTTATAAGTAGAGACAAAATAAATCTATGTCAGTTGTAACAGCTAAATCTTACGTAGAATATCCTCAAAATGCTTATTGGGTTGCAGGAACTCGGATTTCCTTAGACTCGATCGTTTATGCTTTCCGAAAAGGATTATCGCCTGAAAGCATTGTTAATTCTTTTCCGTTGCTGACACTTGAACAAGTTTATGGAGCGATCGCGTTTTATCTAGCCAATCGTGCTGATATTGATGCTTATTTAGAACCTGAGGAAGCAGCATTTGATAGTATGCCGCAACCGCTACAAATCAGCGATCTTAATTTGTACAACAAGCTGATAGCAGCCAAGGCAGCAACACAGCGATGAATTATATAGTGAACCACTACATGAAGCCATGCGGCTAGGGCGCGAATATCGTGAATCCCTGCGCTCAAATTCTGTAGAACCAGACGATGTATAAATGTAAGTTCTCAATAGCGAAGGTGTATGAAAATTAGAGCAATCATTCACCCAGCAGAAGAAGGCGGGTTTTGGGCAGAAGTTCCCGCGCTTCCCGGTTGTGTTACTGAAGGTGACACGATGGAAGAGGTGATGGCTAATTTAAAGGACGCTATTGAAGGTTGGCTTGAAGTTGCCAACAGTCGTCATGCAATTGAGTCAACAGATAGAGTTGTCGAAATTGCTGTATGAAATCGATTTCTAGCAAGCAACTTTGCAAGATTGTAGAGCAAAAAGGTTGGGTTTTGCGAAGAATTACTGGCAGTCATCATATTTATGAAAACCCTGAACAAGAACAAATTCTGTCACTTCCTGTTGACCGCAATCAAGATTTAAAAGTTGGAACCTTGAAAACCTTGATGAAAATAGCTCAGCTATCTGAGGATGATTTACTTTAGATGCGATCGTACTTTAGATATCATTCTAAATTCAATTTAGATTTAAAAATCGCTTCCACTTCTTCATAAGGCATATCGTAAGGATAGGGGAAAACTTGGGCATTAGGGTTTCTTCGATTAATAAATAATTCTCGAATGGCTTCATTATCTGTGGGATGAGACAAGATGTATTTTTTTAATTCTTTGCGAGTCATTTGAGTAAAATCAGGCTTCGTCATTTTGGTTCAACTCCCAATTCCCATTTTCAAAAATAGTAATTTCTAAATTTTCGTCTCTACCAGCAATCAAATAAATATACTTATAAACAGGATCGTACCTAAACATCCAAATTGGTTGTAAAAGATTAGAAAGTACCTGACAGATAAAAATAACGGTATCTTTTTGCTTATCAGTTGGCAATCAATCACTCCTTACTTTTCTATAATTAATTTTAACCCTCAGATGGCAAGTGGAGGATATAGCTAAGGGCGGACAAGATGTCCAGCCCACAAAATTGATAATTTATTTGTTGGTAATTTCCTAACTCAACTGTGCCACAAGTTGATTTTCTACAAGTGTGTCATTTGTTAATAAGTCCTCAACGGTAATTCGCAAAAAGCGTTTATCATCAACTTGAAAGAAAATTTTAATGCGATCGCTCCCAGGATATCCGCTTGGTGTCAGTTGGGCAATTGTTCTGGCGCCTTCCCTATCATTGAGGGGTTTGACGGTGGTTTCCCTACTCTCAAGGCGGCGAGTAATCAAGCGATCGCCATCAAAATAAACTTCCGTATTACCTGTATCTGCTCCCAATTCTCCCATAATTAATTCAATGCTGGGCTGATTCTCCACTGAAGCGCCTAAAACTAATTCCACTGCCTGACTCATGGGATATGGCTGTCCAGCTTTAATTATCGGATGCCAATGGTGGCGTTGATTGCGACGATCCCAGTAGCGGATACCATAACTATGGTAGAGAAAGTCCTTGATTTCAATGCCTTGGGCGATTTGTAATGCACCTTGGGCGATCGCTTCAAAGGGACGTTCGCAACGGATTTTGTCTGGCTCAAAATACTGTTTAATCCATGTCTGCACTGCCGGCAATTGTACAGTTCCACCAACTAACAAAACTGCATTAATATCTGCAATTTCTATCCCTTGGCGTCTTGCTTGTTGCAACAGTGTCGTCATCGATTCATCTAATAACTCAAAAAAAGCGTGTTCTTTGAGGACATTTTCCAAACTGTCGCGGTTTAATTCCAGTTCATAACTTTCAAATGTCTCATCGTCAAAATAAACTTCACTGGCTTGATTTTGAGTTGATAGCTGAATCTTGACCCGTTCTGCCAATCTTGTTGTCAAAGGACTTACCGCCAATCCTTGAGTTTTGGCAAAGTAATCTACTAACCAATTATCAATATCAGTACCGCCTAAATTCTGCCCTGCTTTCGCCAAGACACGGGCTGTTTTAACTTTTTGTTTGGAATCTTCAGCTAAGGATTTATTACCCCATTTCAGCAGAAATCCCACGGGTTTTGTAGTTGCTTGCACGCCTTGATCTAACTGCACAAGGGACAAATCCAAAGTACCGCCACCAAAGTCAATTACCAGGAGAATTTCTCGATCTGCTAAGCCATAACCCAAGGCTGCGGCTGTAGGTTCATCCAGCATTCGCACTTGTTCAACATTCAGGGACTGACAAACTTTTCCCAACCAATGACGATAGGCTTCAAAACTATCTACGGGTACGGTTAACACTAGAGAATCTAAGCCACCTTCTAGGGGTGCTAGTTCTTCAATCACCTGGGTAAGAAACCATTGCCCCACCTGCTCAAAGGTGACAATTTGTCCATCTAATTCAGGTAAGAAACCTTGAATATTTGCGCCGATACCGCGCTTGAAGCTGCGGAAAAATCTAGTTTCACCCTTGAGGTCAAGACCGCGATCGCGTACTTGTTGACCTACTAAGATTTTACTTTGTGATGCGTCTTCAACATAAACTAGACTCGGAATCAGTGGCGGATTGAGACTTTGTTTAATTGATAAACCAGGTAGATTCAGGGTTTCTGGCTGCTGGGTTACAGGGTTCCAACGAGCAATGACTGTGTTGCTAGTACCAAAATCGATTGCGATCGCCATATTTTATCAGGAAAGAATTCAGAACTCAGAATTCAGGAGTCAGGAGTCTGACTGGCTGTTGAGCAAATAGTGAAATATTACACTAAATCTTTGATTTAGGGATCAACAAGATATTGGTGAATCGTACTCCAAACTAATTACATTCTGAATTCTGAATTCTGACTCCTGACTTCTGACTCCATCAGCCACCAAGAACGCAAATCAGCGATCGCTGCTTCTTTGTGTTTGGCTTCGACTTCTATCCAAGGGACTTCATGGTAAACACTCGGCATAGCAGTAATCATATCACTATGCTTTCTGTCATTGAAAGCTTCTTCGCCATTGGAAATGTGAACTAATTGCCAATCTGGATTCGCCCAAGTTTCTCGCGCTGCATACAACATAGATGCTACGCTCGGATCGTCGTAGCTGTCTAAATTTTCGTGGCAAATATGGTGATGAGCATCGAATACCATTGGTATTCCTGCCTGCTGACACACTGCTAAAATTTCACTAGCACTATAGGCATATTCATCATTTTCTAAAGTCAAGCGACTTTTAATTGCTTCTGGTAATTCTGAGATTACTTTTACAAGTTGTTCGGTGCGTTGAGATTTGCCACCGTGAATGTTCATCAATGACCAAGGTGATTGGGGTAAGCCCAATAAATCGAGGGTGCGGGCGTGTCGTTCGAGAATTTTGATGCTTGTTTTGACAATTTCTGGGGAATCAGAACTCAGCACTACATATTGATCTGGATGCAGCACCATTCTGATGTTTAATGCTTTTGCACGTTCCCCAATCTTGGCTAGGCGATCGCTCATTTCCTCTAATATATTTGCACCGATTTCGTCTTCCATGTCACTGAGAGGAAATAAAGCAGAGGACATTCGATAGAGTTGAATCTGATTTTCTTGACAAAAAGACAGAGCGTCATGTAACCGCTGTAAATTATGCTCATACAGTTCTCTTAAAGCAGTTTCACGTTGCTCAAGAGTCAGTTTTAAGTAGCGCGTGCGCGTCATTGTCCGAAAGCGCACTTGTTTATCAATGGTGATACAAACCAGCCCCAAGTGGGGTAGAGTGCCTTTTTGCCGCTGTGTATGAGGTAAATTCTGGAACTGGATTGCAGTCATTAGTTTAATTTATCACTTATTGCTCTTGTTTCATTTTAATAAGTTTTGCTACGACTGATGAGTATCTACAGAAGTATAGGAATCATATTTGATTTGGTGAAAAATCTAAGTATTTGTAGGGTGTGTTAGGCGTAAGCCGTAACGCACCAAAGCCTTAAGAATGGTGCAGTTCGCCGATAACGCAACGCCAGTCTGCTCAAGTCGGGAAACCCGCCCACGCGGCTGGCTCCCCTACGTATCTACGAGTATTGCAAAGTATTAAACATTATTTGCAAGAAAAACTTAAGCCTTAACCCAGAAAATATTGTCAAGTTAGCGATCGCCGCAGAGGGGAGGGTTAGGGTGGGGTAACGTGGTGAGTAACGGTAAGCGAATGAACTCAATGAGCAAAAATTAACCCATCTTAACGTTACGCAGCAATTTTAAAACAGTTGTGTGTACACGGTAGACTCCCCACTCCCCACTCTCATTTAAAGCAATCGTGTTGTCAGTTACAGTTAAACCCAAAAAACCGGGTAATAATTTGGATGAATAACTAGAAATGCAGCCCCGCCTGTAAAAGATGCTGCCGTTTCATGAAACCCCGAATTATTGTTTGTGGCTTAGGACGTACTGGATATAAAATATTTCGTTTGCTCAGACACCAGGGAGCATTTGTTGTTGGCATTCATCACCAACCCATCCCAGGGGAAACTGTGCCCGATGTGATTGTTGGTGATTTGCAAGCAGCAGCCACCCTCAAAGCAGCAGGAATTGAGCAGGCGCACACTTTAGTCATTGCTGGATCTAAAGACGAACTGAATTTGTCAATTATGATGCAAGCGCGAGTGCTGAATCCCCAGATTCGGATTATCAACCGCTTTTATAATACAAATTTGGGAGAGCGCTTAGATCAAACTTTGTCAAACCATTTGAGTATGAGTGTTGTCGGTTTGGCAGCACCAGTATTCACCTTTGCAGCACTGGGAAGTAGAGCGATCGGGCAAATCAAGTTATTTCAGCAAACTTGGCCAATTCACGAAGAATACATTGATGAAAATCATTTGTGGAAAGGTCGAAAGCTGAGTGAATTGTGGGAAGACCGATCGCGGATGTTGATTTATTATCTACCAGTAGAAGGTGAAACAGATTTGGTATCCGCCGTCATCTCAGGACAACGGTTAAAAGTGGGCGATCGCTTAATTGTCGGCACACAACCCCGCGTCCGTCCTCAGAGGCGATCGCTAATTAGAAAATTGCTGAAAGTTATAACTAATCTCAGACAGTTTCAGCAACATGGGCGATCGGTAGTTGTAGGTGCTGTTGTCTTACTCGCAGTCATTCTGGTTGCTACACTCACCTACACATCTGCTGAGCTGAAGTTGTCTCTGATCGATGCTTTATATTTTTCTGTGGGCATGATTACCGGAGCAGGCGGTAATGACAAAGTAATAGAAAATGCTCCCAACAGCATCAAATTATTTACCGTTGTCATGATGCTGGTTGGTGCAGTGGTGATTGGTATTTGGTACGCCATGCTCACCGATTTTGTCCTGGGAAGCCGCTTTAAGCAATTTTGGGATGCAGCACGAATACCCCAGCGATATCACTACATCGTCTGTGGCTTGAGTGGTATTGGCGTCAAAATCGTCCAGCAACTCCACGCCAGCGGACATGAAGTGGTAGTGATTGAAACCGACTCAAATAACAGATTTGTCAACACCACCAGAGGACTGGGTATTCCTGTAATTCAAGGTGATGCCAGCTTCCGTACCATACTCAAGTCCAGCAATATAGATTCTGCCGCCGCAGTGCTGGCTGTAACCAGTAACGATGCCACCAATTTAGAGATTGCCCTCAAAGCCAAAAGCTTGGCACCAAGTATTCCGGTGATTGTCCATTATGCCGATCCCGATTTTGCGGGGATCGCGCAACAGCTATTTGACTTCGAGGCTGTACTCAGTCCCGCTGAATTAGCAGCCCCAGCTTTTGCCGCAGCGGCACTAGGGGGAAGAATCCTTGGTAATGGCATCACAGCAGATAGCCTTTGGGTAGCTTTTGCCACAGCGATCACACCTTCACATGCCTTTTGCGGTCAATGGGTGAAAGATGTAGCCATGACTGCCGACTGTGTACCCTTATACGTAGAAACGAATCACCAAACCCTCCACGGCTGGGATTTGCTAGAAACCAACCTCAGTCCTGGAGATATTTTATATATGACAATGCCAGCCACGCGGTTATATCAATTGTGGCGTGATGAAGTCGTGTGCGAAAGACACACTTAACAATTCAAAATTCAAAATTCAAAATTCAAAATGAAAGACATTTTCAATCGGGGATTTCAACCCCGACTGAAAATACGCTACGTATAGACGTAGGGGTCTTCAACCCTCGGATTTGGGATAAGGGACTTCCAATGAAAAAAATAATGCGACAAATACATTGGGTAGGATAGCACAGCTGTGCTATCCGAAAAATGATCGATGTGTTGCAAAGATTGTTTGAATTTATTGGTATAATCTTTAGTTTGAAATACCACTGCCCCAGTCCCCATTTTAATTTCACCAACTGTGCTGTGTTGTGATATGGCACTCGTAGATCTTAGTTTCAACTTATCAAAGGATTTTCTGCCACTTATTAGATAATATCTAGGTTACCTTGTGTAGTAGATCGGACAAATGACTGAATATTCAGCACCATAATATCTATAGATAGTAGGCGCTAATCCTAGCGGAGTGTATATACAGTCACAGCAAAGCTTTGTTTTTCTTCCTGAAAGTACATCTCCAGATACTAGGCGGTTTTGTCACCAAGGTTTTATATTTTAGATATAAAATTGCTATCTTTGCCATTAGCAATCAATAAGTTAAAGAAATGCAATTTTTATATTTTCTTTGTTATTTTGTATTTAACGGGACAGTTCTCGAACATTTGGTGGGTTTAAATAACAATTAATCAAACTATTTCCCCCCAAAGATGCATGTAAGTTATTTGCATTCTGCTGAATTGACCTTTGATTTCCAAGCATAATGCAAATTGTCCAGACAAATTACAGCGCAGCATTCCAAGTTGGCAAATAGTTCATCTACACAAGGCAAACCTTGCTCAAAACCATGCTTAAAACAAATCATCGGCGAATTTTTCTACCTGCTTTTATTAGCCCTTTACAAGAAAGTAATCCAGCAGGTACTAAAAAACAATTTGCTGTGCGGAAATTAGATTTACTGCAACCATTACGTCAATGGCTCGACAAAATCGAGATTCAGAATCGCAAATTGGCCAAGTTTATCGCTAAACTGATTCCTGCCCAGTGTCCATTTGAGCGTGATATCATGCTTTTTGGTCGGATAATAGGTCACATTCCCCCAATGTGCAAGCTCAATCCCCTTTATGACGAACTTATAGGCTTGCGTTTTCGCGCTTTGTGTTATTTAGTAGATCAGTGTGGAGAGGATATCCAGTCCTACTGCTGAAGAATACTAGAGAAAACACTGTATGGAAATTCAAGTTGAGCATCAACCCAGTCAACAACGTCTCGAACAATTGGGTGTGTCTAAATGGGCAATTTGGAAAAAGGAAGTTTCAAAATTCCCTTGGACTTATGATTCTCAAGAAACTTGCTACTTTTTGGAAGGTGATGTAGTTGTTACTCCTGATGGTGGACAGCCAGTACAAATGGGTGAAGGCGATTTGGTAATTTTTCCCTCTGGTATGTCTTGCATATGGGAAATTAAAAGTAACGTAAAAAAACATTATTACTTTGATTAATCAAGATTAGAGATTGATACCATTTGTTTTCTTGACGATCTAGAAAAGCAATATTTTATAAGTCAATCCTAAATAATTGGTGAGAAATACAGTAGAATTCAGAATTCAGAGGTCAGAATGGGCTACGCCTAGCTGCGGTAACAGGAGTAAAACAGGCTTTATACTTGGCTAGCTTTTCTTGGCTTGTCTACTTCAATAACTTGAAATCTGCTGTAAGTAAGATCCCCGACTTCTTAAAGAAGTCGGGGATCTATGGTTTGTCGATCGCCATCACTAAAACCAAAGCAACTTCATAATTGTATTAATAGAAGTTGAATCACAGAAGATGCCTTATCAGAGGAAAATCATCAAAAATGTTACTACATTTAAGTACTTGGCAAGAAGTCGAAACTTATTTACAGCAATCAAAGGGTATTATTTTTCCCATTGGTTCCACAGAACAACATGGACCAACGGGATTAATTGGTACTGATGCTATTTGTGCAGAAGCGATCGCTCGTGGTGTCGGTGATGCAACTGGAGCGATCGTTGCCCCTACAATCAATGTTGGGATGGCACTGCACCATACTGCTTTCCCTGGCACAATCAGTCTGCGCCCCAGTACTTTAATTCAAGTAGCGCGAGATTATGTAACCTGTTTAGCCAAAGCTGGTTTTACCAAGTTCTACTTTATCAACGGACACGGCGGTAACATCGCCACCCTCAAAGCCGCTTTCTCGGAAACTTACGCTCATTTAGAAGATTTGCACATTGCCAATGCCCAACAAGTACAATGTCAAGTGGCTAACTGGTTTATGTGCAGTTCAGTATATAAACTAGCTAAAGAATTATATGGGGATCAAGAAGGTTCTCACGCAACCCCAAGCGAAGTAGCCCTCACCCAATACGTTTATCCAGAAGCGATTAAGCAAGCACCCCTTTCACCAGAAGTTGCAAGGGGACACAGGATTTATAGTGCAGCAGACTTTCGAGTGCGTTATCCAGATGGACGCATGGGATCAAATCCGGCTTTAGCAACGCCAGAACACGGTAAACAATTTTATGAGTTGGCGGTGAAAGAACTCAGCAACGGATATTTGGAATTTGTGAACGCAGAATAAGACTATGCAAACACATTAGACCTCTTGCATAAATCAAAAATAAAGAACCCCACCCTAACCCTCCCCGTATGTATTGGGGAGGGAACTAGATTTCTTTTTTCCCCCCTTGGAAAGGGGGGACTAAGGGGGGTAATTCGACTTGTGTGTACATCGAGGGGAGGGGTTGGAGGTGCGGTGTTAGGGACTTTTGCAAGAGGTCTATTGTAGAGATGCGGGTAAAGTTGCGTCTCTGCGTAAAATAGCAATCCTGAATCATTCGCGTTCAACATGATCCCCGACTTATTTAAGAAGTCGGGGATCGGCGCTTTGCAATTTTGACAATCAAAATCAGATTGCTAAATATCTTAATAAGAGTTATTCGATAAGTCGTAAAATCACACAATAGACTAATTTTTAAAACAGAAAATTACAGGTGAAAAAGACATTGTGATTAACGGTTATGAAAACACTTTAACTGATTTAATTCAACTCCTGGAATCATCTCGCCGTGCAGCCGCTCGTTCAGTCAATGCAATTATGACAAGGCACCGTCTGGGCAATTGGATTTATCGGCTTTAGCTCAAGGATTTCCCTTACCTTGGTCACATTATGTTCGTCTTCTTTCTGTTAAAGATTTAAAAGCTAGACAATTTTATGAAACTGGCTCAATAACCAAGCCCCAACTTCAGATTGACTCATTTCACGACTTCGGCGTAAGGCTTCTTCTAAAATAGCGATCGCCAATCCCGGCAATACCTGTGATTCTTGGATACGTTTACTACCCTGCTCTGCCATAGCATAGGCAATGATTTGGGCATTTTGGACATCCACTACCCAATATTCAGCAACACCCAATTCTTCATAAAGCGATCGCTTTGTACCCAAGTCATCCAGCAAAGATGTTTTCGCAATCTCAATCACTAAATCCGGTGCGGGGTAGCGATCGAGGTTAACAATTCCTGTACCTGCTGGGATCGTTTGGGCGCGTTCTCTGAGGTAATACGCCACATCGGGCTGACAATCCTGAACGCCAGTTTTACGAAAAGTCGTGGTGTCTAAGCCTGTGGCTAGAATCCCTTTAATCGTCACAAATAGGGTTACAGCAAAAATAATTACCACATGGTCTTTGCCATGATCAAAACTAACTGGTGGCATCTCCAGCCTCATGTGTCCTTTGTAGTAGTAGCTTTTTCCCTTCTGGTTGAGCAAGTTGCTGACTATCTGCTCATACTCCTCCCAAGAAGTGTAAATCCATGTATCTGTGGGTAACTGGGTTTGTAAATCACTCATTGTCTAACCCTCCCGCCAAAAGGAAAACTTTTGTTTCTTGGCAAAGTCAACAAATACACTTGCAATTTCATCTAAATTATGCTTTGTTGGGATGATTCTATTGAATTGACTCCACACATTCTCAAATTTTAATGATTAGAACACCAAAATTGAGCTTCTGAACTCGGAAGTTACACCCTTTTGCTGAAACGTTGAGCTTCTGAACTCCAAAAATTAAACTCAGAACTCGGAATGTCGTGCTTTTAACTCCAACATCCAAGTTCTGAGCCTTAACTTTGTAACTTTGAGCTTCAACTACGGACTTATTTTCTACAAGGGAGTTCCAAGGAAAAAAATATTCCATAGTAGGCCAGCACAACTGTGCATAGGTGTCAACTTAAGCTCAAACCTTAGTCCCACATACGTTTTACCCCCCTTAATCCCCCCTTATAAAGCAGGGCTGTTTCATTCCCTAAAATGGTTAAAATTGCAAGGGTCAAAGAAATCAAAATTTAGGGCAAGCGTACAATTAGGGCAAAAAATTTTGCGTCTTCAAGCCCAAATAATGTTGTTTTTCTTTGCGCCTTTGCGTCTTTGCGTGAGAATATCCCCTTGACAAATCTCACAGACTAGCGAATGAAACGGCCCTGCCCTTATAAAGGGGGGAAAAAGAAATCTAGTTCCCTCCCCAATACATACGGGGAGGGTTAGGGTGGGGTAACACGGTGAGTAACGGTAAGTGAATGAACTCAATATCACGTCTTCACAAGAGTTTCACGTTAAGTTGACACCTATGACAGCTGTGCTACCCTACAAATCGTCTCTAAAATCTAAAATTCCCCAACAATGATTGATTGGCTGTTAATTCAGTTGCAAAACGACTATAAACAATTTGGGTTGGATACCAAGACGAAAACCAGTAGGAATCTTGAATAATTTGATAAGAACTACCCGCATCTGGCAACTCAAACTGAACCAAACCTAAGTTATTTAATCCAACGACTTCTCGCCCTTCTTGAAACCAGCGAAATTTCCAAAACATTAGGGGTTGTAAACATCGCCTTTTAGCAATTTTCGCTCGTTTCCAAGGAGCTATAAATGATGACAAATCTGCTGTGCAGTTAGAAGTTTGAGCGCTTTGTCGCATTATCCATTCCAGCACACAATACCAATCAGGGTCAGTTAATTCCTGGCGTTGCCTTAGCCGACTATTGGGGTAGCGTTTGGCAGTGAAGCCATCATGGTGTAATTTTTTGTCAGAAATTTCTACCATATTGGCTGGATTCATCCATCCAATCCAATATCGCAGCTTTTCTGCTAATAACCAATCTTTCATTCGTGTATGAATCAACTGCGTTATTGGTTCTTCATTTTTGATGGCACTAGAAGTTAGCTGTACTAAAACCGATCGCAATTGAGAATCGGTACGTGCATAAGACAAACGAGCTGCAAAACTGTAGTGAATATCTCCAGACAAAATAATCACTTGTTGACGTTGCCCAAACAAAGTGTTGAGGAATTTTGCCAATGCTTCAACGTTGATGTTCCAAGCATCACCAACATCTGTGGAGAAGACTTTCTCTTGTTGTAAATTCCAATGGTGAATCCAATCAATCACTTGTGAACCAAATACATTAGTAGGTGCAATTACAAATGTGGCTTGAATCTGAGTTTCTTCAGCTATTTTTTGTAAAGGCAAAACTAGTTGTTGCTCAAAGGCTTTTGGACATAGCAGCATCGGTGGAGCGTAGGCGTAGCCCGTCGTAGACATCGCTTTTTGATCGGCTGGGTAACCCCGCCAAGTTCGTGTATCCAAAACAATCACTTCATGACAATCGCTCTGGACTATGTAGTTCCAAGTAAGTGTTTCAGGATATCGAGCCAAAATGAACACTGAACCGTCTCGGACTAACAGAGGTAAGCCTGTGTGGGGATCGTTGGGTGGCATACCAACATAACGGGCGATCGCCTCATCAGCTTTTGTATCCGTTCCTTGGGAAGCCGACCAAGTTTGTGCAGCAGCCAGCAGTTTTTCCCCTGGTTGACCGATTTCAAATTGCCCTGGTGTATTGCCCCACCCTTGAAACACCGTGTAAGCTAACAGCGCATTTTGCACAACTCGCCGCCCCAAGGGACGCCCCAGGACTCGCAAACACCAAGCTTGGTTCAAATTCCAGTCATCAGTGACATCATGATCGTCAAAGATAGTGTACACGGGAATATTGGCAAGGGCGCGACGCACTTTCCCCAGTGTATAAATGAATTGCCGTAAATCCCGGACTGCCCGGTTCCAGTTTTTGATGGCGCGGCGATCGCGTGTTACTTGGCGTCCTTTAGGAAATACCACTGGCCAGCACACTGGTGACCACGTTAATAAATAAGTAGCGCAATACTCCCCCAGGCTCAGGAGATGACTGGCGACTTTCTCAGATTTATTATGTAATCCTGCGGTCAAGCCGGCTTCATTTGTAGCAACTCCAGCCCGTTCTCCGGGGGGCAATTCCTGGGGAGTGCAGTACATTCCACCCACAGGCAATTGTTCTTCCCAACCCAGCAGGGCATCCCCAAGAGTACTGGCAACCCACAGCGACGGATCTGCTACATCATCACCGTAAATTTGATCCCCGGTGAGGAATAGCTGGTGAGGGCGGCGCTGGGCTTGATTTGCAGATGCCTCAATTAAGCGATCGAGAATCGGTAGGGCATCAAACCCAGAACCATGAGGCTTACGACAGGAAGCATGGACAATTTGCAAATCTTCGAGACGACTAGGCGGTAGAGCAAAGGTTGGTTTTTGATGCTCAAAGTAGCTGATGCTAGCCGTAGGATAGGAGTTTGAGCATAATGCTTGTTGTAGCGTTTGCGGAGCCTGGTTAGCGGCAGTCAACAGGAGGTCATATGCGTAGATGCTATTGCTAGTTAGGCGATGTCCAACTGTAGATCGAGCCGTGACAGCAACAACATGAAGATACTTGCCCAACGCAATAGTAGAGCGTTCCTCTGACAATAAGCAATTTCCCAGTACTTCACCATCATTTGTTGTGTCATAAACCTTGAGTTCAACCTGACAAGACTGTTTGAGCGCCACCCATACCGTTACCGATTCAGGTTCAGTATGTTTGAGAATTGGCCCTGTCAAAATTAGTGGTAGTCTTTGGAAAAACTCATCTCCAACTTGGTACTTCATTACAACAGATAAATAATCTTGGGCATTAGGCATGGGGCATTGGGCATGGGGCATGGGGCACAAGAGGCAGAGGTGCGGAGGGGCAGGGGGGCAGGGGGGCAGGGGGCAGGGGGGCAGGGGGGCAGGGGGGCAGGGGGGCAGGGGGGCAGGGGGGCAGGGGGGCAGGGGGGCAGGGGGGCAGGGGGGCAGGGGGGCAGGGGGGCAGGGGGGCAGGGGGGCAGGGGGGCA